>JANLTX010000100.1:0-72818 GCA_031363095.1 Armatimonadota bacterium | reverse complement strand
GTCGAATAGACTGATTCGACGAGGAAAGCGCGATGGTGCGCCGCGCACCTATCGCTCGCTTTCTGAAGGTTGAATTTGTGATTGTAGCCGCGAATTTATTCGACGGCGGCGCGGAAAGAAAATCCAAATGCGTTTGCCCTGGATGAAACGAGACCTCTCGTTTCACGGCGGGGGCCACGTGATAGAATTTTGGGCCATGCCGCAGATCGTTGTCGAGAAGCTGACCAAGAGATTCACGGTCGCGCAGGGCGGTTTTTTCTCCCGAAAGACCCGGACCGTCACGGCGCTCGAAGCGGTCTCGTTCTCCATCGAGGCCGGGGAGATCGTCGGGTATATCGGGCCGAACGGGGCGGGTAAATCAACCACGGTCAAGATACTCGCAGGAATTTTAGTGCCTGACTCGGGCCGGGTGACCATCGACGGACGAATCCCCTGGAAAGAGCGGACGGCGCATGTCGCGCGGCTCGGCGTGGTCTTCGGGCAGCGCACGCAGCTCTGGTGGGACTTGCCGCTCGCCGACTCGCTGGACCTGCTCCGGGAAATCTACCGAATTCCCACAGAGAGCTTCCAGAAGACCCGAAAGACCCTGATCGAGCGGCTGGACATCGGAGAGTTCCTGCAAACCCCGGTGCGGCAACTCTCGCTCGGCCAGCGGATGCGCGGCGAGCTGGCGGCCTCGCTCCTGCACTCGCCCAGCTTACTCTTTCTCGACGAACCCACCATCGGCCTCGATGCCGTGAGCAAGCTTGCCGTCCGGGAGTTCTTGAAAGAGATCAACCGCGAGCGGGGCGTCACGGTGATTCTCACGACGCACGACATGGACGACATCGAAGCGCTGTGCAGCCGGGTTTTAGTGATCGGCGGCGGGTCGATCCTCTCCGACGGCCCGCTCGACGCGCTTCGAGCCACGGTCACCCGTGAGCGCTGGCTGACAATCGAAACATCGTCCCGGCTTCCTGAGATTCCAGGCGTCACGGTCGCCACGCGCGAGGGCGAGCGCGTGACCCTTGCCTTCGACCCCGCTGAAATCTCCCCGGCCAGCCTCATCGCCCGACTCAGCGAGTCGATGGAGATTCGCGATCTGTTTGTGCAAAATCCGCCGATTGAAGAGATCATCCGGCGCTTCTACACGGAAACGCGGGGATGACCGCCTACCTCTCCCTGTTTCGGGCGCGGTTTCGGGCGCTGATCCGCTACCGGGCGGCAGCGTGGGCCGGGGTCGCGACCCAGCTTCTCTTCGGCGCGGTTCTTATCGCCACGCGCGGCGCGTTCTACAAAAGCGCGCTCCAGCCACCACCGATCTCGCTGGAGCAGATGGTGAGCTACTCCTGGCTGGTGCAGGCACTCTTTGCCATGTCGCCCTACACCGCGAACCCCGACCCCGAGGCACGCGAGCGGATGCGCGACGGCTCGGTGGCCTACGAGCTGGCCCGCCCGCTCGATCTGTACTGGCTCTGGTACGCCCGAAATGCCGCGAACCGCCTCACCCCGACGCTCCTGCGCTGCGGCCCGATCTTTCTTCTGGGCCTGCTCTTTCTCGGTCTGAAGCCGCCGCCCTCGCTCGCGGCGCTTGGTGCGTTTCTGGTCGCCCTTTTCGGGGCGCTTCTGTTAATCTCGGCCTGGTGTACCTTAATTACCGTCTCGCTGCTCTGGACCGTCTCCGGCGACGGCATCGCCCGAACCGCTCCCGTGATCGTGATGATTCTGTCGGGCCAGCTCATCCCGCTCACGCTGTTCCCCGAGAACTGGCAGACCTTCCTAGAACTCCAGCCGTTCGCCGGAATGCTGGACGCCCCGCTGAATCTCTGGGTCGGAAAAACCCAGCCTGACCAGCTTGGCTCTGTGCTGCTTCACCAGCTTCTCTGGACCGGGATTTTTGTCGCGCTCGGGCGGTTTTTTCTAAGCCAAGGAATTAAGCGAATGGTGCTCCAGGGTGGATAAGATAGCCCGAGTTGCAACCTCTCCCTCTGCACCCCGTATAACCCCCTCTTGGAGCGCTCGCAGGGTCTCTGTCGTCTACAGCATTGGGCTGCGTAAATATCCCTTCGCCCGCGAGGCACGAGCGAATAGGCCGGAGGGGTGGCGAGGAACGAGCCGGGGAGGCGCGACGGGGGAGGCGGGCGAAGTACGGGAGAGCTTCCCATGAGAGCGATGTTTCTTCTCTGGTGGGCGCTGGTGCGGGCATCGATTCGGTCGCAGATGCAGCATAAAGCGAGCTTTGTGATTCTGTCGGTTGGGAACTTCGGGGCGGTGAGCGCGGATTTAGTGGGGGTCTGGGCGCTGTTTGCACGTTTTGGCGGGCTGAACGGCTGGACGCTGCCCCAGGTGGCGATGCTCTACGGAATGGCGAACCTGGCGTTTGCGATAGCCGAGTGCGTCGGGCGGGGTTTCGATCAGTTCGGCGGGCTGATCAAGTCCGGGGAGTTCGACCGCTTTCTGGTGCGCCCCTGGCCGAGCGCACTGCTTCTGGCCGGGCAGATCTTCGAGCTTTCGCGGGTCGGGCGGCTGGCATCCGGCCTGATCGCGCTGCTCTGGGGCGCGGCGCTCTCGGGCGTTCTCTGGACCTTTCCCAAAGCCCTGCTGATTCTCTGGGCGACTCTCGGCGGCGCGGCGACGTTTCTGGGCGTCTTGATTCTCCAGGCGACGCTCTGCTTCTGGACGGTCGAGTCGCTCGAAGTCGTCAACGCCGTGACCTATGGCGGAATCACAGCGGCGCAGATGCCGCTCACGATCTACCCGAAGTGGCTGCGCTACCTGTTCACGTTCGGGGTTCCGATAGCCTGCATGAACTACCTCCCGGTCGATGTGGTTCTTGGCCGAAGCGCGTTCCCCCCTGGTGCGTGGCTCGCCCCGCTCGTCGGATTTTTATTTCTCGCCCTCTCGCTGCCGATCTTTCAACTTGGCGTCCGAAAATACACCAGCGCCGGTGGGTAATTTGGTAAACTACTCTATGGCTGTTCTCACTCCTGAAACAGAAGCTCGCCTGGTCTCGTTGGCGGCCTCGCGTGGCAAGACGCCCGAGGATATTATCCAGGAGCTTTTGAAAGATTTCGAAGAGCCGGAGCTACTCTGGAAGCAAGAGTGTTCCCGGCTGATTGCGGTTCAGCAAAGCCGTGCCTGGACTCTCGAAGAGAGAGGTCGATTCTTGCTGCTGACAAATCAAATCGAGACCGCAGAAGCCATGCGTCTTCAAGCGCTTTCCGCACTTGCCAGGCAGCGTGGTATCTCTCTCGTGGAAGCGATTCGAGAGCTCGGGCCGTCCCCCACGTGAGACGTCGGCCCACCGACCAACAGCGGCGCATCGTCTTTTTCCGTGCCCGAAATCAGTGTGAATACTGTCGCCACCAGGCAGTCTTCTCCTCCGACCCCTTCGAAGTCGAACATATTTTTCCGGGAGAACTCGGGGGAACCAACGCGACGGATAACCTGGCCATGGCCTGTCGTGGCTGCAATCATCTCAAGCACACGCTAATTGAGTGGCCCGACCCGAACACAAGGATCGTCGTGCCGTTGTTTCATCCACGCCGGGACCAGTGGACGGATCACTTCGCATGGAGCCTCGATACCACTCAGATGATCGGCCTGACATCGGTGGGGCGCGCTACAATCGATGCCCTACAGCTCAACCGGGAGGGATTGCGTAATCTCCGACGTGTCCTGGTCAATGATCAAAACCATCCGCCCGAGGAAATCAGCGCCGGAGGGTAAGGGAATAGGTTTCACCCAGCAGGTTTTGGGGAAGAATGGACTCAGGAGATTTTGAGAATGACCAGGCGCACTTTTGGAACGACGCTTTCTTTGCTGCTTGCGGGCATCGCGCTCGCGGACGATCCCCCGGCACCTGCGCCGCCACCTGCCTCGCGGATTCCGGCTCCGATGAAGGAAATCTGGGACGCTGCCGATTCGTTCACGCTCTACTCCCTCGCGCCGGAGCTGAAGCCTGCCGCCCAGCCTGCGGATCGCTCCGTGAAAAAAGGGAAAAAAAGAAAGCGAGCGGTGCGCAACGGAGAAGCCCCGTTCCATGGGGTGGTCGTGCTGGGAAAGCATGTCTACAAAAAGGACGAAGAGGCAGGCACCAAACTCAAAGACGCGCTCTACGGAGCCATCGAGAAGAACGCAAACCCGGCGCGATGCTTCATCCCCCATCACGGCGTTCGGGTGAAGTCGGGCGAGAAAACCCTGGACCTGGTGATCTGCTTCACGTGCCACTACATCGATATTTTTGTGGACGGCGAGAAGTTGGGCCAGCGGCTCACACTCGACCCAGGCCCGATGGCGCTCTTCGATCAGGCGCTCACCGACGCTCAGGTGCCGATGAGCAAGCGCACAAAATAAATCACCACCGACATAAACCCACCGATGTTAATATCGGCGGTTCAGCGCGGCCTCGATTCTTGGCACCTGGCTTTCAACAGTTGCGCGAGTTTCTACGAACGCACGTCCCGCCTGGCCCATCGCACGGCGCTGCTCCACAGAAAGCCCGCTGAGCTGGTTCAGGGCACGGGCGAGGTCGGTCGAATCGCCGGGCCTTGCGAGAAAGCCGGACGCGCCCTCTTCGACGAACTCGGGAATCCCATCGACACGGCTTCCGACCACCGGCAAGCCCGCGCCCAGCGCCTCGATGACCGCCATCGGGCACGGGTCGCGGCGGCTGGCGAGAACAAATCCGTCGAGCGCAGAGAGAGTGTCCGGGATGTCCGTCCGTCGCCCGAGCCAGAGCGCCCGCTCCCCGGCAAGCTTTCGCAAAGGCCCGATAAACTTTTCGTCGCCCTGCCCGATCACCGCGAGCTTGAAACCGGGTGATTTCTCCAGCGCCCGGATTAAAACGTCGTGGCCCTTGCGCGGAATGACGTCGCCGATGGTGCCGAGAAGTAGCTCACTCTCCGAAACGCCCCACTCCGCCCGAAGTTTTTCCCGTGCCGAAGAGTTTGGGGTTAGTTTTTCCGGGTCGATAAAGTTCAAGATCGTCTCGATACGACTCGGTGAGACAAAATTCCAGCGCCGGTGCCAGCGTGCGGTGGCTTCCGAGACGGCCAGAACCCGGTCGGCCTCGCGCCAGTGCGGATGCCAGACCAGCGCATGTGCCGTCAAAACGCACGGGACTCTGGTTTGTTGTTTCAGCCGAATCGCAAAGTTATTGGCGCGGCTCATGTGCCCATGAATCACATCGACGCTCTGATCCCGGCAAAACCGGGCGATGCGATCCAGCTCATCAGGGGGTGTCCGGCTCAGGTCGGATTCAAGAGCGTCGAACTCGGCGACGAACGGGCTGCCCTCGCGTGCCAGGACGCTCACGACGTGCCCCCGCGCCCGCAAGGCTGGAACCAGCAATCTCAGGTGGGCGATCACGCCGTTCATCTGCCGCGCCGAGACGATCTGCAAGACATGCACGCCACCATCATACCCCCGACATAGACGTCGTCATCATACCCCCGACATAGACGTCGGGGTCTCAAGGCTTCGCCACAATGTCCTCCGGACGTAGGTTTGTCCTCTTCGCCAGCCACCCCGCCGCTGGGTGGTGGTCGGTTGCTTGCAACCGGGGAGGGTGAGAGGTAAAGACGAACCCGCTGGCGAACTTTCCGGGCGGAGGGCTTCTACGATGAGCTGGCTACTCTACGGAGCGAGCGGGTACACAGGACGGCTGATCTTGCGCGCGGCGCTGGACGAAGGCGAGAGTCCTATCGTGGCAGGGCGTAACGCGGCGGCGCTTCAGGCGGAGGCGGGCGGCGCGGGGCTGGAGTGGCGCGACTTCGAGGTAAGCGCCCCCAATCTTAACGGCGTGACGGCGGTTCTCAACGCCGCCGGGCCGTTTGACATCACCGGGCCACCCTTGATGCAGGCGTGCATCGGGGCAGGAATCCCCTACCTGGACCTTGCGGGCGAGTACAGCGCGTTCCAGAAAGCTCAGGCACTCGACGACCAGGCGCGGGCGGCGGGCGCGGTGCTGCTTCCGGGTGTCGGGCTGGCGGTGCTTCCGACCGACTGCCTTGCGGTGCGGCTCGCGCGGGAGCTGCCCACAGCGACCCATCTTCAGATCGGGGTCTGGACCAGGAGCCACGCATCGCGCGGGATGCTCCGGGCGACTCTTCCTCTGCTCACCAGGCCCGGACTGGTGCGCACCAACGGGATCCTGCGCCCGGCCCACTTCGCGGAGAAGACCGAGACGTTCGACTTTGGCAACGACAAGATAGGCGCACTACCGCTCTATCCCTGGCGCGGCGACGTAATCGCCTGCACGGCCAGCACGAATATTCCGCACATCGAGACCTATGTCGGGCTGCCACGCGCCCTGGAGCTTGCCGCGACGAAGCTTCCGGGCGTTCTGTCCAGCGGCCTGATGCAGAAGCTTCTGGGGCGCTGGGTCGAGTCGCAGCCCTTCGGCCCGACCCACGAGCAGCGGAGCGAAGGCCAGAGCGTCGTCCGGGTGCGCGTCCGGGTCGGGCTGCAAAAACCTGTCGAGGCCGCGCTGTCCCTGGGCGACCCGTACGACTTCACCGCCCGCGCCGCACTCGCCGCGCTGAAACGGGCGCTGGCGGGCGGGCTTCCCCCCGGCTTCCAGACGCCGGGCCTCGCGCTCGGCCCGGAGTTCGTCCTTGGCATCAAAAACGTGTCTATGATACACTAAGTTATCATGGAGCTAAAAACGCACGTCCTGGGAAAAGTCTGGACCATCGACGATTTTCTGAGCGCGTCCGAGTGTACGGCGTTTATCACGGCAAGCGAGTCAGCGGGCTACGACGACGCGCCCCTCACCACGGCGCACGGATTTGTGATGCGCCCGGACATAAGAAACAATACCCGCGTGATCTGGGACGACACCCCGCTGGCCGAGAAGCTCTGGGCACGGCTCGCGCCGCACTTTTCGGAACGGTTCTGGGAGCTAAAACCCATCGGGCTGAACGAGCGGTTCCGGTTCTACCGCTACGACACGGGCCAGCGGTTCGCGCCGCACTTCGATGGCAGCTACCGCCGCGAAAATGGTGAGGAGAGCTATGTCACGCTACTGCTCTATCTCAACTCCGACTGCGAGGGCGGCCAGACCCGCCTCGAAGTTCCGAGCGTCGAGGGGGTTTTAGAGGTGCAGCCCGGCGCGGGTCTCGCGCTCCTGTTTGCGCACCGACTGCTCCACGAAGGCGCACCGGTTCTGGCGGGCCGCAAGTATGTCCTGCGCACCGATGTCATGTACGAGGCGTAGACCGGGCAAGAAGGGAACCGCAGGGGTAGCGCCGAATCGTGCGGCATGCTCACCGACGACCAGCTTGATTTCTACCGCGAAAACGGCTACGTTCTCGCCCGAGGGGTTCTGACGCCCGAAGAGGCCGCGCACTACCGCCAGAGAGTCCACGACCTCGCTCACCGGCTCTACGTGGAGTCAAACCAGGGCAGCGACGCGACCTGGGGCGCGGCGCGCGAGCATGCGGGCGGCCAGAAAACCGTGCTTCAGCACTGCCACGATGTGCAGTTCCACGACGCCACGCTCGCCCGGCTGCTCACAGACCCGAAAATTACTCAGATTGCGGCTCAGATTATCGGGCCGAATGTTCAGTTGCATCACACGAAGATGTTCATCAAGCCACCCGAGAAAGGCAGCCCGTTCCCGATGCACCAGGACGCGCCGTACTTTCCCCACGAGAATCACTCGATGATCGCAGCCATCGTGCATTTTGACGACGCCCCGCTGGAAAAAGGCTGCGTCCGGGTCGTGCCGGGGACGCACAAGTCGCTTCTCCCGCACTCGCCCGACGGCGGCTGGCACGTCGATCCGGAGAAATACCCGGTTGCAGACGCCACGCCCTGCCCGGCGCAGGCAGGCGACGTTTTATTTTTCTCGTATCTCACGGTCCACGGCTCGGGCGTCAACCAGAGCGACGAAGCCCGCACGACTCTGCTTATCCAGATGCGCGACCCGCTCGACCCGCCGACGATCCGTGCCCACGAGAGCCGGGGCCAGGGCATGATGCTTTGTGGCTGCGACCCGAGCTGCGGCTCCACCAAGCCCCGCTCCGAAAGCGACGCCGACAACCCGGTGAAGCAAAGGGGCATGGGTGGCAAGATGTAGCGCGGTATAATAAACCCAGGAGAGTTCCCCATGCCAACCCTGGAAGAGCGCGTCGCCCGCCTGGAAGCCGAAGTCGTTCGGCTGAGTGAAAAAGAGCGCCAGGAAGAAACAATAACAAATAGCTGGGTCGAAACAATTTTCGGCCAGTTTAAAGATGATCCTCTCTATGAACAGGCAGTAAACGCAGGAGCGGCTTATCGCAAGTCGCAACTGCCCGACTACATGACCGACGATAATGTTTCTGCTTGATACAGATCATATTTCTCTTCTGGGTCGTGGGACTTCGGAAGGAGAGATCATCCGCACTCGAGTTCTTGCTATTCAAACAAGTATTGTCAAGGTCAGCGTTGTCAGCTACGAGGAGCAGATACGTGGCTGGCTCGCAGAGCTAAACCGAGTTCGAGCAGTCGATCAGCAAATGGCATTCTACGAACGGCTGGAGCAAAACCTTCGATTTTTTAGTGCAATGCCGCTGCTTTCGTTCGACAAAGCGGTCGTTGATGTCTTTCAGACGCTCTGGGTTCAGCGAATTCGTATCGGGACGATGGACTTGAAGATCGCGGCGACGGCTCTGGCACACGATGCAACGCTTCTGACGCGAAATGTGCAAGATTTCTCCCGCGTTCCGGGGCTGCGCATAGAAGATTGGAGCCACGAGAGCTGAGCGAGATAGATTCGTTGCTGACTTCGGCGCACGTCCGGGCGGGTGGGCGCACCTGGGACGTGCTCCGGGTGAAGGATCAGGACGCGCTGATCGCACGCGTGCAGACCGACGAAGACCTGGAGAACTTCCCGTTCGGGCTGATGCTCTGGGCGTCGGCGGTGGCGCTGGCCGACGCAATTCCCGAGGGAAACGGCAAGAAATTACTGGAAATAGGCGCGGGCGTCGGGCTGGCGGGTTTGGTCGCGCGGGCAAAGGGCTGGGACGTTACTCAAACCGACTACGACCCGCGAGCACTGGCGCTTTGCACGCAAAACGCCGCCCGAAACGGGATTTCGGGCATCGAAGTGTGCCCAGGAGACTGGCGTAGCTTCCCCGAAGAGTTAATCTCCGGCTTTGAGTTAGTAATCGGGGCGGATATTCTGTACAAGCGGACGCTTCATCCGGCGCTTCAGGAGCTTTTGCCGCGCTTCGGGTGCCCCATTCTCATCGCCGATCCGCTTCGTCCACAGGCCACGGCCTTTCTCACTCACATCGAAACCGACGGCTGGAGCGCCTCGCTCGCGGTTTTTCGGTTGAGCCGAGAAGGAATACCCGGCACCTCGGCCTAACTTAGCCCCCGTGTTCGCACTCAACTTCTACAACGAACTCTACGGAGACGCACTCAAAAAAGGCCGCAAGTCGGCCACGATCCGCCTGGGCGACAAGTCCGGCAAGTACCAGTCCGGACACATCGTCTGGGTGACACTCGGGCAGCGTTTCGGGCGACGCTCCAAGGTATTCACCGCAATTTTAGACTCGGTGGAGGCAAAACCCATCCGGGAGCTGAGTCCCAGAGACATTCAGCGCGAGAACTCCGAGCTACGCACCCACGACGACATTCTGGCGCTGCTCTCACGCATCTACGACCGCCCCGTGACACTCGACGATACCATTACCATCGTTTATTTCTCCCCTATCGATGAGTACGGTCTGGAAAGTTTCTAAAATGCCATGCCCCTGACACACGAACCCGATCCGCGCTTCCTCATCGCTCAGTCCGAGCGCTGGTCTGTTGTTTTGAATGCCGACCAGACGCTTCTGGGGCGCTGCTTCTTGCTCCTGCGCCGCTCCGAGTCCGATGTCACCGCCCTCACCGATGCCGAACTAACCGAACTCTGGTCTGTGGCGCGTAAAACAAAGTCCGTTCTTGCGAGTTTATGGGAGCCAGATCACTTTAACTATGCTTTTTTAATGAATTTAGACCCGCAGGTTCATTTTCATGTCATTCCACGCTACAAAGCCCGCCGCGAGTTTGCCGGAGGCACGTTCGTCGATGGCAGCTTCGGGGACCACTACCGCGTCGGTGTCGCCCGCCCCCTCGACGACGATGGCTACTCCGCCATCATCGCCGCCCTGCGCAGCAAGTTCGTGTGATCTCGATTTCTGATACAATAGTTCTGGAATGTTGCTCGACCCGACTACCACGGCAAAAATAGGTCTGGCCGCCTGGGAGCTGCGCGACCGACTGAAAGCCGCGACCCTGAAAATGCGCCGCCGCCTCAACGACGGCAAGCTCGGAATCGCCATCTTCGGCGCGGGTGGAACCGGAAAAAGCACGCTCGGTCACCTCTTAGACGAAAGCTTCGATCCAACCGCTCCGCCCAAAGAATATATTGCATCCGTCAACACAGAGAAGTTCTGGCTAAAATCAAACGATGCTCAGAGTGTGTTCGTCGCGCCGGGGCAAGAGAATCGCAGTGAACATTGGGATAAACTTCTATCACAAATAACTATAAATAAACGCATCTTGATTATTAATTTAGTTGCAGCAGGCTATCATTCTACTGAATCAGAAATTTCAGATATCAATACACATCTTTTAAAATGTGTTCAAGATGAACAACAACTATTAGAAAACTTGATTGGAGTCATTCGAGTCGCGCAGCATCCAATCAAAATGATAACGGTTGTTTCTAAGCAAGATTTATGGCTTGAGCATCAATCTGAAATCGAGAAATTTTATGAATCTGGCAAGTATGCTGAAACTATGAGAGAGCTTCAAGTCATCAAAGGCACTCAAAATTTCCAACACGAATATGTATACACGGCTCTAACAATTCAATCACTGCGTGACAAAACAGATAAAATAATTATTGCCAACACCGCTGGTTATGACCTGATTCAACATACAAAATCTTTAAACTATCTACTTGAAGTCATTGAAAGGCTAAGCAAATGAGTACCCAACCTCTTTCGCATCTTAGAATCACCGAAACAAAAAATAACACCGATACACTCGACTTTACCTCAGCACAAAGTATTTTAAAATTCACCTCTGACCGAATCAAGATAATTACTTCAGCCCTACACGATAACACACCCAGAAGAGTCACAGCAGCACTACTTTCCTTCAATTTGATCGTTATCACACTTTCGATACCTGCTTATAGTCATACACGCAGTGTAGAATTTATTATCGCCATTATCATATCAGCATTCAGTTCATACTTAATCTTGTTTCATTCTCCGATGAAATCGAATCTTATCAAAAACAGAAGTATACATTCAAATCTAAAGAACAAGCGAGGTGAATATTTTTTATTATTACTACCTCTGTCAAGAGAAATGCAGATACTACAAGATACAACAAATGCAAGTCATATTTTGGTAAACTCACCCGAACTTACTTCCTGGCAGAAGGTTGATCTTGGTATTCAAATCAGAAACGCGGAAGAAGCGTTGATGATCGGGCGGGAAATTCTTGAGAAGTACGATCCTTCGTTGCTTCCGAAGTAATTCCCCGCCCTGAACTTATTTTACCGAGTGATTCTGCCTCGAATGTCCAGTAAATACGTCGCGCAGAGATCGTTTCCGAAGGCTTCCTGGTTGTTCAAGCTCCACACAACGTTCTTACTTCTTGTCACTTCGATTAAGTACGGATTCTCGGGTCCGGCGTGAGTGTTTCCGAAGAGAATATTCCCATTAGGCAAGACATTCAGGCCCGTGACCCAGCACAGGTGAATGGGCTTGCCATTGGTATCCCGTAGTTCGTCGCGCTCGATGGACCAGACGATTTTCTTGGTGCGATAATCTACCTCGAAGACCCGGTTATTGTTCCCACCTGCCACTAAAATATTCCCGTTGCGAATTTTCAGGGCGTTGAAAACGGCGGTTCCGTGGCCGTCGTGGCCGCCCGTGGCGGGCTGGTTGTTGAGGTCGAGCGCGAACTCCCAGGTGATTTTTCCCTGGCCGTCGTACTCACGCACCATTCCCAGCCCCTCGTGGCAGACTAAGTAGCGGTCGCGGGCGACTTTTCGGACCCGGCGCGTGTCGCGGTGTGAGTCAGGGCGCTCGACCGTCAGCGGGACGGACTTCAAGATTCTTCCTGAGCGGTCCACTTCGAGGATGCGCTTGTTGCCCGTCTCGGCGATCAGGGTGACGTTTTTCCCGAGCCGCTGAAAGCCGTGGATCTCGACCCGGCCTGTGTACGGGGCCACGGGCTTGCTCTGCCACTCCCAGACGATCTTCTTCTCCGGGGTCATCTCGACGATCCGATCCGGGGCGGTGTGCAGCAGGAAGTTCCCGCCGGGCAGCGCCTCGATGTCGTGCGAGTTGTGGCCGCACGGAACCTCCCACTCGACCGTCTTGCCGTCCGCGCCCAGAATCGCCACGTGCCCCCGGTCCTGTCCAATCAAACGATAGCCTTGTCTCATAAAACACAGTGTACCAAGCATCCGATATAATTTTTCCGGCGACCCTTTCCGGGTTGCGCGAAAGTTTCCCAGTTCCGCTCATGAAGGATACGTTCACTCTCCGGCCACTCACCCGGACCCGCAAGGACAACGGCCAGCTCTACGTCCGCGAAAAAGAAGTAGAGGTACAGCTCAAATCCCTGGCGACCCTGAGTGAGAAACAACGACGGCGGGCGCTGCTGGCCGAGGGCAACGACAAGTTGCGGGAAGAGACGCTGGTCTATGCGCTTCGGGAGTGCGCCCAATCGGGCGACACGGAGACGGCCTGGGCCATCGCCGAGCGGCTCACCGAGCGGGTCAGCGGGCATATCGCCCGCCAGCTCAGCAAGTGGCGACTGCCGCCCGACGACGCCGACGACTGCACGCGCGACCTGTTTGCGGCGCTCTTCGAGGCGCTGTTCGACAGGAGCAGCGCGGGCGAGTTCTGGGAAGTGCGCTTCTGGGTGTGTCTGGACCGACGGCTCTGGAACTTGATCGAGAAGCGGCAGGCGACGCTCGATGCCCAGCTTCGGGAGGCCGAGGCACCTGAGGGCAGCCACGAGTCGTCAGAAGGCGGCCAGGAAAGTTTGCTGAGCCGAATGCACGACCGGAGCCTTGGGCCGGAAGAGCGGGCGATGCTGAGCGCGGCGCTGAGCCATCTCAGCGAGAACGAGCGCCTTGCGGTCTATCTCACGAAAGTGGAAGGGCTGCCCGAAGAGAGCGACGACCCGGCGCGAGCCACCGCCGCGAGCGTCCTGGGTGTCACCGGGCGAAGCGTCCGAAACTATTTGAAGCGAGCGGAAGAGAAGATACAAAAATGGGAACAAGCACGATAGACGCCGAACTCGACGCCGACGCGATTGCCGTCGCGTTCGCCCAGGACAGCCAGCCCGGCACTCTCGACACGTGGACCGTCCGCCACCCCGAGCACGCCCGCACGCTCGCCCAAATCGCCGCCACCTCGTTCTACCCCCTGGCCCCCAATAATGGGGGAAGTGAGGGGGCAGATAATGGGGGAGCTGAGGGGGCGGGGCGGGTGCGGGAGATCGGGCGGGGCGCTCTTGCGACCCGGCGGCCCGCGCTGAGCAGCCTGCTTCTCGCCGTCCGCGCCGAGGGTCTGGACATGGACGAGGCCGCGAGTGCGTTGCGCCTGCCCGAGGGCCTGCTCTGGAAACTTCATCGTCGGTTCGTCGCGTGGGAAAGCGTCCCGACGGCGCTTCTCAGCCAGCTCTCGCAGACGCTGCGCCGGTCCGTCGAGGAAGTCCGGGCGTATCTGGCGCAGCCCCCGATGCTGGCCGCCGGAGCGAGCTACCGCGCGGACGCCTCGCCCGAGGTCCATCAGGAGAGCTTCGAGGCTGCACTCACCGCTGACCCGGAGACGACCGACGCCATGCGCGAGCGCTGGCTGACCGGGTAAGTGTCATCCGCCGCCTTTGCCCGCGCCCGCGCCCAGGCCCGAACCCTCCGCGCCCAGGTAGAACCTCCCGCGCCACCTCCCCCGGCGTCACCGCCGACCCCTCCGGCAAGCGAAGGGGTATCTACGAAGCCCAACCCTCTAAGTCTCCCTCGCTTAGCCGGGGGAGAACGGAAGCGAGGTACGAGCGCCCAAGAGGGGGCAGACGCTCCAAGAGGGGGTCAGAACGTCGGGGGAGAACTCGTCGAGTTAGCCATTGCGGGCGAGGGGCTGCGAATTCGCGCCAGGCCGACGGGCGATGCGCTGCTCTCGGGGGCGCACGCCGTGCTCGACGTGGAAGCCGCCACGATCTGGATTCGCGCGGACGCCCACGGCTCCGAGCGGCTCTTGATTCTGGCCCACGAGCTGGGCCATGTTCGGCTGCACCACGCTGAGGCCGACGCCCGCTGCGACGATGGCGACCTCGACGAAGACCCGGCGGCGGGCGCACTCAGTGGCTACGGCCCGCGCCAGCGCCGCGAGGCCGAGGCAAACGTCTTCGCACGCGAGTTTCTCCTGCCCGGCCCCCTCGCCCAGCAACTCTTTGAATCCGGCCTCGATGCCCGCGCCATCGCCCGAAAGTTAGACCTGCCCGAGGCGCTGGTGTACTCGCAGCTCACGCTCGGCCCGGAGACGCGCCGAACGCTCTTTCTTCCGCCCGGCGGCACCCTCGGCGACCTCGACGACTCGCAGGCCGCCGCCGCGCTGGTCGAGAGCGGGCCGCTACTGGTCGGAGCCGGGCCGGGCACGGGCAAGACCCGGACGCTCACCGCGCGGGTTCTGCATCTTCTTCAGGAAAAATCGGTCGCGCCGGAGAACATTCTCTGCCTGACGTTCTCGCGCAAGGCCGCCGACGAGCTTCGCGAGCGGCTTGCGGCCAGCGCCCCCGACCAGGCCGGACGGCTGGGAATCTCGACGTTCCACGCCTGGGGGCTGGACTTTCTGCGCCGACACTGGCGAGCCGCCGGACTGCCGCCGCGCCCCGTGCTGCTCACCGAGGCCGAGGCGCTGGCACTGCTGGAGAGACGGGTGGCGAGCCTGCCGCTGACGGCCCTTCGGTACCTGCACGACCCGGCCTTTCCTCTGCCCGATGTGCTTCGTGCCATCTCCCGGCGAAAAGAGGCCCGCGACACGCCCGCCGACCTCGAAATTCGGGCCACAGGCGAGCCGAAGTGGACCGACGTGGCCGCGCTCTGGCGGACCTACGACGAGATTCTCCAGGAAAAAGGCGCACTGGACTTCGCCGACCTGGTCGCCCGTCCGCTGGAGCTGCTGGAGAAAGACCCGGCGATTCTCAGGAGCGAGCGGGCGCAGTGGCAGCAGGTCCTGGTCGATGAGTATCAGGATATCAACCGCTCGGGGGCGCGGCTGGTCCAGCTTCTCACGGGCGACGGCGCGGGGCTGTGGGCTGTGGGCGATCTGCGCCAGGCGATCTATGCGTTCCGGGGGGCGTCCCCGGCCAACGTGACGCAGTTTGCAAGAGACTTCCCGACCGGCAAGAGACTGGACCTTGCGGTCAACTACCGCTCCCGGCCAGACCTGGTGGCGCTGTTCGGTGTCGCAAGCGGCGAGGGGCCGCGCACCTGGACACCAAGCCGCGACGGGCTTTCGTCGGCGACGCTTGCGGTCTCCCCGGATGATATCTCCCAGGCCGACGGGATCGCACGGACCATTCGCCGGTTCCACGATGATGGGTTTCCGTGGGACGCCATGGTCGTTCTTTGCCGCACCAGAAACCAGGCGCGGGTCTTGCGCGAGGCGCTCATCGCTCGAAAGATCCCGACCGCACCCGGCGGCAACGAAGGTGGCCTGCTCGCCGACCCGACCGTGCGCAAGCTGGTCGCGCTCCTGGCAAAAGTCGCCGATCCAGGCGGCCCGGCGACGCGGCTCTGGCCCACGCTGCCTGATGGCATCACGGGCGACGACGCCTACGGACTGCTCACGACCGCGCTCTGGGGTCCGCCCCGGCTGGCGTCCACGCTCGACACCCGCGCCGCCGAGCGGCTCCTGACGCTCGCCCTGAGCTTCCGCGAGCGTGCGGCGCTCCTGCTGGAGCCAGGTGAGTCGGCGCTGGGCGGCTTTCTCGACCACCTGCGTCGGCTGGCGCGGCTCGGAGCGTCGCTGGGCGAGATTGAAGAAACGCAAGAGAGCGTCGTGCGGGTGCTCACCGTTCACGCCTCGAAAGGTCTGGAGTTCCCGATTGTGTTCGTCCCCAATCTCTCGGCGGGCCGCTTCCCGCCCCGCCCCGCCCCAGGTCTCCTGCCTGACCTCGACGTAAAAGAAACGCGAGAGACGATTAATTTCGACGAAGAAGCCCGGCTGTTCTTCGTCGCGCTTACCCGCGCCCGCGACCATCTTGTTCTCTCTCGCGCCGAGCGGTACGGGCGCTTTTCCGCCCTGCGCACCCCGCTTCTTGCCGCCCTCGACGACGCCGAGGGCCTGCGCACCGTCCGCTGGCCCGCCCACTCCCCCCTCCCCACTCCTCCAGAACCGGGGAAGAGAGAGCTGGAAGTGGGGAGTGGGGAGGCTGCTTGTGCAGCGGGCGATGCGGAGCTGTACCTGCGCTGCCCGCGTCGGTACTTCTACGAAAAAATAGAGAAGGTCAGCCCCGGCCCCCCGAGCGCCTACGACGCGTTCAAGCGGGCGACCCTTGCCGCCCTGCACGACGAGCGCGAGCTGGAAGAAGCCTGGGAAGAGCTTGGCCCGCCCGAGCGCCATCCCCACGAGTCGCTCTACCGAAAAGCCGCCGTGGAAATAACCGCCGCCCCACTCCCCACTCCCCACTCCCCCAGAACGACCCTCGCGGTCACGCTACCGTCCGGGGCAACCCTCAACGTCACGCCGGATGCAGTCACCGAGGGCGGCATCCTCGAACGCCACACGTTCCGCCGCACGCCAGAGAACGAGATCATGGAAGCACCTAACGAGCGAACGCTTTCCCTGCTCCACGAAGCCGCAAGGCAGAACAACCTGAGCGGTGTCGCGATGCGCTACCTGCAAACCGACACCGTCCTCTCCGCACCACCCCGCCCGCGCTCGCGCCAGAACCACCTGGAGCAGTACGAACGCGCCGTCACCGGAATCCAGCTTCGCGTCTTCACCCCCACCCCCGACGAAGCGGCCTCATGCCCCTCGTGCCCCTACTTTTTCGTTTGCCCGGATTAACAAAACAACCCCCATTTCCAACGTGGAAATGAGGGCTATATGGGTGCGAATCCGTTTCCAAATCCCACATCGTACACCTCACGCGGCTACGCGCCGCACTCGCGCAGAAGGCTCCTGTTACCCCCGGCACCTGCACTCTTCCCCTCACCGTACTTCGGCATCGTAAGCCCAAGAAGGCGGTGCACGAGTGAATCCGCCCACCGCACCTCTCGGACAGGCTACTCTCGCGCCAACGATCCAGCCTGCCGCTAACACCCCCACTTTACCCCAGTTCCAGCTCCCCGATGTCCGCTCGGATCGTGACTGGCACCTGGCCCAGCTCTTCCGCGACATCTGCTACCTGGACTCGTGCGAGGGCTGCCACGCACACAACGCCTGGTTCGAGAAGCAGCTCGGCGTCGTGGATTCTACTGTCAAGCGCCTGCTCGGCGTTCTTTTGGATTGCCACCTGATCGAGATCGAGTACGCCCACGGACGGCGAGTCTGCATTCGTCCGCTGGTGTCGCTGGCCGATGTGCTCAACGCGGGCTGGAAGGCGCTGTGCGAGGCCGTGCTGGCTCGCAAGAAGTACACCAGCGCTCTGCGGCGACTCGTGGCGGTGGTGCTCCGTCGCCTCAGGATTCGACGTGGGCCGAGCGTGTCACGCCTGGGTTGCTCCGAGGAGGAAGCGACGGCTCCTTTCGCGGGCCGAAAATGCGCCCCTCCTGCGACCCGAATTGCGCCCCCCTCCTTTAGAAGAGAGTGCAGAAGACGACAACAGTACGAGGGGCTGGTTCTGAACCCAGGCACAGAGAGGTTGTCGTTCCTCCTGCGGAGGTTCCCGAGCCGGAGAGCGAGGCAGTAGCGGTCGCCATGAGCGCCGGACTCACGGCAGACGCCGCTCGTCGAGCGGTCGGTGAGAAACCTCTGGACGCGGTGAGGAGCGCGGTCAGAGCGGCACGGGTCTACGCGGCCAGCCACGAGGTACAGAGCCTGCCCGCGCTTCTCTTTTCGGCGATTCGCTCGGAGTGGCTCGCGCCCGCGCCGCCGTCGAGCTATGCGTCAGATCGGGGAGAGCGGCCTCAGAGGATCGTGGTCGCGCCGGTTCGAGTAGCGGCTGAGACGGCTACACGCATCGCTGAAACCGATGTTTCGGCGGCGGCTTGGGAGGCACTCTCGGAGGGCGAGCGGGGCGATCTGCTGACTCTCGCGCTGGTGGAGGTTCTGGCGGGCGATTCGGAGTCCGGGAAGTCGCTGGTACGGCGGCGCGGGGTGGACGCAATGCCCGTGATTCTTTGCGCCAAGAAGCTCGCTTTTGAGAAGTTTGGTGGCCGTTGATAGGAGCTTTGGTGGCCGTTGACCATGCTAAGAATTCAGGCGAGTTTCCAGGGCGCTCAGGCTCTCCAGCAGGCTGTCGAAAGTGGGCGGCGCGGCGAAGAACATGTCGCGCATTCGGTCGTAGTCGCTCCGAAGATCGGGCAGGCGCTCGGGCGGTGGAAGAAGGCGCAGAGAACCCGGAACGGAGAGGTCGTAGCGCGACCAGGAGCTACGGTAGAAGAACTCTTTGTGCTCGGCGACGCGAGCAAGAAGATCCAGGCGGGCAAGAGCGCGGGGGCCGATCTCCGGGTGCTGGGCGAGCTTGACCAGGTCGTAGTAGTGGCGCGAGAGCCGCTCGCCACGAACTTTCTCCAGAGGGCGGTAGAACTCGTCGTGGAGGATCGTGACCTTCTCCCAGAACGTGCGCTCGACGGCGAGAACCCGAACGACAGCAGAACTGGTGCCCGCCACGACTTCGGCGACGAAGGGAACGACGGGATGCTCTTCGGCGGGCCAGGTGTCGTTGCGAGCGCCCATCTCGATCTTGACGACGGGCCGAATGTAGGCCAGCGCGGAGCCGAGGCTCAGGGGGTAGGCGAACTCCAGCGTTCCCGGCTCGGTCGGGGTGAGCGTCCAGCCGTCCTCGCCCAAAACCTCGGCGATGGCGGCGTGAAGCGCAGGCAGGGTGCGCTCGGTCGTGGCGGCGTAGAAGGCGGCGAGAAGCTCCTCGATGCGCTTGCGCTGCTGGGTCTTGCTGGGGGCAAGCTCCGGCTCGCGCGCTCCGCCAAAGCCGAGGAAGTCGCGGCTGAGCGAGAGGTCGATGTCCTCAGAAAAGCGTTCGATGACGCCGTAGACCTTCGAGAGCGACGTGCCGCCTTTGAAGAGCAGGTTCTCACCGACTTCAGGCAGGGCGAAGAGTCGCTCCAGCGTCCAGCAGACCCAGAAGTCTTTCTCGATGATGATGGGCGAGAGTTTCTGCGCGACGGCGGCGGCCTGGAAGACGGCGGCGCGTTCTGCGGCGGAGGCGTGGGCGATTCGGTTCAAACAGGGTTCTCCAGGAGTCGGTCGAGGTGCGGCAGGAGCCAGGTGGGCGCGGTGGCGCGGCGGCGGCGCAGGGCGGCGCGGTCGCGGTTGGTGAGGAGGGCGCGAAGCCGGGTGAGTTCGCTTTCGTCGATCCCTGTGGGGCCAAGGTAGCGGAGGGCTTCGAGAATGGTCGCGGCTTTACTCGCTCGCTCCGTAAGTCGGCGCGGCTCTGCGTGGCGCAGCTCGATGGCCTGGCCCCCTACCGTGATTTTTCGGGATGCCCCGTCGGTGAGGTAGACGATCCTGGCGGGAACCTGGGTGGAGAGTCCGAGGGCGTTCGCGGCGACCGCGCCGATGCTCTGAAGTCGGCTCCCGGTCTTGCGGGCAAGTGCCTCGGCGACGCGCTCCTGCGAGGGCGGAACCAGAGCGCCGAGGAGGGCGCTGGTACGCGGCAGGTCGTAGAGTCCCCGCCCGACGCGGCGTATCGTTCCCTCCCGCACGAGGCGCGAGAGCGTCTGATCCACGGCGGCGCGGCTCCCGAGATCAAGGAAGTCCTGAGCCGCGAAAACCCAGCCCTCTCCCTGCTTCTGAATGCGCCGCTCGATCCGGCTTGAAATGGTTGCTGCCACGGCTTTGATTGTAGGTTATTGTCAGAAAAAAAGCAAGGATTTTCTGACAATCCCTTCACAAATTAGGAATTAGTTCCAGGGGCCGCCAGGAGGCCATTTCGCAGTGAAAGAACGGTCTTCAGCAAGGGCGGCGAGAAGAGGTTGGAGGAAGGCTCTCAGGTCGCCGAGGAGGGCTTCGAGTGCGGGAGCCGACTGGTCGCTGCCGATTTTGCTGGCAAAGCGTCCCCACTGGCTTTGTTTGACGGGATCGCCGGAAAACGCGCTGGTGAGGGCTTCGGGGAGGCCGTCTGTGGGGAAGGCAGTGCCACGCCGGGTGAAGGTGGCTTTGAGTGCGGCGGCGAGGGTCGGGCCATCGAATGCGAACGCACGGGAGAGGTACCAGAGGTCGAAGAAGTCCTTCAGGCGGGTGTTGCCCAGGCCAAGCTGGACGAGCGCTTCGGTCTTCTCGGCGATGACGGTTTCTTGCGGATAGGCGCGAAGCCTCGGGCGGGGCTTATCGAGGAGAGCCGGAAGTTCGATCTCCATCGGGGCCGGGGTGATGGCCTCGCCGAACGAGAGGTCGAGTTCCAGACGGGGGCGAGCGCTGCCAAGCTGGGCCAGGACTTCGACGTAGAGACCCTGGTAGGCGCGTCCGACCGTCCGTTCTTCGACAACGAGAGTCGCGGGCAGGAAAATTACGCCGTCGTCGGGCTGAACTTCGGTGGTGCAGATGTCGAGGAGAATCTGGCGTAGTGCTTCGGGCGAGCTGTCTCCGGTGGCGAGCATGTCGAGGTCGCGGGTGGGTCGGTACGGGGTGTCTGACCAGACGGAGAACAGGGTCGCGCCGCGCAGGACGAAGCGTTCCCTGTGGGGCGAGAGGCTCAAGCGGTAGAGAAAGCGTTCGATGAGATAACGGACAAGTAGCAGACTGGTATCCGTGCCAGTGGCGCGGGCCTGGTTGCGAAGCTTCGCCTGGACGGACGCGCCGGGGTTGCGCTCGCCCTGCGGCTTTGTGTTCTCGCTCATACGCTCAGGGACTCCAGGTGAGGGCGCATGACGTTCGAGACGCGACAGACCTTGCTACAGCGCCAGAGCGCGTCCATCGTGAACTTGCGCCGTCGCCAGCCGTCTTTGAGGGCTTCCAGCGCGACATCGAGGCCGATCTTGTTTCGGTACTTGAAGCAGTCGGCGACCGTGCGAGCCGGGCCGGTGATGCGAACCGTAACACCGTTCAAAACATGGGTCTCGATTCCCTCAGTGAGGTCGGCCATCTGAACGAGGCGGAGCGGCGGCCAGGAGAGCGAGGGGCGATGGGTTCGCGGCGGGAGGGCAAGCCAGACCTCGCGCGGAAGCTGTGTCCCGATGCCGTGAAACGCCAGCGCGGAGACGAGGCAAATAACGCCGCTCGGGGTGTGGAGCGCGACTTCCGAGAGCGAGAGATGCTCATCGAGCGGCGCATCGGGGTCGAGGTAGATGCCCCGGCTGGATCGCTCGATCTTGCCCTGTTCGTAGAGCCTTTGGAGGTAGGAGGGTGAGATGCCCAGCGGTGCCAGATCCTGAGCGCGAACCATGCCGCGCTCGCGAATCAGCTCCAGCACCCTCTCTGCGACGCTCTCCTCTTTCGGAATTCCTTGCATATAGTTATCATTATACAATGTTTTCCGAAAAAATTCAGGGCCGATCTCATCAAGGCGGCTTCAAGGGTAAAATGAGAGACGACCATGTTCTACGAAAACCTCGGCGGCTTCTTTTACTACATCGACCTGGACGGCCTTTGTCGGCTGGAGTATGTTGGGCAAAACTCGGCGGGCTGGCAGGAGTTCGAGGTCTGGGTTTGGTTCGGCGACTCAGGAATCCGCAATGAATCGGGTCAGCAACCCCTGGAGCAAGACGGCACCTCTTCTTCAGCGGAACGACGGTCTATGAGGTCTTCGAGCTTACCGGCTCAGGGTGCTCGATGATCGATCAGTACCCCGGCCCCATCGAGCACCGTATGAATGACGAGCTGGAGGAGCTGGGGATCGAGCATCACGGCGACGAGGAGTTCTTCTTCAACGAGTACAACGCGGGCGGTGGGGACACCTCGGACGTGGACACGAGTATTCGACTCGGGGGAGCAGACGCGGCGAAGGACTTCTACGTGTTCTACTGCGTGAAAGCGGGCCGCGCTTCGCTCGTCACGGAAGAGCTGGTCGAAAAGATCGCGACAGCTCAAAACGAGAGCGGCGACTTGCTCCGAAAGCTCGTGCTGGAGCACGGGTTGATCTTGCCAAAAACGCCTTGAGCGATACTGATTTGTCGCCATTTGCAGGAGAAACCTCGGTGGTGCCGAAATATACGGTGACGATATGGCCGTAGACGATGTAATCCGCCAACAGAGCGAGCTTCGAGATCACTCTCACGATATGGCTTTGTGGCCCCGACAGTGGGTTGCTTATCCAAATCGTGTTCCCTGCAAATGGCAGCACTGTCGCCTGGAACCGGGAAATCGAAGTACGATTCCCGACACTTCGGGAGTGTACACGCTGATCGTAGCTTCCGGGGTGGCAGGGCATCCGTTCAGTAGCTACTTGATGTACGTCGGGCAGGCGTCCAATCTCCGGCGGCGCTTCGGAGAATACCTCAACGCGGAGCGACGAGAAGACGGGCGTCCCAAGATCTTCCGACTCCTCAACATGTACGATCCGCACCTCTGGTTCTGCTACACGGAAGTTCCACAGGCCAACATCACTACGCTGGAAGACGATCTGCTGGAGGCGTTCATCCCGCCATGCAACGACAAGTTTCCCGCCTCGATTCGCCGTGTCGTAGGAGCCTTTTGAATGTCTAACGAGAAAACGCTGCCCGCTCTGACCCTGCCCGCGCTTCGCGCCCGTATGGGAGACCGGGTGTACTACATCGCCTGTATGCGCCTGGGCGACTTGCGCGACCGAGTGAGCGAAGTATCCATGATCCATAAGAGCGAGACCCTCTCGACTCTGATCCAGCGGGCGATTCAGAAGGGCCATGCGACCAATATTGCAAGCTACTTGATTCGTCCCAACAACGATGAGCGGTTTTTCAACGCGCTGGTGATTGGGGTGTACGGCGGCTCACCCGAGTGGTACGAGCTGGCCGTTCGTGGCAATATGGAGCACCCGGAAGGGCCAGGTGAAGACCTGGAGGGGATTGTGGGCTATCTGCGCCTGGACGGCACTGAGCGGCTCTTTGCAATAGATGGGCAGCACCGGGTGGTCGGAATCAAGCAGGCGCTGGAGAAGCGCGGCGATCTGGCAAAGGACGAGGTGTCAGTGCTCTTCGTCGGACACAAGGAGACAGAGGAAGGGCGGCAGCGAACCCGGCGGCTCTTCACGACGCTGAACAAGTACGCAAAGCAAGTCAGCCCGATGGAGAAGATCGCGCTTGATGAAGACGATGCCATCGCCATTACGGTTCGTCGGCTGATCGAAGAGTATCCCCTTCTCAAAGATCGCCTCTCGCTTGCGAAGACCCGCTCGCTCTCCACGTCAGATACCAGAAGCCTGACAACCGTCGAGACCCTCTACAACGCCATGGATTTCTACCTGAAACCCAAGGTCGCTCGCGGCTGGCCGGACTATCTACGAAAGCGCCCCAGTGATACCGAGCTGGATGCGTTCTACCAGCGAGCCACGGAGCTTTGGGAGGCGATCAAGCGTCACTGCCCCGAGTTGCGTACTTTCGCCGAGGCGGAGAATTTGGAGGCAGCATCGGCTCCTTACCGGAACAAGGACGGCGGACACCTGCTCTTCCGTCCCATAGGATTGGACATCATCTTCCGCACAATCCGGTATCGGGCAGATGAGGGGCTTTCGGTCGAGGCGGCAGTGACGGCGGTTTTCGGGGTGCCAATGGCGTTGAGCGACGACCTCTGGAATCAGGTTCTCTGGAGCCCAACGTTAGGCCGCATGGTGAACTCTCCCAGTAAAACAGTAGCGACGGCACTGATGCTGAAACACTCTGGAGGGCAACTCTCTGCGATGCGCCGAACGGAAGCATGGTTAAATAAAGAGTTGCAAGCAATAAATAATGAACAATCATAGTGACTAACTCAAAAATAATCATTTTTAAGATACACTAATATTCTTAACAGCTTTATTATACAGGACAGTCAGCATTTTTGATCCAGGCATTGTTAATTCATACCCAATATTATTTAATTTCATGATTACAGATTGCAGTATTTCAGAATAGTATCCCAATGAAGGAATACTTTTTAAATTGTCTACATGGATAATTGCACCTAATATGTCATCTGAAAAATTACTCAGTATATTATCAATGAATATATTTTGCACATTATCGTCAATCGACAGACTCATTTTTGGATTTATATTACACTTGATATAAGAATCAAATAGACGAAATAATATTTCTGCTCTTTCGGGAAGAGAAAAATGATTATAAAATAATGATATTAAACTATTTTTATAAATCGAAGGACTGATTAATTTTTTCCAATCAGAAAGAAATGATGACTCACCGATTTTACTATGCGTATTCTCAATAATCATTTTTAAATAGTTATCATCAATTGCTTTTTCACTGATAGGATAATTAAAAAATGGATTTACATTTCCATATTTCTCTATCAATCCTTTTTCAAAAGAATCTCGAATTGGTGATAATTCTTTTTCTCGATTTATTTTACGTTGTTCGTGAATAGAACGTTCAATTTCATGAATCAACATATGCGAATGCATATCATCTTCACTAAAAGAGGCAATTAGCAAAATTATTAGAGGGATAGATAAACCAAAAATATCAAATCTTGTAGGATTCTCCTGAGGACTAATCTTAAATTTGACGCCCTGGGCAATCATATTCTGCTGAAGATTACTGGATTGAGAAACGAAATTCACTAGTCGCATTGCAGGACGAATCCACCGATTATTAGATTTCCTTCTACTAAATCGCTCACGTGGGGCAAACTCTTCAAATTCGGTTATTAATCCCCGACAAACTTGGATTTCCTCTCGCCAATTAATCCACCATTGATTTGCAATCTCAATATTTTGGACATGTCGATCAATAGCATTATCACATAAACTATTTAAATGAATGTTGATTTCTTCAGATGAAATACGAGAATTAGATTGATCTAAATTAGATGAAGCCAATGCTCGTTCAATTGCAAAAACGGAACGTATCATGTCACGACTCGAATCCCTCAGAATGTTACAGTCCTGAAAGGCATTAGTAGATACTTTTATTTGTCTGCCGATATGAAATAAAGAAGAAAAATAAAATGCAATTCGATTCTGTAAAATTGAAGCAACAAAATATCCAGGACCAAAATCATCAATATCATCAATATCATCGGAATCAGTGTTTCTGACGCGCCGACGATCTAATGAATCGTACCTAAGTATCCATTGGACATTCGGGTCAGAAGCAAATTCTTCAGGTAGAGATGCAGTTCTTAGTGCCTCAAAACCATCTTGCACTCTGTTTTTCAGTTCGATTTTTCCGGTAGTTATCATTAATTCTTCATCATCATAGTCGTTATCGTTAACAAACACAGGGCTGTCATCGTCATCATCGCCATAGCTATCATAAGCAGAGGATCGATAATCAACATCATCGTCGTCATCAACGGCCATTTCGTGCTTCCTCCAAAATTCGTCGGAACTCTCCTCGGTCAAACCAAATCTGTAATTCTTTGCGGAGTTCGATAATGGGTAGTCCTACGAGATCACTCATATCGATATACCAAATTAAATGATCACGCAAATCCTTAAATAGAATCAGGCATGGATGTTGAGTCTCTCGCAAAGAGAATCCTCGTAAGATACGTGATATTTCATCGCCTGCTATAAATCGATCTAAACACGGAGAAAATAATTCTTTTAATGATTTTCGCGTTCCCCCAATTTCGATAAGAGGCTCGTTCTCGATCCCTAAAAACAAGTGGGGAATTTCCGACTCAACAGAGATTGAGTCACCAAATAACTTCCACCACGTATGTGATGTTGACTTTGCATACTCAATCCACTGCGTAGATGGAGAATGCACGATAAATACCGCACATTCATTTGTAGACCATTGATCCAAATCTGCTAATCCGTCACCATTTATATATTCAGGAATACGATGATCTGACGATGAGTAAACAAAAAAACCATGCAAATCGAAACCTTCGGCTTGAATTGTAACCCAAGAACAAACAACGCTATCTAAACCGGGAACAGGAATCATTTAACTATTTCCACCATTTATCTCTTTTTCAAAATCCTCGATATTACGAGAAATCTTCTTGGCTTCCCCTATACGACTCTGTAATCGAGTATACTGGGCTTGTGGTAGATCAGGTTTCTGTGCCTCGAACTTCTGCCAAAATTGTTGTAAAATTATATGAGTTTGATGTTTTACGGAATCTGGCTTAGCAATAGATGCGTGGTCAGTATCGGGTATCATTTCAACTCGACCAAAATATTGACCGGCGGATTCTTCAGATACAACTACTGCTTTATTAAACCATGGAATTTTTCCTTTGATATAAAACTTATTCTCGCAAGTTTCTTTTCCTGTTAACAGTGGGATTTTCTTGTCATTTATCAAATCTTTAAAATCTTTATGCAGCATAGCTAAGAATTCACTACTACTCTGTAGTTGCTGTGCTTGACGATGACCAAAAATGGATTCAATATACGCAAATTTATTAGCCATTTCAGAACCACGCGATGGAGACGCGATTAACAATAAACCTACCTGTTTTTCAGTAAATTTATCCCAGTTCTTACAAAGTATTGATCGTATAATAATACCACCCATGCTGTGACAAACAAATATAATCCGATTAAAATCGAAGATAGACTTATTTATATCTCCATATTTCATTTCGATTTGATTGAATATAGAGGTTACGCAATGACCAATATCATACAATCCAGCATCTATTCCAGTATAATAATTTACAAGAAAAATAGAAGCTTTTCCAATCCCTGAATTTGCACTTCGGACTAAATCGGGCCAAAAAACATCTTTGCTCTGTTTCGTTCTTCCTTCAAAGAACCATGCACGTTTTTTACTTGAGTGAAGTCCATGTACAAAAACGATGACAGTATCAGAATCATTCAGCTCGTACCAATCGCCATGAGGCCGCTCATCCAGGTCTTCCCAATCCATAATCTACTTATCCACCTGTTTTTTCTTGGAAGCGAGTCGATAGAACAATACCTTGTATCAATTCATCTTCAGAAATGGGGTACATACCCCCGCGAATGTCTTTGTAGCTTTTCCTCGCTCGCTGAATATCGCTCTTAGATTCGGGGGCTAGGTGAACGCGCAGGAGACGGACGAGGAGTTCGGTGTTATCCTTGCCGGTCAGCATCTTCCCGCTATCAGGACTGAAGACGGCGATCCACGGCGCGGCTCCCATACGCCATTCCAGAACCTCCAAACGCGCCATGACCTCGGGCCAGGTGAGTAGATCTTCCGCGACGATCTCAGAGACAGCGCGGGCGACGGCTTTCTGCACCACCGGGCGCATGAAGGGATGGCCGTTGGCTTCCTGGTTGCGTGGAGCGCGGATGTCTTTCGCGTTCGTCGCTGCTTCCAGCTTCGTCTGGATGTCGCCGCAGTGCTTGAAGAGATCGTCCAGGCGCTGCACGAACACGGCGTAGGCGGATTCAAGAAGATCGTCCTCGGGACGATGCGCTCGATCCTGAATCCCTTTAGGCTGATCGTAGGCCAGGAACTTGAGCAGGTCGTAGAGCACGGTAAAGGTAGTGAGCGCCTTCGGGTCGGACTGGGGCACGCTTCCCGGCGCGAGCTTGACCTCGCCGTCGTCGGTAGTGGAGAGGATCACGCGGACGCGGCGGGGCTGGCTCAGGAAAGGATGCTCCTCCAGCAAGCGGCGCGTGAGGATAGCGAGCGCATCGTCTTCGTCGAGCGCGATGTTCTCGGCGATAGCAGTTTGCTTGGCGTTGCGGTTGATGTTGGAGAAGAGGCGGCGCGTCCGAACCCGACCATCCGTGGTGTCGTAGTGCGTGACGATAAGAACGCAGATGTCCTCTTTCCCGATGTCCGGGTTCTTGCGGCAAGCGTCTTTGATAGCTTTCAGGCGATGCTGGCCGTCGAGCACGAAGTACGCCTGGGTTCCGTCGAAGGTGAGAACGCCGAAGCCCCGGTCAAGACCTTTGAGAAAGCCGTCGGGATCATCAATCGAGAGCGGCGTGTAGGTAGGTTCTCCGCCCCAAGCAGCGATCACCAGACCACCGAGAAAGCGATGCTCCGAGGTCAGCAGGTAGTCCGTGATCTCTTTGGTTCGGCTCGTAATCCCGCGCTGGATGAGCTGCCCAAGCTCATCGTTCTTGCCCAACTCGAAGGCAAACTGAACCTGGCGGGCGACCTCTCCATACTTCATCGTACAGATGTAGTATTTCCAGTCCCCGACGTTACATTGGAACGCTGGTATGAACGTCTTGTTGCTCATGCGGCTCTATTCAAGCTGGTTCGGCCTTGCCGATTCTCAGCCGCCGACCATGCTGCTTGTTGAGCGGCGGGTTCAGCGTCTTGATAAGTTTCTTCTCGAAGGTCTGGATTTCCTTCATGTCTTTCAAGATTATATACCAAAATTCCAGAGGGCGCAGAGCAAGATAGCGAGAGAGAAGCTGCTCGCGCTTCGGATCGTCGGGAACTCTCTCGGTCCAGAGCGGACTGGGATCGTTTCCGATATATTTTGCGTATCCGCTCTTGAAACGCTCTTTTAACGTGTCAGTTTTGCCTTCCTCTACTCCGGCCTTTCCGACGTAGAGAACGTAGCGAAACCGCTCGGCACGAGGAGCCTTCGAATCTGAGCCTTCATCACACAATAGCGAAAGAGCAGGACACCAGACAAACATGTAGATACCGCGCTCGTCAGGAAGCATAGTCGCCAGCGTTGCTGTGGCGGGCCGTCGCTCCCAGCGCCTCCCCGACTCGTGCAACACTGTCGAAAATCCCTGGCACTCCTCCGAATCCATCAACCGATCCAAACGCGGCTCGAAGTACAGAGAATGCGGCTCCTCGTCCCGGAACTTAATCAGGATACGTTTGAATTCGTCAGAGGTAATCGCCATCTATGGAAGGTCACAGATTACAAATCTGGCAGGGGAGCGTATCGTCGTCGTCGTCGAGCGCATCTTCAAAGATGTCCAGAAGCCGCGTGGATTTGTTACGACGCTTTTCCTCCTCCAGATACTTCTCATGCCTCTGCTTGATCTCGACAATACGCTCAGGCTGCTCCATCTCTTCCAGGGTCTCGCCCTGAGCCCAGGAGTAGCGCTTGATGACCTCCCCCGTCTCGGGATCGCGAATCACCTTTTCGTATTGCTTGGCCCGCTCGAAAAGCTCGGGGTGGCGCTCTTTCAGCCCGATCCACTCAGCCTTGCGTTGGAAAAAGCAGAAGTAACACCCGCTTCGTGTCCGCCACTCGTAGTAACGGGGAACACCCACGCCGCGTTCTTCGAGAATCTGGTACACATCGGCCTTACCCAACCCCGCCTCTTTGAACGGGTAGATAGCCTGGATATTGGTTTTGTGGGAGATATAGCCATCCCGATCCTCGTCGGCGCGAATCGCCACATAGGACTTGATATGTTTCCCTGAAAACTCCTCATCTACCCACTTTTCAAAAGGCTTGAGTTTGAGTTGGGCAGTACACCAGCGCATTCGCTGCGAGGGTAAATAGGGTGCAGGTGGGAGCCCGGTCACAGGGTCAAGATCGCCACCCGGAGAGTAGATCGCCAGATAGTGTTTGAACTGCCGATCCGGGTTCAGGCGCTTGATCGGCTTGCCGAGATAGGTTTCGAGCATCGCCAGATACTCATAGGTCTCGGGAAGCTCTTCGCCCGTATCACAAAAGAAATACTGCATCTGTGGAACACGATCACGCATATACACCGCGAGGGCTGCGCTATCTTTGCCCCCAGATATTCCAAGTAGGTGTACAGTGTTGTCTTCGTCTATCATTTGTTCGGTTCCGTCTCTTGAAGTAGCTCACGGGTAAGATACGCCACCGCAGCCGCTCGCACCTCTGGTCGTAGAGAACTCAGTATACCTTTAGCTTTCTCCCGGATTTGCCCCGCTGCTCTCTCTGCCTCACCAAGTTTGTGGCGGGTGAGCACGATCACCCGAGCGGTGGGTTCCCGCTCTCCCGTCTCGGTGACAGAGATCCGTAAGGCCACCCGCTCTTCATCATCTCCATCGCGCTGGGCCTGATCCATCGCGTAGGCCATCGCTTCGGCATCGTGGAAACCCGAAATGAGCTGCGGTAGGCTCTGGTAGAAGACAGTCTCTTCATCATCTCCCCATAGTTCCGGGTCGCGCTCCACAACTGCCGAGGCTACCGATTCGATCCAGGCATTCCCCTCCAAAGACGGTTCCGACAGGCGGGTGATGAAGCCTATGAGACGCCGCTCCAGTACACGGCCTTCGAGCGCCCGCGCTCGTTGCCGGACGTCGTTAACCCCGATTTCTTCAAAAGCATCAAGAAGCGCCACTTGAAGCCGCCCAAGGAGCATATCGTATGCTCCCGCGATCTCCGTATTGATTTCACTCCATGCCGTGAAGAACGCCTCAACATTTTCATCATCCTGCCCCGCCGTGAAGGGGCGCACCCCAAGACTTCGGGGCATCTCTACAAAGAAAAGTTGCTCCGGGTTTCGCGCTTCTTTGAAGTTTTCACGTAGGGATTTTGCCCTCGCGCTCAGTTTCAATGTCACCCGTGTGTAGTGTGGCAGGCGACGATACCACCCATACAAACGCCGGGTGATATTCACCAAGGTATGGCCTTCTTTGGGCCGAAGTAGCGTCCGGGCAAAACGCTGGAGAACTATCTGACGCTCCCCACTCATCCGAATTCCAAGAGCAGTGTAGTCCTGGGGGCGGCGTAGCAGGCGCTCCGCAGTGGGGGCATCGAACTGGGGGATCAGCTCACCTGCTTGGTAGAGCAAGATATCATCTTCCCAGCGAAGCAACGCCAGAATCAGTAGGAGCGGGGCGACACCCTCCGTCAATCCGTAAGGCCGCTTATGGAGCAGGGAGTAAAGCCCAGTCACCGGCTTCGGTGTGAGATCACCCCCCAGAAGGTATTCCTCAATCGCCTCCAGTGCCGGACGAATGGTTCGATCCGTTGGCTTCGTGGTCAGGAAATCGTACTCGCTACTCGCCTTGTGCAAGCCATGAAGGCCGGTGGCATGCAAAAGCGTTTCGTACATCATCCGTTCCGGGGGGAAGCCGGTGATACCGAGGTTCTCTTGGTCTCCTCGCACGATCATGCCCTCGATCAGATTGCGCCGGGCCGCCGCCGCTGTGGACGAAAGACTACGACGGTTGAGCAGCTCGTTGCGGATGATCGGCGAGAGGTGGAACGCGGCATCAAAGGCATTCGAGAGCAAGGGCTGAAGCTCGCCGGTGCGTGGCTCGCCCGTCCACACAAAGATCGTGGCCGACTCTGCCATGAGCAACCCTTCCCAGTGCGCTTCGAGCGCCTGCATGGCCTCGCGATGGCGCTCGGCGACCTCTCGTTTGGCGATGGAATCCTGACGCAGCTCCGGCGTGTTGTCCTGAACCCAGGCGAGCGCCTCGACCGCCAGAGCTGCCTCGTTCAGCGTCTCGCCCACCAGGCAGGTCGCCACGACCACATACGGACGTTCGGCGGTCAGAGACTGCGCCAGCGCGACACTCTCTTCTTGCTGGGCTTTCTCGGTAGCTAAGCAGAGAACCAGCTTGCCGTCGGCGTGGGTGGGGTTCTTTGTGATCGCTTTCGACAGATCCTCGGGCGTGCAGAGCTGCATCTCAAAGAAGCGAAGAACTCCAAACACATAGGAGTGCCGCCGTGCAATCACCGGGGTAAGCGCGATCCGCTTGGCAACAACCGACGCGGGAGAAGAGACATTTCCAAGCGCCGTCCGTGCGACGCGCAGACGCTCATCTACATCAATATCGCTTCCTTCATAGGGCAGGTAGGCTCCCTTGAACGCCCGGAAGGTCAGGATAGTGGCACGAGTCAGCCGCTCCAGTGTTGCCGTCACCTCGTCCGCAGAACCGGCCTCGTCCTCCAGGGCAAAGGCGATCACCCCGGCAGAGGCGGGTAGCCGGGCCGACTCGCCCAGAAGATGCAGAACCCCGACGGTCTTGACGATTCGCGCTTCGAGTAGGTCGCCGCGCCCCTCGCACCGATAGACGGATTCCTGAATCTGGCTCCAGAGCCTGCTGTAGCCCGGCATCGAATAGATAGCAGAAGCCAGCGTCGCAGAAACGTAGTCGTAGAGGGCATCGAGCCGGAACTGCGCTTCTGAGCCATGGCTTCGCAGAAACGCGCCGAACCCCTGCGGCTCGTCGGAGCTTAAAAAAGAAAAGAGGGTTCGCTCGCTTTGACCAAACCGCTTGAAGACATGGGGAAGCGCCAGCAAGGTGAGCGGGTGAAGCGCACTCGCCCCATGAAAAACACTCGAAGCCTCGTCGTCACTGTCCAGAGAGCGCGGCACGATCTTGAGCGCACGAGCCGCCTTCGCCTGACGCTTCGCACGAGACTTGGCCTTCGGAACCTCGCCCTCAAAGGCTTCTCCGATGAGTCGGACGGTCTCTTCCGCACCATCCCCAAACGGAATATCGAGGAACCGGCCTTGTACTTTCTGCCACTCCGCCCGCCGGATCGTGCCGAGCGACTGGGCGTACTCGTCGAACGCCTGGTGCAAGATGGTGACGACAAGAATCGGCACTTCGGAGCGCGCGGCGAGTTCGGCCAGTTCCTGTAGAGCCAGCGGGTCACTCTCATTCGGATGGTCGGCGGCGAACTCCAGAAACTTCCCGAGCTCGTCCACGATTACCAGCAAGCCCCGGCAACCGGGAATTCGCTTTTTCGCTTCTTTCGCTTTACTACCGAACTGCTCCGCCAGCTCCCGCGCCGTCAGCGGTGGTGCCTCCAGCGATGGCTGACCGGACACGGCGGCTTCCAAAGCCCGATAGAGCGCCGGAATCAGCGGCTCCCGCCCGCCCGTCACCAGAACCGGTAGTAGCCCTTCAGCCTGCTCTCCGTGCGGCGCGAGGCAGAGCTGATGCACCAGGTAGAGCGCGAACGCCGATTTTCCGGTGCCGTAGGCTCCTGTGATGCTGACGGCGCGTGACGACGGATCGGTCAGACCGGCTTCGATGCGACCGCGAGCGGTCAGCGCGGTGGCGGTCGGAATATAGCCATCAAGCCCCGTGCGGCTTCGGGCATCCCGCTCCAAACTCACCGACCGCAGAAACCGCCGTCGTAGAACCACCAACTCAGACAGCGGTTTGGACATAGTACCTCTCCAGAATCTCCAGCGGGCGAACCGGCGCGTTCTTGATCGCCTGACGAATGAGCGCGGTATCCTCGAAGCCCAGCGCACCGCTGGTCGCCTCCGAGAGCCTGTCCAGATAGCTCAAGACACTGGCTTCATCGAGGCGGAAGGCTCGGCCAGGGCTACCTACTCCATGCAGAATCTCACGGATGCTGAGAGTGTTCTGATTGGGGTAGTGCTGCTCCCAGAAGCTCGCCAGTGCGTAGGCAAAAACCGCAGGCGGCAAGTCACGCTTGGGCCGTGTCTGAAACCGATAACGATGATCCTCGTCTTTGTCGCCGGGGATTATCTGGAGCAACGCCAGCTCTGTTAGTGGACAGTCGAGGGTATCTTCCTGGGTCGAGGTCACACCTCGTTTCACTGCCACATAGGTTCGGATGAAACACGCCACATCGTTTTCAATCGTCCCCTGCGACACTCGCCCCCATTTCTTTTCTTCAGCCAAGCGCATCAAAAACCCCGCCAGACTCTTACGGGTAAATTCTGGCTCGTTGAACAGATGAAACGCCCCATGCCATGTAGTTGCTCGGCTCGGGTTCGTCACAAGCTGCCAGTGAAGTAGCCAGAGAGTAGCCTCGCGCTCCAGATAGGCATCCCAGCCATTATCAGAGAGAAGACAGGTTCCCAGCTCCGAGCGCTCCAGCGGGCGACGACGCTCCTTGTCGGGCTTTTTCTCCTGGATCATTCCCGTCGCCAGGCACCAGTGCCGGATCGAGGTCACCATATTCTTCCCGACTCCCAGCTTGACAATTGCCTCGTCGCGCTGAAAAATCGTAGAATCGCTTCGCAAACCATCCACGCCCTTTTTGAGCCAAGGGTAGCGGAAGGTAAAAGTCTCATGTCCCGAGAAGGTAGCTGTGCCAGCAGTATGTCTATCAGACATAAAATCCCCTCATTGTATCGTAGTCCCGGCCATCTTGCCGGGCGATTTTGTTAATTCTTTACTCCGCGACAAGCCCATAAGCGAACGCCTGGATTTTCGCAAGCTTCGCCGCCGGGTCGCCGCCCTCTTCCTCAATCACCCCGAGCAACCAGCGCCCCACCCCAGCCCGATCCAGCTTCCGCACAGGCGAGGCGATGAGCGAAGGCGGCACCGAAGAATGCTCCGTCGGCGGCAAGAGTTTCTCTACATCCACCCGCCGCACCCGCACGGTTCGATGGCCCAACTTAGTCGAAGGAATTTTCCCATCGCGCACCTGGTCTCTCACCGTGTGTTCCGAAAGTCGCAGAATCTCCGCCGCTTCCTTGATCGTCAACCAATCTTCCATCTTTTTCTCCGTGGGCCGGAGCGCGAAGCCCCGGCCCGATTTGCCTTTCCTACTCTTCGATGACCTCGCCGTAGAAATAGCGATTCTTCCCGTGAACCGTTATCACCAGCGCCTCCAGCTTCGGCGGAGACCACCACAGAACAGAAACTGCCCAGCCGCCGGGAGTCGTTCGCACCAGTTCTTCCAGAACCTCATACGGCGGCTTCGGGTAGTACCGCTCCGGGCAAGCTTCCAGAACGTACTCCGCCTTCGGCTCTGCCACCCCTGCGGTCCGCTGACTGTGCCGAATGACCTCCGACCAGTTCACTTCTCGAAGAGCTTCACAGGCCCCACAACGCCAGAAGCACACATAGCCTCGGCCACCCACGTAGAGCAAGAGCGAACGGCGCTCCATCTCGCCAGAGCAGCGCAAGCACGGGGCCGCAAAGAACTCGCCCAGCGTACTCGGGGCGAAGGGAGCGGCAGGAGCCGCCCCCCTTTCGCTTGAAAGAGAAGCGGCGCTTTTCATACTGCCACCCCCGCAGGGATTCGCACACGGCGGCGCAAGTGCCACTGAGCCGTTTGCGAAATGCGGATTTGGGGAGCGACCGACGCGGCCTTGGCCGCTTCCAGGAGCCGAACCCGCTCGACTTCTTCTTCTGCCCGATTCAGCAAGAGTGGAACCATGAGAGCATGCTTGCAAACAAGCGGGTCTATCTGGAGGCCGAGATCAAATGCCTGGCCATTGACCCGATCCAGCCTTTGCTGATCGGGGCAGGAACAGCGGCCCGTTTCGCGGCAGACCGTGTACTGAGCCTGGGCAACAACCCCGGTTTTCGGATCGGCTACGACCGGCGCGATGATCGTGGCCGATTCGGGCCGAACGGTCCCAAGAGTGTAGAGATACCAGCCCTGGGCGGCGCGGGCTTCGCGCATTTCCCGCTGAGTAGCAACGTGTTGCAGGAGCGTGTTACAATCGAGATCGGTAGCCATTTCGGTGGCTTCTTTCCGAGCGCGGGGGTAACTTTCGATGGTGCCCCCCGCGCTCTTTCCATTTCTGGGTGAATAGTCGGGCCTTGCCCGCCACCATTATTATACCATAAAACTGTAATAATCAAACATTTATTTACCTTATTTTGACTGATTTTAGATTCTGTTTATTGACTTAAATGTAGCAATAGCACACAGGGTGTGTTGCCCCCTGCGCTCCTGCGACGGCGGCGGCGAACCCGGCTGACCGAGCTGCACCCGCACCCCGTGCCGACCGACGCGCCAGACCCAGCCCACCGAAGCGCACCCGCCCTGCCCCGCCGACAGCATGTGAGAGAAAGGCTGATTACACGCTTCCCCTGGGGGACGGGAGGGGAGATTTTAACTTCAAGTTTCATCCTTCTCGCGGCGACGGTGGGAACCCGCTTGCGGGGGAACCGTGGCCGCCATAAGAGCTATCGGTAAACTTGGGGAGGCGCGACCGTAGCGCGAAGCGCGAAGGTGGCGGCGCACGAATCAGTAAAGCTCTGAATGTGCTTCTTGTCCGTTGTCGCGCCGGTGCGGCTTTCCCTGCGTCGAGCGCGGGGAGCCGCTCCGGCTCAAAGCTGCATCCGGCCTTGCACGGGAGCGGCGACCGTAGCGCGTCGCGCGAAGGTGGCAGCGAACGCCAGGGGAACTCGCCAAACGCTCCGTGTCTGTCGTCGCGCTGGTGCGGCTTTCCCAGCGTCCAGCGGGGGAGCCGCTCCGGCTAAAACTGCCTTTCATTTTCCTCGGGCGGCGTGACCGTAGCGCGTCGCGCGGAGGTGACGCAAGCCCCCACCATGAAACCAGAGCCTGACCTACTTGACAGGCAAACGTCCGTGTGATAAAGTTACTGTCATGGCGACGAACCACGAGCAAGGTTCGTCGCTTTCGCTTTCGTGGTTCGCCGTCCAGAACCTCCAGCCAGAGAGCCGGAGAGAATCAGGAGAAGCACACCATGAAAGTCAAACTCAACAGCCTACTCGACGACGCTTCCGGCAAGTTCGGAGACAACGTCTTTGCCCGCAACCCATCGGGTCTTTACCTTCGCAAGCACGTCGATCCCGACCAACCCAATACCGAGCGCCAGATGAGCGTTCGCGACCGCTTCAGTCTCTTCGCGTCCCGCTGGGCAAGCCTCACCGAAGATCAGCGCGTCGGGTGGAACGGCCTCGCGGCTCAGATCACCAAGACAGGCAAATACGGCGATCTTTACAATCCCACCGGGCATAGGCTCTACATCGCCCTAAACCAGACCCGCGCCGAGTTCGCGCTGGCGACTCTGGACGACGCCCCGCTCGCCATCGAGCCAACCGTTCCCCTGGCAGGCTTCGCGCCAACGGTGATGGTTACGGCGGCTCCTGCTGTCGAACTGAAGCTCGGCGCGGCGGCTACGGCCCTCAGCACGGAGTTGCTTGTTTTCGCCACCGAGCCTATGTCTCCCGGTCGGAGCATCGTGGGCGAGGGCATGTACCGGCTCATCGGAACGACGAACACGGCAGACCTTCTGAACGCGGACATCGGCACTCTGTACGATGCCAAGTTCGGGGTTCCGGCGAGCGGTACCAAAGTCGGGGTGAAAGTCATTCCCGTCAGCGAATCTGGCTTCCAGGGCAACCCGCAAAGCTCCCTCGTCATCGTCACGGCGTAAGCAGGAGGGCAAGATGCCCGTAGTTCACACCCTCGCCGTTCTGACGGATGAGGTCGAGAATCGCCTTGTCGAGGCGATTATCGGCCTCATCGTCGCCCTCACCTGGTGGCTCCGCGCACAGCCCAAATTCCGCTCGGCGAGGCGCAGAGCCATCAGGAAACTCAGAGACAGACGCAAGAGAAAGGAGATTCCAGATGCCAACAAGAGCACGAACCACAGCAGCGGCCAGCCGTAAGAAACGAGCGGCCATTCTGGGAACCGGCGCGGGAATCGTCGCCATCGGCGGCGGTCTCGCAACCGTCTGGCCGAGGGGAACGCCACTCCCGAAAAACCCTGTCCTTCCGAGTTCCGACACCTGCCAGACCATCGAGGTCGTAGACGGAGACACGCTCCACGCAAGCTGCGCCAGCCTCGGCACGATCACGATTCGGCTATTCGGAGCGGACGCGCCGGAGATAAGCCAGCCTTCCGGGCCGCTTTCAAGAGCTACACTCGGAACGCTCCTGGTAGGCAAGCCGCTGATGATCCAGCCCATCGAGAGGGATCGTTACGGGCGGCTCGTCGCCATCATCGGGACTTCTACCTACCCGAGCATCGAGAAGCGTCAGGTCGAAACGGGTCTCGCCTGGTGGAGTCCGCAGTACGCCCCCGATGCCCGAGATCTTCGAATGGCGGAAGATGCCGCACGGAATGCCAAAAAAGGCTTGTGGGCCATGCCCGCGCCCGTCCCACCCTGGCAATGGCGGCAAGGCCACAAGCCGTAGATACACGAAAAAGAACGAGAGATAAGGAAATCCACACCAATGAGAAAAGCAACCACGCCGCTTGTCACGCGAGCGCCCAAGAAACCAGCGACAACGACACCTAAGCCAGTCACAAATCCCGCACCGCCCCCAAGCGCCACCCCGACCTCGACACGGCCAGCGGCCAAGCCGAAGCTCATCTCGCGGCCTAAACCAAAAGCGAAGCCCACGCCCAAGCCCCTCGAGACTCCGCGCATCGGCCCGCCTATCGTTGTGACGGTTCCGCCCGTCGCCGACACACCGCCACCGCCTGTAGTAGTCGGCCCGGTTGTCGTGCCGCCTGCGCCTCCGGCCATCGTCGAGCCACCGATCATTCTGGTCTCACAGCCAGAGTTACCACCCGGCCCCGAGAAACCCGCCATCATCGAGTGGGCCGAAAACGGAACAGGTACGACGGCACCGACCGAAACTCCGCCCGTTGGCGACAAGCCCGCCATCGTCGAGTGGGCGGCAAATGGAGGGCCGACAACGATTCCCCCGGAAAGCCCTGCACCGCCAACCGACACAACCGCTCCGGCCTCGCCGAGCGATAAAGCTGGCTACATGGTCGTCGAGAGCGAAGCGGCAGTGCCTGCGGGTTACGTTGTCGTGGAGAGCGACAACAAGTCTTCTGTTCCTGTAGCGACGGAGAGCAGCGCAACGGGGTTGCCTCTCGTGGCTGGGGACGCCACGCCGCCCGGTTACGTGGTCGTGGAGAGCGACAGCACACCGCCAGCCCCTACTCCATCTGCCGAGAGCGAAGCGACCGGGCTTCCCCTGGTGGCAACTCCGCCACCCACGCCTTCTCTTCCGACTGTCTCGATTCCGCCCGGCCACGGCTTCGGTGAGGTCTCCAGCGTCCAGGTCGGCGACACGCTCATTCTCGTCATGAAGATCGCCCCCGTCGTCACGCTGGCTGCGCAGGAGGTAGACGGATGACCGAGGAGCAGAGACAGCAAAGAAACGCCGAGAGGCTGACCGAGTGCAACCCGGCCTTTCGGCGGAAAGTCGCCGCGATCCTGACCGATCTCGAAGGCCACGGATTACGGCCTCGCATCCAGGAAGCCTGGCGCTCGCCCACACGGCAGCGCCAGCTCCTCGCCGACGGCTTCACAAAGGTTCGCTGGGGAATGCACTGCGCCACGACCGAGGGCGGCAAGCCCGATTCGCTGGCCGTGGACATCCTCGACGACGATGCGCCCAACAAAGAGAGTACAAAGTTCCTTCTGATGTTGGCATCGAGCGCGAAAGCTCACGGCTGCCTCACCGGAATCGGGTGGGGACTTTCCAGCAAACGAAAAGAAGCCATTCGGGAAGCCGTCGCCGAGCGCGACTTCGAGGCGAAGGTTTCCGTCGGGTGGGACCCGTGCCATGTCCAGATCGGCGGAATCTCGGTCGCCGAGGCCAGAAACGGCACCAGGCCATAGAGCTGACAGAAGCCCCTTCTGGAGTCGCAGGAGAAGCACCCAGCTACACCAGCAGCGCTTCGACCTTTCGAGCGATCCGCTGACGCAGATAGTCCACCTCACCAGGGTTCACCAGCAGAATCACACACTCCGCCTGGTACTGATCCTTAGCCGTCCAATGGAACATCAAGTGATGCGAGAGCTCATGGAAAAACGCACGCCAGCGCTGACGCTCACCCAGCCCGGTCGAAAGAACGATCTCCCCGAAGTCGCCCGGCTGAAACGGAGGCACGTACCCGCCCCGGTCGGTCGCGTCGGACTGCCAGCGAATTTCCACCCCGAACCGCGCCGCTACCAGCTCCAGCGCCCGCAGTCCTGGCTCCAGCGAGCGCAACAGCCCACGGATGAACCCCGCGATGTACTGCGCTGCTTGATCCAGAGCTTCCAGCGGCAGGCACGTCAGGTAGTAGCTCTCCGAGAGCGCGATCTCTTCAAGCAAAGGCAAAGGGACAAAGAGCATGGCCTACAGCTCCTTCACCAGCCCCTCGGGCAAGACCGTATTGTTCTCTTTCGAGAGCTCGTACTGCGCTCGCTCCTCGGCGACGATCTCATCACGGGTGAAGCGCGAGCCAATCGTTCCCCGCGACCCCAGCTTCCGAAGCGTCTCCGCCATGTTCGCCGCAGCCTTCAGCGCCGCTTCACGGATGATGACGCGCTCCGTGCCGTCGAAGTCCGAGTAGCCCTCCATTCGGCCAAGGAGCGCGTCAATGTCGGGAACGTACTCGATATCGGGCAGCGGATGCCCCGCCGCCGCCAGGACACGCTTTGGCTCGATGCCGAGCGCCACAGCCAGCTTGGTCAGGATCTCTTCGCTGGGGAGCTGATACTGCCCCGTGTGCTTTATCCCGCCCCCCTCGATCAGGCTGATATAGCTCCCCGAAACCCCCGAGCGTTGCGAGAGCTCCAGGCGCGTCCAGTCGCGGCGAGCACGCTCGACGCGCAACCACTCCGCAAAGCGCTGCCCCTGAGCAAGCTCCTCAGGCGTCGGGCCATCAGCAATCGGTTCTTCGGTAGGCATAACAGCTCCATTATGGCACAGGAAGAAACTTCCGTCAATTCGAGTTGCAAGTCTCGCAACAGTACGGTATCATCCCCGTGAGCATACAGATGTTCGCTATTTTACACAACCTGGAGGAACCATGGCAAACCGTCTCAGCCCCGTCCGACTCGACACCGACTTCACCGCCCTCAGCTTAGAGGACATCCTGGAGCGGGTCGGACGTATCAGCGCGATCCTGCTTCGCGCCGAGCGCCGCCGCGCTCAGGAGGAACCCACCACATGAAAAAGACCAGACCCTTTCGGTATGTCTCGTACCTGCGCTGCTCAACCGATGACCAGGCGTTCGGAGACTACACGACCATCGACACCCAGCGCGCCTACAACCGCGAGCTGATCGAAAAGCGAATCCAGAGCAACGGAGGCAGCTACGTCGGTGAGTACGTGGACGAGGGCCGCACGGGCACGAACCTACGGCGACCCGGCTGGACGCAGCTTCTGGCCGATGGGAAAGCACGCAAGTTCGATGTCGTGGTTGTCACCTACATGAGCCGCCTCGCTCGCGGGGAAGCCTACCATGTCGCGGAGTACCTGATCGGCGAGGAGCGCGGAAAGATCGTGATGGTTCAGGAGTTCTTCACCGAAGACCTGGCCGGACAGATGAACAAAAACCTCAAGATCTTCATGGACGGCATGTACCCCAAGCAAGTCTCGGAGTGGACGAAAACCGCCATGCAGCGCCGGGTTGAGAACGGCTGGCACACGGGCGGAGTCGCGCCCTACGGCTTTACCTCACAGACCGTGCCGGGAATGTCTGCCGTGGTTCTTCCGGGCGGCAAGACCAAGCCCGCGCCCAAGCAGCTCATCCCGGACGAGAACGAGGCCCCGCATGTGGTTCGCGCCTTCGAGGTCTACGCCGAGACCCAGAACATGGGCAACGTGCGAAAGTACCTGCGACAAATCTCCCCGGAGCGCACCTGGACGATAGACACGGTTCGCCGCCTCTTGACCAACGAGCGGTATCGGGGAGTCGCCCACTTCGGCAAGACCACCAACCCGGCGGCGCACCCTGCCATTGTCGAAGAGGAGCTGTGGGAAAGAGTTCAATCGGGCCTGGCTCAGAAAGCCACGCTTCGCACCGACCCCCGCGCCGTGGGCTACAACCTGGAGGAGCGCAAAGACGACTTCACCTACTACCTGCGCGGCAAAGTCCTGTGCTCGACCTGTGGTTGCCGGATGACACCTGCTTCGGCACACGGGAAGACAGTACGGGTTCACTACTACCAGTGCACCAAAGCGATGAAGAGCGGCTCCGACTGCCCGACCAAGCGCGTGAACGCCAACACGCTCCATGCAGTTGTCCTCGGGGAGATCTTCCGCGCCGCCCAGCACCCGACCCGCATGGACGAGCTGATCCGTCTGGCGCTGAAAAAGCTTCCGACCCTGGATCAGGAGCAGCGCGATCTCTTCCTCACGCAGCGCAACATCCGCGAAGCCGACAAAAAGATAAGCCGACTGGTGGGAGCGATCCGGGACGGCAAAGCAACTGCGCTGGACATTCTGACCTCAGAGATTGAGCGGGTTCGTTCGCACCAGAGCGAGCTGAAGGAGAAAGAGGCGCAGCTTCTGGCTCAGACAGAGAGCAAGCCCACTCGCCCGGACACAGAGGCGCTCTGCCGGGTCTGGTCGGAGCTGGGCGAAAACTGGCGCTACCTGACGGAGGAAGAAAAAGCGGAGATTTTAGGGAGCCTGGTGGATCAGGTTACGTTCACACAAAAAAATGAGGGCGCTCTTCGTTTGCTGCTTTGTTTGCCGCAAATTTCAGAGCGCCCCATCGAGAAGTTCGTTTTCCGAACAGATATGGGTGCGGGGGTAAGACTCGAACTTACGACCTTTGGGTTATGAGCCCAACGAGCTACCAACTGCTCCACCCCGCGACGATGAACAGAGTGTATCATGGCCCCCAGAGACTCGCCAGCGCTTCTGTGTTGTTAACGGTTTTTTTTGCGCTTTTTCTCGACCAACTGAAACTCGGTGTTGAAGGTCAGGTTCTGGTTGCGGACCAGGTTGTTGAGCCACTGCGGAAACAGTCGCTGGTCGGCTTTTGCCATGGCGACGTACTCCTGACGGAACGCGGAAAGCTCGGCGGGAGTGGCGTCCTCCCCTTTGCGAATTAACTTGACCAAATGCCAGCCAAAGCGGCTCTTGATTGGAACCGAGACCGCGCCGGTCTTGCCCAGGCTCCAGGCGGCTTTTTCAAACGCGGGATCGAAGACGCCCCGGCCTGCAAACGGCATCCCTCCCCCCTTGGAGGCGCTCCCGCGACCGTCGGGGCCTTTGTCGTCGGAAAACTGCGCGGCGGCTTTCTCGAACGTGAGCTTCCCCGACTTGATGTCGGCGGCGATTCCCTCGATTTTTTTCTGCGCTTCAGCCTCGCGGGCTTTCGCTTCCTCGGGAGTCATGGGCGGCGCGCCGCCGTTGAGCGGGATGGTCGAGACGAGAATATGGGCGAGCTTGCGCTGGCCTTTAAGCGTCGGGACCTGGGTCTCTAAATACTTGTCGTAGGTCTTGGTGGCCAGCAGGTTCATCCGAATCCGCCACTCCATCTCCTGAAGCGTCACGCCGAACCGTCGGCGGACATCGTCGAAGGTCAGCGGCTCCCCGATCTGCCGGGTGGCGTTCTCGACGACCTTGCCTTTTTCTTCGTCCAATTTCAGCTTTACTTCGGCATCGGTCAGGACCACGCCCAGGCGCTTCGCTTCTTTTTCGATGGCCACTTTCTGGTTGAGCCACTGCATCACCACATCGCGTACCCCGATAGCAGTGAGGGCCTCCATCACGTCGTCGCGGGTGATGTCTTTCCCCCCCGAGCGCGCCACGATATTCGCCGGAAGCTTCACCACGGGGGTGGCTTTCGGGGCCGGGGGCTTTGCCGCGATAGACGACGGGGACGGCGGAGCCAGAAGAAAGGCGGCCAGAAAAAGACCGGGAGTCAGAGCCATGCGACAATCTTATCGCACGCAGTACAACCTCCGCAAAAATGCCAGGCGGTATAATCGGGCCGATATGAACACGACAACCATTGAAGATATCCATGCCCGCGAAGTGCTCGACTCGCGCGGCAACCCGACCGTCGAGGTCGATGTGACGCTCGTCGATGGCACGGTGGGCCGCGCTGCCGTCCCGAGCGGCGCGTCCACGGGTGCCCACGAAGCCGTCGAGCTACGCGACGGCGACGCCTCCCGCTACGGCGGCAAGGGCGTCCAGAAAGCCGTCGATAACGTCAACGCGCTCATCGCCCCGGAGCTGATCGACATCGACGCCACGCGCCAGACCGACATCGACGCGCTGCTTCTCGCCATCGACGGCACGCCAAACAAGGGCAACCTCGGTGCGAACGCGATCTTAGGCGTCTCGCTCGCGGTCGCAAAGGCCGCCGCAAGCTCGCTCGAACTGCCGCTCTACAAGTACGTCGGCGGCAGCTTCGCCCGCCAGCTCCCGGTCCCGATGATGAACATTCTCAACGGCGGCAAGCACGCGGACAACTCGGTCGATCTTCAAGAATTTATGATCATGCCCGTGGGGGCATCGAGCTTCTCCGAGGGCCTGCGCTGGGGCACGGAGATTTTCCATGCGCTCAAGGGCGTTCTCAAGTCCAAAGGCTACGGAACCGCTGTCGGCGACGAAGGCGGGTATGCGCCGAACTTGAAATCCAACGAAGAAGCCCTCGAAGTCATCATGGAGGCTATTTCTAAGACCCCGTACGCTCCGGGCGAGCAAATTCGGATCGCCATGGACCCGGCTATGACCGAGCTTTACGACGAAGCCAGGAAAAAGGGCGAAGAAGGCAAGTATTACTTCTGGAAGTCGGACATTTTGATGGCCCGCGAAGAGTTGGTCGAGTTCTGGGCCGGACTCTGCGAGAAGTTCCCGATTATCTCTATCGAAGACGGTATGTCCGAGGACGATTTCGACGGCTGGAAGCTGCTCACGGACCGCCTGGGCAAGAAAATTCAGCTTGTGGGCGACGATCTGTTCGTGACCAATACCCAGAGATTGTCTGAGGGGATCAAGAGCGGCATCGGGAACTCGATCTTAGTTAAAGTGAACCAGATCGGGACGCTCACCGAGACCCTTCACGCCATTGAAATGGCGAAGCGAGCGGGCTACACCGCGATTCTCTCGCACCGCTCCGGCGAGACGGAAGATGTCACTATCGCCGACCTTGCCGTTGCGACCAACTGCGGCCAGATAAAAACCGGCGCGCCGTCCCGCTCGGACCGTGTCGCCAAGTACAACCAGCTTCTGCGCATCGAAGAAGAGCTGGGCGAGTGCGCGACGTACGAAGGGCTGAAAAGCTTCTACTGCTTGAAGTAAGCGTGCCTCCGTTCCTGTCCCCCGAAGCGCGTCGCCTCGTTCCTCGGCTCGCTTTCGCCCCCGTGCCGCACGGGGGACGGGGGACAGGGCGTCTGTCTGCTTTCTCTGGAGCTTTACGGGAGAGTTGATGTAAGCTCTTTCGAAAAATGCACTTCCCCTGCCGTCTTAACAAAACCCATCTTCTCATTGATTGCCAACATTACTTTGCTGGCTCCATCTGTTCGAATCTCGGGGATGTTGTTTTCACTGGCATACAGTACGGCGCGGCGCTTGAGAGCCGACGCAATGCCACGTCGATGATACTCGGATAAAATGCCGGTCAAGTAGATTTTGCGACAGTCGCCTTTGTCGGGTTTGAGGAGTACCGTCGCGCCGATATACTTGCCACTTTTATTGTCGCCCTCTACAGCGATAAACCATTCGTCGTGAAGAAAGTGGGGATTGTCTTCCAGAAACTCCCTTTTGAAATCTTCCAGGGACGGGGCGGTATAGGACATGAGATGCGACTTATACACCGCTTCGGTAACAATGCAATTGAGTTCGTAGAGTTTTGTTTCGCGATCCGGGTCGCCGAGTAACTCCGCATAAGAGTAAATATTGATTCCTGAGGCTGTGACTTTATCTGCCACCTCTTGCAGAACGCCAGGTTCGAAATTTTGTACATCCAAGTGCGCGTTCCACGTACGTTTGAACTCGACAAACCCAAGCTTTGGCAAGAAATGCATACGGGACACTACATCCTCACGGGCGACGGTGCGGATTTCGGTGGCATGATACGGGGCGATAGCGTCCAAAACAGCGTGATACAGAGCGGTTCCGATGCCCTGACGCTGATGCTCCGGGTGGACATCGACATAAACGTTGAATTTTTGCGAGGAGTTTGGGTTTCCCCACTGAGAAAAATTACTGAATCCGACGATCTCTCCATCTTTTTCGGCAACGATTACTCCGTGGTGCAGATGCTCAGGGAACGAGTCGTCGTAGCGACGCGATTCTTCCTCGGTGGAGATGTTTTCCGGATTGAGAAGGTTATAGAGCGCAACTCTGCCAGGATGGTCTCGTTCTTTGTCGAACGGACGAATGATAATCATACTTTCACCTCTTTCTTGAAATCAATCCATGACGGTTGCTTGACAAAACCCATTTTTTCATTGATGGCCAGCATATTCCTATTCTTTTGTGAAACCGTTGTACAAATTTCCGGGACGTTTTTTTCTTTGGCATAGAGCGCGGTACGAAGCTTCAGAGCAGATGCGATGCTCTGGCCGCGATACTCGGATAAAACGCCGGTCAGGTGCGTATAAAAATAGTCGCCTGAACCCGGTTTTATGAGCGCGGACAGGCCGATATAGTCTCCGCTCTTATCGTCGCCGTCTATGGCGACAAAACAGGCGTCAGGAAGATGGCTGGGGCTGTCTTCTTGCAAATATTTCTTTTTGAAATCTTCAAAAGGCAGGTGCGTAAACGGTTCTGTGGAAGGAATATCGTCGCAGAGCGTGCAATGCAGTTCATAGACCTTTCGGTCGCGCTCGGAGTCGCTTTTAAGCTCCGAATAGGTGTGGATTCTGATTCCCGAAGCCGCCACGCGGTCTGCGGCACCTTGAAGAACGCCTGGATCGAAACTTGCCACGTTCAGATGGAAATCGCAGTCCTGCCAGGTCTCCACAAAGCCCTGTTTCTGCCAGAATTGTATTCGAGAGGGAATATCATCATAGGAATCGGCGTTGATTTCAATCGGGTTGTGCGGGGCGATTGCCTCTGAAAAAGCCTGATACAGAGCGGTTCCGATGCCTTGACGTTGATATTTGGGGTAGACGCCGATATATACCTCGAATTTCTCAGAATGATAGTTGTTTGTTGGCTGGGAATACGCAACAATCCCTGCGATTTCCCCCTCTTTTTCGGCGACAAAACGCCCCCACTTCTCATAACCGGGGCGATTGCAATCCGCAAGACGCCACGATTCCTCGGTTCCGGGAGGCGTGGGGGAGTGGAGCCTGAGGTCGTTTGCCAGCGCGGCAAAGGCGGGGTAGTCTCTTTCTTTGTCAAACGGTCGAATGTTGGTCATGTTGCCACACTATGACGGGAAGCTCGCCCGTTGCTAAAGTTAAGGGAGAAAATACCCCCAAACGGGGCAAGCGATATACTCAAAGTCAGTATGGCGACGCCGTTCGATGCGACCACCAAGACACTGGTAGACTCCGGGCCGGAAGACTGGCTCCGGTTTCTGGACCTCCCTTTCACGAGCTGTCAGGTGATCGACTCGGACCTTGCGACGGTCTCGACCGAGGCAGATCGGCTCATCGAGGTGCAGGGAGCGACGCCCTATGTCGCGCATATCGAGTTTCAGAGCGGGCACGACGGGGCTACTGTCCCCGAGCGACTTTTGCGCTACAATGGAATCGCGGTTCTGAAAACGGGCAAGCCAACCTTGAGTTTTGCGATCTTGCTGAAGCCCGAGGCAGACAGCCCACGGCTTGTCGGAGTTCTGGAGCTTTTCCATCCGGACGGCTCGGTGTATCTGTACTTCAAGTACGGCGTCGTTCGGCTCTGGGATATCCCCGCAGAGAGCGTCCTCTCGGGGGGACTGGCAACCTTGCCGCTGGCGTTGCTGTCCAATCTGAGCGGAACCACACCAGAGACCGTGGTCGAGCGAATGGATCGGAGAGTTCGGGCAGAAACGTCCGAAAATCAGAGGGAAGAACTCTGGGCGAGCGCGTACTTGCTGTCGGGACTTCGCTTCAATGCAACAGAATCCGAGTTACTTTTAGGGAAGGTCGTGGCACAGATGAGAGAATCAAGCACCTACCAGAAAATTCTACAAGATGGTCGTGTAGAAGGAGTCTTACAGGGAGAGCGCGATGCACTTCTTCGCATTGGCTCCCGTCGCCTTGGTACTCCGAATCTATCGACTCGGGGAATTATTGAGCGAGCGTCCCTGTCTCGCCTGCATGCCTGGATGGATCGCCTGACAGAAGTCGAGTCCTGGCAAGAGCTTCTGGCGGAGTAAATCGGCAGGCGTTTCACCGGGGGCGAGCCGGGGCGATACAATAGCCACTGCTGTGGAGTTGACGTTTTTAGGAACAGGATCGGGTGCGCCGAGTCGGGGGCGCAACGTGTCGGCGTGCGGGGTGCATCTGCCCCAGCGCGGGGAGTGGTGGCTCGTCGATTGCGGCGAGGGCACCCAGCACCAGATTCTGCGCGCTCCGCAGGTCCGGCTCTCGCAGCTCACCCGGATATTTCTGACCCACCTGCACGGCGATCACTGCTTCGGGCTGCCGGGGCTTCTGGCGTCGCGGGCGCTGGCGCAGGGCGGGGTCGGGCCGGTGGCGCTCTACGGCCCCGAGCCACTCGAAGCCTGGCTAAAAGCAACTTTGCGGGCGAGCGGGATGCGCTTCGGGTTTCCAGTGAGCTTTCACACGGTCCAGCCGGGCAAGATTTTTGAAGACGACGGCTTTATGGTCTTTGCCGCGCCTGTCAAGCATCGGATCGAGGCGTGGGCCTATGCGTTTGTCGAGAAAGACCAGCCGGGGCGCTTCGACGTGGACGCTGCCCGCGCTCTGGGAATCCCCGAAGGCCCGCTCTACGGAAAGCTCAAGCGCGGCGAGACCGTCACTCTCGAAGATGGTCGAACTCTGGAGGGAGCCGCGCTGGTCGGCCCGACGCGTCCGGGGCGGAAAGTGGTCTTCTCCGGCGACACCGGGCCGTGCGCCGAGCTGGTCACCCTCGCTCAGGACGCCGATCTACTGGTCCACGAAGCGACCTACTCCGAGGCCGACCGACCGCTGGCCGACCGTGCCGCCCACGCGACCAGCGCCATCGCCGCTCTCTGCGCCCGCGACGCCCGCGTGAAGTCCCTCGTGCTGACGCATTTCTCCAGCCGCTACGAGGGCGGCGAGAGCGAGATCAACCTCGATACGCTGCTCACCGAGGCCCAGGCGCTGTTCCCCGAGACCCGCCTCGCCCACGATTTTCTGCGCCTTGCAATCCCCCGACTGGAAGAATAGCCGTGGACTGAAGTCCCGGCTTGGTAAGAATGTCCACCTTCGTGGACAGAACGAACAGATTATTTCGACGGAGGTCGAACCGCTTATTAAGTCCACGGTGCAAATCGGGACAACGTCCACTGAGTATCTCCTCATAACTTACCGACAATAACGAGACATTGTTTTGAGGGAAAGAAAATCAGATGTCGGTTGTCGAGATAACACTCTTGTTTCTACTGCTTGCCGGGGGCACGCTTGCCTACGTTCGGGAGCGCAAGCTCAACCAGACCCTGGGCGAGCTGGAGGCCGCCGCCCGGACGGTCGCCGAGGGCCTGACGCCCGCGCCCTTGCCCGCCGTCGGCAGCGTCCAGACGACCTTCAACCAGATGGCCGCCGCCGTCGCCACCCGCGAGCAGAAGATGCACCGAGGCGGGCTGGCCGCGCTCCAACTGGTCGCCCGAACCGTCGATGAGCGCGAGGAGTTCACCCGTGGGCGCTCCAGCCGCGTCGCCGGATATGCCGCCGATCTCGCCAAGAAAGCCGGACTGCGCCCCGAGGAGGTCCAGCAGGTCGCCGACACCGCCTCCCTGATCGACATCGGCAAGATCGCGATTCCCGACGCTATTTTAAAGAAACCGAGCGCCCTCGATGCAGGCGAGCGCCAGGTGATGGAGACCCACCCGGCCATCGGGGAGTGTTTCGCCCGCCGGATGCCGGGGCTGGAGCACACGCTTGTGGGAATCCTGCACCACCACGAGCGCTGGGACGGTAGCGGCTATCCCAGGCGGCTCCAGGGCGACCAGATTCCGCTCGCCGCTCGCATCCTCGCCATCGCCGACGCCTACGACGCCATGACGAGCGAGCGTCCTTACCGCAGTGGATTTTCGCAGGGGGTAGCCCTCGGCCTGATCGAGCAGGCGGCGGGTCGGCAGTTCGACCCGGAGCTGGCGAGCCTGTTTCTCACGCTGCACCGTAGCAAGAACCTGCGTCTTACCGACGAAATCCCTCTGGCCAAAGCCGCCTGACCCCCCTGCCCCCAGCTCCCGGAAGAGTTTGGGGGGTAATTTATTTATTGCTTTGCAAATGTGATAGATTTGTCAGGTGACAAAGCAATGACCGGCGAGAGCCTCAAGCGCGGCGTTACCCGGAGATCCGTCGCCATCGGACTCCTCTTTTCCGCCTTCTTCGCCGCTTTTACACCCTACAACGATATCAAAATCGGAGCCACCATGATCGCGGGAAATCAGTTTCCGGTTGGTGCGCTCTTCGTCGTGTTGCTACTCGTCCTATGGAACGCACTTCTGCACGGCCTCAAAAAGCCCGACAGAGCCTTTGCGCCAGGAGAGCTTCTCACCATCTGGATACTCATTCTGGTGGCCTCAGGAATCCCTTCGGGCGGCATGATGCGCTTTCTTATTCCTCATATCGTCGCGCCGCACTATCACTCAAACAGTGTCAACGGCTGGGAGGGCAAGGTCTGGGCGGACGCTCCCGACTACCTCAAGCTCCAGGACCCTGCTGCCGTCCTCGCCTTCTACGAGGGCTATCCGCGCGGAAAAGAGCATGTTCCCTGGTCAGCCTGGGGCGTTCCTCTGCTTGCCTGGCTCGCTCTGGCCGCTCTGTTTCTGCTTGCTTCTTTTTGCATCGCCAGCTTGCTACGAAAGCAGTGGGTCGAGCACGAGAAGTTCGCCTTCCCCCTTGTCGTCGTCCCGATGCTGATCGCCGAGCCGCCCGAGCCGGGGCGACTGCTCAATCCGTGGCTGCGCAGCCCCTTCCTCTGGGCAGGTGTCGCCCTCACGACCGCCGTCCACAGTGTCAAGGGAGCGCACCTGCTCTACCCACAGGTCCCGGATATCCCGCTCCAGTGGAACCTGCTCGACTACTTCAGTGCGCCGCCCTGGAACCAGTTAGATGCTTTTCCCGTCGCGCTGTACCCCCTGATGATCGGGCTGACGTATCTGCTCCCCCGCGAGGTCGCTTTCTCGTTCTGGTTTTTCTTTCTGGTGTACAAATTCGAGATTCTTCTGTGCGCCACCTACAACTATCAGATGCCCGGCACGCTCGGGGGGCACGGCTACAAGCAGTTTCATGCGCTCCAGTCGTTTGGGGGTGCGGCGGGCCTGCTTGCCTGGGTCGCGTGGTCGGGGCGCACTCACTGGCGATCTATCTGGGAGCGAGCAGAGGGCTTGAGAAGTGAAGAAGCGGGCGAGCTGCTTTCCGCGCGGGCGACGCTGGGCGGGCTTTTGCTCTCCTACGGCGGAATCGCGCTCTGGCTGGCGCTGGCGCACGTCTCCCCGCCTTTTATTTTACTGGCGCTCTTTCTGATGACGCTCGTGCTGGTCGTTATCGCGTGGATGGTCTGCCAGGCGGGGATGCTTTTTGTGCAGACGGCCTACAGCTCCATCGATGTCGTCGCCGCGATCCGGGGAAGCGCGGGCATTGCCATCCCGCCGCTCTACACCGAGTATCGCTTCGAGTCGTCGTTCTTTTTGAACACCCGCGAGATGGCAGCCCCCTCGATTCTGGAGGGTGCGAAGGCGGCGCAGTCCCTCGGCTTCTCCGCTGCCCGGCTCCTCAAAGCCATGGTGGCCTCGGTCGCGGTGACCGTTCTCCTCTCCGCTGTCGCCTCGGTGATGCTGCCCTACTACAGCGGAGGAGCCACCTCCATCGGCAACGACTGGGTCTACAACGCCGCGCCGCAGAAGCCCCTGCAGCTTTTTGGAAACATGGCGGATATCCCCTATGTCGGCTCGGGGTCGAACGGGCTGCACGTCCTCGGTGGATTCGTGGGGGTTCTCGGACTCTTGCTGTGCCGTGCGTACCTGGGCTGGGGGTTGCACCCCATCGGGTTTCTCGGCGCATCGGTGTCGGCGACGCATCAGCTCTGGTTCTCGATGCTTCTCGGCTGGCTGGTGAAGTCGCTGGTGCTGCGCTACGGCGGCATGCGTCTGTTTCTGCGCCTGCTCCCGTTCTTTCTCGGCCTGATCATCGGCGACGTCATCAACGCCGTGATCTGGATCGCGCTGGGTCACGCCACAGGAATCGGCTACCGAATCCTACCCTGACTACTCCGCGAGGTTTTCGAGAGCGAAGGCGAAATCGGCGGGCGTGACGGCTTGCTCCTCTCCGCTGTCGCCATCGGCGAGACGAATGAGCGCCTGCATTCCCGCTTCGTTGACCAGCGCTTTTAAATCCGCCCCCGAGAACCCGTCGGTCTTGCTCGCAAGAAAGCTCAGGTCCACGCCCTCGGCGAGCTTCGCCCCGGAAACGTTCAGCGCTAAAATCTGCAAGCGGGCGGCTTCGTCGGGCAGGGGTATCTCTATTTTTCGAGAGAGCCGCCCGCCGCGCAGCAGCGCCGGGTCCACCATGTCTACCCGGTTGGTCGCGCCGATGAAGAACACCCCCGTGCTCTGAATCAGCCCGTCCATCTCGTGGAGAAACTGGTTGACGATCTTATCCGACGGCTGATGGATTCCGCCCGTGCGCGAGGGAATCAGCGCGTCGATCTCGTCCAAAAATAAAATCGACGGCGCGTGGGCGCGTGCCTCGGCGAACAGTTTTGCGACCGTTTTCTCGCCTTCCCCGATCCACATCGAGTGGGTCTCGGCGGGGCTTGTGGTAAAGAACCGGCACTTCGCCTGCGCCGCCAGCACCCGCGCGACGGTGGTTTTTCCCGTGCCGGGCGGCCCGTAGAGCAGAAGCCCGGTCGGTGGGTTCACTCCGAGCGCGGCGGCCTGACCGGGGCTTTCGAGCATGAGCTGGATCTGGCGCAGCTCGCGCTTGGTCCGCGCGGGCAGAACCAGGTCGTCCCAGGTCGGCCCACCCCCTGTCCCCCGTGCGTTGCGCTCGTTCCTCGCTACACTTACGCCCACACCCAGCCGCTGGGTACCCGGCACGGGGGAAGGGGGGAAGGGCGCAAGGCTCGACGCCCGCTCCGACTCGGCGTTGGCGAGCGTTGCCTCGCCGAGATAGTGATGCGCCTGGGACTTTCTCAGCGCGATCTCCGGGTCGTCCGGGGCGAGCTGCGCGGCTTTCTCGAAGTCCGCAATCGCCGCCCGCATCTCGGCGCGGTACGACTCGATCCACTCGGTCTGCCCCAGCGCCTTGCTGGTCGCGACCGCTGCCAGCCCGATAACCGCTAAGAACACATCGACGCCCGGCGGCGCGGCGGCCTCGCGGATCGCCATCGACGGCGGCAGGATCGCCTCGCCTTTTCTCAGATGCAGCAGCCCGCGCGAGAAGTGCAGTTCGGCCTCAGGGGTTCGTGTCACTCTCTATTGTAGCACCCGGCCAGGGCGACCTTGCCGCCGTGGACTGAAGTCCCGGCTCGATAAGCTTGTCCGCCTTCGCGGACAGAGTCGCGTTTCTGTCCACGGAGGTGGACCTTCTTACCCAGCCGGGATTTCAATCCACGGCACTCCCCGGCCAGGGCGACCCGAACTTTTCTGCGAGATAACGCCCTTCGTGGAGACTCATCCTGTCCAGCTCGGCGTTCACCGCTCTTTCCCGGAGACAGAGCGCCCCGAGATGCACCGCATAGACCAGCGCCATCGCCGCCGCCGCCGGGAGCGCCCAGCGCCGCAGCAGCACCGACCGCGACGGCGTGCCCCGCCTGCCGCCCAGAACCGCGATGAAGAACAACAAAAGCAGCGGCATCAGCAGGGCAAGTAGCGCCGTCACGCCCACGCGAACCGCGCCTGATGCTATCTTTTCCATTTCCTTCGCAACGAAGTCTCCACTGCCGCTCATTCCCGTTCCCTGAACCATACTGGAGTACATCAAGATGTTCTTAACGCCGCCCAGCGTGTTCCAACCAAGATAGCCGAGCATCGCCAGCCCTCCCGCAAGGGCAAACCAGACACCAGAAGTGCCGAAGCGTCGCCGGAGCAGTGGAACGACATGGCCCAGCCCGGCCAGCAGACAAAAGAAACCAACCGTACCAAACAGCGCGATGCTAATGAGAATGCGCGACATCGTCTCAAACAAAACAGGAAAGCGCCAGGCGGAGACGGTATTGCCGTTTTGAATCAGCGCTCGCACTCGGTCGGATGCCGCCAGTTCCGGCTCCCAGGCGCTGGCGTCTTTCGAGAAGCCGTGCGCGTTCAAGTAAGCGATAAACCGGGCATCGGACTTTTTGTTGCGCTCGCTGACTCCCACATCGTTGCCCAGCTCGTTCTTGAGCGTCGGGGCACCGCCGGGCCGGGCGGAGGCGATCCGGACGAGGGTGAGTCCCACCAGGTTGCAGATGCCCGTCGTGCCGTGGATTCGCATCATTCGGCCCAGGCTCCAGGTATCGCGGCGAATCTGTAAGCCCGTTTTGAAATCCCCGGCGACCTCGGCGTCCATGGCCTTCACCGCCGAGAGCCAGGCGAGGGCGCGAAGCTCGGAATAATGCGGAAAGAGAAGCGAAGCCATCCGAACGGAGCGGGCGAGCGAGTTTCCCGAGTCGCCGAGGCGCTGCGCTCGAAGCTCCTGCCCGCGAAGCTCGGCGTCGGTGTACTCGTGCCAGAGTTTTTTCTCGCCTGCCCGGTGCAGCGCCGCGAGCGCGTCCGTGTCGCGGCTTGCCGAAAAGTGCGCAACCGCAGCCAGGGCCGGAAAGTAGGCGTTCTCGGGGTCGAGCTTCTCGCCCGTCGCGCAAGACGTGAGCATCAGCGCGATGTCCGCCGGGTCGGTCTTCGGTAGCGAAGAGGAGTGAAGCGTCCCTTGCCGAATCCAGAGACGGTCCTGCTCCTCTTCCCGACCAATGCCGACGCTGCCCGCGTTCCTACAGGCAAACCGCAGTAAGCTTGCGTGGGCCTCGGGGCGATTCGGGAAGTCCTGGACGAGCTTCTGGAGCGCGGCCCACTTTTCTTTGCCAACCAAACGCGTGGCGTTGGCAAGCCGAACTTCCAGCTCGCCGCCCGGCGCGACGGCGATATCGGATGAAGCTGAGAGGGGCGGGCCGATCCCGCCAAGCGGCAGGTCTTCCTGCTTGATGCCGAGATCGACCAGCGCACTGCCCAGCGAAGAGCGCCCCATCGCCAGCCGGGTGTCGTCCCGAAGCGCCGAGCGGGTGAGCGGCAGGAGCGCGAGCGTCGCGAAAATCAGGGCGAGAGTTCCCAAAGGCCACAGCCCGAGTCGTTTCATGGCCCACAAACGAACCAGGAAGCAACTTGGTTACGGTCTCAAGCCCGGCGCTTTGTTTCTGCCCCCCGGCCCCCAGTTCTGGGGGAGCTTTTCTGGTTCCCCCATTACTGGGGGCCAGGGGGCAGAAAATACGGCGTATAATCCAAGCCATGGAAAAACGCGGACTGGGGCGGACGGGGATGGAAGTCTCGGCGCTGGGCTTTGGCGGCGCGGAGATCGGGTTCGAGCGGGCGCAGACATTCGATGTGGCCCGACTTCTCGGGGCGGCGCTCGACACCGGGCTGAACGTGATCGATACCGCCGAGTGCTACTGGGCAGGCGACGAAGCGAGCGCGAGCGAAAAACTCATCGGCGATGCCATGGGCCATCGACGAAGCGAGTATTTTCTCTTCACCAAGACCGGTCACGCCGCCGGGATCGACGCGCCCGACTGGTCGCCAGAATTAATCGAACTCGGGATCGAGCGAAGTCTAAAACGCCTGAAAACCGACTGCTTAGACCTGGTCCAGCTTCATTCGTGCAGCAGAGAAACTCTGGAAAAGGGCGACGTGATCGCGGCTCTTCAGAAAGCGCACGATGCCGGAAAAACCCGCTTTATCGGCTACTCGGGCGAGAACGAGGCCGCCGAGTTCGCCGTGGCTTGCGGGGCGTTCGACACGCTCCAGACCAGCGTCAACCTGGCCGATCAGCGCGGGATAGAGAGAGTTCTCCCGAAAGCCGTGGCCGCCGGAATGGGCGTGATCGCCAAGCGGCCCATCGCAAACGCCGCCTGGCGCTGGGCAAGCGAGACCAAGTGCCCCGCCTATCCTCTGCCGTATTTCCGTCGGCTGAAAAAACTGAACTTCCCGTTTCTTTCCGGCCCCGACGCCGCAAGCATCGCACTGCGCTTCACGCTGGCGCAGCCCGGAGTGAGCACGGCGATTGTCGGGACGAAAAACCCCGAGCGCTGGAGCCAGAACGCCGCGCTTCTCTCTGGCGGGCCACTGGCCCCGCGCGAGATCGAGGCGATCTATGCCCGCTGGAGAGAGGTCGCCGAGGCCGACTGGGTCGGACAGGTATAATCGGCCCATGCGCTCTTCTGCCTTGCTGCTGACTTTTCTGGTCGCGCTCTGTGCCACCACTTCGACGACCCATGCCCAGACCCGGCGAATCCCCCCCGACGAGGTACTCGAAGGGCGCGGACGAATCTTCACCGTCCCCGACGCACAGCTTTCCTGGATCGACGAGAAGACCTATCTGAAGTCCAGCGACACCGGGAAAGTCGCCGTGGACGCGCTCACGGGTAAGGAAACCGCACCGTTCGTCGCCGTCACGCCGGGCGCGGAAACTCCTCCGCTCCGGCGCACTCGACGCGGAGGCGGAAACGTCGGGCTGCTCTCCCCCGATGAGAAGCGCCGGGTGAGCTTCAAAGAGAACAACCTGGAACTGTCCGAGGTGGGCGTCGGGCCGCAAAAAAGCTGGAAAGTCACCACGGACGGCTCACCGACGGTGCTCAACGGGCTTCTGGACTGGGTCTACGACGAAGAGGTCTACGGGCGCGGCTCACGGTTTGCGTTTCGCTGGAGCGCCGACAGCAAGATCATGGCGTTTTTGCGCCTCGATACGTCGGCGGTGAAGCCGTTCACACTGCTGGATATTCTTCCCCGCGACCAGGACGCCGAGGTCTATGGCTACCCGCTCCCCGGCGACCCGAACCCCATCGCCCGGATTGCCCTCGTCGATACCCAGGCCGAGGGCGCACTGCCCGTTTTTATCGACCTATCGAGCTACCCCGACGACGATAGATTGATTGTCCGGTTCTGGTTCTCCCCCGACGGCACAAAACTACTCTATGAAGTTCAAAACCGGGAGCAGAATTTCTTAGACCTCTGGAGCGCGGACGCAAAAACGGGTCTAAATACAAAGAAACTGATCCATGAAGAAGCTCAGGGCGGCTGGATCGAACCAATCGAACCAAACTGGCTTCAGAGCGGCCAGGAGTTTCTCTGGGAGAGCGAACGAACAGGCTTCAAGCATCTGTATCGCTACAAAATCGACGGTAGCTTGATCGGTGCGGTTACGAAAGGCCCGTGGGATGTGGTCTCAACCATCCAGGTCGATGAAAAATCGGGAATACTCTTCTTCGATGCCAATAAAGACTCGGTGATGGGTAGCCAGCTCTGGCGCGCAAGGCTCGATGGCAAGGGAGCCACGGTGTGCCTCACGCCGGAGCCGGGGACGCATCGGGCGACTCTCGCGCCGGGCAATGCGTTTTTCTTGGATAGCTTCTCCGACGCCACGACGCCCGAGAAAACCCTGGTGCGAAGCGCGGTGAGCGGGAAAATTCTGCGCGTGGCGTCCGAGAGCAAGCTGAGCGAGCCGTCGAAGGAATACGCGCTGGGCCAGCCGAAAGTTCTTCGCTTCTCGGCCCGCGACGGCTATCCGCTCGAAGGGACGCTGCTCCTGCCGCCCGACTGGAAACCCGGCCAGCGCGTCGGGGTTCTCTGCCCGGTCTACGCAGGCCCCGCCGCCCCGACCGCACGCGATACCTGGAGCGCGGTGAACGGGAGCCTTGGGGAGCAGTTCTATGCCCAGCAGGGAATCGCGATCTGGAAGTGCGACAACCGCTCGGCCAATCCGCGCGGTTCGGCGGCGCGCTGGTGCATCTATAAAAATATGGGAGCCGCCGAGCTGCGCGACATCGAGGACGGGCTGGACTTTCTCATCAAAGAAGGCATCGCCGACCCGAAGCGCCTCGGGATCTCGGGCTGGAGCTACGGCGGCTTTATGTCCGCCTACGCCCTCACTCACTCGCAGAAGTTCGCGGCGGGCGTCGCGGGCGCACCCCCGACCGACTGGCGGCTCTACGACACGATCTACACCGAGCGCTACATGTCCACGCCTCAGAAGAACAAAGCGGGCTACGACAGCTCGTCGAGCGTGCTCGCGGCGGGCAATCTCTCGGGAGCCTTGCTGCTCGCCCACGGCCTGATGGACGACAACGTGCATGTCCAGAACACGATCCAGCTGGTTCATGCGCTGGAGAAAGCCGGAAAAGACTTCGAGCTGACGCTCTATCCGGGCAAGGTATCGCGCCATGGCATCCGCGACGCCGACCTGAGCCGTCATCAGCGTCGCCGCTCACAGAAATTCCTTTTGGAGCATCTTTCGGCCCGCTAAGCCATGCAAAAGAAGACGTATTTAACCTCGATTGATGTCCTGCGCGGAATAGCGGCATTCTGGGTGGTTCTGTACCACACCTGGGGCTTCTTCTACCCGGCAAGCGTCACGACGAAGCATGCAGTGATGCCAGGCATCAGCGATGGCCCTGTTTTTCTACTCACTTTTTTCTTAATTCAGTTCGGGTATCTGGGTGTGAATTTGTTTTTTGTGCTCAGCGGCTTCTGCATCCACTTGCCTCAGGCCAAGAAATACCTGGCAACTCAATCTGACCAGTTAGACTTGAAGAAGTTTGCCGTTCAGCGCTTCCGAAGGCTCTACCCGGCGTATTTAGCCAGCATTATCTTAGTTGTCTTAATTCAACTATTTATTTTTATGCTCCAAAAAGCCGGGCACAAGCCCGGTTTGGATTTGATCGCTGTTTTTCGAGATGCCGGGATCAGCGCAGGGTTTCTCCAGTTTATTTTCCCTAAATCGCTTCAGTTCAACGGTGTCTATTGGACTTTATTGTTTGAGCTTCAATTTTACTTGCTCTATCCCCTGCTCTTAAAAATTTCTCGAAAGATCGGCTTCGTTCCGGTATTGGTAGCCTTGTTTCTGGTGCAGGTTGGTTTCAGTGTTTATCCCATTCGCTATGAACATGCTTTTTTTCTGCGCTACTTCGAGTGGTTCCTGGGAATGTACATTGCTGAGAGCTATCTTTCCGGCAGAAAACCATTCCAGAGCAAGCCATTATTCATTGCCGGAGTTATTTTTCTGATCGGAGGCATTTTGATGAACCTTTCTATCTATACCTGGATGAGTCGTGACTTTGTTACCAGCACCGGCTTTGGCTTTCTTCTTGCCAGCGCCATTCAGCGCGAGTCTGACAATAAATTAAGCACACTTTGGAGCAATAAAACCCTGACTCAGCTCGGAATGTCTTCGTATAGCCTGTATTTGATTCATCTGCCCCTGCTAACGCTCTATTGGACTCTGGCCGAGTTTGCGAGCAAAGTCAAACCAGCACTGGGAATCACCAAGTTCGGAATTATTTTTATCGTATTTCTCATGCCGATTGCCGCGAACTTCTTCTATAAACGCTTCGAGCTTCCGTTTCTCAAGAAAAAAGCGGCATAGTCTTACCAGTCCGTCGGGAAGTAATCTTTGAGAAACTGGCCCCAGACGTGCTCGCCCGAGTTGATTCCGGCGATGATCGGGTCCACGATCCGGGCGGCTCCATCGACGATGTCCAGCGGGGGGTGGAAGCCGTGCTCGGCCACTTTCCGGGTCGCAACCGGGGCCGGGTCTTCGTCGGTGACCCAGCCGGTGTCCACGGCGTTCATGTGAATTCCGCCCTGGTGGTAGTCGGCTGCGGACGTCCGGGTCATCATGTTGAGCGCGGCCTTCGCCATATTGGTGTGCGGGTGGCGGGTCGTCTTGAACTTCCGGTAGAACTGGCCCTCCACCGCCGAGACGTTCACAATATGCTTGTCGCGCTCGGGGGTCTTGAGCATCAGAGGCTTCAGCCGGGCGTTGAGAATAAACGGCGCGATGGCGTTCACCAGCTGCACTTCGAGCAGCTCCACCGACGGCACCTCGCTTAGAGTCAGCCGCCAGGAGTTCCGGTCGCGCAGGTCCACTTGCTGGAGGTCTTGATCGAGCTGCCCGGCGGGAAACAGCGTGCTCTGCGCCGCAAGCTCGTCGGGGAGGAGCGCCACCTGCGAGAGCGAGGCCGAGGGCAGAATCCCCTCCACCTGGTACGACCCGACCAACGGCTTTGCTTTGGACGGAAGCGCCGCCCGCTCGCCGTCGATCATGTGGGCATAGAACTCGGGCGGCCTTCGGACGGTCTGGCAGGCGTTGTTGATAATAAAATCCAGCCGTTGCTCAGAGTTCACCAGGTGCCGACACAAAGCCTCGACGCTCGGGGTGTGCCGCAGGTCCAGCCCGTAGATTTCCAGGCGGTCTTTCCAGTCGGCAAAATCGGGTTCTTTGGAGTAGCGCGCCGCCGAGTCGTTCGGAAAGCGCGTCGTGACGATCAGCTTCGCCCCGCACCGAAGTAATTTAATTCCCGCCTGATACCCGATCTTCACCCGCCCGCCCGTGAGCAGCGCCACCCGGCCCGTTAAATCCGCAAGCTCGCTCCGCTTGGCGTAGTTCAGCGCCGCGCAGGTCGGGCAGAGCTGATCGTAGAAATGGTGGAGCTGCGAGAAGTCCTGCTTGCAAATATAACAATTCTGCGGCTCGGGCGCTTCCCGCTCTTCGTCCGTCGCCTCGGGCACAAAGCCGTCTTTGGGCGGAAAGTAGTTGGGCGTCGTGAACACCGTCTCGCGCCGCAGCTTCCGAATCCCGGTCTCGCTTAAAACGCTGTCTAAACGCTCCCGCCGCGACTCTTTCTGGAGTCGTAGCGTTTCTTTTTGAAGCTGCTTGCGCGCCTTCGCATCAGGCCGCGCCAGCAGTCCCGCCGCCTTCAAAACCCGCACCCGCGTCTCCTCGGGCAGAGCGGCAAGTAGCGCCCGGTCCTCCACCAGCGCCTCCAAGCGCAACGCCAAATCTTGAAAATCGTCAGCCATCAGCCTATGGTATACCGCGTTCAGGCAGCTAAAGCAGCCCGCTGCGGGAAAATAAGCACCGTGAACGGCGCTGCAAACCATAGCCCCCCGATGTGTTTTGCAGGGGGCCGGGTACCCAGCGGCTGGGTGCCTCCTTGAATTTGTGCAGCAAGTTCCTTCAGGGACTTGTTGCATCCGCTACAGCCCCAGTTCCGTGAGACCGGGAAAGTTGTCGGGGCGGCAGCCTTGCGGCCAGAGCAGCTTGCGCTCGGACTTTGAGATCGGCAGGTCGTTGATGCTGGCGAGGCGCTTTTGCATGTAGCCGCTCTGGTCGAACTCCCAGTTCTCGTTGCCATACGAGCGAAACCACTGGCCCGAATCGTCGTGCCACTCGTAGGCAAAGCGCACCGCGATCCGGTTGCCCGAGAACGCCCAGAGTTCTTTTATCAGGCGATACTCGCGTTCGGTAGCCCACTTTCGGGTCAGACACGCCACGATCTCAGCGCGGCCCACAAGAAACTCCGCGCGGTTGCGCCAGACGCTTCCTTCGGTGTAGGCCAGCGAAACCCGGTCCGGGTCGCGCGAGTTCCAGGCGTCCTCGGCCAGGCGGACTTTCTGGGTCGCGGTCTCGAAAGTAAACGGTGGGAGCGGTGGTTTCATAGGCGCTCATTTTATCGTCCGGAAAAAAATAATTCCCTGTTTTTGTCAGAATTGGCAATCTCACCCGTTGTAGTAAGTGAGAGAGGAATTTTTTAAGCCATGCTTGCCGTAGTCGAATCGGCGGCGATCTTCGGGGTGGATGCCTACGGAGTACGCTGCGAGGTCAATGTCGCTGGAGCCACGCTCCCGAGTTTCACCATCGTCGGGCTGCCGGACGCCGCCGTTCAAGAGAGCCGCGAGCGGGTTCGGGCCGCCATCCGAAATACCGGGCTTTTGTTCCCTTTTGATAAACGCTTAACAGTTAATCTTGCTCCGGCGGATTTGAAGAAAGCCGGGCCGTCGTTCGATCTACCGATTGCCATCGGGCTTCTGGCGGCCACGGGTCAGGTCAACGAGCGCGAACTCGACGGCACGGTTTTCATCGGCGAATTAGGGCTGGACGGAAGCGTCCGGCCTGTCTCCGGGGTTCTGCCACTCGCGATCTGGGCGCGGCACAACGGACGAAAGCGGCTCGTGGTTCCGGCGGGCAACACCCGAGAGGCGGCGATTGTCGGCGACATCGATGTCTACCCGGTCGAGACTCTCGCTCAGGTTATCGAGCTTCTGGCAGATTTTTCGCAGGCGACGCCCGTGCGGGAAGATCCAGCGGCGCTTTTGAGCGAGCACGGCCACAGCGAGGTCGATTTCAACGATGTCAAAGGTCAGGCGCACGTCAAAAGAGCGCTTGAGGTCGCGGCGGCGGGCGGGCACAACGTGCTACTGGTCGGCTCGCCCGGCTCGGGGAAGACCATGCTCGCCAGGCGCATGCCGACGATTCTCCCGCCGCTCACCGTAGATGAAGCCCTCGAAGTCACCAAGCTCTACTCGGTCTCCGGGCTACTCAAGAGCGGCTCGGCGCTCGTCTGCCAGCGCCCGTTCCGCGCTCCGCACCACACGATCTCCAACGCCGGACTCACCGGTGGCGGCAGCATTCCCCGCCCCGGCGAGGTCTCGCTGAGCCATCTGGGAGTTTTGTTCTTAGACGAGCTGCCCGAGTTCAACCGGGACGTCCTGGAGGTCATGCGCCAGCCGCTTGAGGATGGGCATGTCACCATCGCCCGCGCTGCTGCCGCACTCACCTACCCCGCTCGCTTTACGCTGATCGCCGCCATGAACCCGTGTCCCTGCGGCTACTTCGGCGACCCGGTACGCGCCTGTACCTGCTCCCAAACTACGGTTCATAAATATCTACAGCGAATTTCCGGGCCGCTGCTCGACCGGATAGACTTGCATATCGAAGTTCCCCGGCTCAAACACGACGAGCTCAGCTCTCCACCTACGGGAGAAAGCTCAGTTGCGATTCGGGAGCGGGTTCTGCGAGCACGGGAGACACAACTACTGCGCTTTGCCGATGAACTCGGGGAACAGAAGCCCGTAGAAAAAATAGGAGGACCGCCACAGCTCAAAACGTTCTGTAATGCCCACATGAACTCGCGCCAGCTTCGGCAACACGCGCTACTTGAACCGGAGGCAAAAGCTCTGCTCTCGGCAGCCATAACGACCATGCATCTGTCGGCCCGCGCCTACGACCGGATTCTGAAAGTCGGCAGAACCATCGCCGATCTTGCCGGAGAAGAGACCATCGGGGTCGCCCATATCGCCGAGGCGGTTCAGTACCGGGCACTCGACCGAAAGCTTTGGGGATAAACTATGGGATACATGCTTCCAGAGAAAACGCTTCGTGAGGTCTTCGGGTTCGAGGGCTTCCGTGATGGGCAGGAGAGAGTCGTCGAGGCGATTCTTGCGGGGCGCTCCGCGCTCGCTGTGTTTCCGACCGGCGGCGGCAAGTCGCTGTGCTACCAGCTTCCCGCGCTACACCTGCCCGATCTCACCGTGGTCGTCTCGCCCCTGATCGCGCTGATGAAAGACCAGATCGACTTCCTCCAGCGTAAGGGAATCGCGGCAGCACGATTAGATTCGTCGCTCGATAAAAGCGAGGTGATGGCCCTGAGCGAGCAGCTTGAAAGTGGGACACTCAAGCTGCTCTACGTCGCGCCGGAGCGCTTCAACAACGAGCGCTTTCTGGGCCAGCTTGGGCGAAGCAAGATCGGGCTTTTCGTCATCGATGAGGCGCACTGCATCTCCGAGTGGGGCCATAACTTCCGCCCGGACTACATGAAGCTCGCCGGAATGGTGCAGCAGCTCGGGATCGACCGGGTGCTGGCCCTCACTGCGACCGCGACCCCGCCGGTGGTCGAAGATATTCGGGAGGCGTTCGGAATCGCGCCCGAGGACGCTATCATCACGGGTTTTTATCGCCAGAACTTAACAATGCTCACCACACCGGTTCTCTCCGGCGAGCGTGACCGGGCTTTGCTGGAGCGCCTCAAAAATCGTCCACCCGGCTCCACGATTGTCTACGTCACGCTCCAGAAAACCGCCGAGCGAGTCGCCGAGACGCTCTCGCTGGCCGGGCTGCCTGCCGCTGCGTATCACGCCGGGCTGGAGAGCGAGGAGCGCGAGCGTATCCAGAACGAGTGGATGGCCTCAAGCTCCGGGATCGTCGTCGCGACGATAGCTTTTGGGATGGGCATCGATAAAGCGGACGTCCGGTATGTCTATCACTACAACCTGCCCAAGTCGCTGGAGTCCTATAGCCAGGAGATCGGGCGCGCGGGCCGCGATGGAAACGGCTCGACGGTGGAGCTTCTCGCCTGCCAGGACGATGTCCCGACACTGGAGAATTTTGTCTTTGGCGACACCCCCACCGAGGGCAGTCTGCGCTCGCTACTCGGCGAGCTTCTGTCACTGGGCGAGCGCTTCGATGTCTCGCTCTACGATCTTTCGTATCGACACGACCTGCGCCAGTTGGTTCTGCGAACCGCACTCACCTATCTGGAGCTGGCGGGCGTTCTCGTGCAAGGGACGCCGACGTACGCAGGCTATGAGCTTCGTCCTTTGTCTGGCTGGACGACCGACGCGATGGCCGCCGCCTTTCCCGGCGAGCCGGGCCGACTGATCCGCCAGGTCTTCGCTCATGCCAAGTTTGGACGCACCTGGTATAGCCTCAACCCGACTGATCTCTCCGAAAAATTAGGGCAGGAGCGCAGGCGGCTGGTTCGGGCACTGGAAGTTCTGGAAGAGCGCGGGATGATCGAGCTTCGGGTGAGCGATGTCCGCTCGGTCTTCACCCGTTTGCGTTCCGAAGAAGATCCCGACGCCCTTGCCAGCGAGCTATTTGCCCGGTTTTTGCATCGAGAGCAAGCGGAGATCACCCGGCTGGGCCAGGTGCTGGCGCTGGTGCAGAACGACGGCTGCCAGGTCAACGCACTGGTCGGGCACTTCGGCGAAAAGCGCAAAAAAGCCTGCGGCCACTGCACGTTCTGCCAGTCCAAAACCCCGGCTCTCTTCCCGCCTGAGGCTCCGCGCCCACCGATTCCGGAGGGCTGGGCCGCCGAGCTTGCCGGGCTACGAAAAGCACACCCGAATGCCCTCGGGGAGCCGCGCCAGCTTGCCCGCTGGCTCTGCGGGATGACCAGTCCGGCCACCAGCCGGGCACGACTGGGAAAGCATCCACGCTTCGGTGGCCTGGAAGAGCGCCCGTTCGCCGAAGTGCTTGCCTGGTGCGAGGGTCTATAATTCCGTCATGACTCCTTTGTTGCTTCTGGCGGCTCTGATGCCGGGCCAGCCGCCGCCCGCCGATCCGCTCGCTTCACTGAGCGCGTCCGAGCTGGCCCAGGTTCGCTCAATTCTTCGACAAAAAAGTTTGTTATCGGAAAAAACGCGCCTTGCCTGGGTGGCGCTGGCTGAGCCGGATAAAACCGCCTGGCTGGGCGGCCAGAAGCTCCCCAGGCGCGTCGAGGCAACCGTGTTCGTTCCGGGCACGGGCCGAGCCAGCATCGCGACGCTCGATCTGGACTCAAGCGGCGTCGTTTCCACGCGCGACGTAGAGAACGTCCAGCCACGGCTTCTTACCGAGGAGTTCCAGAGTGCCTGGGAGGTTGCCTCAAGAGATCCGCGCTGGCGTAGCGCCCTCAAAAAACGAGGAATTTCGGACCCGGAGAGCGTCACCGTGAACATCTGGGGCGCAGGAGCCATCGACGGCGCGGACGGTAAAAAGCGTCTGGCCCGGCTTGTCGCCTACCGCGCAACCGGCGAGGGGCATTATCTGGCGCGGCCCATCGAAGGTCTCAGCGCCCTGATCGACCTGGTAGCCCGAAAGCTCATCACGGTCGAAGACACCGGAGCGGTGCCCGTGCCGCCGCCGCAGGGCTACTCGCTCGCCCCCGCGTCGCCCGCTTTGCCCGGTGGCACGCCAAAGGTTCGGCGTGAAAACGGCGAGTTTGTCTGGGGGGCGTGGCGCTTCTCGCTGGAGCTTCACCCGCGCGAGGGGCTGGTGCTCCGGCGGGTACGCTGGGGCGAGCGGTCGATCCTGTATCGGGCGTCGCTCTCAGAGATGGTGGTCCCGTACGGCGACCCGACTCCAGGCTGGCGCTGGCGCAACGCTATCGACGAGGGCGAGTACGGCATGGGCCAGAACACGGCCCCACTGGTCCGGGGTGCGGACGTTCCCGACGGCGCCCAGCTCCTGGAGTTCACGCTTGCCGATGAGCTGGGGCAGCCGAAAGAAATTCCGGGGGCGGTTGCACTGTACGAGCGCGATGGCGGCCTGCTCATCAAACATGAAAACATGGCACGCCGCGCCCGGCAGTTAGTTGTGTGCCACACTGCGACGTTGGGAAACTACGACTACGCGTTCCAGTGGATCTTCCACGAGGACGGCACCCTGGAGTGCGAGACGCTTCTCACCGGGATCATGCTGGCAAAGGGAGATACACCCCACAAACTGGGAGAAGCAAGCTCGGCGCATACCCTCAGCGAGAGGCTCTCGGCGGTCAACCATCAGCATTTTTTCTGCTGGCGGCTGGACCTCGATGTCGATGGCACGAAAAACCGACTAATCGAGTGCAATACGTCGCCGCTTCCGCCCGGCCCAAGCAACCCGGAAGGCAACGCGATAGCGATGCGCGAGACTCCGCTACGCACCGAGAGCGAGGCGAAGCGCCGCATCGACCCGGCCCAGAGCCGCTACTGGAAGGTTTTAAGCGAGAAAAACACAGGCTATGCCCTGATTCCCGGAGACAACGCCCTCCCCCTGGCCGCGCCCACCGCGACGATCCGAAAGCGAGCCGGGTTTCTGGATTCCCATCTCTGGGCGACTCCGCTCAGGGAAAACGAGCGCTGGGCGGCGGGCGAGTTTCCCAATCAGAGCGCAGGCAGCGATGGGCTGACCGCATGGACCAGAGCCGACCGGGAGCTACAAAACCGGGATATCGTCCTCTGGTACACCCAGGGAATCACGCACCTACCCCGCCCCGAGGAGTGGCCCGTGATGAACGTTCATAAAATCTCGTTCAAGCTTATGCCCGTCGGTTTTTTTCCGAGGAACCCTATTCTCAGCGAGTGATTTCATATTCCCTTAATAGTCGGAAGATACAACCAGCCCATGATACCGATGCTTTTTGCCCCCGCTCCCCAGAGCTTCTACACACCGACGAAGGTACACGAGATCGTGCTGACACTCACTCAGGCCGAGTGGGACTCCATGGCTCCTGCACGGGGCGGCGGCGGTCCTGGGATGATGGTCGGCGAGTTCCCGGAGATCCAGTCCACCGTCAAGATCGACGGCAAAGCGTACATCGTCGGGCTTCGCTTCAAGGGCAACTCCAGCTACATGAGTTCGTCGCGAGGGTTCAAGCGGCCCTTCAAGATCGATCTGAACCAGTTCGTCAAAGATCAGAGCATCGATGGGCTGAGCAGACTCAATTTAAATAATAATTTCTCCGACAGAACTCAGGTCCGGGAGACGCTGGCTTACGAGTTTTTCCGAAAAATGGGAATCCCGACGCCTCGGACTTCGCTGGCGAAAGTTACTCTGAAGCTGGACGGAACCGAGAAAGTCCTGGGTCTATACACACTGGCCGAGCAGCTCGACACAAATTTCCTGAAAGAGCGGTTTGGCACGAGCGAGGGAATGCTGCTCAAGCCCGAGGGCGCACGCGGCGGAATCACCTACGTCGGCGACACCTGGAGCCGCTACGAGCGGAGCTACGATCCCAAGGGCAAGCCGACGCCCGCCGAGAAAGAGCGGCTGATTGCTTTTGCAAAACTCGTGCACCAGGCCGACGACGTGACTTTCAAAAAAGAAATCGGGGATTTCTTAGACATCGAGAGTTTTGCCAAATTCCTGGCAGCGACCGTGGTTTCGTCGAACGGCGACAGCCTGCTGGCGATGGGCCACAACTTCTACATCTGGCGCAACCCGAAGACCAATAAATTTCACTACTTGCCCTGGGATCTGAACATGGCGTTCGGGGGCTTTCCCATCGGCGATCCGGTGAAGCTCTCGGTGAAAAAGCCCTACTCCGGGGAGATGAAGCTTCTGGATCGGTTTCTGGCGCTTCCCGAGGGCCGCGCGGCCTACGAGAAAGCGTGCCGCGAGGGTGCAAAAGTTCTGACGGAGCTGAACGCGCTCCATGACTCGGTGGCGGCAGCGGCAAAACCCATCGCGGCGCTCGACCCGAAAGAGGCCATGGGCTTCGGTCCTCCCGGCGGACCGGAGGGGGGAAGGCCCGGCGGTGGACCCGGTGGATTTCCGGGCGGGGGAAGGCCCGGCGGACCCGGTGGGCCGGGTGGCTTTGGCGGGACGACGGACCTGAAAGCGTTCTTCTCTCAGCGCGCGGCGTCCGTTCTGGCGCAGCTCGACGGAAAAGAAGAGGGCGTCGTGCCGCAAGGGGGGCCGTTCGGAGGGCCGGGCGGTGGTCGCCCTGGGGGTGGACCGGGCGGCCCCGGAGGTCCGGGCGGCTTCGATATGAGCGCGATCATCGGCGGCGATTTTCTGCGGCTCAGCGGCGCGGGCGAGACCCCGAGCCTCGTGGCGTTTGGAGCCGCCTGGCGCAAGCAAGCAGTGACCTGGGACAAGAATCGCGACGGCAAGCTGACCTACATCGAGGTCGCAGGCGGCGTTAGCGCGTTTTTCGGGGATGGCTTCGGACCGGGGCAGTTTCTCGGGCCGCAGCTCTGGAACGCCCTCAATGTCAAAGAGAGCCTTCCCGTCGCGACGTTTACCGCCACGCTTGGGAAGTGGGCGGTGGGCTGGGACACCAACAAAGACGGCAAGCTCACCACAGCGGAGACAGGAACCGGCCTGATGAAAATTCTACCGCCCCCGGATTTCGGCGGAGGGTTTTGATGGAGGGCGAACTGATTCGGACGGGCTTCGAGCGCAAGTTTCTGGTCCCGGAGAGCCTGGCCGAAGCGCTACTCGGCGCAGTGGCGACGCGGCTCGCCCCCGACCCACACGGGGAGTGCTACTCGGTCGCGAGCCTGTATCTGGACACGCCCGATCTGGCGGCGTTCCGTCGCGAGGTGGCCGGGAAGTGGCGCATCCGGCGCTACGGCACGGGCGACGCGCTCTTTGTCGAGCACAAGGCGCGCCCTGAGCCGGGGCAGGTCCGCAAGCGTCGCAGCCGGATCGAGCCGGATCAGTGTGCCGGGCTGGCGGAGGGCGACGGGCCAGGCTGGTTCGTCCGGTCTATCTTGAAAGAAAACCTCGCGCCTGTGTGCCAGATCTCCTACGAGCGCCACGCGTTCGTCGGCGAGGGCGTCCGCCTGACCCTCGACACGAACCTCCGGGCGGTGCCCTGCCCGAGCTTTTTGGTTCCGTCCCCGTTACGATCTGGCGAGGCGCTGACCGAGGGGCGGGTATTAGAGATCAAGTTCGAACGCGAGCTACCGACTGCGATAGGGTCCATTCTGGAAAACCTCGGACTGCTCTCCGAGTCGTTCTCCAAGTATCGGACCGCCGTTCGAGGGCTCGGCTTGCCGGATGCCGTGAAGTAGCGTATCGTTACGTCCATGCTAAGCCTTCTCGTCGTGCCGCTACTGGCCGCCCCCCCAAAATCTCCCACCGAGTTCTTCGCACTCACAAAAATTCATGAGATTCACCTGCGCTTCACTGCGGAGCAGTGGGCCGCAATGGAGCCGAAAGGCGGCGGCGGATTCGGATTCGGGCCGCCCGGCGGCTTCGGCGCGGGGCCGCTACTCGCTCCGATCTTCCTCAAGGACGGCGACAAAGACTTCGACGGCGAGCTGAGCAAGGCCGAGTTCACGGCTCTCGGAGAGCGGTGGTTTACAGCCTGGGATAGCACAAAAAAGGGTGCGTTAGACAACGAAACCCTGGAGAAAGCGGTCAGTGCAACCCTAAAGCCACCACCAATGAGTTTATTGGGACAGGAAGGCAAACGCAACGGTGTCGCCGGGATGTTAGGAATGGATTTTGCCTATGTCCCTGCAAACCTGGACCTTGACGGACAGATTTTCCCCGAGATCGCGGTGCGCTACAAGGGCAACGGAACCTTTCTCAGCTCCATGGGCAGTGTGAAGCGCCCGCTGAAGCTGGATCTCAATAAATTCGGCAAGACGCAGAGTCTCGCAGGAATGACGACGCTGAACCTGCACAATAGCGTCGCCGATCCGTCGTGGATGAACGATGCACTGGCGCACCGGCTCTTCCGCGATGCTGGAGTTCCCTCTCCGCGCACCGGCTACGCACGAGTCTCTCTGACGGTTCCGGGCAAGTTTGAAAACCAGTATGTCGGGCTGTATGAGACTGTCGAAGAAGTGGGAGACCGCTTTCTCAAAGAGCGCTTCGGCTCCGATGCGGGGGCACTCTTCAAGCCCAGCACGCCCGAGATGTTTGGCTACCGGGGCGAGGACTGGAAGCGCTACAACCAGCGCTACGATCCAAAAAACAAACCCACAGAACTCCAGAAAAAACGCCTCATTTCTCTGTGCAAGTTAGTCACGCTGGGCACCGATACCGAGTTCAACGCACAGATTGGCCGTTTTATCGACCTGGAGACGTTTTCCCGGTACATGGCGGTGCTGGTCTCGCTTTCGGAACTGGACGGCATACTTGGTCCGGGACAGAATATTTATCTGTACTTGAACCCGAAAAATAATAAATTTAATTTTATTCCCTGGGACTTCGATCAGTCGTTTGGGCAGTTCGGAGTGCGTGGGACTCAGCAAGAGCGCAATGAACTGAGTATCAACAAGCCCTGGCAGGGAGAAAATAAGTTCTTAGAGCGAATTTTCGCTCTGCCCGAATTTAAGAAACTCTACCGGGCACGGCTTCTGGAGTTCAACAAGAAACTCTTCACTCCCGCGCACCTGTCGGCGCAGATCGATGCGCTGGCTCCGGCCTTGCGCCCGGCCATTGCTGCCGAGTCGGCGGAGGCACTGAAGCGCTTCGAGCTTTCCGTGGCCGGGAAGCCCGTGCCTGCGAGCGGGCCGTTCGCGTTCGCACCGATCCTCCCGATCAAGGTCTTCATGCCCGCTCGAAGCAGCTCGCTCCGGGCGCAACTTTCTGGAGAGAGCCAGGGAAAGAAACTCAGCGAGTTCATAGGCTTCGGGCCGGGCGGCGGACTGGGGAGAATCGTCGGGCCGGGGCTGTTCACAGCTCTGGATCAAAGCGCCGACGGAACGCTCACCCGCACCGAGACGAATGCCCGGTTCGCGGCCTGGTTCGCGCTCTGGAGCGGCGGCGGGGCGACTCTCACCGAGGACGCTCTTCGCGCCGGGCTGGACAAAGCGATTAAAATGCCGCCCCCACCCGACTTCGGACCACCCGGTGGCTTCGGACCACCCGGCGACGGAGGGCAGTGAGCGAGGTCTGGCGGCTGGCACGCGGGCTGTGGCCCTCGCTGCTGGCACTGCTGGCGCTGGAGCTTCTGGGCGCGGGCCTTGCGGTTCTCGCCCCGATCCCGCTCCAGACCGCTGTCGATGTCCTGCTCCAGAGCCAGAAAGCACCGGGCTGGCTGACGTTCTTCGGCACCGAGAAGCTCCCGGTGCTCTGCGCGGGAAGCCTGCTGCTCACGCTGCTCGCGCAGGGCCAGGGGCTTTTGAGCGGGCTGCTCTCGACCGGAGTCGGGCAGCGCCTGATTCGCTCGCTCCGTGCCCGGCTCTTCGATGCCGCGCTGAGACTCTCGGTCAGTCGGCACATCGAGAAGGGAATCGGGGACTCACTCTACCGAATCCAGTCGGACGCCCAGTCTATCGAGTGGTTTCTTCTGGACGGTGCGCTGCCGGTGCTCACCGCCATCACGACCCTATCGCTGATGCTTTTTGCGCTGTTCAAGCTCCACGTCGGGCTGGGACTGATCGCGCTCGCGCTTGCGCCGCTGCTACTGCTCGCCGCCCGCACGACTCGCCCGCGCCTGAAGGCTGCCGCCCGCGATGCCAAGCAAAAAGAGAGCGAGGCGCTGGGGGTCGTCCAGGCCGGACTCGGGGCGCTGACGAGCGTAAAGGCGTATGGGCTGGAGCCGACTCTGGTCGGGCGATTCTCCGAGGCGTCCGAGCGCGCCGTGAAAGTCCGGCTACAGATTGCCCTGCTCGATGGGCTGTTCGGGATGGGTGTCCAGACCCTGACCGCGCTTGGAATGGCCGCCGCGCTCTACGTCGGGGTCGGGGCGGCGCAGAAGCGCGTTCTGACAGTCGGCGGGGTTCTGCTGGGGCTGCACTATCTCAATCAGGTCTTCGGGCCGCTCAAGACGCTGGGTAAGAAATGGGCGAGTCTTCAGACGCAGCTTGCCGGGCTGGAGCGGGCGACGGCGCTTCTGACCGAGCCGCCCGAGGTGATCGAGCGCCCGGACGCCCACGCGCTGAGCCAGGTTCGGGGCGCACTTCGCTTCGAGGCTGTCTCGTTCGGATACGACGCCCGCCGGATCGTTTTAGAGAACCTCACGCTGTCGGTCGCGCCGGGCGAGCGCGTCGGGATCGTCGGCGAGACCGGCAGCGGCAAGTCCACGCTGCTCTCTTTGCTTCTGCGCCTCTACGACCCGACCGACGGCGCGATCTTCTTAGACGACACCGATCTTCGGGATATTCGGCTCGCCTCGCTCCGTGAAAACCTCTCGGTCGTCTTTCAGGAAACTATTTTGCTGCCCGGCACACTCGCCGAGAACATCGCGGTCGGTCGGCCCGGCGCGACGCGGGAGCAAGTGGAGGCCGCCGCCAGAGCTGCCCGGCTCCACGACGCCACGCTACGCTTCCCCGACGGCTACGAGACCCTGGTCGGCGAGCGCGGCGCGGCCCTGTCGGGTGGGGAGCGCCAGCGAGTCGGCCTCGCCCGTGCGTTCCTGCGCGACGCCCCGATTCTTCTTCTCGACGAACCCACCAGCGCCCTCGACGCCCAGACGGAGAGTGAAGTTCTGGAAGCCATGGAGCAGCTCATGCAAGGCCGCACGGTGCTGCTCGTCACCCACCGCGAGAGCGCCCTGCGCGGCATGGACCGCGTTCTCCACGTCGTCGGAAACAAGCTTCTGCCCCAGGGCAAACGCATTTGAAATGCGGTTTGTTGCTGATTGGGCTTATTGATATTTACTGCGCTTTCACCATCGAATAAATTCGTGGCTATAGCTACGAATTCGACCTGCACCTCGCCAGCTCGGTTTGTCGAATCTTAG
>JANLTX010000084.1:0-39302 GCA_031363095.1 Armatimonadota bacterium | reverse complement strand
AAACCTCGTGTCCACCCTCCCTTCGCCGCGAAGGGAGGGTCCGAGCTTGCGAGGGGGTGGGTTCGGTGGGTTCGAAGCACTCGGGTGGGTTCGGTGTAACCCGACCAATCAGCTTCTGCTTACCCGGCCCCCTGCAAAACGAATCGTTTTGTTGCAGCGCCCTTCAGGGTGCTTGTCTCGTGCAGCGGGTTCGTTTACGGACCCGCTGCGTTTTCCGGGTATTCTGAGAGGGATGCTCTCGGTACGTGACATTATCGAAAAAAAGCGCGACGGCCACGCGCTCTCTCCCGAAGAGATTGTTTTTTTTATTCGGGGAGTGACCGACGGCTCGATTCCCGATTACCAGACATCGGCGTGGCTGATGGCAGTGTTTCTGCGCGGCATGGACGATGCCGAGACGGCTTCCCTGACGCTGGCGATGGCGGACTCGGGCGGGAGAATTCCCCCTGAGCTTCTGCCGCAACCTGCCCTGGATAAACACTCGACCGGAGGCGTGGGCGATAAAGCAAGCTTGATTGTTGTGCCGATTCTCATGGCGTGCGGGGTCTTTGTGGGAAAGATGAGCGGGCGCGGACTCGGGCATACCGGCGGCACGCTCGATAAGTTAGAGGCGATTCCGGGGTTTTCCATTGATTTGAGCATCGAGCGGATTCTAACGCAGACTCGGGAGATCGGCGGTTGTTTAGCCGGGCAGACGGCGGACCTTGCGCCCGCCGACAAGAAACTCTACGCCCTGCGCGATGTCACCGGGACCGTCGGCTCGCTTCCTCTGATTGTTGCGTCGATTCTCTCCAAGAAGCTCGCGGGCGGCGCGGGTAGCTTTCTCTTCGATGTAAAAGTAGGCGACGGTGCCCTGATGAAGACCCTCCCCGACGCTCAGGCGCTCGCCGAAGCGCTGGTCGAGGGGTCGCGACGGAGCGGAAAGCGGGCGGTCGCGGTTCTCTCCGACATGAGCCAGCCGCTCGGACGGACGATTGGGAACGCGCTGGAGATAAAAGAAGCCTGCGAGCTGCTCGACCCGAATCGCACGGAAACCGCAGATTCCCGTTTGAAAGAGCTGTGCCTGATTCTCGCGACCGAGGGGCTGATCCTGGCAAAGAATTTGTCGGAAGCCGACGCTCGAAAAGAAGCCGAGACTGCGCTTGGCTCTGGCGAGGCATGGCGTCGGTTTGGTAAACTGATAGAGGCGCAGGGCGGAACTCTGGAACAATTGCCGCGTGCGCCCGCTCAGAAAGCAGTGACGGCGACGCACTCCGGGCAGGTCGGCTCCATTGCCACGCGAGAGCTGGGCGAGCTGGTTGTGATGCTGGGCGGAGGACGCACCACCAGGAGCGATGTCATCGAGCCATCGGTCGGGCTGGAGATTCTCACGCCGGTTGGGTCGTCCGTACACTCAGGCCAGACGCTGGCGGTGATCCATGCAACAGGCGAATCTCAGGCCGAGACGCTGGTGGAGCGCGTGCGTGCCGCGTTCGTGCTGAGTGAGGCTTCTGCGCCGCTTCCGCCTCTGGTACATACGGTCATCGGAAAAACCTCATCGGTATAAATACGGGTTTTTCTCCGACGTTCACGGGCCTGGCACGCATCCTGTGATAGGCTGGAATCGAAGAGAAAAGTGGATTGAAAAAGATGTTGACGAAACTAATTCCTGCGACGCTACCCTCCCGACCGATTCTTTCGGTGGCTGCGGGAGCGCTGGTCGTTGTTGCGGGCGGAATTCTACTGGCGACGGGCGGTGTCTCGGCGCAGGAGCACCGCTACCCGACGCGCCCGGACTCGTTCGCCTATGTCCAGGTAGACACGACCGATGAGCTGGTCCAGATGGTCCAGAAGAACCCGCAGCTCCGAAAGAGCTATGCGCGGCACTTCGGCATCCCCGAGGGTGAGGTCGTGCGTTTCATCAAAGAAGCACTCGTTCCCTCGCAGCTTCCCGCCGCCCGGAAAATCACGACTTTCGGGATTCGCAAGAGTGGCAAGATCTACCCGGTCGTCAAGACGATCCCGGCGGGTACCAAAGTCTGGGCCACTCGCTCCGGAACGCCGGTTCTAAAGTGGATCTGCTCCAACCCGATTGGCTACAAGATGCCCGGCACCGATCTGCCCCGAGCGACCCTGGCTGAGCCGATTTCGACCGCGAGCTATGCGGTCGCCTCGCTGGGTGCCACCGAGGTCGAGCTGAGCGACGAGCCGGAGCTTGCTCCGCAGCTGGTCGCGATGGAAGCTCCCGATGAGCCTGTCACCATCGCCGCCGCCGCCCCGACGGTCGAGACTCCTACCGAGGTCGTGACCCGCGAGGCTCCCGCCAGCGTCGTGGCGTCGCGCGGCGGGACCAGCGCTCTGGCGCTGATCCCGCTGGCAGGCGTCGTGCTCGCGGCCACGCAGTCCGGTGGCAGCAATTCCAACCCGGTTACAGCGATCCCCGAGCCTTCGACGCTCGCCCTGCTGGGCCTGGCAGGCATCGCGGGCCTGGCAACCCTCAAGCGCCGCAAGTAACCACCCCCTGCCCCCTCCCTTCGCCGCGAAGGGAGGGGGTTTTAGGGGAGGGTCCAGCCCGTGCGGTAGCTTCCCCGAATCAGCGGGTCCAGCCCTTTGATGTTCTTGGCCCGAAGCCTCTTTGCGTCCCACTCGATAGCCGGGCCATCGAGCCAGACCGCGAGATTTCCCAGAAGGACTGTCTCCGTCAGTGCTCCCGCGTAGCCGGGGAAGTTGCTCATGGCCGGAACCCCTTCGCGCATCGCCCGGACGAACTCCTGGAAGTGCCCCGGCGACTCGGGATACTTCACCTCGCCAATATCGACGCCGCCCAGCAAGACGCCGTCGTCGCCCGCGTAGTCGCCGGGAATGTACAGCTTGCCTCGGGTTCCGAGAACCAGCGCCCCGGAGTCTTCTAATTTTCGCCCGTCGAACAGCGACGCCTCGGGCATTCGTCCGCCGTCGTACCAGAACAACTTCAGCGCGGGACGCTTCCCAAACGCCGCAAAATCGTAGACAATCGTCGAGCTTTTGGGGTAGCTGTCTTTGTTGTGGCCGCTCGTCGTGGCCTGCACCCGGATAGGGTTTCTCAAATCCAGCCCCATGAACGGCATGTTCAGCGTGTGGCAGGCCATGTCGCCCAGCGCCCCGGTCCCGAAGTCCCACCAGCCGCGCCAGGCGAACCCGTGGTAGCCAGGTCCATACGGGCGGGTCGGAGCCGGGCCGAGCCACTCATCCCAGTGGACATGTTTCGGAACCGCTTCGGGCGCAGGTCGGGGTCCGCCCTGCGGCCAGATCGGGCGATTGGTCCAGATATGCAGCTCGGTCACGTCGCCGACCAGCCCGGCCCGCAATCGCGCGGCGTTCTTTCGCAGCCGGGGATCGGCGGTGCCCTGGTTGCCCATCTGGGTCGCCACCCGCATCTTGATCGCGGTTTCGGCCACGCGCCGGGCCTCGAATAAATTATGCGTCAGTGGCTTCTGGCAGAACACATGCTTGCCGAGGCGCATCGCCCGAAGCGAGATGACGGCATGGTTGTGGTCGGGCGTGCTGACCGTCACCGCGTCGATCTGGTCGCCCATCTCGGCGAGAAGCTTGCGCCAGTCCGTGTAGGTTTTGGCGTCGGGGAAGCGCTTCTCTTTGGCTTCCTTGAGCGTGCTTTCGTCGATGTCGCAGATCGCGACGATGTCCCCGAACTCGCTGGCCTCGGCGCTGTCGGACTCGCCCTTCCCACCGACCCCGATGCAGGCAAATCGAATCGCCTCGCCTTCTTTTTTCTTTAGTGGAACAATCGAGCTGTTTTTCTGCGCCAGGGCTTCGTCGGCCAGAAGCAGCGCCGCGCCCGCTCCGGCAGCGGCTCCTAAAAATTCCCGTCGGTTTTTATCCATAACGTTTCATTGCGCGGCTAAAACCTGGATTTCCTTTGACGCAGGAAAAATAACGTACAATGCGGCTGTGGAAACCGGGGGCGAGGTTCTGGTATGCGGGCTGGGGCGCTTCGGGCTGCGCGTGGTCGATGAGCTGCGCCAGCGCGGAGTCACGGCGAGTGTCGTTACCCACCCGAACACGCGGGCCGACCGACTGATGCAGGCCGAAAAATGGGGCGCGAGCGTCTTTCTGGACGACTTTCGCTTCCAGCATGTCCGAGAACAAGCAGGCGAGGGACGCTGCCGGGCGCTTATCTTAGCGTCGTCCGACGACGAAGCCAGTTTAGAAACCGCGCTCGAAGTGCGCGCCCGCTACCCGAATCTTCCGATTCTGATGCGCCTGACGGAAGAGCGTCTTGCGCGGCGTCTTCGAGAAGACTTCGGGATCGATGCCTACGCCCCGCCGACTCTGGCAGCACCCGCGTTCGTCGAGGCAGCTCTCGAAGCGCCCGTCCGCGAGACCGTGAGCGCTCGATCCACTGTCGCTCCGCCCCGAGAGCGACGCTCCCAGCAGACACCGATCCCTCTTTTGTTCTTTCTGGGACTTTTGTTGTTGCTTGGGGCCGGGATTCTTGTTTTTTCCACGGTGATGAAGCTCTCTGTGATCGACGCCGCGTACTTCACGGTCACGACTCTCGCAACTGTGGGCTATGGCGATATCAATCTTCAGAAAGAAAGCACGGGCTTGAAGCTCTTTGGGATATTTCTGATGATCGGCGGCGTGTTTCTCATGGCGGGGATCACCTCGGCGTTCACGACGTTTCTGCTCTCGGGCGGGCTGGAGCGGCTGAGCGTCCACCAGGCGGCCCGGCGGCTGCGCGGGCACGTCATTGTTTGTGGCCTGGGCAGCGTCGGGGAGGCCGTCGCGCGGGATCTGCACGAGCGCGGCGAGAAAGTCGTGGTGATCGATCAGGAGCCTATCGACGAGCGGGTCCGCGACGCCATGCGGCTCTTCCCGACGCTCATCGGCGATGCCACGCGCCCCGAGGTTCTCCAGAAAGCGGGTTTTCTCCGTGCCAAATCGCTCATTGCCGTCGTGTCGTCGGACGCTATAAACCTCGAAATCGGTCTCGTCGCCCGAACTCTCATCGAAGAGACCCGCCCCGAGCGCCCGATGCGGCTGGTTCTGCGCTGCTTCGACCCCGATTTGGAGACTCGAATTCAAGCCGTCTCGGAGAACTACGCCCCGCTCAGCTCCGCCCGGCTCGCCGCCCCGCTGTTCGTCGAGAAAGCCCTTGGAAGGAACCCTTAAATGCATCGTTTGTTTCTTACTTTGCTCGCGCTGAGCCTGACCTCGCTTGCCTTTGCCCAGGAGCTTTCGCCCGAAGCGAAAGCCCGGACGCTTACGGCGCTCCAGCAGGCGATCACGCGCCGGGCGTTCGTGCCGGGCGTCGATTTCGGGAAAGTCAGCGAAGGGCTGCAAAAGCGCCAGTCCACGCTCGACGCTGCCACGACGCATCGGGCGTTCTCCAGCGCCGTGAACGAGGCGCTTCGAGAGCTGGGAATCAGCCATATTCGGCTCCTCACGCCCACGGCGGCGCTCCAGCGCACCGGGCGACGGCTGGATCTCGGGATGCTGCCGAGTGCGACCGACGCCGGAGTTTCGATCTCTCAAGTGATGCCTGGCGGTCCGGCTCAGCGCGTGGGTCTCGCCGACGGCGACCTGATCCTGGAAGTGGAAGGTCAGAAAATTACAGCCCCCACCGAGGTCGATCAGAGCGGGCGCGAGACGAGCTTGCTCACGGTGCGCCGCAAGGCCGACGGGCGCGAGAAGCTCTACATGCTCGTGCGCAAGCCGTATGCAATCGCGGCTCAGCCTCCGACCCTGACCTGGCCCGAGAAAGATGTCGCCCGCTTGGTTCTACCGAGCTTCACGCGCGGCTACAGCCAGCCCGAGCTGGAAAAGCTTTTAGGTGAGGTGTCACAAAAAAAGGCCCGCGCTCTGATCTTAGACCTGAGAAACAACGGCGGTGGACTGGTCAATAACTCGGCGCACCTGCTGTCGCTGCTCCTGCCCCCGAGCACACCCACCGGCGTCAGCGTGACCCGCGAGCTGGCCGACGAGTACAAAAAAGCCACCGGAAAAGACCCCGCCGACGTGCTCGACGTGGCAAAGTGGAAAGGCCCGACCCGCAAGACCACGGCCCGAAAGCTCGCGCCGTTCACCGGGAAAATCGTCGTTCTCATCAACCGCCGCTCGGCCAGCGCCAGCGAGATCGTCGCGGCGGTGCTTCGCGAAGAACGGGGAGCCACGCTTCTGGGACAACCGACAGCGGGCGCGGTTCTGACCAGCATCTTCGCAAGGCTCACCGACGGCTTCGAGGTACAGCTTCCTCTCTCGGACTACGTGACTCCCCGAGGGCGTCGCCTGGAGAAAAACCCGCTCCAGCCCGACATCGTCCTCGTCGCGCCCACCGCACGCGAGTCAGACCCCTGGATTCCCGCCGCTCTCAAGAGCCTGAAATAACTTCGGCTACGCTCAAGCCAAAAAAAGCCGGAGACGAGAGCGTCTCCGGCCTTATTTTATCCACTACGTCGCCCTGGGGCCGCGTTTTTTGTACTCGCTGGTCTTTTTCAGCCCGAGCGAGGCGTACTGGTTGGAGTCCTTGCCGTACTGCGAGCCGACCTGCGTGTGGATCGTGGTTCGCATCGCTCGGAGCGCCTTCTCGACGAGAGCGGTGGCGTCGCGGGCCGCCGAAACCTCGTTCTCTTTCTGTACTTCGACCGTATTGCTGCCATCCCAGGTGCCCAGAAGCAACCCGAGCGCCTCCACTGTCGCGTTGGTATCGTGGGGATTGTAACCCGGAAGCACCTGGAGCGCGGCGTGCAGGTCGCGTAGCTCCTTCAGCTCTGCGGGACTCATCCGTGGAATCTTGCTCATCTCTCTAACCTCCTCGATCTGCGATCTCTGAGAGGACCGCTACCTGTTAGATTCACCAACGGCAAATTTGTTGCATCCCCAGCAACTCCCCAACGAAAATCGCCCGGTGAAGGATACCCCCACGGATTTCCAGGACGAAAATCGTCCGGCGATTGATGCACCCACGGATTTCCAGGACGATGAACGTCCGGCTATAGAGCCTTCGGCTGTCTCACTACGTTCGAGAAATTCGAGCGAAGCGAGACGGCAACTCGTTGCCGGGTACCCAGCCACTGGGTGAGCCGGACGATTTTCGTCCTGGTTTGGGTAGTCGGACGTTTCATCGCCCCGATAGTTTGAAATTACGTCCTCTGCATTTGAATCTCCCTGCTCTGAGTTTCAAATGACGCCCTCAGAGATTCAAACTCAGCCCGGATAATTTCAAATGCAGAGCAGATAATTAGAAACTCCGAGGAGAGAATTTCAAATGCAGAGGACATAATTTCTAATTATTCACGGATAATTAGAAACTCAGAGGACGAAAAAAGAATCTCTTCCCTACGCGGCGATGGCAACGCCTGCGGGCGCTTCTGTCTCCAGGGGTTCGCCAGGAATCAGGTGGACTTCAAGCCTGTCTTGCTCGGCGATGTTCTCTGCGATGATCGCAAGCTCTTCGTAAAAGCGCCACTGACGATCCGGCTCGCGCGAGGGCCGAACCCCGACGTGCCAGGCATACGGCTCACGAACGATATAGGAAGGGTCCACCCAGAGCGTAATCACGCCGTCCGGGTCTTCGACCTGCGCCAGAGCCAGATGGCGCTCCACAACAGCCCGAACATCGTCAGCGGTTTGGTTCATTCTCAGTAACTCCCAGTGCTTTCAAAACAGATTCGGCCTCTTGAGCACAATGCAATGCCTGTGCCCGAATAATCGTACGACCGGGGCGATAGTCGGTATCTTCTCGCGTTCCACGTAACGCATTGAGCATCGTCCCAATACGCTGCCGCGAGACTTCTGTCAGCCTATATTCTATTACACCATTCCTCGACTGCGGTGCGGATGCCTTTGGCAACTACAGTAAACGCTTCGTCGGAAGTATGCCAATGCCGACTCGTCACTGCCTTGCCATCAGTAGGAAGAGCTTGTAATTTGGCGAAGTCACCGATCTGCCAATCGCACTCGCGCAGGATTACGGGAATCACCCGCGCCGCACCGCTGTCATGTCGCTCCATCGCTCGCTTCATCTCAACATCGTAGCAATAGTCTGAATTGAGGAAGTCTGCGCTCACGAGCAATAGTATGATCGCCGCACTGTTCAGGTGCACATCGATTTCACCTTTCCACTCCTGACCAGCCCCGATTCGCCGATCATGCCATCGACTGATTATCTTCTGCCGTTCCAGCAATTTCAAAGACTTTGCGAGTTCGTCACGAAGTGATTCGTCCACGTGAGAATAAGAAAAGAATACTTCGACGGCAGGGTGATTGATTATGTCTTCAGTCATGTCTTCCTCCTTTAGGTAGTTGCGTTGTCGTAACATATCAGGAAATGAGTCAATTTTTGGTGTGGTGAATGGGTCGTCATGAGCGACACGTATCCTTTCTACTGCAATCTTAACCTGCTCCCCATGTTGTTGAGATAATTTCCACAAGCGTTCTATTGCTTCTTCTTCGTTCATGTCATCTAAATATTCACATATTTCCGCCAGCTCATTTGCACGATTAGTATAAAATCCGTCTAAGCTGTGAGTGGTGAAGTCTTTAGCCTGACGCACATAATCCTTGATGGTGGTTCTCATATCGCCATCTGTAACTCTCTCAGTAAGAAAATCAGTGGCATAAATACCACCTTCCACATTATTTTGGAGCCCCGCAGCCCATGTTGCAAATCGTCGATCAACACATTGTGAACATCCCCCACAATGAGTTCCTGCATTACCTCCAACTTTAAATGTCTTACTGCAAGAAACTGAACTTGAAATCAGATCATGCCTATTCAAATTAGCAATACTTTGTAATATATCTGTTTTAGTATACCAGAAAAACGGAGTTTCTACACGAAAGGTTCGACCTGCAACCATGGTAAAGAAGTTCTGCAATGCTGCGATAGTGCGTGGATGTGTTGTTCGTGTCGCACGGCTATGTACCAAATCTTGTCGCTTCGGGAAATTAAGAGAGGTGATTCCATTCTCATAAACGGTGATCGCATCAAGGCCAATCAGGTCCGAAAGTACAAATGCAATAGCAGTATAAAGGAAAAATCGTGTCCGTTGTGTTTCTTCTCGTGCCCGCTCACCCTTGAGGCTACATCCGAAGCAATAATGCTTCAGACGCTCAGCAGCACGAAGGTTTGGCCGAGTATGATCTGGACGCCTCAGCGCCTCCAAGAGACAATCTTGTGTCTTGCTTGTTGCAGGCTGGCCTGAACGATGACTAACAAGATATAGATCACGGTCGGTATGGTCAAGCTCTTCAAGGACACCCGCCAATGAATCTAAGCCGCCCGAGTACAGAATGACATGTGCATTGGTATTCCGTGCCAGCGCAAATTCTTTTGTATCGAATAGGTTTGCTTGGGGTGTAGTATGCCCTGGTTCAAAAACAAAACGAAAACACACATTACCTGACAAAAACGAGAGAAGATTATTAAGTGCCTCAGCCACATTAGGTTGTTGCCAGAAATTATAATCACGGACACGGACAGCAAAGTGGTATTCACGTGACCATTGATGATACTCAACATCATTCTTACTTCCACGATAAGTATGGCGATCAGCTCCATACACATAACTCACGATTTCTAACAGGTCAAGCATACGAGGGGGTAAATAGTTCAGGTCACCAACAAATTTCGGAAGATGAATGTTGAGATTACGAGGAATTGCAACACCATCTCTATACTCCAGAATTAACCTCTCATTCGGCATGGACTGCGGGAAATGAGCCATGAGGTCCGCTCCGTTGCATGCAACAAAACTGCGGGCTATTGAGAAATCATTACTCATCTCTTTATAGGCTCCCGCGTTAGTTCGTTATGCATCTTACCGAATCCGTAAGAGAGAAAGCCATCAATCTCTTGTTGAGATGGCATTCCTTTGACAGCATATCTGTTAAACCAACCGGCAGAATAAGATTGGACGATTTTAGACGTCTCGAAAGCGTGTTGTGATACGTCCTCAATATGTGCTTCCATATGGTCACGGAAGCGGTCCCTCTCAATAAGTGATGGGATGACACGCGATGCCTCGCGATCTAGGAAGTAATTGAGGTAGCGGCGCAGAAGGTTGGCAAAGAACAGTCGTGACAGTTCACAGAACCCAGTGCCCGTACTTACCTGGTGCCAGGTGGAATAGGAATTGTCGAAAGACGCAAATAATCCTACTTGTTGCGGCTTATTCGTATCGTACCACTGCGCCAAGGCATCAATACCAGCAGATTGTGCGATGGCGGCATACTCAGGAAAGTCGGAAGTGGTTGCTACCTGTTTTTGAAGGGCACGTGCAAGTTTGAGAGGAGTGATATTACTCGAAAAATCGAGAGTTAACCGCCTTAGATCTATATCATTTTCAATTGAACGGGCAGCCACAGCGACTTGAACGAGAAATACGAAGGTAACTCGTGTGGCCTCATCCTGCTGAAGTCTTTGAAAGCGATGGCGTACTTGCTCCAGCGTTGCTGAAGCGATTGCGGCAGAATCAAAATCGTTTGTTCGAGTCCCTCCTACACTGCCACTCGACATCAGGCCAACAATATTCCGCCACGACTTCGACTTTGGAAGTGTACCAACTCTCTCATGTCCCATGTCATCACTCCCCTACGAATGCTGTGAAAAAGGTTAATTGAAACATAAGGTATCTTCGCTCTCACAAATCCAAATGTCTCTCACCTGTCGCCTCTTTCGTATCCTCACTTCATTGTTTCTACGCGCATTTCCTCATTTCCTTCATAAATAATGAAAAGGCCGGAAGCTTTCGCTTCCGGCCTTAGATTTCCCGCTTCTCCCCATTGTTGGGGCCGGGGGAACTTACTTGTCGCTGGCACCTTTTCCGAGAGCCGCTTGCGCCGCTGCGAGGCGGGCGATGGGCACGCGGTACGGGCTACACGAGACGTAGTTCAGGCCGAGGTCGTGGCAGAAGGCGACGGAGCGGGGTTCGCCGCCGTGCTCGCCGCAGATGCCGAGCTTGAGCTTGGGCTTGACGCTCCGGCCTTTCTGGACTGCGATCCGCATCAGCTCGCCGACGCCGGTCTGGTCAATCGACTCGAACGGGTCGCCCGGCAGGATCTTCTCGGCGACGTACGGACGAAGGAACTTGTCCGAGTCGTCGCGGCTGAAGCCGAAGGTCATCTGGGTCAGGTCGTTGGTGCCGAAGCTGAAGAAGCTCGCTTCGTGGGCGATCTCGTCGGCGGTCAGCGCGCCGCGCGGCACCTCGATCATGGTTCCGAACTCGTACGGAATCTCGACGCCCTGCTCGGTCACGACGGCTTTGGCGGTCGCTTCCAGCTTCTCGCGGACGAACTTCAGCTCGTTCACATGGCCGACCAGCGGGATCATGATCTCCGGGTGCGCCTTGCCTCCGGCCTTGATGACCAGCGCCGCGCCTTCGAGAATGGCGCGGGTCTGCATCTCGACGATCTGCGGGAAGACAATGCTCAGGCGGCAGCCACGAAGGCCCATCATGGGGTTGATCTCGTGCATATCTTCCACCGCGTGGAGAAGCTTCTCTTTCTCGGCGTCGGACTTGCCCAGAGCCTTGAGCGTCGCCATCTCCTCGATCAGTCCCTCGCGGCTCGGCAAGAACTCGTGCAGCGGCGGGTCGATCAGGCGGATGGTCGCGGGCATGCCGTCCAGCGCCTCGAAGATTCCCTTGAAGTCCTCGCGCTGAAACACTAAAAGCTCGTCGAGGGCAAGCTGACGCTCGGCATCGGTCGTCGCGAGGATCATTCGCTGGACGACGGGGCGGCGCTCGCCCTCGAAGAACATGTGCTCGGTGCGGCACAGCCCGATTCCCTCAGCCCCGAGACTGATGGCGAGCTTCGTGTCCTCGGGCGTGTCGGCGTTCGTGCGAATTCCGAGCGTTCGGACTTCGTCGGCCCAGCCTAAGTAGACGCCGAAGTCGCCGGTCATCTTGGCCTCTTCGACCGGAACCTGGCCCGCGATCACCTCGCCCATCGCGCCATTCAGCGAGATGAACTCGCCCTCTTTGACGACCTGTCCAGTCGCCCGAATCGTGAATGAGTTTGGCCCGACGCTGATCTCGGAGCACCCGGCCACCGTCGGAATCCCGAAGCCGCGTGCAACCAGTGCCGCGTGGCTGGTCATGCCGCCGCGCTCGGTCAGAACGCCCTGCGCCGCGAGCATTCCCTTGAGGTCGTCGGGGTTGGTATCGGCGCGCACCAGGATCACGCGCTCGCCCTTGCCGCCCTTGCCAAGTTCTGCCGCTTTCTCGGCAGAGAAAACCGCGACGCCCGTGGCTGCGCCCGGTCCTGCGGGCAACCCCCTGGCGATCACGTCGTATTTTGCGCCCTGCGGAATCACCGGCAATAGACACTGGGTCAGTAAATTCGGATCGACGCGGGAGAGAGCTTCTTCTTTGGTAATCAGGCCCTCGGCCACGTGGTCCACAGCGATTTTGATGGCCGCAGGCCCGGTGCGCTTGCCCGAGCGGCACTGAAGAATAAAGAACTTGCCATGCTCAATCGTGAACTCGATGTCCTGCATGTCCTTGTAGTGCTTCTCTAAGATAGCGCAGGTCTCCTCGAACTGCTGGTAGATCGCCTGGTTGTAGTCCTTGAGCGCGGAGATCGGTAGGGGAGTCCGCACGCCCGCGACCACGTCCTCGCCCTGTGCGTTGATTAAATACTCGCCCAGGATCGCGTTCTCGCCCGTGCTGGCGTTTCGGGTAAACGCGACGCCCGTCCCGCAGTCGTCGCCCTGGTTCCCGAAGACCATCGCCTGGATGTTCACGGCGGTCCCGATGGCGTCGTCGATTTTCTCTTTGCGGCGGTAGATAAACGCTCGCTCGTTGTTCCAACTTCGAAACACCGCTTCGATAGCTGCCGTAAGCTGCACGAACGGGTCCTGCGGGAACTCTGCACCGGTTTGTTTTAAGACATGGACTTTGTAGTCGTCGCAGAGCTGCTTCAGGTCTTCGGCAGGAACTTCTAAATCTTCTTTGACGCCCAGTTTGTCCTTGAGATCATAGAACATATGCTCGAAGTCATGCTTGGTGATGTGCTCGAACTTATCCGAGAACGCAACGTCGGAGAGCATCATAATAAACCGACGATATGAGTCATAGACAAAGCGCGGATCAGCCACCTTGACGTACTCATCGACAATGGCGTCGTTCAGCCCGAGGTTGAGCACCGTGTCCATCATTCCGGGCATGGAGAACTTCGCGCCAGAACGCACGGAGAGCAGCAGCGGGTTTTTGACGTCGCCGAAGGTCTTTCCGAGGTCTTTTTCGACATCGGCGAGCGCGGTCTTCATCTCCGCCAGCAAACCGTCGGGAAGCTGACGCCCCGAGGCGTAGTAGTCGGTGCAGACCTCGGTCGTGATCGTGAAGCCGGGGGGGACCGGCAGACCGATGTTGGTCATCTCGGCAAGGTTCGCGCCCTTGCCGCCTAAGAGATCGCGAAGGGACTTGTCGCCTTCGCGGAAGAGCCAGACGCGCTTCTGTGTCGCCATAACGTGGACTTTTCTCCGGAGTTAAATAGTGCAAATGCCGCGCCCGAAGAGTCTTTTCAGACGGCCATCGTCGGCGCGGCAAAACCTTTCCACTATACCGCAGAGTTCCCGGCCTTGCACGAAGATCGTGCGGCACACCCAGCGGTTGGGTACCCGGGCGAAGCGCCAAGGCTCCTTCGGAGCCGAGAGCGGGTGAAATCCAAAAATAGACTATTTCAACAGGCGGCGGGCGTGGGTGACGGCGAGGCAGCCGGTGAATATCGAGAGCCAGCCGCTCCCGGCGTGCAGGTGGGAAAGGGCAACGACGCCCAGCGTGCTGTGTTCTTCGTTCACTTGCACGGGGTACGCGGCCAGACCTGGCGCGGCACCCAATAAAATAATCCCCACGACGCCAAGTGCGCCCCACACGAGCCAGAGCTTCATTGCTCGTCAGTTTAGCAGAAAATTAGCCCGACGCCCGGTTTTGGGCCGAAAACCAGCACTCTTGCGGATAAAGAAGAATCAGGCGAATCGTTTTAAGATTGCCCCCTAACCCCCAGTTCTGGGGGGACCGGAAAGCGTCTGGCTAAAGCCGGAATCTTCTCCCCCAAACCTGGGGGCCGGGGGGCAAGGCTAAAACGAATGTAATAAAGAAGAATCAAGCGGTAGAATTCATCTATCTATCGTGCTTCTTTCTCGTTTCTCTCTTCGCGCACTCCGCCTTCGTCTGGCGCTTCTTTTTTTTGTGGTGGCTCTGCTGAGCTTTCTCTGGATCGTCGCCGTCCCGCTCGACTTGCGACGCTACGGAAACTGGTTCCCCGACGAAGGCGATCATCTCTCTGTGGTGCAGCACTGGGCGCACTTCGGGCAGCCGCCGCCCTACGAGCCGCCCTACATGACATCGAGCCATCCGCCGCTTTTTTATCTGCTGGCGGGCCTGGTGCTTCGGCTCGGCGGAGAAAATCTTCTTCTGGTGCGACTGTTGTGCGCCCTGCTGGGTCTCGGGACGACGTTTGCGGCCTGGAACGCGGCGCGGCTGCTGGTCGGGCGCGAGGTCGGGCTTCTTTCAGCGGCTGTTATCGGGCTGGTGCCGATGCGCCTCGCGCTCTCGGCGGGGGCGAGCAACGAAAACCTGGCGACCTTGATCGCCGCGCTCGCGCTCTGGACTCTGGCAAAAATCGCACGGCACGGGATAACGTCCTCCCGATTGCTGGCGCTTGCGGCTTGCTTGATACTGGGCTTCGGCGCAAAAGCAACCTGCCTGGGGCTGTTCTTAGCCGCGCTTCCTGTTCTGGTCGGGCGACTCGGCGGGGCACGGGCACTGGGGTTTTTAGCGCTCTGCGGCGCAGGGCTTCTGGGACTCTGGAGTCCGTGGCTTCTCTGGAACCGGGCGCACTACGGCGACTGGCTCAAAGAAAAAGCCGCGCACGCCTACTGGGACGAGCGTGCGCCGGGCTTTGTGCGGGTTCATGCCACTACCCGGATGAGCTTTCTGCGCTACTTCTTTGGCGTCTCCTCGACGGGCTTTCGGTCGTTCTGGGCGATCTTTGCGGGAATGAGTCGGCCTCTGCCGCTTGCGCTCTATCTGCCGCTACTGCTCTGGAGCGGCGCAGGCATTCAGGAGTCACTCCGTCGGCGCAGGCGCACCCGAGCGACGCGGCGCTGGTGGCTCGGGGCTTTGCTCTACGGCGTTTTTCTTCTGGGCGTCTTCGTGAGCTACAACTGGCTGTGGTTCTCCGCGCAGGGACGCTATCTCTACGGTGCGCTGATCCCTGTCGGGGTTTTGCTCGCGCGCGGCTACCTGCGGGCGTTTCGTCCCCACATTCGACCCTGGGCGGGCTGGGGGCTGACTCTGGCGCTGGTTTTACTCAATAGTGCCTGCCTCGCCTTCTACCCGCCCTGGCGCTGATTCAGAATCGCACCATAATCTTCGTGCTACTTCAGCTATTTTTCGTTGTGAACGACTCTTGCCAGCACATCGCCGACGGCTTTGAGCGACTCGGGGGAGCACTGCTCGGGCGTGTCGTCGAGGGTGTGCCAGGGGCCGTAGTCAAAGTCGATCAGATCGACCGCTTTCCACCCGACCGCCTGGAGCGAGAGATGGTCGTCCATGATCTCCGGGCCGGGCTGGCTGACAAACTGAGTGACTCCGAGGCTTTTGGCGGCCCCAAAAATCTTGTCTAAAACCTCGGGAGCCATGCGCTCGGAGTTCGGCTCGCGCGGAATTTGCAGCTCTTTGTCGCCGATCATATCGATCAGAATCGCATAATCGGGCTTCGGAAGCGCCGGGTGCCTGGCGTAGTGCGCCGCACCTAAAAACATCCGCTGGATGCTCGGGCCGTAGTCCTCGCCGTCGAACAGAACAAACTGAACTCCCGTATTTTTGGGCGGGTTTTTCGAGAGCTGCCGGGCCAGTTCGAGCAAGACCGCCACTCCGCTCGCGCCGTCGTTGGCACCGGGAATCGGCTTTTTTCGCTTGGCGTCGTCGATCTCCTGGTCGGCGCTCGGGCGGGTGTCCCAGTGGGCGCACAGCAGAACCTGCTTTTTTGCGCCGGGGTTGATCTGGGCCACTAAATTGCTCATCGAGAGCTTCTTGCTATCGAGAGTCAGGGAGAAGTCCTGGCGGCTTGCTTTTCCGCCCGTGGCGGCTTTCAGCTCCGAGAGCAGCCAGTCGCGGCAGGCGCTATGCCCCGGCGTGTTCGGGACGCGCGGCCCGAAATCGACCTGTTTTTTCAAGTCCGAGAACGCACGGGCACTGTCAAAGACAATCGGCGACGTGACTTTTTGTTCTTCAGGGGTCGGAGACGGACTCGGGGCGGGCTGGCCGCTGGACGGCTGGGTGCAGCCGCTCAGCGAGAGAGCGAGCGCGATGGGAAGCAAGCCTCTCAAGGTTTGACCGTGATTCTTCCGTCGGCGCTGAGATTGACCTCGCCGCCCTTGCTGGCGGCCCACTCACGGATCGCCGCTGCGAGGGTTTTCTGCGCCTCGCCGACGATGTCGTCCTTGCTCCATATCTGGAAGTAGCCGCTCGCGCCGTTCGCCAGCGGGCGCGTCGTGGCGACTCTGTATTTCTTGTCCGGGTCGAGCGGCTGCCCGCCCACCATCACCGACGTGACGCGCTGGCCGTCGGGCTTGCTGGAATCGACGACAATCTTCAGGCCCGAGATCTGGAGAAAGCCCGCAAAGCCCTTGGAGCCGTAGCGCACCGAGCGCTCCAGGGCATCCTTGAGCTGCGCCCCGGAGAGATTCAGCACGGCGATGAGGTCGCTGGGCGGGTCGAGCAGGGCCGCGAGCGTGTCGGCGCTGGCGCGGGCGGGCACGGGAACTCCGGTCCGGAACGCGGCGGCAGGAACCAGCGCGATAGGCGTCCCCGAGGCGGCGCGAACCGCATCGGCCACGGCATTGCCCGCGCCGCTCTCACCCAGGCGGATCGCCGTGGTCGTGCTCTCGCTCTGGGCATGAGCACTGCGGACGGCAAACGTCGCCAGGCCCGCGCACAGCCCCACGACCAGCGCCGCGCTCACCCATTTTTTAGTCGATATCTTCACCACCGCCCTCACCCCCTTTTCCAGCCAGCCACCGGAGATAGCCGAGTTGCAGCCGCTCCAGCTCGCCGTCCATGACGCTCTGGACATCCCCGATGGCGATGCCCGAGCGCAAATCTTTCACCATCGTGTAGGGCTGAAACACGTAGCTTCGAATCTGGCTGCCCCACTCGATGTTGCGCTGCTCTCCTCGGAGCAACGCGATTTTCTTCTCTTCCTCGCGGGCCTGGACCTCGGCGAGCTTGGAGCGCAGCACCTGCATCGCGACCTCGCGGTTCTGAAGCTGGCTTCGCTCGTTCTGGCACGTCACGACAATGTTCGTCGGGAGATGCGTCAGGCGCACCGCACTGCTCGTCTTGTTGACATGCTGTCCGCCCGCGCCCGATGCCCGGTAGACATCCATTTTAATGTCTTTCTCGTCGATAGCGACCTCGCCTGCGTCCTCGATTCGGGGAAGCACTTCCACCCCGACGAACGCCGTCTGCCTTTTGCCCGCCGCGTTGAACGGACTGATCCGCACCACGCGATGCACCCCGTGCTCCGCCTTCAGCATCCCGTAGGCGTTCGGCCCTGAGATAAAGACCGTCGCCGAGCTGATTCCCGCGACCTCGCCGGGAAGCTCATCGTGGATCGTGGCATTGAAGCCCTTTTTTTCGGCCCAGCGCAGGTACATCCGAAGAAGCATCGCCCCGAAGTCGCAGGCATCGGTTCCGCCTGCGCCCGGCTTGATCTCCAGGATCGCGTCGTTGCTGTCGTAGCTGCCCGACAGGAGCGTCGCGTTCTCCAGCGCCTCGATCCCGGCTCTCAGGGCCGTAATCTCTATTTTCAGTTCTGCGGCGTACGCCTGGGCTTCCCCTTCGGCCTCCGCCATCTCGATCAGCGTCTGCGCGTCTTCCGCTCTCTGGGTGAGGGCGTAGTACGGCTCCACTCCGGCTTTCGCCGCCGCGAGGCGCTGCATGATTTTCTGCGCCGACACGGGATCGTCCCAGAGCGTCGGTTCCGCCGCTCTGGCCTCAAGTTCGCTTAGCTCTCTCTCGCGTCTCGGAAGGTCAAAGATGCCTCCCGAGCTCATCGAGGGCGCTGCGAAGCTCGGCTATGTCTTTGGACAACTCATTGAGCATTTCGTTTCACCTTGTGACGAAAGTACGGGCCGCCGCTCAAAAAAACGACGACCCGCCTGGGAAAATTCTATCACGGCGAGGCTTTTCACGTTGCCCCTCTCTCCCCTCAAAAAAAGCTCCCCCGGTATTTGAAACTGGGGGAGCTTTATGGATCGCTTCTCAGACAGAGAGGAGAGTGCTAATCCTGATAGGGAAACAGCTGGCGGGGTGCTCCGTAGGTTTTGCCCCAGGTTGCGTAGGCGACATCCGTCGGACCGATGGCGAAGGCGACGCACTTCCAGCTTTTCCCGCGTTGCCGAACCAGCGCGAAGAGAGTCGGGCCGTCGAAGGCTTCCGAGCGCACATCCTCGGCATACCTGGTTTTCAGGAAGTCGATCTTGCCGCCGCCCTTTTTTTGTACCTCACCCTCTAAGAACGCCCAGCCATTGAGAACGCTGAGCTTCTTCACCACGAACTGGACGGCCATGCCGCCGAGGTCTTTCTGGATGGTGGGGCGCAACCCTTCCAGAATGGCTTTCCGAAGCGGGGAGCCCGGTGGAGGAGCGGTCGGCTTTTGCGCGAGCGCCGCCGTTGCGAACAATAAGGAAGCTACGAATGCGAAAAAGAAGTTCATCAGCGAAACCTCCCTCTATTAACCAGCGACCTTGATTAACCGACGCAGCTCCAGAGCGCGCTGGCGGACGATCTCCATCCGCTCAGAGCGTCGATCCACCTGGCCCATCGAACCCTGCTTCGCGTACTTCGCGTCGATAAGCCTGAACTTGGCGTCGCGCTTAACGAGCCAGGTTCGTTGCTCCGTTTGTAGCGACCTCCTCTGCGACGCGGGAAGCTTCGCGAAGAGCGCCTTGTAGGCCCGATTGAGCTCGTTATCCCAGAGTCTGTAGCCCTCGATCATCGCAGCGCCCATCCCCTGCGTGGTCGAGTCTCTCTCCAGAAGAGCATCGATCTTTCGGTCGATGTCTGTCTTTTCGTCTTTCACGTTCTTGTTCCCCTTTTGGAATCGCCGAGCTGAGTAGCAATCGGCGGTAGTAAAATTCTATGGGTATACTTCAATTTCCTTCAGTGATTGAATTTTAATAGGGTGGAGCCTTTTTCATGAATCGAATTAGCACCTGCCGAGGACGATTTTTACTCGCGCCGAAAAAAGTTCATGGCGTCACTTTTTTCACGGTGGCGTGTCTGACAAGCCATGAACCGTAGACAAATTACCGCGATGTGGGTCGGAGTCGCTCTGATGGGTGCGCTCTTGCTCTTTGTGCCGTATGTCATGCAGCCCAATCTCAGGGAAGTCTTCGGAGCCGTCTTCGGCGGGGCGAAGCCGACGACGCCCGGCATTCAGTACGGCTTGCTCTTTGCGCCGCCTGCGGGCAGCCTTGGAATCGAGTGGCAGCGGGTCTGGGTGCCGATGGTCTTCGTCGGCCTCGTGACGCTCGGGGCGATCTTCTCGTTGGGAACGCGGCGGGACTCTGCGGCGTAGTATCTATTATGCGATACAATCAGTCCATGCGAAAAAGAGCCGTCGCGAGGACGCAGGCCCGTCCGCGCCCTGCCATCAATCTTCCTGCCGTTGGTTTGTTTTTGACCCTCAGCGCCATCATGCTTCTGGGCTGGTGGGCGTTCTGGTCCGTCCGCTGAGCTTTTGACCCGATTCCCTGACAACGCTCCCGCTGCACCTTGCGCCGGGGGCGTTTTCTTTCTAAAATAGAGCCATGAGAAAACCCGAGCTTGGCGTTGTTGTTGCCGTTGTTTTACTTGCCACGGGAGCGTGCTGGGGGCAGGAGCTTCCCCCGCCCCCGCCCGGAGTCTCGTCGCAGCTTCAGGGGTTGTTCGGCGGCGTGGTTTCGTCGGGCGAGAAGAAAACGGGTGCCCCGCTGCCCTCAATGGCGTTCAAGCCAACCGGGAAGCTAATTATCACCGATGTGATTATCAAGGCGCTCACCCTCGATAAAACTCAGGAAGCCGAGATGCGCACGTTCGTCCCGCAGCTCGTCGGGGCTATCGAGCAGGCGTATGTCCAGAACGGTTTTACGAAGAACGATCTGAGCGTCGCGCTGGCCGGGCTTCTCACGACATGTCACGAGGTCAACACCGGGACTTTCAAGCTGGAAGAGTCCAGTGAGACTGAGAAAGAACTCGGTAAGAAAAAGCTTCGGGCTGTAGTTATTCAGATTCAGCGCACCATCGGGGGCAGCCCGGCGTTTGCGAAAGTCGCCGACAAAGACAAGCAGAGCGCGTATGAGATGTGTACGTTCCAGACCGGGTTTCTCGCGGTCAACTGGCAGCAGGCGGGCGACGACCCGGAAAAGCAAGCCGCCGTTCGCCAGACCGCGCGGCAGCTTCTAACGTCTTTGTTTGGAATCGACCCGGACGGCATCACGCAGAGCAAGACGGGCGAGATTGTCCCCAGGCCCGGCTTTGTTCCCAAAAAACAGCCGTCTGCCGAGCCAGAAGCTGCGCCGACACCTGCGCTCTCGGCGTCGCTGGACGGTGCGCCCGCGTTGCCTCCCGCCGGTTGGGGAGTCGCGGCGGGCAAGAGCGCGGGCAGCTTTGTGTTCGCCCCGAACGGCTTGGCGGCAGGCGAGACATTTTTCGTCGCGGTCGGGCCGCTGCAAAACCTGAATGACACGGCTATCGACGCCTATCTCACGGAGAGCGTGGCAAAGAACCCGCTCGGTCTGGGTAAGACGGCTGCGCCACTGAAAGTCCGCTCGACCAGCGACAACGCGGCCACCGCCGCAGGTGCGCTGATGCTCGCCGAAGGAAAGCCCGCGTCGGTGATCTACATCGCGCAGACCATGGACAGGCAGACCGTCCGGGTCTGCGCCATCGTCAGTTCTCGCGACGACCTGATGAAGCCGCACCAGCCGGGCGTCCAGGCGCTTCTTGCGAGCCTGATGCAAGCCGATAAAAAAGCAGCGGTCGAGGAAAACCGGGGGCTTTCCGTCGCCAAGCTCCCCATCGACATCCCGAAGTGGCTGACCACCGGCGGGCCGCTCCAGCCAGGTATTTACACGGGCAACGAGATGTATGGCACTGAGACTCGTAGCCGATTACGGCTCTATCTCTTTCCCAGCGGCGAGTATCAGCTTCTTAACTCCGATGGCGGCCTTGTCAGTGATCATTCGAGTGTGAATTTTAAATATAACCGTCGAACGGGTTTATTGGATTTGGATTGGGGTTCGCTTCATAACATGTCCAACGATAAAAGCGACCCTGACGACGATATGTGCCTGTATGGAAAAGATTCCCAGGGGAAATCGGTTGTCTATGCGCGAAGCGACCGGGGGTTTAGCTACAGCACGACGCTTTTGAAATACGAAGGCCCGCTGGATCGCCCGTCGCCTGCCGAAGAGAAAGCGAAAAAAGTGGCAGCAGAAGCGGAAGCCCGGCGCTACAAGTGGGTGACGGCGGTTCCGGGCAAGGGAATTCAAAGCGCCCAGATTCAGTGTTTATTGCTCCATACCGAGACAACTCAGTTTTACAACGGCTCGGGAATGAGTATCAGTAGCACCTACGATCCGTATATTTTATTAAAAGACGGGACGATTTACAACGGGCTGCCCGTGGCCCCCGACGACATCGATGTCTCGCGCTCGCGCCGCCAGGAGCCGGAAAAGTGGGGGCGCTGGAAGAAAACCGAGGGTGGCAGCTACGCGGCGGCGTGGCCGGATTTTCCGGCGAAGTTCGTGGCGATCAAGGCCGAGCCGGTTTTCCCTGTGCCCGCCGACCTGCGCTTTATCGGGCGCTATGGTAGTGGCGAGACCAGCGGCTCGGCCCTCGGAAGCTCGTTTCGGCTCTGGGGCGTGACGTTTACCGCCGAGGGACGTTTCCAGAAAGACGAGCGCGGCGGCTACGGGAGCAACGCGATAACTTCCAGCATGCCCGGCGGCGTCGCGGTCAACACGGGCTACGACGACGAAGGCTCGTTCGTGGGTGCGTCGGGCGAGAGCTTCGCGCTGAGCAACAGCACCAAAAAGCGCCCGAAGAATAATCGCTCAGGAAGTTACTCGGTGAATGGCTACACAATGACCTTGAAATTAGAAGATGGCGGTACTATTCGCCTGCCCTTTTTCTTTACCGAAAAAAATAGAAAAAGTATCTGGTTCGAGGGCGCGGTTCTGAGCAAAGATGACGACAAAAAATAGGATCGTAGAGCACTATAAAAGTGCGGCAAAAGGGCCTTCGGCCAAGCCTGCTTCGCAGGCGCAACCCCAATTATGGGGCTTCGGCTCCGAAGGAGCCTTGGCTGAGGTACGAAGCCCTGTTGCCGCACGATCTTCGTGCAAGGCGGATGGCCTTTCTTGATCCGGACGCTCTCTGTCTCGGGGTATCGGTCGGTGCGTGATTTAACGCTGGAATTGGGACCGCTGAACGTCGTGACGGGGCCGAACGGGTGCGGGAAGTCCAATCTCTACCGGGCGGTCTGGCTGTTGCATCAGGCCGCCGTCGGGGGCTTTGCGCGGACGCTCGCGGAAGAGGGCGGGATGCCCTCGGCGCTCTGGGCGGGCGAGAGAAGAAAAGGCCCGGTTCGGCTGAGCCTGGGCGTCCAGCTCTCCGACGGGTTTTCGTACTCTCTTGACGCCGGACTTCCCGAGCCGAACGACCTTCCCGCCGGGCGCGGGTATTTTTCCCTCGATCCGCTGATAAAGTCCGAGACCATAACCTACGACGGCGCGACTCTCTGCGAGCGGGGCAAGAGCGGCGTAAATCTCCGAGACGACTCGGGCAGGCGGGTCTCGCTGCCGATGTCTCTCACACGCGGCGAGTCGGTGCTCACCCAGCTTGCCGAGCCGCATCGCTACCCGTATTTGGTTGCCCTGCGCCATCACCTGAGTAGCTGGCGGTTCTACCACGGCTTCAGGACCGACCCCGAGTCACCGCTCCGTCAGCCGCAGGTGGGCGTCTTCACCCCGACCCTCTCCCACGATGGGCGCGATTTAGCCGCTGCGTTCGCCACCATTTTTGAGCTGGGCGACGAAGAAGAGGTACAGTCGGCGGTTCGGCGGGCGCTGGGCGGGGCAGCGCTCGTGGTCGCGCACGAAGAATCCCGTGCCCGGTTTCGGGTCCAGCTCGCGGTTCCTGGCCTGAATCGCGGGCTGGAGCCTGCCGAGCTTTCCGACGGCACCCTGCGCTTTTTGTGCCTGACGGCGGCGCTTCTCTCGCCCCGGCTGCCCCCGCTACTCGCCCTCAACGAACCGGAGACCAGCCTCCACCCCGATCTTTTAGCGCCGCTGGCCGCGCTGATCGTGAAGGCTTCGAGCCGCGCTCAGCTCTGGGTCGTGACCCACTCGCAGCCCCTCGCAAAAGAGATCGAGCTACTTTCTCAGGTCAAGCCGATCCGTCTCACCCTTCAAAACGGAGCCACGACCCTGGCCCGGTGACGGCCATGTCCATCGTCCCAGGCAGCTAAAGCAGCCTGCTGCACGAGTTGAAGGAGGCACCCAGCCGCTGGGTACCCGGCTCCCTGCAAACGTAACGTCCGAACTCAGCGCTTGCAGCGCCGTTCACGGTGCTTTAATCTGCACAGCAGGCTGCTTTAGCTGCCTAAAATCTGTGCGGGAAGCTACACGAAGTTCTTAAGGTAGCGCAGGCTCTGGCGCAGGGCGGCTTTTCGGCTTTCGAGCGAGTGTTCGTAGGCTCGATCCTCCACCTCGATCACGACGTGCCCTCGGTAGCCTGCGTCGCCCAGCACCGAGAAAAAGCGCCCCCACTCGATCTCCCCGAGGCCGGGCAGCTTGGGCAGGTGAAACTCCAGTGGCGTCGCCGAGATTCCAACGTCGTTGAGCTTTTCCCGGTCGATTCGGACGTCTTTGGCATGAATATGAAAGAGCTTTTGTGAGAATTCGGTTATTGGGCCTAAGTAATCCATGAACTGCCATACTAAATGGCTTGGATCGTAGTTCAGCCCGAAAGAATCACTCGGAATGCTGTCGAAAATCCGTCGCCAGACGCTCGGTGAGATCGCGAGATTCTTGCCCGACGGCCATTCGTCTTGAGAAAAATACATCGGGCAGTTCTCGATTCCGATTTTCACCGATTTTTGCTCTGCAAATCGAACTAAATCCGGCCAGACAGCTAAAAACCTTGGCCAATTTTCGTCGATGGACTTTTTCGGGTCTCTTCCAATGAACGTATTGACCTGATTGATCCCAAGTTTGCCAGAAGCCTCGATGACTTTCTTCAAGTGAGAGATATAGACTGCGGCCTCGGCCTCATCGGCGCAGAGTGGGTTCGGATAGTAGCCCAATCCGCTGATCTCGACTCCGTATTTTTCGCACAGCCCGTGGACGGCTTTCTCGTCGAAGTCGGTTACGTCGAGGTGCGTCACTCCGGCATAGCGACGCTCAGCTTTTCCCGGCGGCCAGCACATCAGCTCGACGCTGTCAAAACCCGCCTCGGACGCAAACGCCAGCACTTCTTCGAGAGAAAGCTCGGCCAGGATCGCACTCACAAATCCCAGTTTCACAGGCTCACCACTCTTGCAGAGAGAATGCCGTCAAGGGCGCGTACTTCGGCTAAGACTTCGTCGGGGATCGGGCCGTCGAGGGCGAGGGCCATGACCGCCGTGCCGTCTTTTTCGTCGCGACCCACCTGCATCCCGGCAATATTGACCTTCGCGTCGCCGAGCATGGTTCCGATCTTCCCGATTCGGCCCGGCTGGTCCTCGTTTCGGACCATCAAGTGCCAGCCGCTCGGCCTGAAATCGACCGGGTAGGTGTCCAAAAACACGATATGCGGGTCGTTCTTGCCGAACACGGTCCCGGTGACGGCGTGGGTGCCGCGCTCGTCGGTGGCGAGAACGGTGAGCTGGCGCTCGTACTCGTCGCCGCGCGGACCACGGCTCTCGGTAATTTTTATTCCACGGGTGGCCGCGATGGCCGGTGCGTTGACGTAGTTCACGGACTCGCCCAGCGCCGGGGTGAGAAGCCCTTTGAGCACGGCGCGGGTCAGATGGACGGTCTGCGGCGTGTCGAACTCGCCCTCGTAGCGCACTTCCACGGCGGTGACGGAGCCGCGTGCGAGCTGGGTTTTTAGACTCCCCATTTTCTCGGCGAGCGTGAGATAGGGTGCGGTCCGGGCCAGAAGCTCGGCGGGCAAGCTCGGCATGTTCACGGCGGCGCGAGCGCTCCCGCCCGTGAGAACCGCGACGATCTGCTCGGCGATGTCCACGGCGACTCCGACCTGCGCCTCTTCCGTCGAGGCTCCAAGGTGTGGTGTTGCGACGGAATTGGGGTGCAGAACCAGCGGATGATCCGGGGGCGTCGGCTCGGACTCCCAGACATCGAACGCGACCCCGGCGACCTTGCCCGACTCCAGCGCCGCGAGAACAGCGCTCTCGTTGTAGATACCGCCCCGCGCGACATTGATCAATCGTACGCCGTCTTTCATCCGGGCAAGCTGCTCGGTGCCGATCATGCCCGCCGTCTCTTTGGTCTTTGGGATATGAACCGTGATGAAATCCGACTGGCGATAGAGCGTTTCTAAATCCACCAACTGGACGCCCAGCCCCTCGGCTTGCTCCTGCGAGAGAAATGGGTCGTAGGCCAGAATCCGCATCTCCATGGCCCGCAGGCGCCTGGCGACCTCGCGCCCGATCTTGCCGAGACCGATCACTCCGGCGGTCTTCCCATAGACCTCGACTCCCACGAACTTGGAGCGCTTCCACTCGCCCGCCTTCATGCTGGCGTGGGCCTGAGGAACGTAGCGGGCCAGAGAGAGAAGCAACGTGACGGTCAGCTCGGCGGCGGCGATGGTGTTGCCCTCGGGCGAGTTGACGACTAAGACCCCGCGCTCGGTGGCCCTGGCGACATCGATGTTGTCCACCCCGACGCCCGCCCGCCCGATGATCTTGAGCTTTTGCGCAGCCTCTAAAATCTCGGCAGTGACCTTGGTCTCGGAGCGAACCGCAAGAGCGTCGTAGTCTCCGATGATCGCAAGAAGCTCGCCAGGGGAGAGTCCGGTACGAATGTCGACGTCCAGTCCGGCGCGGCGTAAAATGGCGACTCCCTCGGCGGCAACCGGGTCGCTAACAAGAACCTTTGGCATTAGGTTCAGAGTATCACAGCTAATTTTACGGCTTGACTAAGAGATGGCCGTCTTCGGCGAGGCCCTTGAGCAGGTTGTAGGCAGCGACATCGGCGAGGGCCGGGCCGATGCTCAGTCGGTAGCGCTCAATTCGCCTGCACTCGCCCAGGATCAGCTCGGCGTCTTGCGTCCCTTGCAAGCTTGCGCCCACCGTCACGAGGGTCTCGATCCGGGCGATGATCGCCGCCGGGGTGCCGCTCAAAAAGTGTCCGTCCGTGGTTAAAACCGTCATCTCAGGGAGATTGTCGGCTTACTTGCGGGCGCTCAGCAGGCCGCGCCAGGCACAGCGCGCGAAGAACCAGGTCGTCCCAGCTCCGATGATAAAAATAAAAAACGCTGCCGGTGGGATAAACCGTAGCCACCGGGTTAGAACGACGGTCTGGAACAGAAACGCAAGCGCGGTCGCGCCGTCCACATACCAGGGACGGGCCGGGCGCGGCGTCGGGCGAGAACTCACGTTTGATATAATACCCTGAAAACATCCGTGGCGGGAACTTTTCGCCCGGATACAACGCCAAAAGAAAGACACACGGACTCGGCTTCGTAGTGTCTTCCTTGGAGGAATCGGAATGTTTCGTAAAATCGTCGTGCCTGCTCTGGTTGCTTTGGGTCTACTGGGGTCCTCGCTGGCTCCGCTCTCTGCCTACGCGCAGAAGCCCACTCCCGCGCCCAAGTCGGACAAAATGGGGTCGGATAAAAAGACCACCAAGAAGAAGTCGGACAAAAAAGGTCCCGAGCGCGGCCCCGATGGTAAGTTCTTGTCCAAAAAGAAGAAGTCAGACAAGAAAGAGGGCGACAAGATGGCTGGCGACAAGCCCAAGACGGACGCCACGCCCAAGCCCAAGAAGAAAAAGTCCGATAAAAAAGACGACAAGATGGGCGCTACCACTGGCACCGGCAAGATGGACGCGACCCCCAAGCCCAAGCGCAAAAAATCCGACAAGATGAGTTCGGACAAGACGGAAGCCACGCCCCGGCCCGAGCGCAAGAAAAAGTCGGAGAAGAAAGAGTCCGGCAAGATGGTCGCCAACCCGACGGGCGAGAAGCCGGTCTGGGATGCAGGCGTCAAGCGCTGGCGTCTCAATGGTCGCTTCATCAAAGAAGCCGACGCTCTCAAAATGGGCGGCAAGAAGTAGTTTTCAGCTTCGCTGAATACAAAAAACCGGGGCTGAACATTCAGCCCCGGTTTATTTTTTTGCGTTTCCGTCGAATAAATTCGCGGCTTGGTAAAAATGTCCACCTTCGTGGACAGAATCGCTTTTATTTTTTTGCGTTTTTCTGGACGCAGGCTTTCAGGTCTTTGAGAAAGGTCTTGAAGCCGTACTTTCGCATTTCTTTGTAGGTGGTCTCGAAGTCCCAGTCCTGGTGCGTGACGCGCCAGAGGCCGATCATCGCGCCGGTGCGGTCGGCTCCGTGCTGGCAGTGCACAAAAACCGGGGCGCTTCCCGCTTTTTCCAGCGTCGCGAGGAACAGTTGTATCTGTTTTTTCGTGGGGGCTTCGCTGCCCATCGGGATTCGCAGGCGCTTCAAACCCAGGGCTTTTGCCGTGGCGTCCTCTTCTTTCTGGCCTTTTTTCTCGATTCGTAGATCAATAATGGTCTGGACGCCACGCGTTTTGAGCTTTCGCAGGCCCGCCGCGCTCGGAGCGGCTCCCCGCCAGATTCCCGGCGCGACGCTGTGAAAGTTCGGGAGGTCTTTGTCGTCCTGGGCAAAGACCACGGAGGGCGCGAGCAGAGCCGAGACCAGAGCAAGAAGTCTGTAGTTCATTTTGATTTAACAGGGTTCCAGGTGGGCGGTGTCGTTGAGGCGTAGCAGCCGTCCCGAAGATTCTAAAAGCGCCGGGCCGGTGAAGGTTGCCACCGACAGACTGGTGTTGCCCAGCGCGAAGTGACGGATCGCGGAGGCGTCCGCGCCGACAGCGCGGGCGAGTAGCGCCCGGAGCGAGCCGCCGTGTCCGACGATCAAGGCCACGTCACTGTCTTTTTCCCAGAGACGCTCCAGCGCCTGGTTCATCCGCGCAAAGACCGAGTCGTAGTCCTCGGCGTCGGGGGCGCGCTCGCCGCTGCCGGGCGCAAAGCCCACTTCGGCGGCGGTCTTCCCTTCCCAGCTTCCGAAGAATCGCTCGCGCAGGGCGGGCGTCGTCTCGATGGAGAGCGGCTGGCCTGCGGCTTCTAAGAGCAGCGTAGCCGTCTCGCGGGCGCGCGCGAGGTCCGAGGTCAGAGCCAGCGTCGGGGCAGGCAGAGCGTCCGCGCTCCAGAGCCTGCCGAGGCGCACGCCCAGAAGCCGGGCCTGCTCCCGGCCTGTGTCGGAGAGCGGAACATCGGTCTGGCCCTGCCAGCGTCCTTCGGCGTTCCAGAGCGTCTCCCCGTGACGAACCAGGAGCAGGGTCAGTGTCCGGGCGCTCAACGCATGGACTTCTTGATCTCGGCTTCCGTCGGAATTCCGTGCTTCCCACCCAGCTTGCCCACGATGTCGCGCGGCCCGACGATCACCTGGACGGCGTTTGCCTTGCGATCCAGGATATAGAACGTCGGGGTGTGCGTCACGCCAAGCTCTATCGCGGTCTTCATGTCTTTATCGACGTTCTCCGCGATGGTGACATCTGCCGTGTCTTTCTTGAAGCGGGCCATGTCGAGGCCGACTCGGGTTGCTTTTTCGTTGATGTACTCGTTGCTGAGCGCAGGCTGGTCCTCCGCAAAGAGCGCGTCGTACAGCTCCCAGAACTTGCTCTGACGAGCGGCGGCTTCGAGGGCGTTGGCGCAGGGCTTCCCGAACGTGTGGATGTTGAGCGGGAAGTGCCGAAACGCAATCTCGGCGGAGACCGACTTCCCGAAGTTCTTGCCGAACCTGCCGAAGGCAAACCGGCACGATGAACACTCGACGTCGGCGAACTCGATGATCGACAGGTCGGGCGTGGAGCCGTCCGCCATGCCCTTGCGATGGGGCGAGCTGTCCCAGAGCTTTTTGAACTCGGCGACGCTCATCGCTTTTGGGGGAACTTCCGGCTCGGGCGAGGCGCTCTGGCCAGGAGCGTCGCCGCCTGTGTTGCCGCTGCCCGGCCCGAAGGCAAGGAAGCTGCCGCCGCCCAGGACGATCAGGCCCATAATCAGCAGAAGCTTGGTTTCACCGGTGAGTTTTTTCATGTGTTGGTCTCCAGCGTGGCAGGCGTGCGCCGGAGCGCGAGCCAGTCCACCAGGGTCAGAAGGAAGATGAGAGCGATCAGAATCTGCGACGCGACGCACCACTTGCACCACTTCCCGATCTGAAATTCGTAGAGCGTCAGCCGCAGGGAGAACAGTGTCCCCAGAAGACTGGTCGCCATGCTGCCCAGAAGCAAGACTCGCTCGCGTGTGACACTGGCGGACGCCGTGCGAGCGAGCGCGAGCATGGCGAGAATGACGTACCCGAACGTCCCGAGCATGGCGACGGGCGGGCCGGAGCCGACGGGAAACCGGGAGTAGGCGCTCCTGGCGATGTCGGCGCAGTCGTGGTTGCCGCCGCCACAGGGAATGTCGTCGGGGGTGGCATGCATCTTCCAGAGAAAGATCGCAATGAACATCCCGACAAGGGCAAGAAGAAAAACAAGCCGGTTGAGAAGAGGACGAGACATAGTTTCTGGCCTTTGCTATTTTCTGGGCCGATGCAGCACGAATTGTACCACGGCGGCTCTTTTGGCATACGCAAGCAGCCCTCTCAAAAGTTCCCGGCCCGGCTTTAGCACCAGATGAGTTTCGAGCGATACAACGGGGAAATGACTATCCGTGTGTTCTCCGAAAGCGACTACCCCGCGCTTGTTGCCGTCGCCAACGCCACCTATCCCGACTATCCCCAGACTCCCCAGGAGCAACGTGAGAACGACGAAAAGCGCCCCGCGAAAGTCCGCTGGGGCCGGTTCGTGGCTGAAGATTCGGGAGAGCTTGTCGGCTCTGGCTTCTGGGGCAACAACGATGGCATGTTCCACCCGCAGAAGTTCGGACTGGACATCGCCGTGGTGCCGGGCGTGCGCGGCGCGGGGATCGGAAAATCCCTCTACGACGCGTGCCTCGAAGCGATCCGTCTGTTTGACCCGATTCTCTATCGTTGCCAGGTCCGCGAGGACGAAGCCCGGAGCCTGCGCTTTGTTCAAGAGCGCGGTTTTAAAGAAAAAATGCGCGAGTGGGAGAGCCGCTTCGACCCGGCAAGCTTTGTTCGCGAGGGTTTTAGAGAAGCCGAGGAGCGGGTAAGCGGGCAGGGCATTCATATTAAATCGCTCGCGCAGCTTCGGGAGATGCCCGGCTGGGAGCAGAAACTCTACCAACTCGACTGCGCCGTGATCGCCCAGATGCCGATGACCGATGTCTACACGCCGCCCGATTTCGACGACTGGAAGAAAAACTGCCTGGAGAACTCCGGGTTCTGGCCGGAGGGCTACTTCGTGGCGCTCGACGGCGAAAACTTCGTCGGGGAGAGTACGCTCTGGACCAGCCAGGCCGACGACGGGCAGCTCTATGTCGGTGCGACGGGCGTTCTGCCCGAGTACCAGCGCCGGGGAATCGCGCTGGCGCTTAAACTTCACGCATGCCAGGCCGCAAAAGAGCGAGGCGTCCGGGAGCTGAAGACATGGAACGCAACCACCAACGTTGGGATGCTCGCGATCAACGAAAAATTAGGCTTTGTGCGCCAGCCCGCCTGGATTTGCTTCGAGAAAAATCTATGAACTTTCTAAAAGTGACTACTGCTGCCGACTACGAGCGCTATGCCCGAATCTTCAACGCCATCATGCCGCCGCCGCCCGTCACCGGGCCGGAGATGCAGAGCCGCGACGCCCGAAAAAGCACGCCTTGCGCCCGGTTTATCGTCGAACAAGCCGAGGAAGATGTCGCCGTCGCGGGTTTCTCGCAAAGTGAGTTCAGTGCCGACAAACACCGCTTTTTTACGTTCGTCTTCGTGCGGGAAGATCGGCTCGGGCAGGGAACTGCGACGTTTGCTCAGGAAAAGCTGTGGGAGGCGCTTGCGCCCTACGACCCTCACGTTCTGGACGTAAGCTGCCGCGAGAACAACCCTGCCGGGCTGAAATTTCTCGCCGCGCAGGGCTTCGTCGAGATCATGCGCGAGTGGGAAAGCAAGCTCGACGTGCCCGCGTTCGATCCGACGCCGTTTGCCGGTGCCCGCGAGCGACCTGAGGCCGCCGGAGTTCACCTGACGACGCTCGCCGCCGAAGAAGCCCGGCTCGGGCAGGAGCAGGCGCGTCGGCTACTCTGGGCGCTGGACGAAGCCGTCGGCCCGGATGTCCCGAGCGACGAGCCGGAAGTGACGCCGCCGTTTGCCGAGTGGGAAAAACTGTTGCTCTCTGGCCCGAACTTCCGCTCCGAGGCGTTCTTTCTCGCTGTCGCCCCCGATGGAAGCTACGCAGGCGTCTCGATGCTCTATCACCGCGAGGCCACTCCCGATCTCTCGACGGGCCTTACCGGTGTGCGCCGCGAGTGGCGGCGGCACGGGATCGCACTGGCGCTCAAGCTCATGGCGATTGAGTATGCGAAAACCCTGGGTGCGCCTATTGTTCGCACCGAGAACGCGACGACCAATCGTCCGATGCTCTCCATCAACGAAAAATTAGGCTTTGAGAAAGAGCCTGCCTGGATTCTCTCTAAGAAAGTCCTGACAGAGCCGTGACTCTGCGCGACTGTCTATAGGTCAGTACTTGCTCGCTATAGACTTTTCTCTCCCTCACCGATAATTCCAGGGGATGAGCAAGACAGAGGAGGGCATCGGCACGCTTCCCAGGAGCGCGCAGGTCTATATCGGCATCATCATTGTGCTCGGGATGAGCACCGTGCTGATGGCGCTCGCCTCAGCTTTCTACTCGCCGTCGCATCTGCTCTGGCTGCCTCTTTTTGCTTTGCTCTGCTTTTTGGGGGAGAAAGTAACGGTTCCCATCGGTGCACAGGGAAGTCTTTCCAGTGCTCGGGTTTCTCTGGGGACAGCCACTGCAATTCTAACACTGCTTTATGATCCGGCGATATCGGTTTTATCTGTTTTGATTGCTTTGTTAATAGTATCTCGTTCTCAAAAAAACACGTGGTATCAAGTTCTTTTTAATTTATCTATTTCGGCTATTTCTTGTTGTGTTTCCTATTTTGTGTTTAATAAAATTATACCTATTTTGAAAAACACTGAAATAAGCGATTTAATAAAAGGGGGAGAGGTTTTATCTGCAGGGGAAATAATATTATGTATTATGGGATTGCCTGTTTTGTATTTTATGATAAGTTCTATAAGTATTGCTATTGTTATTTCTCTTTGTTCAAAACGAAAGATTTTGGGAATATGGCGAAGTCAGTTTCTCTGGATAGTGCCGAGCCAGTTAGCATCCGGGTCAGTTGTGTTTTTTTTGTTTATTCTGCTGAAAGTTGCGGTGCAGTACTGGTATGTTGCCCTGATTTTAGGAGGCGTCGCGACTCCGATTCCGGTTCTTGTCTTTCTGGGCTTTCGGTATCGACGGCAGTGGGAAGAAGAGAACGCTGCTCGGCTCGATGAGCAACAGCGCCATATCGAGGAGCTTACCGAGAGCAAGGCAAACCTGGAGAAGATGCACTCGGCGACCGTGGAAGCATTCGCACTCGCCATCGATGCCAAAGATCAGTACACTCAGGAGCATATCCAGCGGGTCAAGCAGGTCTCCATCGCGCTGGCGGAGAAGATGGGACTGTCCCCGACGGAGGTGCGCGCCATTGAGACCGGCGCGGCGCTCCATGACATCGGGAAGATCGCTATCCCCGAACACGTTCTCAACAAGCCAGGACGACTGACCGCCGAGGAGTTCGCGCTGATTCAGCGCCACCCCGAGCTGGGCGCACGCATTCTGGAGCCGGTTCAGTTTCCCGAGGCGGTTATCGGAGCGGTTCGCAACCATCATGAAAAATGGGACGGCTCCGGGTACCCAGACCGGCTCGCGGGCGAAGAGATTCCGCTCTCAGGCCGGATTCTGGCGGTGGCCGATGTCTACGATGCCCTGACCTCGGATCGGCCCTACCGCCCCGGCTGGACCCACGAGCGGGCCGTCGGGCTGATTCAAGACGAAGCAGGCAAGCACTTCGACCCGAGGATCGTCGCCGACTTTCTTCAGGTGATGGAGAGTCAGCCGGAGCTGCGCGCGGGCAGCGAAGAAGCTCGATTGCGCGCACGGGAGCGTAGCGCGCTGGTGCGCAAGATCAACCGGGCCTCGTTCGGGTATCTGGCTTCGTTTGAAATCTCGCAGGTTCTCTCGACGGCACGCGGATTGAGCGAGCTGGAGCAGTCCCTCACCGAGAAGCTTCGCAGCGTCTTTCGGGCGTCGTCGTGTTTATTGCTCCGCGAGGACGAGAGCAAGACGCTCCGGGTTTCGAGTGCGGCGGGCGTCAACGCGCCGTACTTTCAAGGCGCACGCGCCGACCGCTCGACCGGCGCGACGCGTGCCGCGATGGAGGACGGAGAGGCGTTTTTGGGCGAGTACGACACGTCCGACCTTCTGCTCAATGCCGCCGTGGGCGCGTGGGCACCGCTTCGCACCGCGATGATCGTCCCGCTGATCGCCGAGGAGGGGGGCGCGACGATAGGGACGATCAACCTGTACCACGAAGAAGAGGGTATCTTCGACGCCGAAGACCTGCGGGTGTTCCAGGCAGCCTGCGCCCAGGCCGCCCAGGGTTTGAGCGTCGCGCTGGAGATGGATCGGATGCGCGACTCGGTCTTTCTGGACACGCTCACCGGGCTTTTCAATGCGCGCTATCTCGGGCCGTACCTGGAGCAGGAGCTTTTGCGCGCCCGGCTCGAAGAGAAGCCGCTGACCGTGCTGATGCTCGATCTGGACGAGTTCAAGTCGGTCAACGAGAGCCACGGGCACCTGACAGGAAACATCGTCCTGGCCGAGGTGAGCCAGCTTTTGCGCTCATGCCTGCGCGGCGGCGACGTGGTCGCTCGCTACGGCAGCGACGAGTTTGTGGTCGCACTTCCTGGCACGAGCGCCGAGGGCGCACAGACCGTCGCCCGCAGCCTGCGCCGCGCGATCCACGACTATGCCCCGCGCCTCCCCGACGGCTCCTCGCTCACGCTACGAATCTCGCTCGGCCTCGCCTCGTTCCCCGACGACGCCGCCGACCCGGCCAGCCTCCTCGCCTGCGCCGAAGCCCGCGCCCGCGAGGACCACCTCCCCGTACCCCTGCGCCGCGCCGCGTAACGCCCACCGCGTAGAAATCCGTATTCCGTGTTTGCCAAAAGGCAAACTATTCGGATAAAATAGAAACGTGGCAGACACGACGCGCATTGGTACAATTACCCAAGGACGTGTGCTGGCGGCGCTCGTCCAATCGGGCAGAGTCGTCTGCATTCCTTTTGGGGAGCAGCCAGACTACGACCTTATCGTTGAAGACGGACAGGCTTTCAAGAAAATCCAGTGTAAAACAGGACGGTTAAAAGGTGGGTCTGTTCATTTCAACCTTTACACGATGGCACAGGGAAAACGTCGTACTTATGGAGATCGTATTGATTTTTATGGTGTTTTCTGTCCTCAGACGGATGTGGTTTATCTCGTGCCCCAGGAACTGCTTCCCGCCAATGTTGGTGTGCTTCGTGTAGCACCTACCGAAAATGGACAACTGCGAAATGTGCGCTGGGCAAAGGATTTCGAGGTTGTTGGTAAGACTTGCATTTTACAAAATAAGGGGTAAAATGCGATAGAGTTTTCGCGGGAGTAGTTCAGTGGTAGAGCGTTTCCTTCCCAAGGAAAATGTCGCGAGTTCGAGTCTCGTCTCCCGCTCTAAAAAATAAAAATCGGCCCCGGCACCTGCCGGGGCTTTTTGAGTCTTATGCCAGGAAAGAAAGAAGATAAATCGGGGGAGCACAAGGTCATCGCGCTCAACCGCAAGGCACGCCACGAGTTTCACATCGACGAGACGTTCGTGGCGGGGCTGGTGCTCGTCGGCACCGAGGTCAAGTCGCTTCGGGCCGGAAAAGTGAACTTCGCCGACGCGTTCGCCAAGATCGAGAACGGCGAGGTCTGGCTGCACCACATGCACATCGCGCCGCACACCGAGGGCAACCGCGACAACGTCGAGCCGACCCGCTCCCGAAAGTTGCTTTTAACGCGCCGAGAAATCGACAAGCTCTACGCCCAGATGCAGCAAAAGGGCCTGACACTGGTGCCGCTGGCGCTGATTTTCTTGCGCGGCTTCGCCAAGGTCGAGCTGGGACTCGGACGCGGCAAGAAGCTCTACGACAAGCGCCAGGACATCGCCAAGCGCGATGCCGACCGCGATGCCCGTCGCGAAGTCTTCGGACGTGGTTAGAGTCGTGACACGCGGCGACGACGCCGGGTCGTGCGTCGCGGCGAACAAGGCGGTGGAGCGGGCAGCCCGCGAGGGAGTCTTGAAAAACGCGTCGGTGATTGCCTGTGGCCCGGCGCTGCAAGACGCCGCAGACCGGCTGAAAACTATCTCGGGGCTTTGTATCGGGCTGCATCTCACGCTGAGCAGCGAGTGGGACGCGCTTACCTGGGCACCTCTCACCCGGCACCCGCTGCTGACAGATTCGCGTGGATTTTTCCCGCAGAGTCCGACCGAGCTGCCCCGCACGCCCGACGCCATCGATGCCATGCTACGCGAGGCCGATGCCCAGCTTGCCGCGCTCCGAAGCGTGGGGCTGGAGCCGTTTTATCTGGACGAGCACATGGCCCCGAGCGCCTGGGCCGTCCCGGAGCTGAAAGAGCCGCTGGCGCACTGGGCCAGGAAGAGCGGGCTGCACTGGCCGAAGCTTTTCAGCGTTCCGGGCGAGGGAAGTTTGAGCGAGCGGCTGAGAACCTGCCCGGACGGCGACTATCTCTGGGTGAACCATCCGTGTCTGCCCGAGGGCGATGCGCTCAAAATGGGGAGCACGGACTATCCCCAGGGCGAGGTTCTTGCCGAGCGCGAGGCCGACCTGCAGCTCTGGCTGACGCTCAGCCCCGTCGAGCGCGTGCAACTTGTGTCCTGGCGCGACGTTTTAACCCTGGGTTAACACGCCGGGAGAGGTGCTTGCGGTACGCTTAAACTCGAAATGACCGGCACGAAGATTCTCGTGGTGGACGATGAACCATCGCTCACCGAAGCGCTTGCCTACAACCTGCGTGCCAACGGCTTCGATCCCGTGGTCGCCGCCGACGCCGACGCCGCGCTACGACTTTTCCGCGAAGAAAACCCCGAGCTGATTCTTCTGGACGTGATGCTGCCGTCCGGGAGCGGGTTTGATATCTGCCGGATGATCCGCCAGGCCGGAAGCAAGGTTCCGATCTTGATGCTCACGGCCCGCATCGCCGAGAGCGACCGGGTGCAGGGGCTGGAGCTGGGCGCGGACGACTACGTGGTGAAGCCGTTCGGGATGCGCGAGCTGATGGCCCGGATCAAGGCGCTCCTGCGCCGCGCGGCCAGCGGCGGCGAGTCCGGCGGGACGATGCAAGGGCCGTCCCTGGCGTCGGCGGCGCTGAACCTGGTGATCGACACGGAAAAACGCGAGGCGCGGCTGGGCGAGACCTTTCTCAAGCTCTCCCGAAAAGAGTTCGACCTGCTGGCGGCGCTCTCCGCCCATCCCGGACGGGTTTTTGATCGGCAGGCGCTGCTGAGCCGGGTCTGGGGCGAGGGGAACATCGTCGATGACCGGACAGTGGACGTCCACATGCGCTGGCTGCGCGAGAAGATCGAGCCGGAGCCGGGGAAGCCCGCTCACCTGCTCACCGTTCGGGGCGTCGGGTACAAATGGCAGCCGTAAGCGTCCCTGATTGGTTCTCTGCTCTCTCCGACGCGATCTTCGATGCGCTGCTCCTGGTCGATTCGAGCGGGCGGCTGGCTGCGGTCAGCCCGAGCGCCGCACGGCTTTTCTCCAACGGGGTCGTGCGGACGCCTGAGAGCCTGACCGGGCGAACCTTGCTCGAAGTGACCCACGAGGCGACGCTCGGGCAGCTCTGCGAGGCTGTCCGGGGCGATGGCACGCCGCGCGAGATCGACACGCGGCTCTCGCTGGGGCCGGAGCGCTACCTGCGGGTTCGAGCCAGTCTCTGTAATGACTCTCTGATTTTACTGACGCTCTCGGATCGCACCGAGCTGGCTCACCTGAAAACAGTCCGCACCGAGTTCGTCGCCAATGTGTCGCACGAGCTACGCACCCCGCTGGCGGCCATGCGCCTGAACGCCGAGACGCTGCTGGCGGGCGCGATCCACGACCCGCCCATGGCCGAGAAGTTCCTCGGGACGATTGTTCGCGAGGTGGACCGGCTGGTGCGGCTCTCGGAAGATCTGCTACTTCTCTCCCGCGCCGAGCTGTCGCGCCCGGAGATTCTGCGCTTCGATCTGCGCGAACTGCTGAAAGATGTCGAGGAGCGGCTGCGCCCGTATGCCCGGAAGCGAGGCGTCGTCATGACTCTGAGCCTGGATGCGCCCGGCTCTCTGGAGGGCGACCGGGGCGAGCTGGATCAGGTTTTCTTCAACTTGATAGACAACGCTATCAAGTACACCCCGCCCGGCGGAAGCGTCACGGTTACGCTGGGGCACCGCGAGGGCTTCGTGGAGATCGTCGTGGCCGACACCGGGATCGGGATGCTCTCCGAGGACACGCCCCGGATCTTCGAGCGGTTCTGGCGGGCGGACCGGGCGCGTACTTTCCCCTCGGAGGGCGGCGGCGCGACCTCGGGAACGGGGCTGGGACTTTCTATCGTAAAGCATATCGTAGAAAGCCACGGCGGGAGCGTGAGCGTGCAGAGCGAGCTGGGAGTCGGCTCGCGCTTCACGGTAGCGCTGCCCCTTGTTTCCGCAGAATAAGGTAACATAGAGTCCATGGACCCCCAGGCTACGCCGCTGACGGATCAGCTGGCCAACATCTCTCCTGCGATAATCGTCGCGGTGATTCTGGGCTGCACGCTGGTGCGGCTTTTTCTGGCGAAGATAAAAGACCCGTGGGCGCGTACGGTCTCGGAGACGTGCGACACGGTTAACTTTGTTTTAGCGCTTGCGTTCTTGTTGATCCGTCCGTTCGTGGCTCAGGCGTTTTATATCCCGTCTGAGTCGATGGAGAACACGCTTCTCACCCACGACCGACTGATTGTGAATAAGTTCCAGTACCGGCTTCAAGACCCGCAGCGCCGGAACGTGATGGTGTTCGCCGCGCCACCAGAAGCCACGGGCGGACCCGAGCAAGATTTTATTAAGAGATTGGTCGGAATGCCCGGAGAGACCATCGAGGTTCGGGGGGCGCATCTCAAGATCGACGGCGAGGACATCAACCCGCAGGGCTTTGAGAGCGTTCATAGCTATCTGAAGCAGCGCCTGGGTCTGTCTCCGATGGCCGACTCGCTCAAGTTCTTTCCCGATCATGTCGAGATCAATACAAGCCAGCGCCTGGACATGAAGCAGCTTGCCGCCAGGATGGGCCAGCCGGAGGCAAAGATCGAAGTGACACCGGGCCAGACGCTCATCAATGGCACGGCGCTGGACGAGCCATACACCAGGGAAGACCCCGGCTACGACATGGATGCCCGCCAGATACCAGCCGGGCAGTACTACATGCTGGGCGACAACCGCAACTTCTCGCGTGACAGCCACTTCTGGAAAGGTCTGGAGAAGCGCCGGATCATCGGTCATGCGGTCTTTGTTTTCTGGCCTCCGGCGCGCATCGGAACCATCAAATAAGATTTTTTCAAAAAAGCCCTGCCTGTCCCTTGACAGGCAGGGCCAGGGGCGATATAACGTCCCTTGCGCCTGGGGTCAAGTCCCCTGGTCCCGCAGCGAGCCAGTCTCCTGCGACAGAACTTTAACAATTTTTTTCGTTAGTGTTTTACAAAATCAGTCATTGAATGTAGCGCACAGATTTGGTTGCTTCGGGGCTTTGCTTTGGAGTAATTTGTTTCTGTGGTTTGTGTTATGTTCTTTGAGTGGTGACGAGTTAATGATGGATTGGACACTGAACAGTCCCTTGAGAGTCTGGGTTCCTTCGGGTTCCCTGTGCTTTCCTGATGGACTTTAAAGTATGCTCTGAGTATTCAGCATTCGTGAAGTCTCCTTGTGAGATTTTGTGTTTGTTCGATTATTTTTTCGGAGAGTTTGATCCTGGCTCAGGACGAACGCTTGCGGCGTGCCTAAGAAATGC
>JANLTX010000045.1:0-18530 GCA_031363095.1 Armatimonadota bacterium | reverse complement strand
CCTACAAGTTCGGTTACACCTGTCCCCCCTCCCCCGTGCGGCACGGGGCGAAAGCAAGACGAGGAACGAGACGCAGCGCTTCGGGGGAATGTCACAACACAACACAAAGCTGTAACCCTAATTCTAAATTTCTGCTTACCCTCTGGGTGTTGTATTTATAGCCGCGAATTTATTCGACGGCGCATGGACACAAAATCCAAATGCGTTTGCCCTGAGCCCCCCGGCCCCCAGGTTTGGGGGAGTTACGAGGCGTTCCCCCAGTCACCCAGTCGCTGGGTGACTGGGGCCGGGGGCAAAAAACGGGGTCAGGACTTGCGCCGCGAAACTCCCAGCCCGATCAGCCCGAGCAGGACGTAGAACCCGACCGTCACTTCCCAGAACGTGGTGCCAGAGACGAGCTTGGTTGTGCTTCGTAAGGCGCTTCCGAGATTTACGGCGTCGCTGGCGGCGGCGGGCGCGGAGAGAAAGAGCACGTTGTCGAGTGCATGAACGTTGCCGGTGGTGTACTCGACGACAGGAATCACGAAGAGTGCGATGGTCAGCGCCCCGACAATCGCCATCGAGACCCAGCGATTGCGGGTAAGGGCCGATGCGCCCAGCCCGACTCCGCCCAGCCCGAACGTCGCCGCAAGAGCGACCAAAACCGGCTGCCACGTTCCATACCCAAAGCCGTCCTTCGGAATGGCGACCAGGAAAATCAACGAACACAGAGCGACAGTTCCGAGGGCGAACGTGAAGCCGCTCCGTGCCTCACCGCGTTTCAGCGCAAGAAAGCTCCCAGAGGCTCTGTTGCCCGTGGCGAAGAGCATCGCCAGAAGAGCGCCTGCGCCGCAGAGCGCCGCCGCGACTACCGTTTTTCCGTCGCTGCCCGAATCACCGAGCAGATTGTTGCCGATGAAGCTCCCGGTCAGCGCGAGCGCCATCAGAAACGTCAGTGTGAAGGTCAGGCCGCGCAGGAGCGGGCTGCGGTCGGTTTTCGGATACTCCAACCGATGAATTGCCACCAGCGTGAAGATCGTCCCGAGCAGCCCGTTTATCAGAAGCGCCGATGCCCAGGCGGGGACGGTCAGGCCGAAGTAGCCCTCGGTCGCCGTCGCGCCGAGCATCGCGCCGATGGGGTTGAGCGCCGCCAGGCACGCCCGGCCTGCCACGGCGGACCCGGAGAATCCGTTGCTCATTCCCGTCGCGGAGACCGATAGTGTCGCGAGAAACAGGGCGACCGCAGCGACGTAGGTGAGCAGGGTCGCGCCGACTGTGGTCTTCACAAACGAGCTGAGCGCCAGGCCGAGTGCACCGTAGACAAACCCGCTGACGGCCAGAAGCAGGTACGCCCCGGCCACCTCGCCCGGCGAGACTCCGCCCAGAAAGAAGCTCATCGTCGTGACCGGTAGCGACGCGGCCAGAAGTAGCGCGACGAACGAGACGGCGCTGAGCAGCTTCCCGATGACTATCGAGCGACGCGAGAGCAGAGAAACTTCGAGCGCCTCGTAGGTACGCATCTCCCGCTCCAGAGTCAGTGCCCCGCTGGTGAGCGCAGGCGTAATCAGGCAAACCAGCGCCGCCAGAACCCCGAAAATAATAAAGTAAAGCTGCCGACCCAGGTTGAACGCGCCCGTGTTTCCATTGGCCACAACTCCCCACTGCCAGTACGAGATAGAAAACGTCAGTGCGAGCGCCCCGACGAACGCTAAGAGTATCCAGAACGCTTTTGCTCCGCGCATGCGGGCGCGTAGCTCGCGCTGGAGAACGGGATTTTCCCAGGAGTTTGTCATTTTATGCTACCAGTCCTTTGGTGACACGCAAGAAGATATCTTCGAGGTCGGTGTCCTGCTCGGCGAAGCGCTGAACCCGGACGCCCTCTTGAATGAGCGCTAAAAGCACCTGCGACTGGTCGTCGAGCGTGCCTTCGTAGTCCACGCGGATGTCCTCGGAGACAATCGCGACACCCCGCACATGGTCCAGCCCGCGCAGAACAGAGCTGGCACGCTGGCGGTCGTCCTCGGGCACCCGGATTTCGAGAACCCGGCAGCCGAGAACCTCGTGCATGATCTTCTCGACCGGCCCGGCGACGATCAGCTCGCCCCGCTCGATGATCCCGACCGAGGTGCAGAAATCCGCCAGCTCCGGCAGGATGTGCGAGGAGATAATAATCGTCTTGCCCATAGCCCGCAGCTCTTTGAGCAGCTCTTTGATCTCGATTCGCGCTCGTGGGTCCAGCCCCGACGCCGGTTCGTCTAAAAGCAACAGCTTCGGGTCGTGGACCAGGGTTCGAGCCAGACACAGGCGCTGCTTCATTCCCCGGCTGAGCGACTCGACGTATGCGTCTTTCTTGACGGTCAGGTTCGTAAGCTCTAAAACCAGGTCAATAAGACCAGGTCGATCTATTTTCGGGACTTTGTAGGCCGCCGAGAAGAAGTCTAAATACTCCCAGACCTTGAAGTCGTCGTAGACCCCGAAGGCATCGGGCATGTACCCGATCCGGCTGCGCACCGCCTCCGGGTCTTGCATGACATCGATGCCGTCCACCCAGGCGTGCCCGGATGTCGGCTCCAGAAGCGTTGCTAAAACTTTGATCGTCGTGGTTTTTCCGGCACCGTTCGGCCCGATGAACCCGAAGATCTCGCCCGGCTCCAGCGAGATGGAGAGATCTTTGACGGCGGTGAACTCGCCGTATTCTTTGCGTAGGTGCCGAACTTCGACCAGTGGCATGTGCTTATTCCTTCTCTCTCATTTCGTCTCCGCAGGCGGATCGACAAATCGGTACCGAAGCGTCACGCTCGCCCGAACCTCGATCCGACTCGGCACGACGGGCGTCATCGGCCTCACGTCTCGTACTTCGAGTCTGTAGTACGAGACGAAGGGATCGCTGGCTGTGCCCGACTCGGTGATGCTTACCAGCTCGATGTTGGCTTTGACGGCGCTGGACAAAACTCTGGCTTTGCGCCGGGCGTCGAGGACGGCGCGGCGCAGGGCTTCGTCGTAGAGCGGCGCAGTGTCTCTTGCCTCGAAGCGTAGCGAGCTTACTCCGTTGGCACCGGCGGCGAGCGTCGCATCGACGACTCTCCCGATTTTCTTCAAGTCCCGCACGACCACTTCCACGGAGTTAGAAACCTGGCGAGTTTTTTGCTGGTCGTCGCTGCCGATCTCCAGGCCCGAGGTGAGAGTGTCTTTTTCAGAAATTCCCATTTTTCTAAGCGTACGAAGCACGGCATCCAGGCGGCTTGCGTTGGCTCTTGCCGCGACGCTGGCATCTTTGTTTTTTGTCTCGACCAACAGCGTCAGTCGCGCGAGGTCGGGCCGGGCGAGCACCAGCCCGCTACCCGACACTTGAATTCCGGACGGCTCCGCAGGAGCCTGCACCGCCACCATTGGAGCGGGAAAGGGGACGCCCATCAGTGCGTCAGCTCCTCCGGCCCGAGCTTCAGGCGCATCGTGACGGTGAAGAGTAGCATGGCGGAAACGAGCGTCGTGACTCCCAGAAACGTGACTCCGACGGCACTGTCTATCTCACGGCCAGAGCTTCGATAGATCAGCGGCTCTACAAAATGCATCAGAGCGCAGTACGGGTTGAGCCAGAGCGGGACGAAGCTCTCGGCAGGGGTTGTCCGCCAGCCGAAGCTCATCTGCGCGAGTAAAAAGAGCAGCGGCGTCCCCAGACCGACCAGCAGCAAGCCCAGCACCGTTGTTACCAGCGCAATCTGAGTTCGCCGGAACGCCCACGAGCAGAACAGCCCCAGCGCCGCCGAGAGCAGCGCCGTCGAGAACAGAATCATGTGCCCGACCAGGAAGTGCTTCAGCGTGACTCCTGCTGCCCAACCCGACAGAACATTGATCGGGAAGAAGAGCACAAAGAGAATCGCGGCGGGCAGGAGCGCCCCGGCCAGCTTCCCGAAGACGATCTGCGAGTCGCTGAGCCGTGCCAGCAGCAGCGCGTTCCAGGTCTGTTTCTCCCGCTCGCCCGTGATCGCGCTCGCCGTGAGCGCCGCAGGCAGAAGCAGCGCGGTCGTCAGCTCGATCAGCATCATCCAGATGAGATAGAAATCCCGCCCGGCGTTGGTACTGGTCTGGACAAACAGCAGGCGCAGAGTCACAAGGTAGATCAGCGGGATCACGCCAAACAGAGTTCCGTAGATCGCAATTCGGTTTGCCTTCGAGTAGCGCGACAGCCTTAGCCGAATCCCGATTTCTCGGCCCAGAACCGGGTTCTCACGAAAGATGCTCATCGAGAAAAAGTCTCCTGAGGGATTGTAACGCATGGGCCGCCCGAATGGTTACGGCTTCAGTGAACCGCAAGCGAGAGAATCTGGGCCTGGGTTGCCTGGGAGACATCCGGGATCTCCCCAGATATCTCGCCGCCGCGCATGACTACAATTCGGTCGGCCATGCCCAGAACCTCGGGAAGCTCCGACGAGATCATTAAAATAGCCTTGCCTCGTGCGGCCAGCTCGCGCATCAGAACGTAAATCTCGTACTTCGCGCCCACGTCGATTCCGCGCGTCGGTTCGTCGAAGAGAATAATCTCGGCGTCGGCAAAAAGCCACTTGGCTAAAACCACTTTCTGCTGGTTCCCGCCCGAGAGATTTCGGGCAAGCTGCTCTTGACCTGGCGTTTTAATTTGCAGTTGCTCGACGTACTTACCGAACGCGGTGCGCTCTTGAGAAAAATCTAAGAAGCCGAGTTTGCTAAGTTTTGGCAGGTTGGGCAGCCCGAAGTTGTCGCGCAGAGAGAGGTCCAACACCAGTCCCTGGCGCTTGCGGTCCTCGGTCAATAAACAAATTCCAGCGTCGGCGGCGTCCTGGGGCGAGCGGAGGTGGAGCTTTTTGTTATCGACAAAAATCTCGCCCGAGTCGGGGCGATCCGCGCCAAAAAGCAAGCGTGCCAGCTCGGTTCTCCCGGCTCCGACCAGCCCGGTCAGCCCGAGAATCTCGCCGCGCCGGACGCTCAGCGAGACGTTTTTGACGGTTTTGCCCCGGCAGAGATTTCGGGCTTCCAGGCGCACATCGTCCGTGTCTGCCCCCCGGCCCCCAGTAATGGGGGAGTTTGAGGTGGGGCGTGGCGGGAACTCTTGCTCCAGCGCTCGCCCGACCATGGACTCGATCAAAGACTCACGGTTCCACTCGGTCACGGGCTTCGTGGCGATCCATGCGCCGTCGCGCATGACGGTCGCGCGGTCGCAGAGCTGGAAAATTTCATCGAGGCGATGGCTGACATAGACGACCCCGACACCACTGTCTTTCAGGTCGCGGATGGCGGCGAAGAGCGCGTCCACCTCGCGGCCTGAGAGAGCGGCGGTAGGCTCGTCCATGACCACGATCCGGGCGTTCTGGGAAAGCGCCTTGGCGATCTCGATCATCTGCTGCTGGGCGACGCTCAGCTCTCCCAGTGGGGTTTCCGGGTCGAGGTCGGTGGCGAGCCGCTTGAGAAGCGCTTTTGCTTCGTCCTGCTCGGCCCGGCGGTTCAGAAAGCCGCGCCGGGCGACCTCGCGGCCCAGAAATAAGTTCTCGCGGATGGTCAGGTGGGGCACCAGGTTGAACTCCTGGTAGATCACGGCGATTCCCCGAGCGCGGGACTCGGCGGGCGAGCCAATTCGGACGCTCTCGCCGTCGATTTGCAGCGTCCCGCCATCGGGGGAGTGCGCCCCGGAGAGAACCTTGAGCAGGGTGGACTTGCCCGCGCCGTTCTCGCCCAGCAGCGCATGGACCTCGCCCGAAAGTAGCTCCAGCCGCCCGTCGCGCAGTGCCTGGACTCCCGGAAACGCCTTGGTGATCCCCGCCATGTGGAGAAGGGGAGGTACCCCTGACCCCAATAATGGGGAATCCGAATCTGGTCCCCCGTTATCGGGGTTAGGGGAAACCCTCACTCGCTGGAGCCTTTTTGCTGAAACGCCGAGACGAGTACGGCAAAGAGCAACACGCCGCCGACGACGGTGCCGCGCCAGATGTCGGGCGAGGAGAGCGTCAGGTTGATCGCGGAGAGAATCGTGTTGAGCAGGAGCGCCCCGAGAATCGTCCCGAGCACGCTCCCGCGCCCGCCCGTGAGGCTCGCCCCACCGACGACCGCAGCGGCCACGGCGTCCAGCTCGTACCCGGCCCCGATCTGCGGGTCGCCCTGGCCCGAGTACGACGCAAAGAGAACCCCGGCCAGCCCGCCCAGAAGCGCACTCGCGCCGTAGGCAAAGAGCTTGACCTTGAAGACGTTGACCCCCGAAAGCCGCGTGGCGGTCTCATTGGAGCCGATGGCGTAGAGGTACCGCCCGATCCGGGTCCGGCTGAGCAGGACGTGGGCGAGCACCGCGACGAGAGCCAGGATCACCAGTAGCGGTGCCCCTCTGGAAAGCTCGACGCTCGACAGGTTGAGAAGGAGCGGCTTGTCCGACACCGAGATCGGGAGCTGTTTATTTAAAATCAGCGACTGGCTCCGAAGAACCAGCAGCGCGGTGAGCGTCACGACGAACGGCGGGAGCTTGAGCTTGTGAACGAGGCTCGCCTGGAGCAGCCCGATGGCGAGCGCCGCCAGAAGCGCCAGGGTGAGCGCAAAAAGGAGCGCCGGGACCGCAAGCAACCCGACGCTGAACATTCCCAGAAAGAGGGCGCAGAGCATCCCCGTGAACGCGATCAGCGAGCCGAGCGAGAGGTCGATCCCGCCGGTGATAATGACAATCGTCTCGCCGATCCCAAACAGAGAGAGCAGCGCGACCTGCTGCAAGATGATGTTCAGGTTGCGTGAGCCAAAGAAGTTGCCGCGCTGGTCGGTGAACGCCATGGCGAGGCAGAGCACGACCAGCACGACGACGACGCTCAGCTCACGAGACTGAGACAGACGTTTGATCAACGGCTACGTCGTCTCCAGCCCGAGTTTTTTGAGGTTCTCCATGAACGGCCCGATGTTCTCCGGCGTGACGGTCGTGACGCCAGTATCGATGATCTTGCCGTCCACTTTCATGCCCATTTTTTCCAGTTCAGGCGTCAGCTCGGCCATGGCACCGTCGTAGCCCTTGCGGTTGATGAGCGTCAGGAGTTTTACCGAGAGCCGACCAAACTCATACGGCTTCTGGACGATAGCCGCGTCGATTTTCTTGTTCTGGAGCGCCGCGAGAGTCTCGGGAGCGCCATCGAACGCGATTATCTTGATTTTTCCGAACATCTTGGCATCTTCGACGGCTTTCAGACAGGCCGGGGCGTTGTAGGCGTAGATACCGAGCATGCCGTCGATCTTGTCGCCGTACTTGGTGATGGCGTCCTTGGCGTTGCGAATGGCGGCGTTGGGGTCGGCTTTGTCCTGGAACGGCTCCTGGAGCATCTCGATCTTGCCTTTGGTGGCGGCCACAAAGCCTTCGTAGCGCTCGCGGGCGTTGGCGGTGCTCATGTTCCCGACGAACGCGACGAACTTTCCGCCGCTGGGGCAGGCTTTGAGCGCGGCTTCACCGGCGGCTTTTCCGGCCTCGAAGTTGTTGGTGCCGAGGTAGCACAGTCGCTTGCTCGTCTTGGAGTCGGAGTCGAATGTGATCACCGGCGTCCCCTTGGCGAGAGCGTCGTTGATGAGCGGGACGAACGCCTCCGGGTCGATGGGCGTGATCGCGATGCCGTCGGAGCTTGCCGCAAGCGCCTGCTCGAAGACCTTTTTCTGGTCGCTGTGAGTGGGCTGCTGGGTGGCGGGGGTCAGACGCTTGGCATCGACTTTGGATTCTTCCTTGCCGACATCCATGCCTTTCTCGGCGGCAGCCCAGAAGCTGGCCGAGTTGTTGGTGATCATGTGGATCAAGAGTGCGCCATCGGCCTTGCGCGCTTTTTCAAAGCCGACGCTGGGCGCGGTGGTCTCCGTGGAAGCGGGCGATGCGCCGGTGTCCGAGGGCGTGACGGTGCTCTGATCCTTGCACGAAGCAAGCGAGAGGGCCGCCGAGAGAGCGAAAAGTGCGGCACCGTGCCGCATGAAGCGAGAGCGAGTCATCAAAAACGTCTCCGATTTCGAGGTATGGGGCCATTGTAACACGCCTTGCCCGCTGCGAAGCGTCCGGCGAAGCAATCCCCACAAATCACAAAGGCTATCCGGAAAAATCCCTCGGAGCTTTATGAAAATCTCGAAGGAGCCGCAGCCAGAGCGCCCGCGCCCAGAGCACATTCACGGCGGCAACCAGCCACGGCACGAGCAAGAGCCACCCGAAGAAGCGAGCTATGAACAGTACGCCGACTGCCCCGGCTATCCCGGCCAAAAGGTTCAAAAGAAGCGGCCCAAATTGAAGCAATAGCGCCCGAGTGGACGCCTTATCGGGAGATTTTCCGAAAAGACCTGCCCTCAGCGCCAGCAGAGCGCCCGGAAGATTCATCGTGAGTAGCAGTGGAATCGCGGCGAGCAACGCGATGGCAGGAACGCGCCCCGTCCAGAACGCGGGAGCAAGTAGCAGTGGCATCGCCAGGTTGCCCATGAATAGCGGGCGTAGTACAGGAAGAAGTTTTCCGGCAAGAATCTGGGCGGGCGTGAGCCGGGTGAGAATCAACGAATCCCAGGTTCGTTTCTCCCGTTCCAGACAAATATTCCGCGCAATCTGAGATCCCAGGCCAATAGGGATAATAAAGGGAGAAAAAAAGAAAATAAACGGAGGCATATGGGAATATTTTATGAAATGAAAAATCATTGAGCTGATTAAGAAAAATAATATTGAGCAGAAAAATATACTGAGTGTTTTATCTTTGATTTTTTTGGGGTTAAGTGCGATTTTATCTCGTTTGTTTAGGATTTGAGTACGCATCTTTGGGGTGAATGCCGAAAGATCGGGGCGGTTGGTCTCTTTCCAGAAAACCGGGTTGTCGGCGATGTAGGTTTCATAGAGCGTGCGCCAGCCGAGCTTCGGGGCTTCGGCAGTTGCTTGCGTTGTTTCTTCGGGCGCGTGGACGAACGCCTGCGTCGCTGTTTCTTCTTCCGTGAGTGGTTGCTGGCGGAGCATCGTCAGAAAGCTACCCGGAGAAATCTTTGGGGGCTTCCCAGAAATTTTTAGACATTTTTTTCCAGAGCCGGACGCTCAGCCCGACGGAGAAAATAAGGTAGACCAGAGGGAGCAACCTGTGGACGATTGGGAGCCACGGTTCGCCGGGGATGACCGGGGCATTGGCAAAGTACAGCGCGACGAACGGGTTGAGCCAGGCGGGAACCATCAGTAAAGTCCGGAGAGCGTCGGGCATCGGGACTCCGAAGTTGCCCCCCGTGACAAGATAAGCTCCCAGGCTCCACAGGACGCTGCCCAGACCCCAGATGCCTGCCGCGCCGAAGACGATCCCGAGCATCGAGAGGCCCGCCTGGTTGTTGGCCTTCACCGACGTATCCTGCTTCCACGACGCATATAAACTGGTCATGGAGAGCAGGCCCGCCGTAGCAAGAAGCACCGCAAAACCCAGCAAGACGTTGCCCAGCGAGACCAGCCCGAGCACGGCGGCCAGCAGGGTGAGTGGCAGGAAGAACAACAAGACGCCCAGCGAGGCCGTCAGCCCGGCGGCGTACTTGCCCGAGAGAATGGTCTGGGGGGAGAGCCGCGAGAGCAAAAGTGCGTTCCAGGTCTGCTTCTCGCGCTCCTTTGAGATCATGCCCGGCAATCGGGAGAGCGGCGCGACGATCAGAATCAGCGCCTGAATCCCGATCAGAATCCCATAGAGAACGTACCAGGCGTAGTGGTGGCTCTCGCTCGGGATTCCCTTGAGAACCTCGCGCATTCCGAGCAATATGGCGGCGTAGATCGCCAGCGCCATGGTTGCCCCGACGCTGTGCTGAACCTTGCGTTGGGCCTGGGTCTGCCGGGCCGGGAAGAAGATCGAGCGCAATTCTTTGTGCAGCACCGGGTTCTCGGCCCGAAGCGCACTCCAGAACCCGGCCCGCGCCGTAGCTGCGTGAACTTCTTTGCTCACCTGGCTCTCTTCTCGAACTTCTTCGGCGGCGCTCTCCACAGGGGGGAAGCGCCGCACGGCAGACTCTGTTTCTTGTTCGCGAAACCGATGCATCGTCAACCTCTTGACACAGTGTACCGGAAAAGACGCACCAGAACCCGCATCGGTTACGACTCGGGGGCGCGACGCGCTAATTGTTCCAGCAAGGCAATGTAGCGTCGTTGCTCCTCGACCAATTGCTCCGACTCATTCAGGTACTGTGTCAGGCAAGTTCGGGACGATTTAGATGTAAAAGCGTGATATGAAACGATCCCGTTGTTGTAATTCCGGACATTGTATTTGTAAGTGGGTCTTCGTGCAGATGCAGGGATAAATCATCGCGATAGGGATGAAGAACGCGGAAACCTTGCTCCCTGTCTGAGTCCGTAGGCCAGAAACTCAGCTTATACAGATTGCAACGAAAACAGGCATAGACCAGATTGTCGTCGGAATCGTCGCCGCTGGCGGAGGAAGGCCGAAAGTGATCGACGGTCAGCAGACCGCCCGTATCGGTCTCGGAGACGCCGCAGTAGCCACAACGAAACTGAGCACGCTGTCGGACCTCTTCCAGACGGGGATGTGCCATGCTCAGGCGACACTGGCAATCGCACGACGGGTTTTTTCATCGAGAGTTTGCTCAATTTGCTCGATTTGATGGCTGAGATTTTCGTATTGCTCACCAAGCTGTCTTTTTCTTGCTTCCAGCGCATTAAGAGACTCTCGAAGGTTCAGTAGCACGGTGAGATCGACGACAAAAGATTCTTCAGACTCACGTTGGGTAAGTCCTTGCTCATAGATTCGTTGTTCCGAGTTCGATAGCGACTCGCCCCGCGCCCTACGGACGTGCAGTGTATGCCAGTCTCTGTCTTCCATGCTTCATTTTACCTCAAGGGTGCCTTCGGGGAGCATCCGGGCGAACTCGTCCTCGGTGAGAATGGGGATACTCAGGCTCTCGGCTTTCTCGCGCTTGCTGCCCGCGCCCGGCCCCGCCACGACGTAGCTGGTTTGCTTGCTGACGCTCCCCGAGGCTCGTCCGCCGAGCCGCCGCACGAGCGCTTCGGCGTCGTCGCGGTTGAACTTCTCCAATGCCCCGGTGAAGACGAAGCTCTTCCCCGAGAAATGATCCGAGGTCGGTGCGGCTTCGTCGCCCTCGGCTTCGACGCCCACAGCAAGAAGCTTTTCGAGGAGCGGGCCGCTGCTCTGGAGCCAGTCAAAAACGCTCTGGGCCGTGACCCCGCCGACGTCCTGGACCTGCCCGAGCTGCTCCAGAGTCGCGCCCTGGAGCTTCTCCAGGCTCCCGAAGTGCTGCGCGAGGCCCGCCGCGCCACGCTCCCCGACATGCCGAATCCCGAGGCCGAACAGGAGCCGCGCCAGACTGGTTTTCTTTTTCTGAGCCAGCTCCCCGAGCAAGTTGTCCGCGAGTTTTTCGCCCATGCGCTCCAGCGGCAGGAGCTTTTCTTTTTCGAGGGTGAAGAGGTCCGCAAAGCCCGTCACCAGGCCGCTCTCGATCAATTGGGCGAGCCGCTCGCCGCCCAGCCCGTCGATGTTCAGGGCGTTGCGCGAGACAAAATGCTCCAGCCGGGTCTGAAGCTGCGCCGGGCAGGTCTCGCTACTCGGGCAGCGGGTCACAGCCTCGCCCTCGGGCCGCACGAGTGCGCTCCCGCACGAGGGGCAGGTCTCCGGCAGAAAATACGGGACGGAGCCGGGCAGGCGCTTGCTCAGAACGACGCTCACGACCTCGGGGATCACCTCGCCCGCCCGCTGAATCGTGACCGTGTCGCCGATCCGGACATCTTTGCGGGTGATCTCATCCTGGTTGTGCAGGGTCGCGCGGGCCACCATGACGCCTGCCACCGAGGCCGGAGTGAGAACCGCCAGCGGCGTGATCGCTCCCGTCCGGCCTACCTGTACCCGAATGTCTTCCACGACGGTCTCGACCTGGAGCGCGGGGTACTTGAAGGCCGTTGCCCAGCGCGGCGCACGCGAGACCTGGCCCAATTCGCGCTGCAACACCGCATCGTCGATCTTGACCACCATGCCGTCGGTGTCGTAGTCCAGCGCGTTTTTTTTCTCGGTCCAGCCCGAAATGTGCCCGATCACGCCCTCGATATTCTCAAATTTTTCCGTGTGCGGGTTGGTCGGAAAGCCCCAATTTTGTAGTTTCTCTAAAAGATCCGACTGGCTGGTCGGCTCCCACCCGAGGCTCTCCCCGATGGCATAGAAATACGCCCGAAGCCGTCGGCTCGCTGTAATTTTTGAGTCTAACTGGCGCAGGCTCCCGGCGGCAGCGTTCCTGGGGTTCGCAAACGTCGCCTCGCCCTTCTCTTCCCGAACCATATTGGCTTTCTTGAACTCCGAGTGCGACAGAAACGCCTCACCCCGAATCTCGATGCGCTCGGGGAGATTCTCTCCGGTCAGCTTCAGCGGAATTCCCCGAATGGTCTTGAGATTCTGGGTGATATCCTCGCCGGTGGCTCCGTCGCCTCGGGTCGCGCCCCGCACGAAAGTCCCGTTTTCATACGTGAGCGAGATCGAGAGTCCGTCTAACTTCAGCTCGCAGACGTACTCCAGCGGAAGCGCTTCGTCCATTCCCAGATGCCGTTTGGCGCGCGCGTCGAACTCGCGCAGGTCCTCCTCAGAGAAACAGTTCCCGAGCGAGAGCATGGGCCGTCGGTGCGTCACCGACCCGAAGGCGTCTGCGGGCGTCGCCCCGACCCGCTGCGTCGGCGACTCGGGCGTAATCAGCTCCGGGTACGTCGCTTCGAGAGCCAGCAGCTCCTGCATCAGCGCGTCGTACTCGGCGTCGCTCGCCGTCGGCTGATCGTGGACGTAGTAGGCAATGTTGTGGCGCTGAAGTTCGGCGCAGAGCTGAGCGATACGGTCGGCAGGATTCATCGTTGGTATTGTACTCCGCCCGAGGGAGCGGTTCCGGAAATCCTGTATACTGGAGCCACAACGCCATGCCCGCTGTGCTCGATTCTTCTACCTCTGCCCGACTGCGATTTCCCTTTGCCGAGGGGCTGGAGCTACGTCTGCGCTCCGGGATCGACATCACCACCCGCGCGGGCTTCGACGTGCTGTGCGAAGACAACCCCGATCTGAGAATGGAGCGCAAGGGCAGTGGAGAGCTAATAATCGATATGCCAACCAAAGGCTTGACAGGAATGCGCAATGCCTTGCTTGCCACCTCGCTCGGAATCTGGGCTGCGCAACAGGGAGAGGGGTATGCGGGAGATTCAAGCACTGGCTTTACGCTCCCCGATGGCTCTGTGCTCTCGCCTGATGCATCCTGGGTGCGAAAAGAGATCGTGGATGCGCTTACAGATGAGCAAAAAGAAGACTATCTTCCTATCGTGCCGGAGTTTATCGTCGAGATTCGTTCCAAATCCGACCGCCTGACAACGTTGCGTGATAAAATGGCGCTCTGGCGCGATAACGGCGTTGGTCTGGGCTTGCTTATTGATCCCAGGGCGCGCAGCGTCGAAGTCTATCGGCCCGGCATAGAGCCAGCTATTTTCAGCGACCCGGAAACCATTGATTGTTCCCCTGAACTTCCCGAACTCTCTCTCAACGTACGAGCAATCTTTGATCTGGGAGCGTAAAATCTTTCATCTCACCGCTACTGGGTTCAGTATAGCAAATGATCATCCAGATTGAGAGGATTAGCCAGAATGCGACATGATAAAACACCAGATAATATAGAGATGCAAAAATTATGAAATTGGAAATCGCCTCGCTCCGGCTCATCGGCTGTGGCCCCTTCGACGATGTCACCCTCGACTTCTGCGACGATCAGGGTAATCCCAAAAAAACAATTTTACTGGCAGGAGCAAATGGTAGTGGGAAATCAACGGTGTTGAATATTATTGCCTTTTTATTTAATGATTTAATTTATAGTCAATACTCACAAATATTTGATTCATATCGGTATGTTCAACTAAACATAATAATTGATGAAGTGGAAATATCTATTGGTCATGGTAACATTCCTGATGACATTGTCTTGTCTAAATATAATGCATTAAGGAATCCTGAAAGGACCGATCTTGGATTCAAATGGAGAGCCAATGGTAGCGAAAATATTGATGAAATATTGAGCTTTTCTCCTACATTAGGTTTTATTGTTCAAATAATAGTGCAAAATAGACAATTAAAACAAGATTTAAGCCCACCTTGCATGTTGTTATATCCTGCAAAGCGAAGAATGTATACAAAAGATGGTGTAAATTTGAATCGGGAAGAATATATTTATAACGCAGTCAGGCTTCTTGAAGTTGATTTTGAATTCAATGGGTCATTGTCAAGTTATCTGCTTTGGCTTGAATATTCTGATGGTGAAGAATTTTCAAAAACGGTCAAATTTTTGAATGAATTAGAAATTAATAAGAAGAAATTTTCAGTTTCCAGAAAAAATCTGCAAGCAGTCGTAGAGTTAGAAAGTAAAGTAAGGCATGATGTGACTAAGATGAGTCATGGAGAACAAGCAATTTTTATGATTTTACTTGATATTTATCGCCGGATTACCAAAGGGAGTATTGTAATGATAGACGAAGTGGAAGAAAGTCTTCACCCTGCATTTCAATATCAGTTGATTTATGCACTTGAAAAATTACAAAAAGAATGGGATTTTCAGTTAATAATAACTTCGCATTCCGTGGACATACTTGAAGCAATCGGTCCCGGTAAAACGCTGTTCTTAACCGATTATGATAGAATTTTCCAGAAAGGATAAGTCGTGGGCCGAACAATTAAATCAGAAATCTGTCGCTCTATCGAGGTTGAATTGCTTTTACTTCGGTCTGGTCCTCGTCATGTTAAAATTATTGATGGACATAAAAAAATCGACCATTATAATTCGTTAAACTCCCAAGAAGATATTTTTGTATTTGAGGCTTTTGAGAATAAACCAAAAATCGAAAGTGATTTACTTATTTGGCTAAAGGCTATCGGTATAGAATCTTCTATGCTTGTTGAGAGTGCGATAAAGGCAGAAATGAAAAAACGACCATATGGATTGGCAAAAGGACTGATTTCGATTTCAGACGACTTCGACGACCCGCTGCCCGATGAAATTCTTCGGCTATTTGAGGGCGAATGAACCTTCTTATTGATAGTCATATATTCGTCTGGTATATAAATGGAGATTCTAAACTCACTTCTGAGATTCGAGAGATCATCGCCGATCCAACAAATAAAGTTTATCTGAGCGCGGTTTCAATCTGGGAGCTTATTTTAAAATATGAACAGGGAAAGATAACGCTTGCTGGACCTGCACACGAATTTCTTGTCGAACAGCGAATCAAGCACCAGATTACCTCGTTGGCGTTGGACGAGCCAAGCGTTCAGCTTCTTCCAACGCTACCGACGAATATCAAAGACCCGCAGGGCCGCGATCACAAAGATCCTTTTGATCGCATGATGATCTGTCAGGCGCTTCATCACGGCCTGACGTTCGTCACGATTGACGGTGCGATTCAAAAGTATGCCGTGCCGGTTCTCCCAATAGTCTGACCTTTCCGATTTCGCTCCGGTCGGCGTAGAATAGAAAGTACATGTCCACGCACCTGACCGTCCCGATTGAGAAGCTCTCGCCGATGCTCCGGCTCTATGTCCAGCTTAAAGAAGAGCGCCCGGACACGATCTTACTAATTCGAGTGGGGGATTTCTTTGAAGCGTACGGAGAAGACGCCGAAACTATCGCTCGCGAGCTGGAAATTACGCTGACGGGCCGCGATATTCAGGGAATGACCACACGCTACCCCATGGCGGGTGTCCCGCATCACGCACTGGATCGATATTTAGCGCGGTTGGTGCAAAAAGGCTTCAAGGTTGCTATCTGTGACCAGATCGAGAACCCGAAAGAGGCAAAGGGGTTGGTAAAGCGGGCGGTAACTCGGGTCGTGACGCCGGGGACGCTCGTGGAAGATGCTCTTTTGGATGCTAAAAGCAATAATTATTTAGTGGCCGTGGTTCTCAAAAGCCCGGCGTTTGGTTTAGGCGTCGTCGATGTTTCCACGGGCGAGTTTTTAGTCACCGAGCTTGACGAAGGCGACTGGGGGCGGCTGATCGACGAGGTGATGCGGCTCATGCCCGCCGAGTGCCTGGTGCCCGAGGGCCTCGACGAACTTGCGGAAGCCATCGCGGGTGTCTGCCCCGCGACCCTCACCCGGCTGGGCGGCGAAGCCCTCCCCAGGCGTCCGCGCGAGGCGCTTCTGGAGCACTTCGGGGTCAGCACGCTCCGAGGCTTCGGTTGCGACGATTTTACCGCTGGCCTGGACGCCGCCGCCGCCCTGCTGGCCTACCTCCGGGCGACCCACATGAACGCGGTCCAGCACATCACTAGCCTTGCGACCTACTCGACCGGTGAGGCCATGGTGCTCGACGCCCCCGCGCGGCGGAACTTGGAGCTGACGGCGGGGCTGTACGACAGCGCAAAAGCCAAGTCGCTGCTGGCCGTTCTCGACGAAACCCGAACCCCGATGGGCGGGAGAATGCTCAAGAAATGGCTGGACTCCCCGCTGCTCTCCGTGGAGCGCATTGAAGACCGGCTGGACTCGGTGCAGCTTCTGCACCGAGATACCCTGACGCGCGGCGACCTGCGCGACGCGCTCCGGCCCATGGCGGATCTGGAGCGGCTCATCGCACGGCTCTCGACCGGAGCCGCCAATGCCCGCGACCTCGTGGCGCTGAAATTAAGCCTCGAAGCGGTTCCCGCCGTGGCAAGCCTCGCACCGGAAAAATTAGCCGAGGGGATCGACCCGCTCCCGGAAGTCGTCGAACTGCTCGCCCGCGCGATTGCCGACGAGCCGCCGCTCACGGTGCGCGAGGGAAATCTCATCAAAGACGGCTACGACGAAGAATTAGACGAACTCCGTAAAATCACTCGGGGCGGAAAAACCTGGATCGCCCAGCTTGAAGCCGACGAACGCGAAAAAACCGGAATAAAAAGCCTGAAAATCGGTTTCAACTCGGTGTTCGGGTATTTCATCGAAGTTACTAAAGCCAATATCGGCTCTGTGCCCGAGAGCTATATTCGAAAGCAGACCACGGCGCAGGGAGAGCGGTTTATTACGCCCGAACTCAAGGAAATGGAAGCGAGGGTGCTCGGCGCGGAGGAGAAAATCCATGCTCGCGAGTTCGATTTGTTTTGCGTCGTTCGCGATGACGTGGCGAAAAAACAGGGTGCGGCGGTTCTGACGCTTGCGCAGGCACTGGCCCGGCTCGATGTCTTCGCGGCCCTTGCCGAGGTCGCTCAGCTCAGTCGGTTCGTCCGGCCCGTGGTCGATGGTGGCGACGTGATCGAGATCAAGGGAGGGCGGCACCCGGTGGTCGAGAAGCTCATGGGCGGTGCGAATTTTATTTCCAACGACACCTATCTGGACGGCGCACAGAGCCAGGTTCACATCATCACCGGCCCGAACTCGGCGGGTAAGTCCACCGTGTTGCGTCAGGTCGCGCTGATTGTTCTGCTCGCTCAGGTCGGCAGCTTTGTCCCTGCGGACTACGCCCGAATCGGGATCGTGGACCGAATCTTCACCCGCGTCGGTGCGCACGACGACCTCGCCGCCGGGCAGAGCACGTTCATGGTCGAGATGACCGAGGCCGCAGAAATTCTCAACAACGCCACCGAGCGAAGTTTAGTCATTTTGGACGAGATCGGGCGCGGCACCAGCACGTTCGACGGGCTTTCTATCGCCTGGGCCGTCGCCGAGTTTCTTTCGGCACGCGGTTGCAAAACCCTGTTTGCGACGCACTATCACCTGCTCAACGACCTGGAAAAGCAACTTCCGAACGTCAAAAACTTTAGAATCGCCGTCAAAGAAACGGGAGATCGAATTCTATGGCTCCGTAAAGTTCTTCCGGGCGGAACCGACAAGAGCTACGGCATCCAGGTCGCCCGAATGGCCGGACTTCCCCCGACCGTAATCCAAAGAGCGCAGGAAATTCTCGGTGATTTAGAAAAAGACGGAAGTAAACGCCGCGACACGCTCGGTGGCGCAAGAGTCTCTGCCAGAACCGAAAAAGTCCAGCTTACCCTGTTTGAAGCCGAAGAAAACCCGGTTCTGGAAGAGCTAAGAAACATCGATTTAGACACGCTCACCCCTGTCGAAGCTCTGATTCAGCTCCAGAGATTCAAGAAACAGCTTGGTTAATTATTATTTCCAGATCGACAATGCGATTAATCCTATCAGGCCCATGACGATGGGAGTTAGAATCAAAACTAAAATAGCGCCAAAAATGGCTTTGATAGAGGTCATATTCCGTATTTTCGATTCCTGGACTTTATCGGCGGCCAGATAACGCGCCGCTCCCATGAAATTTTCCCAATGTTCTTGAGATAATTTTGTTGTCAGGCCGATAAGTGCTTTTTTATTGGGGCGACGATAGAGAATAGAAACTCTTTTTCTGTCCGGATCACCAATATAGCCAATCCATTTAAGGTTGCAGTCCTGTTTTTCGGAACCAAGATTCTCCGAAGGTAACTATTCAGGCCTCGCGTAATTTGGCTTCTTGAGGTAGGATTCCTCTCAAGATCATGACCGAGCAGGAAGCGAGCGCACTCTACGACCAGGGCAAGGAAACCGTGGTCGCATGGATTCTTGCGATGGATCAGCGCCT
>JANLTX010000144.1:0-52209 GCA_031363095.1 Armatimonadota bacterium | reverse complement strand
AGCTTTGTGTTGTGTCGTGACATTCCCCCGAAGCGCTACGTCTCGTTCCTCGTCTTGCTTTCGCCCCCGTGCCGCACGGGGGAGGGGGGACAGGTGTAACCGAACTTGTAGGAATCTGCTTACCCAGCGGCTGGGTGTGAGAACGGAAGGAGCTTGCGACGCTCCAAGTGGGGGTCGAAGCGCCTTGTACAGCGAGCACAATGCCCCCCGTCCCGAGGCACGAGGAACCGACGGGGGCGAAAGCTTTGGGCGCTTGCGCCCGACGCGCTTCGGGGGACAGCAAAATCTCCCCCATTACTGGGGGCTGGGGGGCAATTACTGGGGGCTGGGGGGCAATTACTGGGGCCGGGGGAAAACCCCTACGCGGCTTTTTTAAGCTGCGCGAGGCCGTCTCTGGCGGCCTGATGGGTGTCGTCGAGGCCCAGAACTTTCTCGAAGCACGCGGCGGCGTCCCAGCCCTTGCCCTGACGCTGACGCACCAGCCCGAGGTTCTGCCAGGCTTCGATGTAGCGCGGGTTCAGCTCCAGCGCCGTCTCGAACGCGGCGGCGGCTTCGTCGTCGCGGCTCAGGGCGTAGAGCGTCATGCCTAATTGGCAGCGCAGGTCGGCATAGCTCGGAGCCAGCGCGACGGCCTGACGGTACGCATCGAGCGCGTCGGGGTGCATCGCGCGGCGATACAGGTTCTGGGCGAGCCGGGCGTACTTGAGGGCGGTGTTCTCCTCGATCTGAAGCATCTGCTTGAGCTGGGAGAGCGCGTCGCCGAAGTTTCCATCGGCGTCCGAGAGCCGTGCCAGCGCCAGCGTCGGGGCGGGCAGCGACCCATCGAGGTCCACGGCGCGCTGGGCTTCGCTGAGTCCGGCCTCGTGCTCCCCCGACGCATAGAGCGTCGCGCCACGTAGCAGAATAGCCCGGAAGTATTTCGGGTTGATCGCAATCGCTTCATCGAAGGCCAGCCGTGCGGCATCGTACTCGCGGCGATCCAGGTGGGTGCTGCCCAGCTGGAAGTGCAGGTCGGCAAAGCGGGGATGCAGCGCAATCGCCGCGTTGAGGTTCTCGATAGCCTGCTCCGAGGCACCATTGGTCAGGGCAAGCGCCGAGTGGGCCTCCCCGAGATAGAACCGGGCCAGCCTCTGGACAACTCCCGTGGCGCGTCCCTCTTCCAGCAGCGACTGAAACGCCGCGATAGCGTCCTCGTAGCGTCCCTGATCGAAGCAGCGAATTCCGCGCTCATAGCTCTCGTCGCGCGCCGATATCATCCGTCCCCAAAGCGGCATAACTTTTTGGATACCCTCCGGCCTTCTATTGTGGCTGTTTGGCCACTCTGTCCTCAGGGACGAACCCGAAAGACCGTGATCTCGGGGTTCTGGTAGGCAACTTCGAGCCAGTCCGGGTGATTTTCGGGCGTCCAAACAACGGGCGCGACTTCGGGAAGCTCGGCGGCTCCGAGAGAATTTACGGAGAGAACGTAGCCGATTTTATTCTCCGTGCAGAGCGTTTGGCGGAAATCGTCGTCGGTGTCTGAAAGAAAGAACCGGAGGCTCTGAGAAAACTTGCGGCGATAGCTCAGGGTCTCGGACCAGTGGCCGTTGAAGACCGTGCGCCCCGAAAGCCCGGCCACCTGCGGCGCGAGGTGCGGTGCAAGCTGAAACGGGAAACGCCGCGCCGACGCCGGGTCCGGCCCCACCAGAGTCGCGCCGTCCGTGGCATTGGTTTTCAGCCAGTCCAGCGCCTCTTTTTCGCTTTGGGTGAGATAAGGCCGCGCTGCCGTGCTCCCGACATTCGCGTCGAGCCGGGCGGTGTCGTTTATCACCGAAAGCAACGTACCGGGCAGGGCGAGCAGAACCGCTATCGGTCCCAAAGCTCTGGGGAGATCGCCGGTGAGCTTGCTCAGAAGCCCGGAAAGCCCCGCTCCGGCGAGCAGGCAAACCGGAAGATGAACGCCCATCAGCAGCTTGCGCTGCACCGGAACCGGCAGGTACGCCGCCAGCAGGTGCGCCCCGAGCCAGCACAGCATCAATTTCCAGGCCGAGGCGCTACAAAACGCCGCCCGATCCCGCCGCGCCAGCCCGACCAGCGCAAAGATCAGGGGCAGCCCGAGGCCGAGCAGCACCCACCACAGCGGCGCGGTGAGCGTCGGCTCATTGCCCCAGACACGCGCCTTGAACAGCGGATCGAGCCGCGACGCAATCAAATTGTAGAGCGCCGTCGGCAGGCAACACGCCCCGAGAGTTACCAGACGAACCCAGGCCGCCCGCTCGAATTTCCGAAAAACCGTCCACGCTACGGCCATGAGAAAGAGCGGGACGATGTCGTAGGTGTGCGAGTTTCCCAGCACGGCCCCCGCGACGCACGCGGGCCAGAGGTCTTTGAGCCGCCCGGTCTGCTCGGCGCGAAGAAGCCCGGCCACAAAAACCACCATCAGCGCGGTCATCGGAGCGAACAGCGGGCTGTATCCCAGCGACAGAAACGTAATCGCCTCGGGCGAGAACGTGTCTATCGGCTGCAAGTAAAAGCCCTTCGCCGGGTCGAACCCACCAAAAAGCCACCCGAAGCCGCTGGCAAAACAAACAAACCCGAACGCGAGCTTCTTTGCGCGCTCGTCGCTCAGCGTTAAGTTCAATAGCCAGTAAACGGCCCACAAAAGCCCCGCTCCCCCGAGAACTCGGCCCAGATGGAACGCCCCTAATGTTCCTATGGCTTTGGAAAACAGCCCGAGAAGCCCGAACCATAGATAAAACACTATCGGCGTATTCGGTTCTGTTGAGAATAAGTTCCGATGAGCTAACTTCCCGCTGGCATATTCATTGATCCAGGAAAAATAGGCCATGCAGTCGTCGATGTTGCTGGTAAGTCCGTAGTACACCAGGTTTTTTGGCGTATTCAAAGCACCGTAGAGATACGGAGCCGAGGCAAGCGCCAGCGCCAGCAATCCCAGAGTTAAGTAGTAACCACGCGTCTTCATCTATCCGGCTCAAGTATACCGGCATCTCCCCGGCAAACCTCCCCCGGTTGCAAGCAACCGACCAATCAGTCTGCCCCCCAGCCCCCAGGTTTGGGGCAGAACTTCGGTCTCCCCATTATTGGGGCCGGGGGACTGGGTGCCCCCGCAAGAGTGCGGTTTTTTGTTAACAGGGCATAGAACTTGCGCTTTTCTGAGGTGCAGACCCGGTTCTGCCGATAACAACCATGAAACGCCTTCGCGTCCGCCGCATGCCCGAGCTGATAACCCCCACAACGTCCCCCCGGACGCGGCACGCTGCCGTGCCGTCCCTGGAGACGCTCGCCTCCGAGAGTCAGCGGCGCGAGCGACAGATCGGGGCGCTCCACGACCTGTGGCTCGCGATTCCCTTTGCCGAGCCGTCCCGTTTGTACCGGATGCTCACCGAGCGCGTCATCTCCGCGATGGAGGGCCACACCTGCTCGCTGCTTCTACGCACCCGAGGCACCGACGTTTTAAGACTCACGGCCAGTGTCGGGCTTTCGTCGGATGTCGATGAGTCCGTCACGCTGCTCGTCGGCGAGCGCATCGCCGGGCGCGTCGCAGCAAACCGCCAGCCGATCCTGGTGCAGAAAGACCCCAACGCCCACCCCGCACTGAAAAAACAGGGCGAGGGCACCATCGAAGCCCGCCCCGAGGTGGAAAGCGCGATGTGCGCCCCGCTTCTCGACCTGTCGGGCGAGGCCATCGGCGTTCTTTGCGTCTCGCGCCACGCCCCGGCCATTCCCTTTCGCGACGGCGACCTGAGAATGTTCTCGCTGTTCGCCGCGCAGCTCGGGGCCGTCATCGCCCAGCGCCAGAACGCCGAAGACCTCACCCGCGCCGCGCAGGAGCAAGCCCGCTCCGCCCATCTCGCGAGCCTCGGGCAGCTTGCCGCCATGGTCGCCCACGAGCTGCGAAACCCGCTCAGCTCCATCAAAGGGGCCGCGCAGTTCTTGCTTCAGGAAAACCAGGAGCGCGACGACACGCTCAAAGATTTTTTGAATATCGTTGTGGAAGAGGCCGACTCGCTCGGGAATCTGACCACAGAGCTTTTAGAGTTCGCCCGCCCGACGCCCCCAATGCGCACGGAGGGAGACCTCGGGAAGTTAGTCCGCGACGAAGCGGCGTTTCTCAAGGAAGAGCTCGCCCGAATGGGGGCGGTCACGCTCGATATTCAGACGCCCCGGACGCCGATGCCGTGTCTGATCGACCCGGTTCAGATCGGCGGAGCGATTCGGAACTTACTGCTCAACGCGGCGCAGGCGATCTCGACGGTGGGCAACTCGCGGATCGACGGGCGCATCACGGTTCGGCTGTCCCACAGCGACGATTTTTTAGAACTTTTCATCGAGGACAACGGCCCCGGTCTGCCCGATTCTATCAAAGACCGACTCTTTGAACCCTTCTTCACGACCCGCGCCAAAGGCACCGGCCTGGGACTCGCTCAGGTGAAACGCACCGTAGAACTACATAACGGCGACGTAACTGCCGAAAATACCGGCGACGGCGGTGCACGCTTCGTGCTGCGACTGCCGCACCTGTAGTCTGCTCTCTCCCGGCTTGCCCGCTTGAGAGCGAGGCACAGCAAAAAGAATCGGGAGCACACAGCAAACTACATGAGCGAGACGAGCGCGACGGTTCTGGTCGTGGATGACGAACCCAACCTTCGGCGGGTATTGACCGCTGTTCTGGAGCGAGAAGGACACCGGGTTCTGGTCGCCGACGGCGGGCGCGATGCCATCCGCAAGGCGAAGGCGGAGCTACGCCTGGACCTCCTGGTGACCGACTACCTCATGCCCGATCTCAACGGCCTGGAAGTGTTAGAAGCCGTGAGGAAGCATCACCCGAACCTGCGCGCCCTGCTCATCTCCGGCCATGGAACGGTGCGCTCTGCCGTCGAGGCCATGCGACTCGGGGCGTTTGATTTTCTCACCAAGCCGTTCGATGTGGAGCAGGTGCGCACCACCGTCGCCCGCGCCCTCCGCGCCGAAAACCCCACTCCCCACTCCCCACTCCCCACTCCCCAGATTTTCGTCTCCCCCGAGACGCCCGGCGGCCCGGCTCCGGCACGCAAGCTCCCGAAAATGGACGGCCTGGACTTGATCGGCGACGCTCCCGCCACCCAGAAAATGATCGGGCAGCTCTTGCAAGCGGCGCAGGCCGCCCGCGCGACGGTCTTGCTTTTAGGCGAGTCCGGCACGGGCAAAGAAGTCGCCGCCCGGCTCGTGCATGAGGCCAGCCCGCGAAAAAAAGGCCCGTTCATCGCGGTCTCGTGCGCCGCCCTGCCCGAGACCCTGCTGGAGAGCGAGCTGTTCGGCCACGAGAAAAGCGCCTTCACCGGAGCCGCGCAAGCCAAGCCCGGCAAGTTCGAGCTGGCCGAGGGCGGGACGCTATTTTTAGATGAAATCGGGGACATTCCGCATCTCACCCAGGTAAAATTGCTACGGGCGATTCAGGAGCGCGAGGTTTGCCGGATCGGCGGGGTGAAGAGCCTCAAGGTAGATGTCCGGCTGGTCGCCGCGACGAACCGCGATCTCTGGCAGGCCGTGGAAGACGGGTCGTTTCGGCTCGATCTGTACTATCGGTTGTATGTCGTCCCGGTGCATCTCCCGGCGCTGTGCGAGCGGCGCGAAGTCATTCCGGCGCTGACCGCGTATTTCCTGAAGAAAGCGGCCCACGAGAACGAGCGGAGCTTTCCTGAGGGAATCGCTCCCGACGCGCTCGACGTTCTGCTCACGCATCCCTGGCCCGGAAACATTCGGGAGCTACAGAACGTACTGGAGTACGCGGTCGTCATGTCTGCACGGGAGGTGCAGCGCATCGAGAAGTCGGCGCTGCCCGAGGCGCTCTGGGCACCGCCTCGGCGCTCCGGGGCGCTCAAAGTTGTGAACGGTTAACGGCACGGAAAGTAAAATCTATGGGATTCTGGCATATCTATCGTCTGCTCCACGCCAAGCGCTGGCTTCTGGCTCTTCTGGTGCTGGTCGCCGCCGCCCTGATCTTCGCGGCTACCGCGATTCAGGCCAACCGGTCCGAGACCTTCACCGAGGCAAAATTAGGGCTTCAACAAGAGCCGCCCAGCGGCCCGAGTGCCGTCGCCCCCGACAAGAACGACGCTATCGACAACCTGGTGGGTAGCATGTCGTCCAACGCCACCGTCATTGCGGAGACTGCGACCCTGCTCAAGCTTCCCGAGGATCAACGGGCCAGAGAAGTGAAACGAATTCTGGAGCAGAACGGCCAGTTCGCCACCTGGGATATCGAGGTTCCGACCCTGGTCGCTCAGCGAGTGCGCGACGGCGAGCTGCCCGACAGCCGCACGGAGTCCGAGATTCTCAAGATGCGCCGCGAGGTGCGCACCAACTACATGAACCTGCTGGCAAAACCCACCGACACCGGCGGCGGCTTCGCTCGTGGTGGCGTCCAGGACGGACCCGCCGACATCCAGAAGCGGATTCGCGAGGTTCTGAAAGTAGAAGCGGTCCCAAGTTTAGATAGCTCCGACAACACCCCGAAATACTCGAACTTCGTGCGGATAAGCGGCAAGTTCCCCCGCGAGGCCGAGGCCAATCTCTATGTGAACATGTTCTGCCTGGCGTTCATGGACTGGTATCGCAAGTCCAACAACAACAGCTCCAACCAGCGCATCGGGAACCTCAAAGATCAGCTCGCCGAGGCCGAAGCCCGGCTGAAACGCGCCCGGAAAACCGAGACACTCCTGACCCGGAACCCGGATGTCGCCGGGCCGAGCGGCCAGATTCAGAACGCGGTTCTAAACGCCGAGACCAAAGCCAACGCGCTGAGCGGGAAGTACCAGGACGCCATGGCTCGCATCGAGGCGCTCCGCAAGCTGATTCCCGGCGTCAAGCCGACCAACACGGTCGAGCTGCCCATCGGCGAGAAAACCGATGTCCAGAAGCTCCAGATAGACCTGACCTCAGCCGAGGCCGAGTACCGCAAGCTTGAAGCGGCGTCGCCCGAGGGTTCGGGGTCGTTCATCGCGACGCCTGCTCAGGCCCAGAAAGAAGTCGTCGAGACGCTACGCACCGCGCTCGCTCGGGCCAAGAGACAGCCCAATACCCGGACCGAGATCAACCCGAGCTTTCAGCAGCTCCAGCTCCGGCTCTCGGCGGCAACGGAAGACGCCAGCGGGGCACGCGCCGAGCTGATCGACGCCGAGTTTGCGCTCAAGGGGCTTCAGCAGCGCCAGGCGAAACTTCCTGCCGTCACCGGCGCACTTGACGACACTCGCGAGGAGATTCGGCGCGCGACGGCCTCTATCTCCGAGACGACCCGGCAGATCGAGCTGGCACGGGCGTCGCAGATCAGCGTCTCGAAGTCCGGGACGCTCTCTCTCATTTCTCAGGCGGTCCCCCTGCCGAGCGAAGACTCGTGGAGCCGCCGCGCCAGGCTGATTCTGTTCGGCTCCGTGCTCGCGCTACTTGTCGGGATCGTCGCCGTGATCGGGCTGGACGCGCTCGACAACCGGATCAAGGACACCCGCGATGTCGAGCAGGTGCTGGAGCTGCCCATCGCGGGCGTCATTCCGGCGCAGATTCCCGACCCGCAGCGTGCGCCGCGCATCACCTATCTCGACCCACTCAGCCCGGTGAGTGAAGCGTACCGGCTGCTTCGGACCGATATTCTGTTCACCCGCCACGACCATCCGTTCCAGTCGCTTCTGGGTGTCGGTGTCAAGCCCGGCCAGGGGACGACGACCACGATCTGCAACCTGGCCATCACGCTGGCGCAGGCCGGAAACCGGGTGATCCTCGTGGACGGCGACCTGCGCCGCCCGCGCCTCCACGAGACGTTCCAGGTGCCGAGCGAGCACGGACTGACGAGCCTGCTTCTGGCGCACTGCTCGCTCGAAGATGCGCTCCAGCACACCGAGATCGACAACCTGATGATCCTGCCCGCCGGACCGCCGACGACCCAGCCTTCCGAGCTTCTTGGCTCTCGCGAGATGCGCGAGCTTCACGAGACGCTGAAGCAAGCCGCCGATTTTGTGCTCTTCGACTCGCCAAGCGCCATTACTTTCGCCGACGCCGCCGTGCTGGCGTCGTTCTTAGACGCCACGGTGATCGTCATTCGGGCCAACGAGGTGCCGCGCAAAGCCGAGCAGGATGTCCGGGCGCTGCTGGACCGGGCGCGGGCGAACATCATCGGGGTGGTCCTCAACGCCATGCCCGCCGACCGCGTGGACTCGGCGCACTACCACAGTCAGTACTACCCGGCAGGGAAGAAACCCTCGGATCGCCCGCAGCTTCCCGGCAAGGGCGGCGACGGCCCCAGGACACTTCCCGGCGGAGATCGCGATATCTGGTCCGAGGACTCGTCCACGAGCGAGGCGCTCCGCCCGGCAGCACGCCAGGAGGCTCCCGAGCCGGAAGCGCCTGCCGAGGCTCCGTCGAAACAGACGAAGCCGCTCTCCAGCTGGCGCACCGCGTTCGTCCGCAAGCCCTCCGCCGCCGCCGTCTCTCCAACCCTGATCGCCGAAGACAGCGCAGACGAGGAGGGCGACGAGCCGGACGTTCCCTACGCTCCACCCGTGGACTACAGCCAGCCCTACAGCGCGGCCCGAGTCGAAACGCCTCAGCCGCCCCCGATCCCGGACGTTGTAACAACTGAAGTCACGGAGACAGAAGAAGCGCCCCAGCCGAGCGTGACGCCCGCCGTGGACGACGCCTGGCTGGAAGATGTCGAGGCGCTCCGCAAGAGCATCCTCGAAGGCTCTCAGGACGGCGACGCGGCGATCATGCCCGGAACGCTGTCCGCCCCTGCCAGAAAGCGCGGCCTGCTGGGACTGCTTAAGCGGTAGAATCGAGCCTGATGGCAGCTCCCCCCGGAGCGCTTCTTTGCGGCGTTTCGGGCGGGAGATCGCGATGCCCCATCGGGACGAGGAGACAATTAGAAAGATACGACTCCGATGCGGCACAAACGGCACGTCCACGCCGCAGTGAACCACGACGCTTCCCGCCCGAGACCACGCCCCACCCCGGCTTCTCTTCAGCACCGCAAGCCGAACACGACCAAGCGACAGAAGCATTAATTTTCTGTATTCAGAGGTCGCTTAAACTAAAGCCCTTACATTGAACCAACATTTTCGTCAGAAGAAGAAATCAGAGGATTTACTCCCACTAATTCCCAGCCTCTTTTGCCCATATCGGCAATTCCCTTCCACGCATCATCACCTTTCATCTCTTCACCATCAATCATAAGCACCCATTGAATTTTTCCAATGATTTATTCTTTATATACCATAACAACATACGTATGTTCCCATTTTTGCATAATTTATTATCCTCTTGAGTTATTGCAAAGCACAGAAAAGGTTCTGTGTGAAGCAATTCTGGCGGTTTTTGGTTTGATTGCTTCTTTTTCGACTGGTCTTTGTGCCTTTGTCTGCTTTGCTTTCACACGCTCGATGATGTCCTGAATAGACGAGCGGTTTCTCTCCGGAAATTAGACGTGTCGATTCTCAAGCGGCTTTCTGACCAGGACGAGAAGCCGTTTTCCGGGGTTTTACCCTGGTGGCAGACAGTTCATCAGCAAGCTGACGCAAAGAGACAGCTTCGAGGCCGAGATGTGGGTTACAGACTGTTGCCGGGTTTGCATCCTCAATGTCCGCAAGCTCACGAATCTCAGTCTCTGTCAAATTCTGAAGTTTCATTTCTCCTCCGTCTCCTGCTCCCCTTCAAAGTAGCTCAATCCATAATACTGGCTGTCCGAGCCAAGGTCAACCATTCCAGGAAGTCTTCGATAGAAGCCCTCTGCTTGCGGAAGCGAGTGCAGTCCGAGTCGGCCCTGGAACCCAAGTTCTCGACTCTTTGCTTCCGCTATCGTAATGAGAAGCCGTCCGACACCTCGAAACTCTGGCGAGTTTTCCAGAAGGTGCAGATTCCAGGGCGCTGCCGAGAGATAGTCCACATAAACCAGAGGAAGACTCGCCTGTTTGGGAAGACGTCCGATTCGTGTGTAATCGAGAAGCATCATGCCTTGGATTCGCTCCTCACACCGTACCGCCAAAAACTCGTACCCACTGCGCCCTTCGTAAGAGCGAGCTTTCTGAGACCATCGCCAGTGCAAATGTTCTGGAAAGGACTCAGATGAGTTTCCTGTGCTCTGAACTTTCAGGATCAATCCACGCTGAAACTCAAGCCATACGTCATCCGTTGCCTCAATAACGGACTGGCTAAGGTTCGATATAACTTCCACCTCAACAATCTTATTCGTAGAATTCCGAATCAGAGCCAGCATAGATACCATTGTACCCCTCCTTTACGAAAAGGAGGGGCTTTTGTTGTCTTACGCCCTGGCGATGAGTTGGCGCAGGACGTAGGGGAGAATTCCGCCGTGGAGGTAGTATTCGACCTCGATGGGGGTGTCGATTCTCAGGGTGACGGGCTGGCTGAGAACACTGCCGTCGGCGCGGGTGATTTTCAGCGTCAAGGGCATCATCGGGGTGATTCCGCCCGAAACGCCGGTGAGATCGAAGGTCTCGGTGCCGGTGAGTCCCAGAGTGATTGCGCTGACGCCGTCGGGGAACTGGCAGGGCAAAACCCCCATTCCGACAAGGTTGCTTCTATGGATTCGCTCGAAGCTCTGCGCAATCACGGCTTTGACGCCCTGAAGCGCGGTGCCCTTGGCCGCCCAGTCGCGGCTGGAGCCGGTGCCGTACTCCTGGCCCGCAAAGATCACCAGGGGCGTCCCGGCTTCTTTGTAGGTCATCGCGGCGTCGTAGATCGCGACCGGCTCGCCCTCGCCGTTTACCCTGGTGACGCCGCCCTCGACGCCCGGAACCATGAGGTTCTTGATGCGGACATTGGCGAAGGTTCCGCGCACCATCACCCGGTCGTTGCCGCGCCGCGAGCCGTACGAGTTGAAGTCCGCCGCCTCGACTCCACTTTCCACGAGGTAGCGCCCCGCCGGACTGCCGGGCTTGATCGCCCCCGCTGGCGAGATGTGGTCCGTCGTCACCGAGTCACCGAGAATGGCAAGAGGCCGTGCGCCTATCACATCGGCGGCGACGCCCGCGTCCATCCCGAAGTTCTCGAAGTACGGCGGGTGCTGAATGTAGGTCGAGTCGTCGTCCCAGGTATAGAGATCGCCTTCCGACGTTTCTATTTGCTGCCAGAGCGGGTTGTCCGAGAGCTTCGAGTAGTATTTTTTGTACGTTTCCGGGTTCGACGCGGCTCCTAAAAGCCCACTGATCTCGTCGGAGGTCGGCCAGAGGTCTTTCAGAAACACCGGAGCGCCGTCGGAGCCGATTCCCAGCGGCTCGGTGGTTAAGTCGATGCTCACGCTGCCCGCCAGCGCGTAGGCCACCACGAGCGGCGGGGACATCAAGAAATTGGCTTTCACGGACTGGTGAACGCGCGCCTCGAAGTTTCTATTGCCCGAGAGCACCGACGCCACGGTGAGATTGTTCTCCACCACGGTCTTCTCGATGCTCGGGTCGAGCGGGCCGGAGTTGCCGATGCAGGTCGTACAGCCATAGCCGACGGTCTGGAAACCAAGCTGGTCCAGATACGTCTGAAGCCCGGTCTGCTCTAAATAATCCGTGACAACGCGCGATCCTGGCCCAAGGCTCGTTTTAACGGTCTCGCGGACGCTCAAACCTCGCTCGATGGCTTTCTTGGCGACTAAACCCGCCGCCAGCATGACGCTCGGATTGCTCGTGTTGGTGCAGCTCGTAATCGCCGCGATAACCACGTCGCCGTTGGACAGATTCTCGCTCTTGAGGTCTCTTTCGGAACCTAAATCGTCGGCTTTGGCACCGGCCATGGGAAGAATCGCAAACTTCTTGTCAGACTCGACCAACTCGGCGAACTTTGCTTTCACATCCGTGAGCGCAATACGGTCTTGCGGACGCTTCGGCCCGGCAACCGACGGAACTACGCTGCTTAAATCCAGCGAAAGAAGCTCGGAATATTCAATTTCTCCTGCTTTTGGGATTCCAAAAAGCCCCTGAGCCTTGAAATACTGCCGGAACGCATCGACCTGCTCGTCGGTGCGGCCTGTATTCTTAAAATACGTGCAAGACTCTTCGTCCACGGGGAAAAAGCCCATGGTCGCGCCGTACTCGGGAGCCATGTTCGCAATCGTGGCTCTATCGGTGAGAGAGAGCGACGCGGCTCCTGCGCCATGAAACTCGACGAACTTCCCGACGACTTTTGCCGCACGGAGCATTTCGGTGATCGTGAGCACTAAATCGGTGGCCGTGACTCCGGGTTTCAGAGCGCCGGTGAGATCGACGCCGACCACATCGGGGGTCAGAAAGTACACGGGCTGCCCGAGCATTCCGGCCTCCGCCTCGATCCCGCCGACGCCCCACCCGACAATCCCGAGGCCGTTGATCATGGTCGTGTGACTATCGGTTCCAACCACCGTATCGGGATAGAAAACGCCGCCCTGCTCTAAAACTCCTTTGGCTAAATACTCCAAATTCACCTGATGGACGATCCCGACGCCCGGTGGAACCACAGAAAACGTATCGAACGCCTGCATTCCCCACTTGAGAAACTCGTAACGCTGTCCATTGCGCTCAAATTCAATCCGCATGTTCTCATCGAGTGCATCGGCACGCTCAGAAACATCGACTTGAACCGAATGATCCACGACTAAGTCTACGGGAACCAGCGGCTCGATCACTTTCGGGTTTTTACCGAGCTTCGCGACGGCGCTACGCATCGCCGCGAGGTCCACCAAAAGCGGGACGCCCGTAAAGTCCTGAAGCACGACGCGCGCCACCACGAACGGCACCTCGGCGGTGCGCTCGGCCTTTGGCTGCCAGCCCGCCAGCGTTCTTACATCGCTCTCGCTTGCCCGAACGTTGTCGGCGTTTCTCAGCACGCTTTCGAGTACGATCCGAATCGACACAGGCAGCTTGCTGACCGCCCCGAAGCCTGCCGCCTCCAGCGCGGGCAGAGAGAACAGCTTCCCCGCCTTGCCTGCGCCATACGAAAACTCACGAATCATGTCCTGCACTTTGGTTTCACTCTCTTCCCGATAGTATGTCGGGTTGATTGTACCTCCGCTGAATCCATACGCCCAATGAATTGATTTTATCTAAACTATGTGATTTTCGCATGTATCCGTCGGCTCCGACGTTTGTTCCAGCCGATTCGGGCCACACAGCCCAGAACCCCGAAGAACAACATCGGCCCCGCGAGTCGTAGTAGCTCGGGATAGAAGACCAGGGGCAGTGGCTCGCGCTGCCATCTCAGGTACAGAATCAGTGTTCCCAGCGTCGTCAGGGCAAGCAGCGGCGCAGAGAGAGCGCCTTCCCAGCCCTTCCCACGCCAGCCCCAGAGAAACGTCGTGAGGCTCGTGACGCCGTAGAATCCCCAGAGATACTTCTCGCCACCAGCGGAGTGCTCATACGAGTGCCAGCAGAGCATTCCTGTAAATAACCCAAGTTGCTACTTGTATGCCGTCGAATAAATTCGCGGCTTGGTAAGAATGTCCACCTTCGTGGACAGACCCAATAATCACTATTAGCTATCAACTGCGTTTTTTCGACGGAGGTCGAACCGCCTATGCAGCCGGGATTTCAATCCACGGCGTAGAGGGTCGCAACTTGGGCTAACGTACGGAGCCACGGTTTGGTTTCGTTCCCGGCTCGCCCCAGCCGCCGCCGCCGGGGGTTTCGAGGCGCAGGCGATCTCCCGCGCGGACCTCGGTGGCGGCGATGGCGAGCAAGTCTTCGATGTCGCCGTCGCGGCGGAGAAGGCGCTGGCGGCCTGGCTTGCCGGAATGCCCGCCGTGTGCCCCGAACGGCGGGTTCCCCGCGCGGCTCTGAGTGAGTAGCGAGAGCGAGAGCGCTCTGAGAAACCGATACTCCCGGATCACGCCGTCGCCGCCGGGATGCTGGCCTTTCCCGCCCGAGCCGCGCCGCAGGCCGAACTTTTCGAGTCGGACCGGAATGCGCGTCTCCAGAACCTCGGGGTCGGTGAGGCGGGTGTTGGTGAGATGCGTGTGGACTCCGCTTGCGCCGGGTGCGGTAGGCGTCGCGCCCGCCCCGCCGCAGACGGTCTCGTAGTACCCGAACGTGTCGTCGCCAAACAGGACATTGTTCATGGTTCCCTGGCTCCCCGCCGAGAGGTTCAGCGCCTTCAGCAGCGCCTGGACGATCCGCTGGCTGACCTCGGTGTTGCCCGCGACCACCGCCGGGCACTGCGCCGGGTCGGGGGAGAAAATCGGGTTCATCAGGCTTCCCTCGGGCAGGTGCAGGGTCGCCGCGCGGAGCAGTCCTTCGCTCAGGGGAACGTCGAGGCCGACGAGAAGCCGCAGGACATAGAGAACCGCCGCGTACGCGACGGCGGGCGGGGCGTTGAAGCTGCTCGGATGCTGAGGCGCTGTCCCGGTGAAGTCGAAGTGCGCCCTGCCGCTGGAATCTATCGTCACCGCCACGACGACCGGGCTGCCGTCGTCGAGGCGCTCCCGAGAAGAAAACGTCCCCACCCGCGACACAAGCGCGGCGCGGACCACGCGCTCGGCCCGCTCCGAGAGCGCCTCGCGCAGGGCCTGAAGCGTCTGCGCCCCGTGAATTTTCGCCAAATTTCGTAGCAATGTCGCGCCCTGGAGACTTGCGGCAAGCTGGGCATCGAGGTCGGCGAGGTTGTCGGCCAAAGCCCGCGTCGGGTAGGAACTCTCGGTCAGCAGCCGGGTCAGAGCCGCGCGATTAAACGGAGTGGGCGGGATCACGACGCCCTCTTCTTCGAGGGTCCGAGCGCCGGGCGGCATCGAGCCGGGGCGCGTTCCCCCGATCTCCGCGTGGTGCGCCCGGCTCGCCACAAAGCCGAGTAGCTCCCCGGCAAACACCGGCGTGACCAGCGTGATATCGGGGAGATGTGAGCCACCGAACGCCGGATGGTTCACGACGATGGTCTCGGGAGTCTTGAGAAAGCCTTCGTCGAGCAAGCGCCGGACGCAGACACCGAGCGCTCCGAGATGCACCGGAATATGCGCAGCGCTCGCCACCAAATCCCCGCTCGGGCCGAGCAGGGCGCACGAAAAATCCAGTCGCTCGCGGACGTTCACCGAGAGCGCGGTGCGCCGAAGCGTCTCGCCCATCTCCTCCGCGATAGCCGTAAAGCGCCGGGAGAACAGCTCCAGCGCGATTGGGTCTGTCCCCCCTTCCCCCGTGCGGCACGGGGGCGAAAGCAAAGCCGAGGAACGAGGCGTAGCGCTTCGGGGGACGGTTCTAAGCACCAGCCCACCCGATTTTACCCGCTCCGCTCGCCAGTTCAGCGGCAAGTAGGTCGCGCTAAAGGCATCGGGAATGATGCAAATGCCTTCGGGAGCATTGGAGCTATCTCCCTGAGTGCTCGTTCCTCGCCTCGTCCCTCTTTCCGTGTCGCTCGGTCGCGAAGCGACATTAAATGTCGCTTCGCGACCTCGCTGAAAGAGGGAGAGAGTTACGATACCCTCTTCCGCCGAGGAACGAGGCAATATGGGAAGAGGGTCGGCAGCGAGGGACGAGTGTGCCGGGGAGATGGCTGAGGAAATGTCGTCGGCGGGACGCTCACTGGCGATGAGACGCAGGCTTTCGATCTCTATCTGTCGGGAAAGCGGAGGAAGATAGCCGAACGTTGCCTCGAAGCGAGCGATAAACGCTTCTTTAAGCAATTCAGGTGAGGCGTCGAGGTCTATCGGGGTCTCTTGCCCGGCCAGCCTCAGGCGGGAAATTCGGCGCTCGACGATGATTCTTGCCGGGTCCGCGCCGCTTCGTACCAGAGCCTCGCGGGCTTCGTGCTCCAGCTCCGCAAGCAGCGCCGACGGAGAGACAGAGTCGAGCGGGGCGAGAACCTGGCGCTCGGCGACGTGGCTCAGGGTGGCTTGCGAGAGGCCGAACGCACTTAAAAGGCTCTGGTCCGGCGGAATGAGCACCGCCCGGATTCCCAGGCGAGCCGCGACCCCACACGCATGCTGCCCGCCTGCGCCCCCGAACGCGACCAGGACATACGAGGCCGGGTCTTCCCCCTGACGAACCGAGATCGTCCGAATCGCATCCGCCATGGCTTCGTCGGCGAGGGCGATCAGGCCGTGAAGCAGTGAGTTACGGTCCGAGAATTTTGCCCGTTCTTGAAGCTCTTCCAGCGCACGCTCGGCGGCGTGGCTGTCCAGCGGAACCGAGAACGTCGGTGGGTGGAGCCGCCCCAGAAGCAAGTTGACATCGGTGAGCGTCAGCGGGCCGCCGCGCCCGTAGCAAGCCGGGCCGGGCGACGCACCCGCTGACTGCGGCCCGACCGAGAGCCGCCCCTGGTCGTCGAGGCCGCACACCGAGCCGCCGCCCGCCGCGACCGACTCCACCGCGACCGCAGGCGCAAGCAGCCGGACCCCCCCGACGCCGTGCTCGAAGACCAGCGACGCCCCGCTCGCCTCCAATCGACACACATCCGTGCTGGTTCCGCCCATGTCCAGCGCGATGAGCTTCTCAAAACCCGCCGCCCGCCCCGCCGCGAGCGCCCCGACCACGCCACCCGCAGGCCCGGAGAGCAGGCTGTCGCGGGCGGAGAACTTCGAGCGAGGCACCAGCCCTCCGGCGCTCGTCATCACCCAGAGCGGGTCGGCTTTTTTCGCGACGCGCTCCAGAAAGTCGCTCAGCGTGGGCGTGAGATAGGCATCCACGACGGCGGCCATGGCGCGGGGGACGAGCCGCTGCATCGCCGAGAGCGCCGACGACAGCGAGACGTGCGAGAACCCTTCTTCGCGGAGAATCTCGGCGACTCTGAGTTCATGGTCCGGGTTCTTCCAGGAGTGCAGCAGCGCGACGGCTGCCGTTGAAAGCCCGCGCTCCCGCGCCGCCCGCGCCGCCGTGCGCAGGCGCTTTTCGTCGAGCGGGCGCAGGACGCTGCCGTCGGCTCCCAGTCGCTCGCGGACGCCATACGTCGCGGCCCAGAGCGGCGCGGGCTTGATAATGTCGAGCGCGAACAGCTCGGGCCGGGTCTGATCCCCGATCAGAAGCAAGTCTTCCAGCCCCTCGGTAAGAAACAAGGCGGGCGGCGTCCCCGAGCGCGTGAGCAGGGCGTTGGTTCCGCGCGTTGTGGCGAGGCGCAGGGAGAGCCTTGGCAGAGTTTGTGCCAGCGGCGTGTCCGTCACCAGGTGCGCCGCGAGCAAGGGCGCTTCCAGGCCGGGGAGAAACGTCCAGCCGCCGCCGCCTGCATCGCGCCCGCCGTCGATTCCGGCAAAGAAACTCGGGTCGCGCTCGGAGTACGCAGAATGGGTGAGCCGAAGCTCGCCGGAGGACAGAACCTTGGCCCGCTTCCACGCGCCGCCCTCGGGCGAGAGCGCCAGGCAGTCGGTGAACGTGCCACCGGTATCGACAAAGAGCCGCCACAGATCGGGCATGGCGCTATTGTACGCCACCGCCCCCTCTTCCCCCGTGCCGCACGGGCGGCTTCTACGTCCGAAGGACATCCTGGCGAAGCCTTGAGCCACCAGGGTTCATCCTGGTGGGTTTTCGTGGGTTCATGTCGGGGGCGTCTGGTAAAATAGCGTCACGGCAATGAAGACGGACAGCGACGGGCAACGGCTGGAGAAGCGACTGGGCGTAGCGGTGGTGCTATCGCTCCTGCTGAACGCCGCCGGGCTGTGGTCGCTGGCGCAGACCTCGCCGGAGCGTCGGGCCGGGAAGAAAGCGAATTCCTCACCCAGGACGATCCCGGTCGCGGTCGAGAAGCAGCTCCCCCGATTGCGCGGACTTCTGCCCTCGCCCCACGCCTCGCCGACGCCCCCGCCCGGCGAGAAACAGGCCGCGCTCGCGGCGTCCTCGGGCAAATTGGCGACGCCCGCGCTGCCGCCGCCCGCCTATCCGCCTGTCGTCGCGCCCTCGCCCACGACCGCGCTTCCGACCCCGCCGCCGATTCCTCTGGCGACGCCCCTGCCAGTCCCGACGCCCCTGCCCGGAAAGCGCCCGGCGGTGCAGGTCGCGCTCCGGACGCCACAAAAGACCCTGATCGGCGATCCGTCGGCCCTGCCCCGAGGCTTCAAGCCGCTGATTCTGCCGCCGCCGGGCGCGGGCGGACAGCCGCTCGGCGATAAAACCGGCTTCAACGACGCCCCGACGCCAAAGCCAAAGACGACTCCCGCTCCGACGCCAAAGCCCGAGAAAATAGAAAAACCCGAACCGGGCACGGACCCGACGCCCGACACCGAGACGCCGACGCCAAAGCCCGAGAAACCGGAGAAGGGCGAGACACGGACGGCAGAACCGAAAGAGAAGTACGCCCCCGAGATCCCCGAGGGGCTGAAGTACAAGCCCCAGGTGCGAATCTCCGTCGATGTCGAGGCCGACGGCGCGGCAGACTATCACCTGCTCAGCTCATCGGGAAACAGCGAGGTGGACGCCTACGTCCTCGCGGCCCTGAAGCGCTGGAGATGGTCCCCGGCCCTGCGCGACGGCAAGCCGATAGCGACCAGCTTCGAGATGCCCTGGAACTTTTGACGCCGGGCCGGTACAATCACCACGAGTACCCAAGCGATTGGGTAACCCAGGAATAGACTTCATGAAACTTCGCTGCGCTTTGACCGCGCTCACGACGCTCGCTTTGCTCGCTCTTACGCCCCGCGCCGAGGCAGGCGTGCTGCTTCAGGGCTTCTACTGGGACGTCCCCTCGCCCGCCGCCGGAGGCGGAAACGTAACCTGGTGGTGGGACAAGCTCGCCACCGAGAGCAACGAGCTGCGCCGGGCGGGCTTCACCGCCGTCTGGCTTCCGCCCGTTCTCAAGGGGGCATCCGGGGGGTTCTCCGTCGGCTACGACCCGTTCGACGACTACGATCTCGGCTCAAAGAACCAGAAAGGCACGACGCCCACGCGCTACGGAACCCGCGAGCAGCTCCAGCGCACCTGCGCCATGCTCCGTGCCAACGGCCTGGATATTTATTTAGACAACGTGATGAACCACCGCAACGGCGACCCTGGCAACCAGAGCTTTCAGTACGTCGATGCGGACGGCATTGTTGGCGGCGGGCGCTACCAGAAGTCCTCGCTGGACTTCACGCCAGCGGTTGCCAACGACCCGGATGTCTTCGACAACCCGGAGATCAGCTTCGGCCCGAACGTCGCGATCTTCAACGGCGGCGGCCTCGGAAACCTGGGCTACAACAACCTCCAGATGAAAGCCGCTGGCGACTGGCTGGTAAAAGCGCTGGATGTCCAGGGCTTTCGGTTCGATTACGTCAAAGGAGTTTCACCGAGCTATGTCTCCTCGTATTTAAGCCACGGCTCGATGGCCAATAAATTTGCCGTCGCCGAGTTCTGGGACGGCGATATCAATAAAATTCAGAGCTGGATCGGGCAGGCGCAGAACAAATCGAGTGCGTTTGACTTTCCGCTGCGATTCATGCTCAAAGACATGTGCGATGGCAACGGCTCATACAACATGCGCAACCTCGATGGGGCCGGACTCAAGGGAGTGAACCCACTGGGAGCCGTGACCTTTGTCGAAAACCATGACACGGACCGAGATTCGTCAATTATTAATAATAAATTATTAGCGTATGCCCATATTCTGACGGCAGAAGGCTATCCGTGCGTTTTCTACAAAGACTGGAATGTCTATGGGCTGAAAACGGGCATCAATAATCTTATCTGGATCCATGAAAAAATCGCCCAGGGCGGTACGACCGAGCGCTGGAAGGACGACGATGTGTTTGCCTACACCCGAAACGGCGGAAGTAAACTGCTCGTCGGGCTAAGCGACAACGGGGGGGCATCCCGGACGGTCACTGTGGACACAGGCTTCGGCCCCAATGTCCAGCTCAACGACTACACGGGCCACCAGCCCGACATCTTCACCGACGGCTCCGGGCGCGCGACGATCACGATTCCATCGAATGCGGGCGGCAACGGGTTTGTTTGTTATAGCGTCGAGGGGATCGCCGGTAGCTTCACCCCGACCCAGCTTCCCGTGGCTCAGGAGTTCGCCGGAGCGCAGGATCTGGACATCAAGCCCGCCAGCAACACCCAGTTCAACACCGTCAGCCGCGTCTGGGCGCAGGCGGGCAAGCCGATCTCCGCCGAGCTGTACTGGGACGCGACGGCCTGGACAGGTGCCACCAATCTCCAGGTGGAGCTGCGCGGCACGACCAACACCGTGGTTCGTAGCGCCACGGTCACGTCGGCCAGCACCCAGGGTGCCCTCTTCCGAACGTCGGCGACCCGCACCGGCTGGTACACCTGGCGGATTCGCTCGGCAAATACCCCGGCAAGCAACCTCAAGCCCAAGTTCTGGCTCAAAGTCGGCTACACCGCCCCGCAGCTTTAGCCCAGCCGACAAGGGTTACATCGTCGTTTGTGAAGCTCGTCCGTGATTGGACGAGCTTTTTTCTTGCTCCCCCTTGACAAGTTTGTGGTGGAACTGATAGACTTCAGTGTCGGTGCCGCACAGAGCGTGTCGGTGCCGCACATGGATGAGTTCATTTTCTTCCGTGGTGGCGTGTCTTTGGAGACAGTGACCCGTGAAGAAACTACTTGATAGACCAACAACGACCTTATTTTTAGTTCTTGTCTTTGGGTTTCTTTCCTATTCTGTCGTCAATCGCCGGTTGTCTTCTTCTCTTCCTCAAATTCCTAACTGGAACTGGAAAAATCACTCACGGGTTTTCTTTGTTAATTACTCTGACGGAGGTTGCGGATGCCTTGAGACCATGAAACCTCGATTACAGATCGCGAAAAATCTCAATTACAAAATAGTTCTCGTGAAAAACTCTTCTGCACAAATCACTGATACTGAGCTTACTGATTTTCATGTTGTTGATAGCGCTAAAATTCCTAATCTTAATCAATTTCATAAAGAAGGCAGTACAACTTTTATCTATATCATCAATCAAAGAATAATTCAGGAAGACGACATTCCCGAAATTCAATCCAAACTCGAAGAGCAACACTTAAAACAATGAAAAAACTACAAATCTACGTAATCTTGATCGTCATCGCTATAATAGTGACTGCTTCTTTGGTTCTCAATAACATCCGTATAAAAAATCAAAAATATACGTCACGTGATATTCATTTCGGTGTAGAGATGAAATATGACAATGCGGAACAGAAAGTTGAAGAAATTGAAAAGTTCATCTCTCAACGACTGTCAATTGCTCGCACTGAATTTGAACCCTGGGCACGCATGCACAGGGAGCAGATTAATAAAATCAGAAATGTGGATGCAACCGAACAAGAATTACTTGAAGTCTATAATACTCTTCCAGATAAACCGATGGATTGCGGAATTAACTATGTAAATATGAAAGAATATCCAAAATATAATCGTAAAGTTCGTAGCTTTGGCTGGCAAGTTATCCCAAAAAGATATGCACCAAAAGATAAACTCCCTGAAGATATAGCACAATCATTAAAGGAGGGACTAAAAAAAAATCGAGATATTAAGATCATGCCCGTTGGATGTGTCGGAAAGATGCAAGCTCAGCTCTGGCTAAGCGGTAGAATTACGATTACATTACTGGGCGATAAACTCGTCAATGGAGCAATGGAGATTGTTGAGGTAAGCGAAAAAGAAATCGCACCACCTTATGATTTCATTACTCCCTGAAAGGAAATTTTATGTTACGTAAAACAAACATCGTCATGCTTTGCCTTTGTGGTGCATCATTGTTAACTCTAACAATAACACCACAACTCCGCGCTGATGATGTTCCCGGTTGTCCCTTTGAAGTGGAGCACCTAACGGGAATCTGTGCAGGCTCTTACAACGAAGTTCCGACAGACGTTTACGCTTGTCGGACAAGTGATGCAGGTCTGTGCTGCAAGTACCGAAAGATTAAGATCTTTTGTAACGCTGATGGCGCTTACATCGGTTATGTTAACAGACTTCTTTCGGCTACAGCGGCGAACTGCATCAACAGCAAGTGCATTCCAACGCCTCCACCTCCGTAGTGGTTAAGCCCCCACCCCAAAGCCCTCTCTGGCAAGCCGCCGGGGAGGGCTTTTTTGGTTTTTCCCTCTTCCAGCCGAGGAACGAGGCGTCGCGGGAAGAGGGACGAAAGCGAAGCGCTACAAGGGAGATGCCAGGAGATTCAAACTTCCGAAAAATCATGAAGAAACTTCGGAACATTTAGAAATTATTTACCGTCATTTGTTTAACTCAATTCAAGGAGATATGACAATGCGAAGAGCGGGTGCACTGCCTCTGCTGGGGAGCGTGATTCTTCTAATTTTTTCTCTCTTGCCTGCCGCCGTTCGCACGGTCGCAGCGCCCCGGACGTTTGCGGAGCTTGCTGCACAGGTGGAGCAGCTCGGCCCGGACGCGACGCCCGAGGAAGTGGCGAGGCTACTCCCCGAAAGCCCTGCCCCACCGACGGGACAGGAAGCCAACGAGGTTTACTCGCTTTCGATGATCTTCTGGAGCCGCGCACTGGTGGCAAAGCGCGACGGTAGAGCCGACGACGCGAACCGCTGGCAGGCGCTCTCCGACGAAGCCCGTGGCTGGCTGCCGAAAGACTATCCGCGCCAGGTAATCATCGGGCCAAAATAAAAACGCCCCCGCCGAGTGGCGGGGGCTTGGGGGCTACTCGATGGGCGGGGCGGGTAGCTCGCCTGCGATCCCTGCCGAGGGCAGGGCTTCGAACTCCTGGGGAAGCTCTAATTTTTTGAAGATCACCGAGGTTTCGTCCAGCTCGGCGACGATGGTGTCGGGCGTCGAGAACCGACCGAGCAGAACCTCCTCGGCGAGCGGGTCCTCGATCAGGCGCTGGACCGCACGGCGCAGGGGCCGCGCTCCGTACTGCGGGTCGAAACCCTCTTTTGCCAGATGCTCGATGACCGGCTGGGTGACCAGAAGCTCCATGCCCTGCTGCGCGACCTGCTTGCGGACGCTGCCCAGCATGAGGGTCACGATCTGCCGGATGTTCTCCGCCGTCAGCGCATGGAACACAATCGACTCGTCGATGCGGTTCAAGAACTCGGGCCGGAAGACGCGTTTCAACTCGTCGTTGATCCGGTTCTTCATCGACTGGTAGTCTTTTTCGGTGTCGCCCTTGGAGTCGTCGCCGCGCAGCCCCACGCCACGCTCGCGCATGATGTGGTTCGCCCCGACGTTGCTCGTCATGATGATGACGGTGTTCTGGAAGTTGACCACCCGCCCCTGCGAGTCGGTCAGCCGTCCGTCCTCCATCACCTGAAGGAGTAAGTTGAAGACCTCAGGATGCGCTTTTTCGATCTCATCCAAAAGAATCACCGAGTACGGCTGGCGACGAACGGCCTCGGTGAGCTGCCCGCCTTCATCGTAGCCGACGTAGCCTGGAGGTGCCCCGACCAGGCGGCTGACGGCGAAGCGCTCCATGTACTCGCTCATGTCGATCCGAATGAGGTTGTCTTCTTTTTCAAACAAGAAGTGAGCGAGGGCGCGGGCCAGCTCGGTCTTCCCGACACCGGTCGGGCCGAGAAACAGGAAGCTTCCCATCGGGCGGCGCGGGTCTTTCAGGCCGCTTCGGGCGCGGCGGACGGCGCGGCTCACGGCGACGATGGCCTCGTGCTGGGAGATGACCCGCTTGTGCAGCGCATCTTCCATCTGGAGCAGTTTCTGGGTCTCGGTCTCGACCAATCGGCTGACCGGAATCCCGGTCCAGGAATACACGATCTGGGCAATCTCGTCGTCGCCCACGATCATGGGCGCGGCGGCGCGCTCGGCGTCCCAGTTTTCCTGCATTTCTTGAATCCGGGTCTTCAAAAACTCTTTTTGTTCTTCTAAAAACTGAATTCGGTCGTACTCACCCTGATCGGGAGCGTTGTTCAGCTCTTTATCGATCCCCTGAAGCTCTTGCTTGGCCTCCCGGAGCGGCTGCGGTGCCATCGCGGCGCGCAATCTAACCTTCGCGGACGCTTCGTCGATCAGATCAATCGCTTTGTCTGGCAAGAATCGGTCGGTGATGTAGCGGTCCGAGAGCCGTGCGGCGGCATCGAGAGCGGCGTCGGTGATCTCGACCTTGTGGTGGTCCTCGTAGCGCTTGCGCAGGCCGCGCAGGATCTCGACGGCTTCGTCCACGGACGGCTGGTTTACTCTCACCATCTGGAAGCGCCGGGCGAGGGCTGCGTCTTTTTCGATGTACTTGCGGTATTCGTCGAGCGTGGTCGCGCCGATGCACTGAAGCTCGCCGCGAGAGAGCGCGGGCTTCATGATGTTGCTGGCATCGATAGCGCCCTCGGCAGCGCCCGCACCAACCAGCGTGTGCAGCTCGTCCACGAACAGAATCACCTCGCCGTTGGCCTTGCGGACTTCGTCCATGACCCGCTTCATGCGCTCCTCGAACTCGCCGCGAAACTTCGTGCCCGCCACCAGGCTCGCGAGGTCCAGCGAGACGATGCGCTTGTCTTTGAGCATCTCGGGGATGTCCTGGGCGATAATCCGGGACGCCAGCCCCTCGGCGATAGCGGTCTTGCCGACGCCCGGCTCGCCGACTAAGACGGGGTTGTTCTTGGTGCGCCGCGAGAGAATCTGCACCACGCGCTCGATCTCGGAGTACCTGCCGACCACGGGGTCTAATTTGTCCTGGCGAGCCAGCTCGGTGTAGTCGCGCCCGAACTCGTCGAGCGTGGGCGTCCGAGTCTTGGACGGGCGGGAGCTTCCGGCGTTGCTGCCTGCCCCGACCCCGACCGGTTCCTGATCGTGGAGCCTGCGGACCTCGGCGCGGGTGCGCTCCAGATCGACGCCGAGCCGGGAGAGAACTCTTCCGGCCAGCCCCTCGCCCTCACGGATCAGCCCGAGCAGCAGGTGCTCGGTGCCGATATAGTTGTTGTTGAGCTGCCGGGCTTCGTCGTACGCCAGATCGATCACCCGCTTGGCGCGGGGCGTGAGCTGCATGTCCTGCCCGAGTCGTCCCTCGCCCTTGGTGACCTGTCGCTCGATCTCGGAGCGCACCCGCCCCAGGGAGATCCCGATGCTATCTAAAATCCGAGCCGCGACGCTGTCGTTCTCGCGGACCAGCCCTAAGAGCAAGTGCTCCGTGCTGACATAGTTCTCGCCGAGCCGCCCCGCCTCTTCTTGAGCGAAGAAAACCACCCGCCTGGCTCTCTCCGTAAATCGCTGCCACATAGACCCTATTCTATCGCACCCGAGGGCGCTCCCCCTGCCAAATCGGGCAGGCAAAAAAGAGCGGGCGCTTGTGCGCCCGCCCCGAGTTGTCTGGTCTCTTCGGTTCTACGGAACGTCGATGAATCTGGTCGCATCACTCTGAGCGGTCGGCACCCCGCTTCCGTCGTTGGCGAAGACCACAAGCTTGTACCTCCCTGCCGACAAGTTGTAGGTCTTGGTGTACAGCCCGCTGCCGTTCCCGCTGAAGCCGGAGCTGTCGATGACGATGGTCGTTGTACCATCAGTCCGCGTCAGGAAAAAGCCGACGTACTGAACGGCAGGACCGCCCGGACCTGGAAGCGCCGTCGCCGTGACGCTGACGTTTTTGTTGCCCGAGCCAGGAATCGTGGCGAACGTCGGTTCTGCTATCGAAACCACAGGTGCTCCGCTGGATACAGGCACTGTCACGCCAACCGTGACGCTGTTCTGGCCGTTTGCCCCTCCGTTGTTTCCGAAGACCGTCAGCGTGTACTGTCCCCCGGAGAGATTGGCGAAGACTTTGTTATAGACCCCGCTGGCGTTGGGGCCGGACCCCGAGGTCTGGTACCAACCTGGCAAGTCGTCGCGCGACAGGAAAAAGCCGACGTACTGATTGGAAGGACCGGCAGACACGGTCGCGGTCACGGAAAGATCCCGGCTGGCCGAGTTACCCGCCGTCGGGGTCTGGCTGAGAGACGTAATGGCAACAGCAGGTGCCTGTGCGTTTGCGCTGGATGCCAGCACGCACGAAGCCGCGAGCGCGGCACTGATCGGAACGATGCGATTCAAGAACATAGTTTTTCCTCGGCACATAACTGAATGGTGGATCACACTGGACAGCAAATGCCTCAAACGCCTCGCCAGGTTCGGTCGGTCATGCTGATCTCCGGGTGGCGGGCTTGAATTTAGTATTACGCAGTCAGCATTACAAAAGTGTTACAAAATCTATTACAAATGCATTACAAAGATTTTATTTTGCCGCACCCGGAAAACAAAAAGAGCGGGCGCTTCCACGCCCGCCCGAGGTAACACAACACCCGCCGAGCCGGAGACTCTCCGTGCATCGGGCAACCTCAGTATCCCACGCCCTCTGTTACAAAAGTGTTACAAACCGCATTACAAAAATTTTATTTTGCCGCACCCATCTCCAGAGTGCGAGCTTTCTCTAGAACCAGGGCGACGGCGTCGTTGTAGGGGAGGACGAGAGCACCTTCCCAGGAGGCGAGATCGCCCCCGGCAGCTTCGGCGGCAGTGCGGAGGGTCGCGAGGCATTCCAGCTCGTAGGGGGTGTTGGCGAGGTTCATGGTCAGGTGGATTCCCCGCCAGACGCCCAGAAACCAGAGCGCCAGCGTCGGCTGGCCCAGCGCCAGAGAGCACCGGGATAGCCCGAGGACGGAGAAGTTCACCTCGCGCGAGTCCTCGGCCTGAAACGTGTCGATGTGCTTTCGGTAGAGAGAGACCGCCTCGCCCAGCTTTCCCTCTTCGACGAGCAGCGATGCCAGAATGGGCGGGACGATATGCCGCTCCATCCCGGCGTCGCCCAGGGCTTTGAGGTGTCGAATCCCGACCTCGATGTACGCCCGTGCTGTCGCGAGGCGGCCACGACGCAGCTCCAGAAAGCCGTACATGCACTCCATGTTTCCGGCCCACCAGCTCTCCGACTCCCGGTTTCGGATGAGAACTCGGACTTCTTCCAGCAGAGCACACGCTTCGTCGAACTTCCCGAAGCGCCCCAGCAGCCAGCCAAGGTCCATCCGCGAGAAGCACTGCTGGTCCCGGCCAAGTTCTGGCTCCGCCACCATGGTTTTGAGGCAGCGCAAGGCTTCGTCCAGCGGTCCGAACGCCGAGCAAAGCGCGGCCCGAAGCTGGTACTCCGAGCTGCGCAGCTCTGCCGTCGGTGCTTTGCGGAACAGCTCAAAGAGCCACTCTTCGACATCACCCGGAGAGCGGGCGACATTGATCTGCTTTCGGACATAGCTCCAGAAAATCGGATGCATCGCTTCTGTGTAGTTGCCGCCGCCCCTCAAGTAGAGAACGAACGGGCGCACCTGCCGATCCCAGTGGCTGCCCAGCGCATGCCCCCACCAGCGCGTGATGAGAAGTCGGACCAGCTCGGCGCGTTCGGGGTCGCCTTGACGGGTTGCCGGGATGCGCAACATTCCCAGGAGGTTTTCGTACTCCAGGTCCAGCCGGGCGTTCCGAACGGGGCCATGCGATGACCACAGGAGCCGCGTCATGCTGAGGCACCAGGCCATGTGGCGCTGCTCCAGAACCTTTCGCTCCGGCTCGGTAAGGCGGTCGTCGAGAAAGGAGCGAATCGTCTCCAGCAGTCGGTAGCGGGTCTCTGCTTGCCCGGCAAGCTCCACGGTCTCCGTCGTCACCAGAGAGGCATCGCACAGCTCCATCAGGTTGTCGAGCGCGTCGGAAGAGCCACAAACCGCCTCGGCAGCCTCCAGGCTCCAGCCACCGCGAAACACGGCAAGGCGACACAAAAAGCGCCGCTGTGGCTCGGTGAGATGGTCGTAGCTCCACTCCAGGGTCGCCCGCAAAGAAAGATGCCGTGCCGCGACATCTTTGTTGCGGTTGACCAGGAGCTGGAAGCGAGAATCGATCCGGGCAACGATCTGGGCGGGAGTCAGCACCGAGACTCTCGCCGCCGCCATCTCGATAGCCAGCGGCAGCCCTTCCAGCAGGCGGCACAGCTCGGCGACCGCCTGCTGGTTCTCGGCAGTGAGCGAGAACCCCGGCAGAAGAAGCCGCGCCCGGTCCAGAAACAGCGCGACACTGGGGCAGGACTCCAGATCACCCTCGGCAAACTCGGGTGCAGGCGTCGGGAGCGGCAGAAGCGGGACGACCTGCTCTCCCGCCAGCCCGATGCGCCGCCGCGATGTCGCCAGAATTCTCAGAGACGGGACGTTCTGCAAAAGCCAGTTCAGGTAACGGTGCAAAAGCGTATCGTCGAACTGCTCCAGGTTGTCCAGAACCAGCAGAGTCGGCGTGCGCCGCAACGTCGCGACGACCTGGCCGTTCGACTCTCCCTCGGCGAAGACCAGCGCGTTCTGGGTGCGAAGCGCGGTAAGAATTGTCTCGGGGAGCTGCTCCACCGCGCCCACCTCGGCGAGCGCGACGAAGTAGACCGGCGCTCGAAGAATCAGGGAGCGGGCGGCCTCCAGCGCGAGCCGGGTCTTTCCCGTCCCGCCCATCCCCGTCACGGTGACGATTCGCACCGACTCGGTGTCGAGCAGATCGTAGAGTGCCTGCTTCTCGTCCTGCCGCCCGAAGAAGCGCGTCGGGTCGGTGGGCAGCGACGGAAACGGGACCGGCGCTGGCGGTGGGGATTTCTCTTGCGAGGACTGTGAGGACTCCGCCGGGGCGACCGGAGTCGGCGTCGGCTCATCGAGCGCCTGCCGCAGAAGCGACGAAACACTCAGTCGCTTCTCCTGGAAAATTCGGACCGCCTCGTGGTACTGAGTGCGGGCGTCGGCCATCCGTCCCGCCTGGCAGCAGGCCCGGATCAATCCGACGTGCGACTCCTCGCGAAGCGGGTCCAGCTCCACCGAGAGTCGCCACTGCTCAATGGCGTCGTCCCAGGCCGCGCGTCGGGCCAGCAGCTCGGCCAGCTCGCGCCTTGCCTTGAGGCACTCGTCCTCCAGCCGCTCACGTTCGGCAAACGCCCACAGCTCGGTGACCCCCGGCAGGAGCGGCCCGGTGTACAGCTCCAGCGCCCGACTCAGAATCCCCTCGCGCTCCTCGGTCGGGGCGTGACGCGCCCGGATCAGCCCCCGGCGAAACTCGGCGACATCGCAGCTCAAGATATTCGGATCGATCCGAAGCGTCCCCTGCTCCGTCAGGACCGCCTCGGCCCCGCTCAGGGTCTTTCGGAGCCGGGAGAGCGTCACCCGGAACGTATTTCGGGCGTGCTCGCTATCGACATCGGGCCAGAGCACTGATGCCAGCCGATCCCGGTGGAGCGAACGTGGCTGTAGCGAGAGATAGGCCAGCAGAAGCAGGCTTTTGTCGTGCCGGACGGAAATCGTCCGGGTTTCTCCCTCAGAAAGCCGTGCATTCCCCAGCAATCGTAGCTGCCATGGCGTTTTTACTTCTGTTTCAGAACGATCCGGGTTTTCTGCCATGAATTCTTACCTTGCATTGTACAGCGTCCCGCCCGGCATCGCCGGAGAAAAATCGCGGCGTTAACCCTGGCTTAACGAAGAATAGATTAAGACTTGGTAAAGTCCGCGCCAGGATGATTAAGATTTCACTAACGGCACTGGCGCTGACCGTACCACTCGCGGCTTTCGCTCAGGGCACCGATACTCAGAAGCGCCTCGACGACCTGGAAAAGCAGCTCAAAGAGCTTCGCTTGTCGCTGGGCAAAGACCACACCGAACTTTCCCGGCACCACGTCAGCGGGTATCTCCAGCTTCGGTTCGACTCGCTGCTGGTGGGAAAAGACCTCGTGAAGGCAGCAGGATCGGGCGGCGCGGGGCAGCGCCCGACCAACGGCGGTCCATCCGTGGGCGGTGCGCAGAGCAGCTTTCTCGTCCGCCGGGGACGCATCAAGTTCGACGGTCCGCTCAACGACAAAGACAAGTACACCGTCCAGTTAGACTTCTCCAACACCAGCTCGGTCAACCTGCGCGACGGGTTCGCCGACATCAAGTCCGGTCTACCGAAGAACACCAATCTCAGAGTCGGGCAGTTCGCACCGCATTTTTCGTACACGCTCCCCTATTCTTCGCGGCTTCGAGAGTCGCCGGAGCGCCCGCTGGGGTTCTCCGACAGCGGAAACGCCGCTGTCGTCTTCAAAACCGGGCAGAGCGCCAACGCCGGTGAGATCACGCCCGGCTCGGTGATTCCGCTGTTCTCCAACCAGGACCGCGACTCCGGAGCCGCTCTTGCCTGGAGCCTCCCGAAGCTTCACAAAAACACGGTTGGGACTCTCACCGCCGGGCTAATCAACGGCGAGGGCCGCGACAACAATGGCCTGCGAAATCTCGGGGCGGGCCTGACGAGTATCTACCGCGTCGAAGCCGTCCAGAATCAGGCCAACGGAGCGCTGACGCTGGGATCGAGCGCTTACCGGGGCGCGATGCCGGTCCGCTCGGGCGGGATCACGGGCGGAAATCCGGCCCCGTTTGTGAGGGCCGCGCGCAGCTTCACCGGCCTGGACGCCCGCTGGGTCGCCAAAAGCCGCGCCGAGCTTCGGGCCGAGTATCTCTCCGGGACGTTCGAGATGACGCCCGACCGCGCCCGCCTGCTCCCAGGAAACAAAGTCAGCGCCTGGTACGCCACGGGGAAGTACCCGATCAACCACAAGACCGACCTCGCGCTGGTCTACGACGAGTTTCGCCCGACCAACCAGAGTGTCGCAGGGGTCAGCGCCCATGACTACCAGCGCAACACGCTCCAGCTTGGCGTCCTGCACCAGATCGCCCCCAACACGCGCTGGCGGCTCTGGTACACCAGGGGAATGTCGGCCTACGATCCGTCGGCGGCATCAGGAAGCCCTCTGCGCAAGAAAGTCGGACTGCTCATCACCGAGCTTCAAGTCGAGTATTAGCCTTTCTCGGAAAGCCCCTCTCCTTTTGTCCCCTGGAGAGGGGCTTTCCCACCCGCGATATTCTATTTGCCACAGGCAATATTGGATTCCCTACCCGCAATATCGGGTTCCCTACCGGCGACATTGGTTTTCCAACCCGTGATATTCTATTTGCCACCGGTGATATCGGGTTCCCTACCGGCGATATTCTATTTGCCACCGGCGATATTGGATTTCTCACCAGTGATATCGGGTTCCCTACCGGCGATATTGGAGGTTATTCCGATTTCCGCCGTGGAATAAATTCCCGGCTGAACAAGCGGTTCGACCTCCGTCGAAAAGACGCCGTTGATAGCTAATAGTGATTATTGGGCCTGTCCACGAAGGTGGACATTCTTGCAAAGCCGCGAATTCATTCGACGGTAACCAATCGGAATAACGTTTATTAAGAACATCTCCCTCGAAGTGCTTCGCTTTCGTCCCTCTTCGGCTGATCGCTCGGTCGCGAAGCGACATTTAATGTCGCTTCGCGACCTCCCTGCGAAGAGGGAGAATTTCCCGGTCGATTGCAGCCCGGCGCTTCGTAAATGCCTCTTCGCGCAACCGGAGGGGCACGGCGAGGTAAGAGAGATTTAATGATTTCTTGTGGTGCTGTGGTACAGTTTCCAGCATGAGAATTGCGCAAGGAGTGGCGCTCGCGCTGAGCGTCCTGGTGCTGGGCGGGGCGGGGCTGACACTGGCGCGGCGGGCGACACTACAGCTCGGAAAGCAGCCCGGTGGCGGGTTTTTGGTGTCGTCGGGACAGCGGATCGAGGCGGGAACGATAGCTTTTGATGGTCGCCCGATGGACCTGGCGCTGCATCCCCGCGAAGACCTGGTCGCGGTTCTGGGCCAGGACAAGATTTTTCTCGTCACGAAAGCGGGCGTCGTGGCGGGGAGCGAGGTGCCGCTTGGCGACGGAGCCAGCGCCCACGGGATTCTCTGGAGCGCGGACGGCAAGAAACTCCTTGCGTCGGTGAGCAACGGGACGATTGTCGAAGCGAGCTACGAAGGCGGAAAGCTGACGAAGGGCCGGACGCTCACCCCGAAACCAGAGGGCGCGAAGGGCAACCCGCGCCCGTCGGGGCTGGCGCTCACCCGCGACGGCAAGTCGCTTTTTGCCGCGTGTATCGACCGCAACGCCATCGCCGAGCTGGACCTTCTGGCCGGAAAGTTCGTCCGCGAGTTTAAGACCGAGAACCTGCCGTTCGATGTCAAGCTTTCGCCCGACGAAAGATTTCTGCTGGCGAGCAACTGGGGCGGAAAAATCGCCGAGCCGGGCGACGAAACCCTCGAAGCGGCGGGCGCGGTGCTCGTCACCGACCCGCGCGGGGTCACGACCACGGGCAGCGTCAGCCGGATCGAGCGGGCCAGCGGCAAGACAAGCCAGATTCCCGTCGGCCAGCACCCGACCGCGCTTCTCGTGGACCGGGGGCGAGCGTTTGTGACGAACTCTGCCAGCGACTCGGTGAGCGAGATCAACCTTGCCACGGGAGCCGTCGCCCGCACCCTGCCCCTGCGCTTTGGAACCCAGCGGCTATTCGGCTCCCAGCCCGACGCCCTTGCGCTCTCGGGCGACACGCTTTATGTGGCCTGTGGCGGCGACAACGCCATCGCTGAGCTTGACCTGAAGAGCGGGAAAGTACGCGGATTCCGGCCCGTCGGCTACTATCCCACGGCGGTCGCTATTTCCCCCCCGTCCGAACGGGGGCCGGGGGGAATTCTCTGGGCGCTCAACACCAAGGGCAACGGCTCCGTCAGAAATACCGTTAAAAACAAACCCGGCAACGCACACGATTTCCAGGGCACCGTCTCTATTTTAGACGTGAAAGCCGATTTAGCAAAGTCAACCGAGCGTGTTTCGCAGCTCAACGGCTGGAACCGGGACCGCAGTTTATTAAATCCAAAGAAAAAAGTGTTTTCCGGGGCGATTCAACATGTTTTATATATTATCAAAGAAAATAGAACCTACGACGAGGTCTTTGGCGACATGCCCGAGGGCAACGGCGACCCGAAACTCTGCGGACTCGGCGAGGAAGTGACTCCAAACCACCACTCACTCGCCCGAACCTTCACGCTGTTCGATAACGGCTATGTCAGCGGCACCAACTCCGCCGATGGGCACCACTGGACCGACGGCGCTCTTGCCAACGACTATTTAGAGCACATGTACACCGGCTATCGAACCTATCCCGACGACGGCGAAGACCCGATGGGCCAGAACGCCAGCGGTTATCTATGGGATTTAGCCGTCCAAAATAAAAAATCCGTACGAATTTACGGTGAGTTCTGCGAAGATAGCCGGGCGATTTATTCTCCGCAGCCCAAAGACTGGCTCGAAATGTGGAAAGACCGGGGAATCGGACGAATCAAAACTCAGACTCGCCCGCTGATTCCGTCCGTGGCGAAGCTGGCACATCCCAACTACATGTACTGGCCGCTTTTTCAGTCCGATCAGGCCCGCGCCGATATTTTCATCGACGAATACAACAAATTTAGTAAAAACAATAAAGTGCCGAATCTCATGGTGCTCTCCTTGCCCTGCGACCACACCGAGGGATTGAACCCGCAGTTTCCAAAGCCAAAATCCATGGTCGCCGACAACGACCTGGCCCTCGGAAGAATCGTCGAGTCGGTGTCTAAGAGCAAAGAATGGGCAACCACGGCTATTTTTGTCATCGAGGACGATGCTCAGGCCGGACCTGACCATGTGGACGGGCACCGAACGGTTTTTTCGTGCTACTCACCCTATGTGAAACGTAAGTCTGTAGATTCCAACTTCTATACTACAGTTTCCATGGTCAGAACGATTGAAAAAATGCTCGGGCTGCCTCCGATGAACAAATTCGATGCACTCACTCCGCCGATGTCCGAGTGTTTCACCGAAGTAGCCGATCTTTCCGGGTTTTCATCCGTGCCCAACCGGGTAAAACTCGACGACATGAACCCCACTCGCGCGGCCCTCTCGCCCGAGGAACAGAAATGGTTCGATGTCTCGGCGTCGTTAGACTGGTCGCGCATGGACGGAGCCGATTTCACCAGGCTCAATAAAGTGCTCTGGCACGAGCTGCACGATGCAAGGCGATAGAATAGTGTCATGGTAACCACGACCAAAACGACTCTGGCGGAGGTGCTGGTTCAGGCTATTGAGGGAAATGCCGAAGTTTTGCGCCTGCTCGATCCGGAGCGCTACCAGGCTCTTCTTCATCGTCTTGGCTCCTGGGCCATCGCGGAGAAACTCCCGCAGGACAACGAGGCATGGGACGACATAGAACGCTGGATCGCGGAGTTTCGGCGACAGGATATTGCTCAGGTCGAATCGGAATCGGAAAATGCCCCGGTACTTACTGGACACAAATCTTCTTCGTGAGGTGCTAACTCCGGGAAATAGTCTGGAGAAATACCATAGACTTCATCCTGATGAGCTTACTTTGAGAATTGTTGCCGTTCGAGAGACATTGCGTGGCTTCATGGCAGTTATTGGAGAAGCAGAATCTTCCAATGACAATACTCGTCTCAGTAGCCGCTATGCTCTCTTGAAAATCTTTCTTGAAGGTCTACGTGGTCATTCGATTCATACGTACAAGGAGCAAGCCGATACGCTCTACAAAACCTGGCCGCAGTCGATCCGGCGAATCGGCCCAAACGACTGTCGTATCGCGGCGTCTGCCGCCGTCGATGGCCTGATCGTGCTGACGCGCAACACGTCCGATTTTGAACGGATCGCACAGCACGAGCCACGCATTCAGTTTGCTACCGAGCCAGCGCATGACGCCCGGTGATTATCCCTCGCGGGCGGCGTGGCGGGCGGCGCTGCTTTTAACCCTCGGGTACACCGCGTATTATTTTTGCCGGACGAACTTCTCGGTGGGTCGTCCGCTCCAGGTGGCGGAGCTGGGGGAGAGCGGCGCGGTTCTGCTGGGGCGAATCGCGACGCTGGGCGTGATCGTCGGGATCAGCGGGAAGTTTCTGGCCGGGCGCGTGGTCGAGCGGGTCGGCGGGCGCGGGGCGTTCCTACTCGGGGCGCTCGGAGCCGTTCTCGCAACACTCGGGCTGGCGCTGGGGCACGGACTCGGGGCGCTGGCGCTCTTCTGGAGCCTCAACCGGCTTTTTCAGGCCCTCGGCTGGCCCGCAGCGGTTCGGACTATCGGCGGCTGGTTCCCTTCAAGGCTCCATGGGCGGGTTCTCGGGCTGGCCTCGCTCTCCTGGCTCTTTGGCGATGCGCTCTCCCGCGCGTGCCAGGCACAGCTTCTCTTGTTCGGCTGGGGCTGGCGTCCTCTGTTTCTCGCGTCGGCAGGCGGCCTCGCGCTCGTCGGGATTCTCTGTTTGTTGTTTTTGCGGGAGTCTCCGGCTTCCCCCAGCCCCGATTCTGCCCCCCAGCCCCCGGTAACGGGGGAGCCAGAAGGAGAAATCCCCCCGTCACCGGGGTTTGGAGTGCCACGGGCGTTCTTTTCGGTGGCGGCGGGGGCGCTGGCGCTCACGCTGGTCAATGTCACGCTCTCGGAGTGGCTGCCGCTCTACTTCACCCATGCGGGCCTCTCGCCCGGCGCGGCGGCGCTGGCGAGCGCTCTGTTCCCGGCGGCGGGCGGGGTCAGCGCCGTGACCTTCGGGCTACTCTCCGACCGCACCGATGCGGGTGGTCGGCTGAAACTTCTGGTTATCGGGCTGCTTCTCACGGCGCTCACGTTGCTGGGCTTTCTCACCAAAGCCTCGCCGCTACTTCTCACCGGGCTGGCCGGACTCGCGACGGGCGGGCCGTATGCCTGGGCAGTCGGGGCGGCGGCGCTCGACCTTGGCCCAAGAGAGCGCGCCGCGACGCTCAACGGCTACCTCGACGGCACCGGCTATCTCGGGGCGCTCCTTGCAGGCGAGGCCATCGCCCGACTCGCGGCCCGGCTGGGGTGGAGCGGCGCGTTCGCGGCCCTTGCCAGCGTCTGCGTCGTCTGCGCGGGCATCGCGGCCCTTCTCTCTCACGATAAAATGGCCCCATGCCCCGAAAGCTGACCCGTTTCTCCGACCTGATGAAAGCCGCCACGAGCGGCGCGGACCTCCGCGCCGTGATCGACTACGCCCGCTGCAAGCTCCTCATCGACGGCAAAGAAGAGCCGTCCGTGAAAGCCATCGGCGGCATGAAGTTCATTGCCTGGGAGTTTTTCGACAGGGGCGTCGTGCGCAACCCGAAAGCCTATCTCACCAGCTCCGAGACCGTTCTCATCGCCCACCCGCGCCACGGCTACGTCCATAACTACGTCAAAGTCCGAATCTACGAAGACGACGCGGTGGAGATCATCGCTCGTTATCTTAAAACCGGCACCATGGAAGTCGTCATGGACGAAACCTTCACGGGCAAGTTCGGCGAAGGCGTCCAGATTTTCGCCGCGTGAACCGCTACGCGAAAAAGCTTTCGGAGAAGCTCTTGCCCGAGGAGTCGCGTGAGGCGTTTCTTTTGGCGCTGGAGCTGGGAAAGTCGGCCCGGCCCGCGCTGCTCTGGCTGGACGAGCGCCCCGAAGAGCCGCCGTTCTCGCTGGAAAGCCCCGCGCCGTGGCAGCCGGAGTTCGTCGATGGCGTTTCTGAGGGCGAGCGCCCCGGCAGGCACGCGCTGCACGAGAGCGGAGCGTACTACTGCCTCGACCTGTCGTCCGTCTTCGAAACCGTCCCCCTCCTTCTCCCCCATTACTGGGGGCCGGGGGGCGGGGCGTCCGTACTCGACGTGTGCGCATCGCCGGGGGGCAAGTCGCTCCTGGCCTGGAGAGCGCTTGCGCCCGAGAAATTGGTCGCAAACGAGGTCATCGGAAAGCGGCTCGGGGCGCTGAGTTCCAATCTCAAGCGCTGCGGGGCGGGCGAGGCCCAGGTCACGCGCCACGACCCGTCGGTGCTGGCCGAGCGCTTTCCTGGCGCGTTCGATGTCGTTCTGGTCGATGCGCCGTGCTCGGGTCAGTCGCTGCTTGCACGGGGCATCGAGAACGTCGGCTGCTTCCACCCGATGAACGTCGGGGCGTGCGCGGGCCGCCAGAAACGAATTCTCATCGAGTCGGCAAGCTGCGTCGCGCCGGGCGGTTTTTTGCTTTATTCCACCTGCACGTTCAGCCGCGACGAAAACGAGGGAATTATCGCGTGGCTTCTCTTAAAACGCCCCGAGTTTGTCGGCATCGAAGTACCTGCGCTTCAGGCCCATCGGTCGCCCCACTCGGAGACGCCAACCTACCGGCTCTGGCCGCACGAGGGCTTCGGTGCTGGCGGCTTCACCTGCTTGCTCCAGAGATTGTAGCGAAAGCCCCCTTCTGGACGATACAACGCGTGTTGAATGGAAGCTCCCTTGAATGCGCAGATCGCGCGGCGACGAACGTTTGCGATCATCTCCCACCCCGACGCCGGAAAAACAACCCTCACCGAGAAACTCTTGCTCTACGGCGGCGCGATTCAAGTGGCCGGCGCTGTGGCCGCCGGGCGAAACCGCCGCGTCGCAACGTCCGACTGGATGGAACTGGAAAAGCAGCGCGGAATCTCGATCACGTCCACCGTGCTCCAGTTTCCGTATCGGGGCCATGTCTTAAATCTTCTTGACACACCCGGTCATCAGGACTTCTCCGAAGATACGTATCGAACGCTTGTAGCCGCCGATAGCGCCGTGATGCTCATCGACAACGCCAAAGGAGTCGAGCCACAGACCCGCAAGCTGTTTCATGTCTGTCGGCAGCGCGGAATCCCGATCTTTACGCTGATTAACAAGTTAGACCGACCGGGAAAAGACCCGCTCGAACTCATGGAAGAGCTGGAAGAGGTCCTGGGAATCCGCTCCGTGCCTATCGTCTGGCCCATCGGCGACGGCGATAGGTTCCGAGGCGTTTATGATCGGCTGTCCAAGCAGCTTCATTTATTTGATCGGGTCGTGCATGGCAAGACCCGCGCCCCGGTTCAGGCCCACGACCTCGACGATCCGGCCATTGAAGCTGCCATCGGCACCGAAGAAACAAAAAAGCTCCGGGAGTCTCTGGAGCTTCTGGAGATCGCGGGCGAGCCGCTGGACCGAGAAAGAATCGCACGCGGCGAGCTGACCCCGCTGTTCTTCGGAAGCGCCGTGACGAACTTTGGGATCGAGCTTCTGCTCAATCACTTTCTGGACCTCGCCCCCTCGCCCGGCCCCCGCCTGAGCGAGGACCGCGAGATTCAGCCCGGTGAGCCGGAGTTTCGAGGCTTTGTGTTTAAAATTCAAGCGAACATGGACCCCAACCACCGCGACCGGATCGCGTTTCTTCGGGTGGTTTCGGGGCGCTTCGAGAAAGACATGCAGGCAACCAACATCCGCTCCGGCAAGTCCGTGCGGCTCAGTCGCCCCCAGAAATTGTTTGCCTCCGAGCGAGAGACGGTCGAAGAGGCTTTTCCGGGCGACATCATCGGCCTCACGAACCCCGGCGCGTTCCAGATCGGCGACACGATCTACACCGGGCAGCCGGTGCGCTTCAAGGGCTTTCCGAGGTTTGCCTGCGAGCACTTCGGGGTTCTCCGAAACAAGCGCTCGGAAAAATACAAGCAGTTCCAAAAAGGCATTCAGCAGCTCTCCGAAGAGGGCGTCGTGCAGCTTTTCTTCGACCCGAACGCCGCGCGGACCGAGCCGACTCTGGGCGTCGTTGGGCAGCTTCAGTTCGAGGTGATCCAGTTTCGGATGATCTCCGAGTACGGTGTCGAGACGCTTTTAGACCGGCTTCCGTTCACGTCGGTGCGCTGGATCGACGGCCCGGAGAGCGCACGGACAGAGGCCTACTGGAGCACCGGAACCCGAAAAGTGGAAGACGACCAGGGCCGAATGGCAGGGCTTTTTGAGAGCGAGTGGTCGCGCAACTACTTCGCCGACAAGCACCCCGAGCTAACCCTCAGCGAGACCGCAGGCGGCTAAACCTGCCCGTCGCACGAGAAAAGCACCATTGCCCCCTGGCCCCCAGTAATGGGAGCCAGGGGGCTTCAGCCTCCTTGAATTTGTGCAGCGGGTTCATTTATGGACCTGCTGCACGCCAGTTGCCGAACCGGGGGGCGCGTGGTAAAATTCGAGTCTCCGGTCGGTTGGCTCAGCGGTAGAGCACTGCCTTCACACGGCAGGGGTCACTGGTTCGAATCCAGTACCGACCACTCCCCTTCTGGTTCACGATTCCAGGCGCATCGCGTCGAGAAACTCGGTCGATTTCACCGCGCGTTCCAGGCGAAGCCGCAGGTGAGCGCGCAAAACCCGGTTGGACTGCGCAAGCGTCTGCGGGTCCGTCGTCAGCGCCGCGAGTGCTTTCGGTTCGGTAAGCGCCGAGAGGGTGAGCAGTAGCGCGACGGTCTTGGGCGAGCACGCAAGAAGCTCCTCGCGCACCATGTCGGCACAGTCCGCACAGAGCGCCCCACCCCGCGTCGGCGCGTAGGAAACCGGCAGGAATCCCGGCGGCTCCCACGGACGCTCGCACCGGACACAGCCAAACAACTGCGGCTCGTAGCCGACTTTCGCCATCAGATGTAGCTCGAACGCGTGCAGTGCCAGGTCCGGCTGCTCCGCGTGCTGAAGCGTGTAGAGCGTATTTAGAAGTAATTCAAACACCCCTTCTTCGGGGTCGGCTTCTTCGGTAAGTCGGTCTAAAAGCTCGCAGGCATAGGTAGCTCTTAGAAATAAATCCCAGTCGTTGCGAATTTTAGGGAACGACTCCCGTACTTCGGACTGGCTCAGAACGTCGAGGTTCTGCCCCTCCGAAAGCAACGCCCGGATCAGCATCAGCGGCTCGGAGCCGCCCGCCAGCTTGCTCGTGGTTTTTCTTGCTCCCTTGGCGACGGCGCGAATCTTACCCCGCTCACGGGTGTAGAGCGTGACGATCTTATCTTTCTCGCCCAGCGGAATCCGCCGCAGAATCAGCCCGGTCGCCACGTAGAGAGCCACGCGGTTGTTAAAGCTCGCGCTTCAGTAGCTCGTCCCAGCTTTCGACGCCCAATACCAGTGCCTCGACGCCTTTCTCCAGCATCGTCAGCGTCATTCCCTCGATCTGCCGTAGCTCTGCCTCGCCCGGTGCCCCGAGACGTAGCGTCCCCACGCGCAAGAGCAAGGCTCGCGCCTCTACTTCGCGACCTTCTTCGCGGCCTTCTTCGCGGCCTTCCAGCAGGCCGGAGACACGCCCTTCGGCGTGGCCTTCCGCAACCAACAAACGATAGGTAGATGATTCTCGCATCTGAGGACTCCTTCGTAAAAATCGCTCAATCTCTTCCGCTGTGAAACGCAACCCGGCCAGCACGAACGCCGCCGTGGTCAGTGAACCTGCATCGCGCTCCGCCGATTCGATCTGACGTAGCAACGAAGGTGCCCGCTCCTCCAGCGAGCCGCCTGTCAGCACCGCGAACGGAGCCAGCGTGGGCGTCGCCAGAAACAGGCTCGAATCGCTCTGCCACAGGCGCAGGGTCTGGTACCGAAACTCCACATAGGGCGGCTCTCCCGGAAAGCTTACCGCAAATGTATTACGGATCGCAGGACCGTCCGCCTCGGAGCGAAGCAAAACCAGGACGCTTCGCACCGGCAGCCGGTGTCGATAGCCCAGTAGCGTATTATAGCGCAAAAGTCGCTCACCCATTCGCGCGTCGTAGCTGGCCTGAAACTCGATGTGCAGCAGGTACTCGTCGGGTTCGCGGACGCGCACGACACGGTCGGCCTCCGCAGAGATCGTCGCGACATCGGCGTCGATCACATCGGCCCGGCTTCCCGGCAGACCCAGCACCCGGACGAACGCCAGCGGGTCGCGCTCGATCAGCTCCTTGGTCGTGGCGTCGTAGGGCTTGGACACAAAGAATTCTACCCCAGAACGGCCAGAAGGCGCTTGATGGCTTCGTCGGGGGGGCCGCCCAAAGTGCAGCCGGACGCGAGTCGGTGGCCGCCGCCGCCGAACAGAGCCGCGACTTTGGAGACATCGTGCGGCTCGCGGGCGCGCAGGCTGACGCGGAGCTTGCCGTCGGGCATCTCGCGCATCAAAATCGCGATCTCGCTGCCGCCCACCGCCCGGAGCGCGGTCGAAATTCCGTCGGTCTCTTTGTCGGTCGCGCCCAATTCGGCGAAGTCCGCGCGGGTGACCACAGTCCAGACGATCTTGCCGTCCTCGGTGCGGGCCATGCGCTCCATCGCGCGGCCTAAAACCTTCTGCGCCGACCAGCTCTGGTTCTCATACACCGACTCATAGATATCCGTCGGCGACGCGCCCGCTGCGATCAGCGCCCCGCCGACGGCCATGGTGCGCGGCCTGGTGCTGGGATAGCGAAAGCCGCCCGTGTCGGTGAGCGTCCCGCACAATAAATTCTGCGCAATCTCGGGCGTCGGCTCGACTCCAAGCGCATGCAAGAAGTCAAAGACCAGCTCTGCCGTGGACGCACTCTCGGCGTCGAGTAATCTCACGTCGCCAAACTGCCCGCCCGTGACATGATGGTCGATGTCCATCACGACTTTGGAGGAAGTCACGGCTTCCACGCTTGGCCCGAGTCGGCTCAGGTCGCCCGCATCCAGCCCGATCCCGAGGTCGAAGTCGCGGCGCTCGGTGTGGGTTTGGATTTTGTCGGCGTTGGGCAGGAAGGCTAAATTGGCCGGGACGCCGTCCGCCGAAAGAGTAGTGACGGACTTGCCGAGAATTTCCAGGCCCAGCGCCAGGCCCAGCATCGAGCCAATCGCGTCGCCGTCGGGGTTGACATGGCAGGCCAGCACGATCTCGGTCGCGTTCCAGACGGCTTGCACAGCCTCGTCCATGCCCTCGCGGACGATCATCGGCACGGGGAACGTCACGGAGTCTCCCCCGGCCCCGATAACGGGGAGTTTTCGGTGTCTTCCGGCTCGACGATGTCTTCGGCGGGAATCTGGGCCATAAAAGCCTCCTCGGCCTTGAGCAGCTCGAAAATTCGAATCCCGTTCTCGATGCCGGTGTCCTGCCGGAACTGCAGCTCCGGGACGACCCGCAGCTTCAGAACCGCACCGAGCCGCCCGCGCAGGAAGCCCGCCGCGTTCCAGAGTCCCTTGAGCGCCGCCGTTTTCTCTTCCGGAGTTCCGATGGACGAGACAAAGACCCGCGCGATGGCGAAATCGCGGGTTACTTCGACGTTGGTGATGGAGATCAGCGCGAGCTTGGGGTCGCGCATCTCTTTTTGTAGAATTTCGGCGAGATCGCGCTTGATACGCTCTCCCACACGTGCCTGACGAATACTGGGCATGGTTTTTAGATCATTTCTATCGAGAAGTCGTCTAAAACCACACGCCAGTCGTTTTCGACGTGATTGACGACCCCATTGAGAACCGAATTGGCAAATTTAGAATCGTTGCTGACCACAACGACGCCAACGGTGGCCCTGCGCCAGATATCGAGCTGATCGATCTCCGACGCCGAGACATTGAACGCGTTTCTGAGCTTTACAACCAGGCTTTTGATCACCTGGCGCTTGTCTTTAAGAGAGTCGGCTTGCTCTATCGAAAGATAAAGCGTCAAAACTCCGATGTGCATTTGATAAACGTCAAGAAAACCCCCTAACCCTTATAATGCCCCCTAACCCCCGGTAACGGGGGGATTTCTCCCCCATTACTGGGGGCTGGGGGGCAAAAATAGGGTTAGGGGACTCTATGTTTACAGCTCGCGCTTGACCTCGCGAAGCTCGTAGACCTCCAGGGTGAGGTTCGGCTCGATTTTACCGTCCACTTCCTGGATGTCGTTGAAGTTCGAGATAAGAATACCGCACTCGTAGCCCTGGGCCACCTCGCGGGCATCGTCCTTGAAGCGCTTGAGCGCCTCGATCTGGCCGTCGTGGAGAAGCTCGGTGCCGCGCCGAACCCGGACACGGGCGTTGCGACGCACCACGCCGTCGTCCACGTAGCAACCGGCAATGGCGCGGCCACCGGGAAGCTTGAACTTCTGGCGAACCGTGACCTGGCCGGTGATGTGCTCCTCGTAGATCGGGGGCAGGAGCGCAAGCATGGCGTCTTTGACCGAGTCGATAAGCTGATAGATGATCGAGAACGTCTGAATCTGGACGTGCTCTTTCTCGGCTTTCTTCTGGACCGCACCCGCCATCCCGACGTTAAACCCGATGATCAGCGAGTTCTTCTCGGTCTGCTCCCGGTCGGAAGAGACTAAAAGAACGTCGCTCTCGGAGATCGGGCCGACCTCGGCGCGGAGCAGGCGAACCCGGACCTCGTCGTTGCCCAGATCGCCGATGTTGTCGCGAATCGCCTGAACCGAACCCTGGACATCGGCTTTCACGACGACGTTGAGTTCCTTGATCTTGCCCGTTCGCAGAGTCTGGTAGAGCTGCTCCAGGGTCTGGGTGCCGCGTGTGTCCAGGCGCTCCTCGCGGCGGGCCTGGCCCTTGCTCTCGGCGAGCTGGCGGGCTTCTTTTTCGTCTTTCACAACTTCGAGCTTGTCGCCTGCCTCCGGGACGCCCGTCAGACCGATGATCTCCACCGGCGACGACGGCCCGGCCTTGACCTGCGCCTCGCCCTTGTCGTCGGTCATGGTGCGAATCTTGCCGTAAATACCACCGGCCACGACCACGTCGCCCTTGCGCAGGGTTCCCTGCTGCACGAGAACAGTCGCGACGGCACCACGGCCTTTGTCTAACTTCGCCTCGATGATGGTTCCCTCGGGCTTTGCATTGGGGTCGGCTTTGGGATCGACCTCGACCTCGGCGACCAGCAGGATCGCCTCGATCAGCGCATCGATGTTCGTCCCGCTCTTGGCCGAGATATTGATGCACTGGACGGTTCCGCCGAAGTCCTCGGGGATGACATCGTAGCGGCTCGCAAGGTCCGTCAGAACGCGCGTCGGGTCGGCCCCGTCCACGTCGATCTTGTTGACCGCGACGATCATCGGGACGCCCGCTTCTTTGGTGATCGTGATGGCTTCCGCTGTCTGGGGCATCACCGAGTCGTCGGCAGCGACCACGAGAACCACGATATCCGTCACCGACGCGCCGCGCCGCCGCATGGAGCTGAACGCCGCATGGCCGGGAGTGTCTAAAAACGTGATTCGCTTGCCGTCGCGCTCGATCTGGTACGCCCCGATGTGCTGGGTGATTCCGCCCGCCTCGCCCGCCGTGACGCTGGACTTTCGCAGGGTATCGAGGAGCGTGGTCTTGCCATGATCGACGTGCCCCATGATCGTGACCACGGGGGGACGCGCCATCAGGTCGCCCGGTTTTCCGCCGCCTGCAATCGCGGTTCGGCCCGAGGCGCGTGCCGGAGCCTTGGCCCCAATCGGCTTTGCCACAGGAGCACTCGCCGCCACAACCGGCGCAGACTCGGGAGCCGCGACGGGTGTTTCACTGGCGACGGGAGTGGCCGTAGCCGGGGCAGAGGCACCGATGGTGACGCTCTTGCCCAGTTTCTTGGCGATCTTGGTCATCACCTCGGGGGTCAGGCGCTGGTTCAGCCCGGCGAGGACGCCAAAGCCCATGAGCACCTTCTGAACCTCACCCGAGCCGACGCCCAGTTTTTCGCCCAATTCTTTAACGGTCAGGCTATCGGGCAGCGCGATGGTCTCGCCCGCGCCTGCCGGGGACGTTGCTGCGGTCAGTGCGACGCGGACCTTCTGGGCCGTCGCGTCGTCGAGTTCGCTGGAGGGGGCCAGCTTCCCAAAGCCCAATGCGTCGAGCCGTGCCACTAACTCCGAGTTTGTGACGCTCAGCTCTTTCGCCAGATCGAATACCTTCACAGGCACTCCTCACCTCTTTCTGAATGCGCCTAACGGTTCATAGGACGCTCCTTGTCGTGAAAAAGGGGGGCTTGCCGCCCCCCCGGTTTTTACCAATCTTAGATTATACCGCGAGTTCCCTCAGCGCCTCGATGAGAGCGTCGGGGAGGGTCGTTTTGAGCGAGCGCTCCAGCGCTTTTTTCTTCAGCGCCAGCGCGATGCACTCGGCGCTGGCATGAAGATACGCGCCGCGCCCGGCGGCTTTTCCGCTCGGGTCGAGCGCGACGCCCGCCCCGCCCGGCAGGCGCACGAGGCGCACCAGCCCTTTTTTGCCCTCCGACTGCCGACACGCGACGCAGGTCCGAATCGGAGCGCGCCGGGGAGGCACGCTACTCGTCGTCGTCGCCCAGGTCGGCGAGCGTGATGGGAGGAAGGTCCGCGCCATCGTCGCTCAGCTCCTCGACAGGCGCGGCGGCGGGGGGAGGAAGCGCCGAGCCGGGCGAGGACGGCGACATGCCATCTCGATTAACCTGGCTCTCGGAGCGAATGTCGATGCGCCAGCCGGTCAATCGGGCCGCGAGCCGGACGTTCTGCCCGCTCTTTCCAATCGCCAGCGAGAGCTGGTTGTCGGGAACGACCACAAACGCCGACTTGCCTTCGTCGTCCAGCTGGACCGAGATGACTTTGGCAGGCGAGAGCGACTCGGTGATGAACTGACGCATGTCAGAACTCCAGCGGACAATGTCAATTTTTTCTCCGCGCAGCTCATCGACGACGCCCTGGACGCGCTGGCCGCGCTGCCCGACGCACGAGCCGACCGGATCGACTCGCTCGTCCTTGCTGGCGACCGCGATCTTGGAGCGCTGCCCGGCTTCCCGCGCGACGTTCTGAATCTGGACGATGCCGTCGTGGATCTCGGGCACTTCCAGCTCGAACAGACGCCGAATCAGGGTCGGGTGGGTGCGGGAGACGATCACCTGCGGGCCACGGTTGCCCCGCCGGACATCGACGACAAAGACTTTCACCCGGTCGTGGATTCGGTAGGCTTCCGAGGGAACCTGCTCTTTGTCGGGCAGGATCGCTTCGAGCTTGCCGAAGTTGATCAGAATGTTGCGCCCCTCGCGCCGGGCGACCTGCCCGGTAAGAACGTCGCCGACCCGGTCGTTGAACTCGTCGAAGATCTTGTTGCGCTCGGCCTCGCGGAGCTGCTGCATCAGAACCTGCTTGGCCGTCTGCGCCCCGATCCGGCTCATGCGCTCTTTCTCGCGGTCGTCGAGCGCGATCTCATGGATCGCACCGAGCGGCTTGCCTTCGGCGTCGGCCAGAGCAATCTGCGACTCGGGGTCGTCCACCTTCTCCACCACGACGCGCTGCCGATAGAGCTTGAGGACGTTCTTATGCGGCCCGGAAAGCTCGACGCGAAGTTTCACGTCGGTCTCCAGGCTGAGGGTCTTGCGGTAGGCCGTCGAAAGCCCGACGCCGAGGGCCTCCAGAAGGGCCGCCTCCGGTATGTCTTTCTCGCGCTCCAGATACCGTAGCGCCTCTACCAACTCCGCGTTCATCGCCTTATATTCTCCAGAAAGAAAAAGAGCGGGACTTGCGGCCCGCTCCTTGCTGCCAATGTGTGGGAAGGCCCGAAAGCCTTCCACTCTGTCGTGATTTATACCACAGTCGGGCGGCGCGTCGCAACCGGCCTGCACCGTCCTGAAACGAGCGCTCGGGGTGGCCGATGCTCTGCTTTGCGAGCTCCAGAAGGTTCTGGGTGAGCTGAAGCGTCAGATCGGAATCGGGGCGAACGTCACCCGCCGGTCTTTGCGAACCTCGGCGCAAAAGATGCGCACGCGTACTTCCCGACGCCAGCCGAAGCTCTCGCGGAGAATCTCGGCGATGTCGGCGAGCTGCTGGGCACGCGCCTTCTCCGGCGTGGCAACCAGAAGTTTGCGGTGGTAGTCCGCGCAGATAGCGTGCTCGGGGCCGCCGAGCGCGGGGCCATGGAACAGGAGAATGGCCTCCTCGATCTGGTGGGCCTCGACGAGAAACGCGCACTCCTTGCGAAGCTGCCCCGAGCGCAGGTAGTCGATCCCCGACGACGCCAGCGCACCGGGGCCGCCGGGCGCGTAGAGTCGGTCGTAGCGCAAGATTCCGAGGCTGGCGAGAAACTCGTCCACGGCCTCCTGAAGCCGACCGTCGGAACACGCAATGACGAGGACGCGGGGCCGCTCGACATCCCAGGTTGCGGTGCTGACAAACGGAGGGGAGTTATTCATCGGTAGTACGACACACGGGAGAGTGAAGGGTTATTAAATTTTCTTTAAGCTCCGCCCGGAAAAATGGCACGGCTTTGAGCAACGCTTGCTCTGCCCTTCCGAAAACAGAACCAAACTTCGGGGTAAAATGGGAACATGCCGCCGCGCCCAATCTTCCTTTTGTGCTTTCTGGGCAGGGTTTTGCTGATGGCGGTGCTTGGCCTCTGGCTGTTCGGCGCATTCAAGACCAAGACTTTCTTAATGCCAATGATGTTCTGGTCCCAGATTTTTGTCCAAAGCTTTATAGGTATAGGCAGAGAAAAGCAACGCTGGATAGACAGGTCTGCTCCAGGCGACAGCAAAAACTCATGGATTATTGTTGGCGGAATCGGTGTAGGCTTACTCTTCGCCAGCGCGATTCTTAGCCACTTCTCCCTCTTGCGGTCTCGGGAATTAACCGAGCTTGCCCTATTTCTCTTTCCGATAGCCACCGTTTTTGGGCATTATTTTGACGAATGGGGAATCGAGCGCCCGCTTCGTCAGTGGCACGCGAGCAAATCGACAACGCCCACCACGACGGCTTCTGGAGCAACAATCACGACGCCGACGACGCAAACCAATTCGGTGCAGCAACACGTCGGGCGACCGTAAAACGTCCCGCCGTGAACGACGGGTCTACGTAAACGAACGCCTCCGGCGTGGGAACCGTAGGTGGTTTCCAGGCCGGAGGCCCGTCGTCCTACGGCGGGATTCAAAGCGCCGTGATGTCGGACTCAGCGCGGGTATAGTACAGCGTCTCGTCCGAGTTCTCGCTCGGATCGAACTCGACGCGAACCACGTAGAGCCGCCGACCGCCGCGCCCGATATTTCCACGATCCTCCTCGACAATCCCATCCAAAGTCGTGACGCCAAAGGGAATGCGAACCCGGTCCCCAACCTGAAACAAAGGTCTGGTTTTCACGGGCAGTTTTAGAGATTCAGTCGTCATTGCCATAAAAATTCCTTTTCTATGATTTGGAAATCCGTGTGATATGGCTACATAGCTCAATGAAATCAACAGGAAAATCATCAACAGATAATGTTTGTATCAAATCAATTATTATCATTCTTAATTTTTCTTCTCCTTGAATAATTTTACCGTCACGAGATTTAACTTTGAATAAATTACTACTAATCACTATATTTAGAATTTGTTTGCCAGGCATTAAATTCATCCATTCGCCTTTACCGATTTTTAAAGATGGAGAATCTCCAGACAATATATTTACGGTTTGCTCCAATTTGTATTCAAGAGACATAATAAATCCAGTAAATCGCTGTGATTGATCTGCAAATTCATTCATACCAATAAGTTTATTTTTAGCAGTTTGTAAATCGGGTACTAATTCGGGATTGGTAATTAATTGAATCCAATTCAATCTAAAAATTTCTCTACAATCTATAATCACTCTATTTAACGCTTCTAAATAAAATCGATTTTGGGCAGCTTTTGTAATTGCCGATTCCAAAGGACGAATTGATTCACGTTGGTAAAATTGACTTTTGCTTAACAGCTCAGGAGAAAGAAAATAATTTTCAATTTCGTGTTTTTTCCAGATAAGCAAGTTAGATTTTTCTGGTTCTGGGAAATTCTGCCAGGTACTATCAACATATTCATCAGTATGATAGTCTCGATCAACAAGAAAATAATATTCTGGATTAATTGGATGGAGAGCCTCCGCAACACTTTTAATGTAAAAACAATTCTGCATTCCTCGGACTCGAACTGAGGTCTCTGTATGATTGCTAATTAATCTTTGAATATACTCACAATCGTCATCTCCTTCAACAAATAAAGTATGCTTACTACCTTGATTTATATCTGTAGCAGAAACATTATTTTGGATTTTCATAAAAATTCCTCCTATTCTTCAGACAACATTAAGCGCATGCTTTTATCGGTGGATTCAAAAATCTGTTCTGAGTGTGTTGCAATTATATATTGATTTCGCGGCGCTAATTTAAAAAGATCACGTGAAAATTTTGAATGCCATTCCATATTGAGGTGCATTTCAGGCTCATCAATTAAAACAATACTTGGGAGTTGAGTGCTATATTTCCAAATTAAAAATAGCGTCGAAATAGCCTCTTTCTGGCCTGAACTCAGACCATCAAATGAAAATGATGGCCCCGCTTTATCAGGTGTAATTCTAAACTCGAGAGTATTATTTGAAGATGGACGGAGCTTCTCAATTTTGCCATGAGCATATGAAGACATCAAGTCATTTAATTTTTCGAGAATAGAATCCGCATCTTCATCTTCAATATTTTCAAAAAGACCACCACGACTCATCATTGATCTTAATATCTCTAATTTAAACACGCTTATAGGCATATATGAATTCCGAACTCTGCGAAACCGATCTGTATATTCATCAAACATCATCCCCATCTCAGGGTTACCTTCTTGGATTTTTCTGTACGAATGAAAATACATAAAATTCGGAAGAATAATCGGCTCAGGAAACAACCCAAATATCGAATGGAGAATATTTTCGCTTGATACACGAAAATTTCTACGATATTCCTTAGCAATGTCTGGTTCATCCGAATTAACTTCAATTTTTCCAGATCGATAAATTGTGATTTTAGATTTGAAATCTTTTTTATGATCTGAAAAGATACTTTGAATTTCACAATTTTCCTCACTAGACCGAATAAATAAATCGAATATATCAATCGCTAAGTTAGATGTATAATCATTTTTTGCAGGGCGCATCTGGCTGAAATCTCTACCATGTATTAATGATAAAAATGACAACGAAATACATTCGAGAATAGAAGTTTTACCGATTCCATTTTTGCTGCCAATTACAAGTATATTTGGGTCAGATTCTAATATTGGTGTGGGAAAATCTATTTGTAGTTTATCAATACCTTTGAAGTTCTTTATCGTTAATTCTTTAATAAAAAGCGGATTTGATGAAGATTTTCTGCTCATGATTTTTCATTGTACCCCTCCCTTGGACAGAGAGGGGTACCCGGTAATGCCTACAGCGCGGCGATGATGGCGTCGGCCATCTCGGCGGTGCCGACGGCGGTGGGGTCGTTTCTATCGGGCTTCATGTCGTACGTGACATGGGTGCCTTCGGCGATGACCTTCACAATCGCGGCTTCGAGCCGGGCGGCGGCGGCGTCTTCTTTCAGGTACTTGAGCATCAGATAGCCCGAGAGAATCAGCGCGGTCGGGTTGACCTTGTTCTGGTTCTTGTACTTCGGGGCCGAGCCGTGTGTGGCTTCAAAAAGAGCGCAGCCGTCGCCGATGTTGGCTCCCGGCGCGACGCCTAAACCACCGACCAGGCCCGCGCCGAGGTCGGAGAGAATGTCGCCGTAGAGGTTCGGCATGACCAGAACGTCGTAGTTCTCGGGCTTCTGGACGAGCTGCATGCACATGGCGTCCACCAGCCACTCATCGTAGACGATTCCGGCGGCGCGTCCGGCGCAGTGGGCCAGGGTCGGATCGGGCTTCTCGGCGGGCGGGTTTCCGGGGCCGAACGTCGCGCCGTACGCGGCGGCGACCTCGCGGGCGATCCGGTAGAACATGCCGTCGGTGTACTTCATGATGTTGGCCTTGCAGACCGCCGTCACTTTTTTGCGCTTGTTCTCGATGGCGTACTCGAACGCCGTCACGATGATCTGCCGGACACCCGTGACAGAAAACGGCTTGATCGAGATGGCGGAGTCCGTGCGGATCTTGCCGTTCGCCATTTTAATAATGCCGTTGGCTTCTTCGCTACCTAAATCATACTCGACGCCCGCATACAAATCTTCCGTGTTCTCGCGAACGATCACGATATCGATGTTGTCGTAGCGACTTCGCACCCCGACGTAGCTCTTGCACGGACGAATGCAGGCATAGAGGTTCAGCTCTTTGCGCAGCGCGACGTTCACCGAGCGAAAGCCGGTGCCAATCGGGGTCGTGATCGGGCCTTTGAGGGCCACTTTGTTCTTGCGAACCGACTCTAAGACGTTGTCGGGCAGCGGAGTCCCTGCGGTCTCCATGATATCGACGCCCGCTTCGACGACATCCCAGTTAAACGACGAACCGCTCGTTGCGACGGCAGCCTCTAAAACGCGGCGGGTCGCCTCGACCAGCTCGGGTCCGGTCCCATCGCCCCGGATCAGCGTTACGTTGTGTACAGCCAAGTTACTTGCTCCAGTTTTCGTTGAGCGCTCTGCGCTCCGGCTCCCATTGTAGCATGCCGGGACAATCTGCCGATAATCCTCGGTGATGTTTGCAAGTATCTGGCGAAACGACTCCTGGTGGCGGCTGATCGGGCTGGCGCTCGGGCTTTTTGTCTGTGTCCTCTCCCTGCGCGACCCGAGCCGCTTGCCCTGGGCTGAGATCGTTCCGTTTGCACTGCTGGCCGTTTTGTTGCGCCAGCGCATCGTCCCGCAAAGCGATGAAACGGGAAAGATTACCTTCGCGCACATTCCTGGCGAGATGATCCTGATTTTCTTATTGCTTCGCTATGGTCGTGAAGCAGCTGCAATGGCAAGCCTGTTGACCAATGTCATCTCGATGCTGATCCGCTCTCGCGACTTCCTGAAAGAGCGCCAGCGCTGGATTAGCGTGGTGAGCAATATCTTCTGGCTACCGTTTCAGGTGTTCATGGGCACAACGCTCTACTACCAGTGGGGAGGGCACGCCGTACGTACTGCGGAGGACTGCGTACGCCTGTTTCAGGATCCGTTCTTTGTCGTGCTGCCGCTCTTCGGCGCACTGGTGATTGCCATTGAAGGAATCAACCGGTTTTACTTCTCCGTAGTCATCTACCTCCATCAAAAACAAACCCTGCAAGAGATCTTCAGGAACCTGCCCACCGGAATCTTCGAGCATCTGGAAAACGCCGGAGCGGTTCTGATTCTTGCCGTTTGGACCACCTGGGGTTGGGGAACGCTCCCCTTTCTGATTCTCATCATCGAGGCACTGCTCTACCCGGCACACGAGTACGTTCAGCGCCGAGAAACCCACAAACAGATCGTTCTGGACCCGCTGACCGGTCTTTCGAGTGCACGGGGCCTGAGTGAGACACTCAGCCAGCGCATAGCGGCCAGGCAGTCAGAGCCGTTTGCGATTCTCTTTCTGGATCTGGACCGCTTCAAGCACGTCAACGACACCTACGGTCACGCGGTCGGCGACCAGCTACTCCGGGTCGTCGGAGAGGCGCTCAAGGCCGGGGTCCGTCCGGGCGATCTGGTCGCGCGTCGCTCCAGGGACGAGTTCGTGGTCGTCCTGCCCCGAACCGGACGCGCCGAGGCTGAGCTTACGGTCCAGCGCCTTCATGCCGCCCTCACCCGAGCCATCTCCGGAGACACACGTTTTTTGGGCATCGGTTTCTCGGCAGGAATCGCCCTCTTCCCCGGCGATGGTCAGACCGAAGCTGCCTTGCTCGAAGTCGCGGATCAGGCCATGTACGCCCAGAAACGCCGCCGCAAAGCTGCCTGAAGTTCAATAGTTTCGGTGCCAATTTTCGCCGTGGAATAAAACGCTTGTTGTGAATTAGGGGCGCAATGCCCCTCTCCTCATCTCCAGCCCAGCAAATCAGCAAACTGGAGGGAGGGGCGACCGAGGCTGCGGTTGAGAAAAATACAAAAGTTGTGAAGAGCAACTTTGGCACTT
>JANLTX010000094.1:0-62057 GCA_031363095.1 Armatimonadota bacterium | reverse complement strand
ACGAAGTTGCGGTTCGTCGCTACATCAAGGAGCAGAAATCTCAAGGGGATCAAGCGTCTTTGGGCAAGTCTGCGTGAGAACCTGAAAAACAGGTATTTTTAGGGGAGCCAAACCGGGAACTTGCTTGGGGTGTTTTTTGTTGTCTTTGTAAAAAGCCACGGGCTTTAGCCCGTGGCTTTATTTACTCGACGAGCAACTACGCGGCTTTTTTGATCTCGACTTGAGACAGTACGGTTTTTGCGGCGGTTTTTGCTTCCGAAGACAGGCCGGGGCGCTTTAGAAACGCACGGAGCGGGTCGGCAGCGAGCGGGCCGTGGGCGGTGAGGGCTGCGGCCACGCGCGCTCGGAGGTGGGCGTTCTTGCTCTCCAGGCCCATCAAGAGGGACGGAATGGCGGCGACGCCGAAGTTTTGCAGAGCATCCATCGCCAGGCTGGACTGCTCCAGATCCGAGCCACACAGCCGCTCTTCCAGAAGCGAGAGGGCTTTTGCCGTTCCGAGGCGGCTCAAGGCGAGCAGGCTGGCACGACGGACTTCCTCGCTCTTCCCCCGGACGCACTTCAGGAGCGGCTCGACGGCGCGAATGTCCCCAATCTCGCCCAGCGCCCAGGCGGCGGCGGCGCGGACTTCGTCGGCTTCGTCCTGAAGCTGGTCGATGAGAGGAAAGACACTGACACTACTTCCAATGGTTCCCAGCGCCGTGGCACAGGCCCAGCGCACCTGCGGATGGCCGTCGTGGAGCGTCGCTACCAGCGAGGAGGCTGTCTCTGCCGCGCGAATCTCGCCCAGGGCGACAGCGGCGCGCCAGCGAATCTCTTCGTCGGGGTCGCTCAGGCACTGCATCAGGGAAAACGCTGCTTCTTGCGCCCGAAGACGCCCCAGCGCTTCGATGGCGGCACGACGGAGCGAGCGTTTCTTGCCCTCCAGATGCTGAATCAATGCCCCGACCGCCGGTCGCCCGATGGCCTGAAGGGCATTGGTTGCGGCAAAGCGCACCTCGCGCACCGGACTCTCCAGGCAGAGAATCAACGGCTCGGCGGCAGGCTCTCCCATCTGGCCCAGCGCCTCCGACGATGCCCGACGTACCCGAAAATCGCCGCTCTGGACGCGCTCGGCAAGCTGCTCGATCAGTTCGGGCGACGGACAGCGGGCGAGCAAGCTCGCTGCCTGGACGCGGACGCGCCAGTCCAGGTCACCAAGCTGGCTCAAAAGAGCCTCGACCTCGGTGTCGGGCAGGGCAGGTTCTGGGGGAGCAGACGAGGGCAGGGGGAACAGCTCCGCGTCGTCCTCGGACAAAGCGTTGACAGGCATGATATTTCTGCCGGGAATTATCGGCGAAAAAACGAAAACTCTTAAGCCCCAGGCCGAAGATTTATTCGCAAGGCCGCCCAGCCGTCGATCTGGAAGTGCTCGGCGCGAATTTTATGCGTCCCGCCCAGCACGAGCGGAACCGAGTAGAGCGTCGGCCCCTGGTACTTCCAGGCATCCGTGAGAATCGGTTTGTCGTCGAGCCAGATTCGGCAGCCATCGTCGGTCGTGACATCCAGAACGTACTTCCCTGGCGCAATCGTGAAGCGTCCCTCGGCGACGCTCAGGTAGTGATCTGCGGGCAGACCGGCCACCAGCGCCCCGCCCGCAAGGTCCAGTCGGTCCGTTTTCAGCGTCTGGAGCGGCTTGCTCTGGATTCTTTCGGCAAAGTGCGCTTCGTCGGGCGGGCTGTGAGCATCGCTCGAATCTTTTGCCTTGCTCCACGAATAAAAAGAAACGTTCCAGTCGATAGGCGCAAAAAACTGGGAGAAACCAAAGCGCACTGGCTTCCCGGCGGGCGTCTTCACCCCTCGGTAGTCTATGGTCTCCGCGCCGACATACTCCAGCACGATGCTCGCCGACCCCAAAAGGTCGATCTTCACCATCCCTGGCACGCTCCCGGACGTTTTTTCAAGCGTCGCGCCTTCGGCCTTCACCAGTTTCCACTTTCCCTTCGGCCCGAGAAGCTCCCACAGCCCGCTCTCGCGGGGCGTGAGCAGCGGGCGCTGGAAATCATACGGTCCCCATTCGTCGATAAAAATGTAGCGCCGTCCGCGCAGGGCGTTTTTGGGCAGAAACGCGCTCTTTGCGACTATTCGAGGACTCCAGGGCAGGTTAAATCGCGCTGCATATCCCGCCGGATCGCTCTCCGACACTAAGATCGGCTTTCCGCTGCTCTCCAGGGTTTTAGGCGGCATCGGTTTGTCTAAGATTGCTTCGTTGGAGATATTTCTTATGGAATCGGTCGCCCGTGCTTTTAGATCGACCTCGACATTCACGTACGTATTTTTGGTGATTAAATAATCGCGGCTTGTAGTCTCGTGGAACTTCACATAGCCCCAATTGGGATCTTGCTTTTCGTTTTTCCAGAGAGAGATCGCTTCTCGGTCTCGAATAAATTTATTCTCGGTGATTTTATTGTCTCTTCCGTGTTCGATGGCAATTGCCGTGGCGTTGAATCCAAAGGTATTCCCACGGATTTCTGATTCGTAGCTGTAGCCACCCCAGAACCCGTGCCAGCACTCTAAAACCAAGTTATCAATAAATTTATTTCGGGAAAACGTCGCTTCGATGCCGTTGGTTGGCGCGTGGGAGAAATCATTTTTAAAAATAAGATTGTCGTCGCAGCCGCCCTTGCCTGTGTCCATCGTGGTCTGCCCGGCCCAGAGAAAAAAACCGTCCCCGCCGTGTGTCACCGAGTTGTAGGCAAATCGATTTTTACTTGACTGCTCATAAATTAAAATTCCCGCCGAGTCCTGACCCCGATTATAAACGCCATGGCTGTATCCCCGGACGCACCAGTCGATTTTATTGTACAATACCTGGTTCTCCGAGCTTCGATACATTCCCAGCCCGATCCCCGAGAGAAATGAGAAGTTATTATCCGCAACCCATCCCAAATTACACCCGGTTAACATCAAACCACACTGACCACCGACTATCTTTGTCTTTGTGACAATAAATTTCTCGCAATTTCTTAGATAGATTCCGGCACCATAGCGTAGCCACTCGTCTTTTTCGTTCTGATGAAAGCTCATCCAATCAGACGAATCTTCTTTTTCGGGTGTGGAGCTTAGCTTTTGTTTCCAGTTATACGAAAAATCGGAGTTTTCTATTTTTAGATTAAGGCAACCCTGGGCGAATAGCCCGATTTTGTAGCCGTGGACTTTTAAATTCTTCAGAACGACGTTCTTGCCACGCACTAAAATCCCGGTGCCCGCCCGTTGGTCCGGCTCCGTGGTCGGTGGACTTCCGCGCAGGACAAGCCCGTCAAAGTCAACAACCAGGTCGTCGCCGACGATCTCCAGGGCCGCACCTGAGCCGTCCTCGTGGCTATCGGGGCGGAGAACCTCGCCCGGCCCGAGACGGGTGGACTTCGTCAGGCGGGCAGGCGGGTTCATGCGCCCTCGAACTCTTTCTGGACCTTCGGCGCGAACGGATCGGGCGGAACCGACGACGGCTTCGTGCGCGGGAGGAGCGGGCCGCCTTTGCGCTGGAGCAGCGCCATCAGGCTGACTCCGGCTCCGAACGGCGCACGCGGCCTCTGGGCAGAACCTTCGGGAACCATGCTTCCCAGCAGCGGCCCGATCTCGCCCGCAAAAATCCCGGTGAGGGCTTTATTGGCAAACGCCGGGGGCATGTCGAAGTCGGTCGAGCCTTTGCCCAGGGTCTTGCCCCGCATCCGGGTGAGCGTCCGCATGGTCTGGGCAATCGGGTAGAGCCGAGCATTATAGTACGACAAAATCCGTTCGTTCAGCGGTAAGTCGGTCCAGACCAGTCGGAATCTATCTAAATCGTAGCGCCGGTAGTGCCCGAAGCTCACGTCGTGCGGACTCCAGAGGCTCATCAGCGCTGGAACTGTGATAAGCGCATAGCTTCCAGGCTTTGCATTTTCTAAAAGCGTCGAAACAAAGGCAAAATCGTCGGGAACATGCTCGATAACGTCGGTAAGCAGAAATAAATCGGCCTCGGCCTCGCGTCCGCCCAAATCTTGCGGCGCGAACCCCTGCACAAACTCGACGCCCGAAAAGCGCTCGCGGGCATGGAGAATCGCGCTCTCGTTGGTGTCGATCCCGATGGCGTCGTAGTCATCTGCGAGGTACGCGACATTTGCCCCGGTGCCACAACCCACGTCGATCACGAGCTTGTTCGTCTTCGGAGGAAGCACCGCCCGGATCACGTCGCGCAGGATCTGCCTGCGGGCGACGAACCACCAGTGCCTGTCTTCGATATCGGCGTGGAGCGCGAAATGCTCGTCCTGCACGTCAGTTTTCCTTCACTTCCCAGAGGTCTAAAAGTAAGTAGTGGCTCCAGACCTCGCGTTTCAGAGCCTTGCCCAGCCATTTTTTCTCGGCGTCGGTGCGCGGGTAGACGCCCGTCTGCTCGATGCGCCTCGCCCCGGATTTTTCGAGAAACGCCCGCGCCGCCTCGAAGTCGGCCACGGCCATTCGGTCGCCCCGGTCCCGCCCGAGTACCCAGACATACCGGTACTTTTTCTGCGCGATCACATCTTTCAGCTCGTCGATGCCGCGCGTCCGGCCCAGAACCGGGGTGGTGAGCTTGTTCTCGTCCATGTAATAAATCAGGGCGTCCTCGGCGCTGGAGAAAACCACCGACGGACCGTCTAATTTTTTATTTTGCATGTGAACCACGGCCTCGTTCCAGTTGACCGTGTAGTTCGGATTCAAAAACTCGCGCCCGGCGAAATAGTTGAACGTCCCGACCGACCAGATCACCAGAAGCGGAATCGCCAGCCAGCCCCGCTTGACGTTTGCCAGGCCCGCGCCGAGAACCACGCAAAACAAGGGGATCAGAAACGACGTTCGCTTGCCCATGCTCCCGACGGTCTGGCTGCTTCCGCCCATCTGCGTGCTCGTCGCCGCGCCCGCCAGAACAACTACAAAAGCACATAAAAACGGCAGCAGAAGCTCGGGCCTTCGGCGCAAGGCCCACGCGCCAGCGAAAAAACCGCCCAGCGTCAGGGCCAGCCCCGGCAGCGAGAGCGGCCAGCTCCACGGCGAGATCGTCTCCCCGAGGCAGAGCGCGTACACCGAGAGCGCCACCCGCCGGATCAGCCCGGAGACGCCCAGCCCCATGCTCGGGTCTTCCACCTGATCGTGAACCAGGGTCTTCGCCGCCCACATCAGCGCGGGAATGAAATAGCAGAGAAACGCCGCTCCCGCGAGCACCATCGCGCCAAGAATCAAAAAGGGCTTCTGCGTTTGTTTGAACCGTAGCGCAAAGATCAGAAACTGCCCGGCGATAATAAACATGGTGAGTGGGTACGAGAGCAGCATCAGCGCGGTGGCAAAGAAATACTTCACCAGTGATTTTTTCGTGCTACCATCAAATAAATTTAATAAATAGTAACAACTCATCGTAACTAAGAGCGTCGTCACGCCGTGGTAGCGCGACATTCTTAGGAACAGAACCGCGCACGGCGAGAGCGCGGCCAGCCACAGCGAGAGCGTCCCGGCTTTCGGCCCGGAGCGCCGCCCGATCAGATAGACGTACCAGAGCGCTATCGCCGCCGGGAGCGCGGAAACCAGCCGATGCACCGCCAGCGTGTCGCCCAGCGGCCTGCCGATCAGCGCCAGCATCAGCGAGTGCAGCGGCATGGCGTCGGCGGCACCCATCCGGCCTTTGAGAATCAGGTCCAGCGGCAGCTGCCCGCGCCCGATACTGATCCCTTCGTCGGTCCAGATCGGCTTGGCGAGCGGGAAGAGCAACAAAAGCAGCGTCCCGAGAATCAGCCCGAGCGGAACCAGCCAGCGAGCGTGCGGAAAAGTGTCTTTTTCCATAAGTTAGAAAAGCGGGCTGCCGGAGAGAATCGTCTTGTGGACGACCAGAGCATCGTCTACAAGTACGAGGTCGGCGTCCGCCCCGATGCCGATTCTACCCTTGTTTTTCCAGCCGTGGCGCTCGGCGGCGTTCGTCGAGGTGACTTGCGCAACTTCCAGCCAGCTTAAATGACACCAGTTTTTGAGATTCCGGGCGGCATCGTCCATGGTCAGAACCGATCCGGCCAGGGTTCCGCCCTCCAGCGTGGCGCGACCATTCGTGACCGTGACCCGGTGCCCACCGAGGCCATAGATACCGTCGCCGACGCCCGCGCCTTCCATGGCGTCGGTGATCGCAATCACCCGGTCGGTGCCAGCCGCGCGGACGGCCATGGCGATCACCTCCGGCGCGACATGGTGCCCATCGGCGATGATCTCGACGCAGCAGCGCGGGTCGGTCAGAAAAACCGGGATCGGGCCTGGCTCTCGGTGGTGAATCCCGTTCATGGCATTGAACAGATGGGTCGCATCGGCCCGCTCGCAGAGGTCCAGCGCGGCTCTGAGCTGCTCGGCGGACGCGTCGGTGTGGCCCAGAGAAATGGCGATTCCCGCCCGGCGGCACGCGGCGATCAGGGCGTCGGCACCAGGGCGCTCGGGCGCGAGCGTGATTCGCTTGAGAGTTCCGGCGGCATCTTCCAGCCAGCCTGCAAACTCGGCCTCGTCGTAGTCTCGAACGAACTCGGCGGGCTGTGCGCCGGGCTTTTCGGGGCTGATGTACGGGCCTTCGAGGTGAATTCCGAGCAGCATCGGGTGCGAGAGACTGGCGACAGCTTTCAGTGCCTGAGAAATAGACTCACGGCTCTGGGTGATAGTCGTGGCGAGCAGTCCGGTCGTGCCGTGGCGGGCGTGGGTCGCGCAGATCGCCGAGAGCGCGTCGAGGGTGCCGGTCATGGCGTCGTGGCCGCCGCCGCCGTGGACATGGACATCGAGAAAGCCGGGCAGTAAAATCCGCCCCTCGGCGTCGATTACTTCGTCGCTGCCAGGGGCAAGCCCGCGCCCGATCTCGACGATCTGTCCGGCCTCGCAGCGAACGTCCGCGCCGTCTAAAACCTCGCGCTCGGTCACGACGCGGGCGTCGCGGACGAGCAGGCTCACTGTGCTTTTTTCTCCAGCGCGGCCAGGCGTTTTTCCAGCGCGTCCACCTGCTTCTGGAGCGTGGCTTCTTGCTTTTTCAGCGCGTCGTGGTCGGCGAGCGTCGGCAGCTTCGGCCCGATCAGCAGGGGAGCGATTTTTTTGGGCTTCGGACGGGTTGTCCAGAGATAGGCGCTCGCAGCTCCCAGGATCAGCGCGGGGGCCAGGAAGATCAGCATCATTCCGGCCAGCGGCGAGCGAGTCGTGCCATCGGGCCTTGGCTCCATCGAGCGCACCATCAGAATCGACGCCAGATACAGCAGGACCATCGGGATCGCCATGAGCAGCATCGTGATCGGCTCGTTGCTCGGTGCAAAGATAGCGGCGAGCGCGGCGATAATCACCACGGCGTGTCGCCAGTAGGTCGTCATGATGCGCCCGGTCAGAATCCCGATCTTGGCAAGAAACAATAAAACCACAGGCAGCTCGAACGACAGCCCGAACGCCAGCATGATCTTGACGGTCAATAATAAATACGACTTGGCGTCTTGAAAGAGCAATGCATCGGGGATATTGGAGATATAGCTCGCCATCCAGCTATAGGCAGCGGGTGCAGCGGCATATGCCGTGACGACTCCCGCAAAAAACAATAAGACCGAGAGCGGCGCCAGAAACCGCACGGGCTTGCGCTCTTCGGGGGTGAGTGCGGGCCGGATAAACCCCCAGACCTCGCCGATCACAAACGGAATCGCCAGAATCAGCCCGGTGATGAAGCTGGTCTGAAGCTGGAGCAGAAACGCGTCCTGAATCGAGTTGTAACGAATGGCTGAGCCGTCGATTTTGAGAAGAATCGGCTTGATGGGCTGAAGGATCAGCGCAAAGACGTGGGGGAAGAGAAACCAGCCGACGAACCCGCCGACGATAACGTAGCACAGAGCACGAAAGATACGGATACGTAGCTCTCCGAGATGCTCGACAAGTTCCATCTGGCCTTCGCCGTCGTCGTTGTTCTTGGGTTTTCCAAAGAGGCCCATGTGCTGGATTATATCGTCAAAAAAAGCCCCCTCCGACGCCCCCGGTCAGGAGGGGTCGGAGGGGGCCTTCGGGGGAGGTCAGCGCTTCTTGCTGGAAGCGACCTTCTTGCCTGCCCCCGGCGCGACGTAGGTAATGGTCGTGGTGGAGACGAAGTGTGCGGGGGCCTTGGCCGCCTCACCCTGGCTCTGCATTCCGCCCATTCCCATGCCGCCGCCCATGCCACCGGACATTCCGCCGCCACGGCTACCCATGCTGGGCATGTCGTCGCCGCCGCCGCCCATGCCCGCGCTCATTCCCATGCCGCCCGACATTCCGCCGCCCATGCCGCCGCTGACACCCGCCGACGGAACCATGACTGCCAGGATATCCGAGGGGGCATCGCCCTGGACGTCCGTGACAGTCTCGGTGCGGACCACCCGCCCGAGGCTGTAGGCAAACCAGATCGTGCGGGTCATGTCGATCTTCGCGCCGGTCATCTTGCCGAGGCCGCCGTAGAGCGGAACGGTGCCGGTTCCCTTGTAGACCTGCTTGATTCGGGCCGTTTTGTAGCCGTCCTGCCACTCCAGGGTTTCGAGGGTGTTGGTGACATTGACCATCGGAGGGGCGTCGAGAGTCGCCCACTCCAGCAGGATCGGAGCCTGGGTGTACCAGGTGTTGCCGATGCGCCGACGCTGGCCGCCCAGGTCGATGATCGGCAGCGCGATGTAGGCTCCCGGCTTGTCGGCGCTCGGGACGACATGCGACTTGACCTGGCCGCGTGCCCGCACGGAGCGGTAGCGCGACTTGAAGTCGTAGATGTCCTGAAGACGCATCGGCGCGGCGCTCGCCCCGACGATGGTCCCGTCTTTGACTCGGTCGCGGACGAAGTAGATGCCCGGCTCGACCATGTCTTCGATGGTGCGCTCGTAGTTGGCGCGGACGATCTGGACCGGGATGGTGAAGGGGCCGTCGGGTAGTGCGCCGCCGCCCATTCCGCCCATTCCGCCCATCATCCCGCCACCCATCATTCCACCGCCGCCCATCGCGCCGCCGCCGCCCTTGCCGCCCATCATTCCGCCGCCCATGCTCGGGCCGGACGAGCTCATTCCGCCGCCGCGTGCGCCCATCATGCCGCCGCCCATGCTGGGACCCGAGGAGCTCATGCCGCCACCGCGCATTCCGCCCATCATCCCACCGCCGCCCTCACCCATCATTCCGCCCATGCCACCCATCATGCCCATTCCGGAACTGGCGGGTGCAGACTTGCGCTCGCCCTTGAACTCCAGCTCGGTCTTCTGCTTCCATCGGGTCTGCTCACCGATGGCGAAGCTGTAGCTGAGCGCGATGCCCTGCGCGGGCATGGCGAGCTGGCCCCGGTTGCTGATCGTGAGCGTCAGGGTTTCCTCGGCCACTTTCAGGTCTTTGGCGTTGTAACCGATGACCTTGATCGAGTGGGTTCCGTCCTCGACGCCCTCTAAAACCTGCGGGTTCTTCGGGTCGGCGACGGGCGCTTTGGTGTTCCAGAGCAGAGTCACCGTGTCGGCGTCGGCGTAGACCGTGTCGGTCAGGGTCGGCTTGCCCGTGAGGGTCAGCTCGGGCACAGCGACTCCGGCGCGGAACTTGTTGTCCACGGTGAGCGCGAGGTACTTGATATCCCCGAGTGCGCTGCGCGGAATCTGGATCTTGACCGTCTCGCGGACAGTGGCTCCATTGACCGGACGCGCGATCCGAAACGGTACCTGCGCCGAAGCGGCGCTGGTGAGCGTCGCCGCTCCAAGGATCAGCAGAAGTGACTTCTGATTCATCGTTTAAACCTCTATCTCACTCCGGGAAGGCCCGGACCCGCGCCTGACGCGCCTTTGGATTCGATAACTTGCGTCCCTTGCGGGAGAGCAAAGTAGGTAGCAGGGAGAGCCGCACCGATCTGAATACCGCTGACCAGGATCGTCCGCTTTCCGCCTGCGTTGGAGAGTTCCATCCTCACAGGTAGCTTGAATCCCGGCGCGGTTCCCAGACAGACCGTCGTCCCCGTTTTTGAATTTTTATAGATGTCCACGGGCTGACCGGAAAGAGTTGTCTTACCGACCTTCTGCGCCCCCTTGAGCTGTTGGACCGCTTCATTGAAGGCAAGCTTCAATGCGGCATCGATCCCTTTTACATCCATCATTTTCTGAGCCGCTTTGTTGGCCGGTATAAAAAGATAGACCCCGGACTCATTGGCGACGTAGCGAACATCGCCGAGTCCTTGCATCTTGTAGTCGGCGCGTCCTTTGGGACCGCTCACCGCCACTACAAAGGTCGTGACCTCGGGCTTTCCCCCTTTGGGAGTGAGCGTGTAGGTCACGGTGAACCGGGCGTTCTTCGCCAGGCTCGCCCGCGAGACCGTCAGCTCGGCCCGCGCCACCGTGCCCAGAGTCAGAGCAAGCCCCAGTCCCACTACAATTCGGTTTATCATTAAGTTCAACCCGTTCGACACCAATTTCGCCGATTCCTTCAATTATATCCGAATTGCAAAAAAGTGTGGCGTGCGATAGAGTGACCGTTGGCCTCGGCGGTCGGACATCGCCAGAGCGTCACCAGAAAGGCTTTAAAACAATGCGTGAAGGAATTCACCCTGACTACGTCGAGTGCAGCGTCAACTGCGCGGGCTGCGGCACCACCTGGAAGACTCGCTCGGTTCTCGCCGAGATCCGGGTCGAGGTCTGCTCGAACTGCCACCCCTTCTTCACCGGACAGCGAAAAATCGTCGATACGGAAGGCCGTGTCGAGAAGTTCATGTCCAAGTACGGACTGAAAAAGAAGTAGGGTCTCATGGCGCAAGCCAAACAGACGATGTACGGGGGGCAGGCGGTCATCGAGGGCGTGATGATGCGCGGCCCCCAACATTTTGCTGTCGCCGCCCGGAAACTCTCGGGCGAGATCGCGCTCACGTGCGAGCCGGTTCCGAAGATCTTCCGGCCCGCCTGGCAAAAACTCCCGCTACTTCGCGGCGGCTTCGCGCTCGTCGATTCGATGGCGCTCGGCACCAAGGCGCTTTTCTGGGCCGCAAAAATCGCCGAAGAAGACACCCGCCCGCCCGAGGGTGCGGAGGCACCTGCCCCGACCAAAGCGAGCGAGGTTCTCATCGGTGGCGCGATGGTGAGCGGGCTTCTGATGGCCGTCTTTCTCTTCAAGGTTCTGCCACAGCTGGGCCTCGAAGCGCTCCGGCGCACGGGGCATTTTGCGCCCTATCAGCTCGGGTTGATCCACTTTTCCGTCGCGCTGACCATTTTTGTGGGCTATATCTCGCTGGTGGGCCGCATGGAGCACGTAAAACGAGTTTTTCAGTACCACGGCGCCGAGCACAAGGCCATCAACGCTCTCGAAGCGGGGCAGGAACTCACGGTCGAGAACGTGCTGGCTGCCAGCCGCCTGCACCCCCGCTGCGGCACGTCGTTTGTGATCCTGGTGATTCTGCTCTCGGTGCTCGCCGCGATGCCGTTTTATGGCCGTCCGGTCTACATCCGAATCCCCATTCAGCTCGCGCTGGTGATCCCGGTGGCGGGCGTCGGCTTCGAGCTTCTGCGTCTGTCGGGCAAGTTTCGGCACAATATCTTCATGGCCGCGCTCGCCCGCCCCGGCATGTGGACCCAGCTTCTCACCACGCGCGAACCCGATGCGTCTCAGTGCGAGGTCGCCATCGCGTCGCTCAAAGCAGTGCTCAACGTCGAGGAGTTATCTCCAGCCCCACCAGCTTGAACTCCCCGGTGGGCGTTTTCTGAAAATCTGCGCTGATCTCCCCTCGTACTCGCTTGCCGCTGGCGTCCGTTCCGTGAACTGTCACGAAGGCATTGAAGTTCTGTGGTTCGCCCTCTTGGGGAGGAAACGGCTCCGACTCGCTCTTGCGGACGAGAGTGCCTGTGGGACGAGAGTTAATGCTTGTCCAGCGAACCTCGCGTGTCATCTGCGAAAAGGGAAAGCCTTTGAGCATGATGTCGCGCCATCGTTGCTTTGCCTGCTCTATCGCTTCACTCGGGTTCGTCACGCGATGTCTTTGCTTCACGCCCTCCAGCAGGACATAACTTTCCCAGTCCCAGGCATTTAAAAAGGCGTTCGTGTCTTTTTTGCTCCACGCGGCTGCAATTCTGTCGAAAGAGGCAGCGATGGACGCTTGTTCGGCATCGGTTGGTAGAAATCTGGCTTTCTTCCTTCGGTTTTCTCCAAAGACAAAGCGCTTTCCCGCCTCTGGCCTGGGAAGCTCAAACATCTTTGGAGGGAGCGCGACGTTGTACCGAAATTTATCGCTCACAGTTTCTATTCTTGCTGTTGGGATGCCTTTCCCATTTTTTATTCCCGACATACGGGAACTACGTCGCACTATCTGGCAAGTCTCTGGTTGTACCCAGGCAGTTTCTTCAGCATTGAAGGCAATAGAATCCCCCCACTGGGTTACATTATTCGGTGCATCGCGATACAATGTTTGGCGTGTGAAACGAATCAGGTTTCCGTCTTGTGCCGATACCCAATCTGTCCACTTTTGAGTGATATTGCCTTCTTTTCTCTCTTCACCCGGTTGCATCGGTAAATCCTTAGGGAAAGACACCATTTTCCGAATATAGTCTTCTTGCGTAATTTCGGGGTGGAATTTACGTTCGGATAACCACGGAGAGTTCATTGCACTCCATTGATTCGAATCTATGGAACAACTTAATAAAATTTCATTTTCTATTTTAACAACGGAATTGTCTTTCTTATCACGAATCATGATTCGAGCAGGATGAATTTGCACCGTGTACTCGTTCTGTGAAATTGTTTCTTTAGTTCCGTCCGGCTTGTTTCGATATCTTGTTTCGGTCCAGGTGGCGGTTTTTATCGCGCTCATGGCTTTTTCGACCTGTGCGAAGCTGGGCGTCGGGTGAACCGGGCTTCCGGGCAGAGCAGCAAAAACCACGATGCCCGCCAGCGCCGCGATTCCCGTGCCGAGTGCGAGCGGCTTCCAGAGCATTGCCGTTTTCTTTCGAGGCTCGGGCAGCGCATGCCAGACGCGCTCCGAGAGATTCGCAGGGAGCAGAAGCTCCGTCTGGACCTGCGCGACGAGCCGCTGCGTCTGTGCGAGCTTTTTCTGGCACTCCGGGCAGAGATTCAGGTGCGCCGAGCCACGCTTGTTTATTTGTTTTTTTTGAGCCAGTGCCAGCAGCTCGGTTTCTTTCAGGTGTTTCATCTCACTTCTTCCTCCAAAGTTTCTAAAAAAGCTCTCAGCCGACGCGTCGCTTCCGAGACGCGCCACTTGACGGTGCCGACGGGCGCGGACTGAACCCGCGCGGCCTCGGCGTAGGTCAGGCCCTGCCCGACCACGAGCAAGAACGCCTCGCGCTGGGCTGGGTCGAGTGTGGACAGGGCGCTCTGGAGCGTCATGGCAGCGAGCACGGAGCGCTCCATCCCGACCGAGAGCGAGTAGACCTCTCCCAGCGGCCCCGTGGGAACCGACTGGCGACGCACCCGGTCCAGAACCCGGCGACGGGCGATGGAGAGCAGGTACGTGCTCAGCCGGGCGCGACCCAGAAAGCGCGGGGCGGATTGATACGCCGCCAGAAACGTCTCGGTGACGATCTCCTCGGCGTCCTCGCAGCTTCCGGTCAGGCGATGGACGAACGTGAAGACGCCGGGCGCATGGCGGGCAAAGAGCGTGTCGAACGCCTTGCGGTCCCTACGGCGAAACGCTGCAAGCAAGTGAGGATCGTTCTCGTCGGGCGTCATCTGAGCCGTTAGACGCCAAAATGGAACGAATGGTTGGGGGCGATACAATATCCGTTGCACCATGCTTGAGAAACTACAGGAAGTGGAAGCCCGCTACGACGAGCTGACCGCGCAGATGATGGACCCCGCCGTCGCGACCAACCCGAACCGCTATCGAGATGTCGCGAAAGAACACACGGCCCTGACGCCGGTGATGGAGACGTTCCGGGAGTATAAAATTACCCTTCAAGGGATCAAGGACGCTGAAGAGCTAACGTCCGATCCGGACATGAAAGAGCTGGCCCAGGCCGAACTCGACGAGCTCAAGCCGAAGCTGCCCGCTCTGGAGAAGCAGCTCACGCTGATGCTGATCCCGAAAGACCCCGCCGACGACCGCGACGTGATCATGGAGTTTCGGCCCGGAACCGGCGGCGACGAAGCCGAGCTGTTCTGCGGCCAGCTTCTGAGAATGTACATGCGCTATGCCGAGCGCAAGGGCTGGCAGTCGGAGCTGATCGCCGCCCAGGATACCGGGATCGGCGGCGTCAAAGACGCCCAGCTCTCGATCAAGGCGCACGGCGCGTACTCGCAGATGAAGTTCGAGGGCGGCGTGCATCGGGTTCAGCGCGTCCCGGTGACGGAGAGCGGCGGCAGGATTCATACGTCCACGGCGACAGTCGCCGTGATGCCCGAGGTGGACGACGTGGAAGTCAAGATAGACCCGAAAGATCTGGAGTGGGACTTCTATCTCTCCGGCGGCGCGGGCGGCCAGAACGTCCAGAAAAACTCGACGGCGGTGCGAATTACGCACGTCCCGAGCGGAATTGTGGTGGCGTGTCAGAACCAGCGCAGCCAGCTCCAGAACAAAGAGTCCGCGCTCCGGGTTCTGCGCTCAAGGCTGTACGACATCGAGCTGGAGAAGCGCATGGCCGGGATCACCCAGAACCGAAAATTACAGGTCGGCACGGGCGACCGCTCCGATAAAATCCGTACCTACAACTTCAAAGACGACCGCGTCACCGACCACCGGATCGGCCTGACCGTCCACGGCCTTCCGACGATCTTAGACGGCGATATCCAGCACATCATCGACGCGCTCGTCACCACCGACCAGGCCGACAAATTAGGCGAAGGCAACGCATAAACCCTCGCTCCAGCTTTGAGCTACTCTGTTTGAGCCGCAAGCTCCAGCATTCGAAGTTGGAACTACTTCGTTCGAGGTGCATAGCTCGAATGCTCGAAGTCTGAGCTGTTTCATTCGAGGCATATGGCTCAAATAAAATAGCCCGGAGCTACTTCTTTCGAGTTCGAGACTCCAACAAAGTAGCTCCAACTTCGAGTAAAGTAGCCTGGAGCTACTTGTTAACCGCTTGTGGCAGGAGGCGGCTTGGGCCGGGCGGCGCGGCGGCGGCGCTCGATGACTTTTTTGAGGTTCTCATCGAGAAACAAGCCCCGGTGCTTTTTTGCGGCATTGTAGGCGATGCTTGCCTGCTTGACGACCGGGTCGCCCTGGGCGATTCGGGCATCGGTGGCGCGTTCGGCGAGCCGGACCAGATATTGTTCCAGCGCGACCAGGCGCTCCTGTTCGTCCGCACCCGCAAGAAACGAGGCATCGTCGAAGTCGCGCGGGAGAAAGTCCGGGGTCTGCCGGATGATTCCGGCCATCTGCGTAATCACAAACGCGTTCTCCGGGCCGATCTTGCGCCTGCTCTGGCGCTCCGAAGCGCTGAGGTCTTCCGTGGCAGGAAGAAGCGATTCCACCTGATTCAAGAGCGTGGAAATCTGGACCAGAGTCTCTGGCATCAGTGATGTCAATTTGGGCATGGCAACCTCCAGAAGCTAATTAAACCGTCACTAAAAAGTATACCCGATTCTCTGGCTCCCCCTTATTGGGGTTGGGGGATGTGCAGGGCAAACGCATTTGAAATCGGTGTTGCTGTTGATACTATTTATTGATATTTGCTGTATATTTCCGTCGAATAAATTCGCGGCTACAACTACGAATTCGACCTGCGATTGGCAAGCCAATCTTGTCGAATCAAAGAGAATTTCTGGATTCGACGAGGGAAGCTTGCTTCTTGAAGGTCGAATTTGTAATCATAGCCGCGAATTTATTCGACGGCGCATGGACACAAAATCCAAATGCGTTTGCCCTGGGGGGATGTGCGATATAATCAGTCTGTTCGCGTCTGCTGGGGGAGCCTGTAAATCGGGCTGAGAGGGCTTTGTGCCGACCCCGGAACCTGATCCGGCTAATACCGGCGTAGGAAAGCAGCTCCCTGAGCCTTGCCCCCTGCGTGGTTTCTTTCGACGCCCGAAAGGACACGTTTCTGTGAAAAACCAAGCGTTTACGCTGATTGAACTCTTAGTGGTGATCGCTATCATTGCGATTCTCGCCGCGATTCTCTTCCCGGTCTTTGCCCAGGCCCGCGCCAAAGCCCGCCAGACAAGCTGCCTCTCAAACGGTCGGCAGATCGGGCTGGGCGTTCGGATGTACGTGCAGGACTACGACGAGACTTTTCCCATCTGGCATGCGTACTCCAAGAGCACTGCGCCCGTGCATCTGGGGATCGAGCTTCTGCTGGAGCCGTACATCAAGAACAAGCAGCTCTTCAAGTGCCCCGACGACCTCGGAGGGCCATTTCAACGCACAGATGTTCCGGGAACAAACTCGTACTTTGCGGCATACGGCTCCAGTTATTACTTCGAGCGACGCTGCTTCTCGCTGGTGAACGGCTACTCGATTCAAAACAACATCCCGAGCACTCGGGCAACCAATATCGTGGTGGATGCCAGCTACGAGAAACCCGCCGAGACCGTGCTCATGCGCGACGAGATGTTCTCGTTCTTCGACCCGGCGCAAGACACGACGAACTATTTTTTCTATGCGGGCTATTTTCAGCGCTGGCACCCGGTCGGCGGGACGGCGATCTTTGCGGACGGTCACGCAAAAGTCGTTCCGGGTGCGGGGCAGCTTCGGGCGCTCTACAAAAGCCCGGATGGTGTCACGACCTACTGAGAAAGTATCGCGCAGACACGGTTTCGGCCCTCGCTCTTGGCACGGTAGAGCTGCGCGTCCGCCTCGGCAAGAAGCGTCTCGGGGGCGGCGGACGCGCAGTACAGCCCCAGGCTGATCGTCACGGCGAGGTCCGGGGCCACCACGCCCCAGTCGTAGCCCGAGACCGCCTGGCGCAGCCGCTCGCAGATGCTCTCGGCGCTGGAGGTGTCGGTATCGGGCAGGAGCAGGACGAACTCCTCGCCGCCATAGCGTCCGAGAATGTCGCTGGCGCGTAGCTCCTGTGAGAGGATCATCGCGACGATCCGCAGAACCATGTCGCCCGTGGCATGCGACCAGCCATCGTTGACATGCTTGAAGTGGTCGATATCGGCGATAGCGACTCCGAGTGGACTGCCGCTCTGCCGGGCGCGTCGATACAGCGCAACGAGCTGCTCGTCGAGGTAGCGCCGATTGAAAAGCCCGGTGAGACTGTCGTGGCGGGCGGCCTCCTCAGCCTCGTGGCGTAGCTGGCGAGCTTCATCGAGCGCCTCGGCCAGCTCGTCGTTGCGCAGTCGCTCCAGCTCGGCCTGATGTCGATGGCGCTCCGTCTCCTCGCGCACCTGAAGAAGCTGAAAGCGCCGCTCGGAAGTCTCGGAAAAACGCCGTTTCTCCTGCTCGTGCAGATGCTCGAACTGAATCAGTGCCTCCTCGAAGCGCCGCTGCTGGCGATAGAGCGTCACCAGGCTCCGGCGTATGTCCTGCACAGCATCGACGTACTGTACAGACTCGATCCAGGCAAGTCCTTCCTGAAGATACGCCTCAGCCTGGGCAGGGTCGTAGCAGGGCGACTCGGGCATGCTATAGAGCAGGCTAAGCTCGTCCAGAACGTAGACCCAGACATCATGGCGGTCTTGCGCCAGGCTTTCGGCGCGGGCTACTTCCAGTCGGGATAGAGCCTCGCCCCAGCGTCCCTCCAGCCGCGCGAGCCAGCCCTGTAGCAGAGAGCAGCGCAGAAGCCGACGGGTATCGCCCGCCTGCCGGGAGTCGTACTCCAGTTCATCGAGTAGTGGCTGTGCCAGGGCGTACTGTCCACGCTCGATGAGCACCGAGATGTGATTGGAGCGCACCCGCCGTCGGGCTTCAGGATAGTCGAAGCGAGATAGATAGTGGCCAGCTCTCTGGAGATAATCCTCGGCGGCGTCCCACTCGTGGCGTCCCATGTAGATGCAGGCGATATTGTTCAGCTGCTCGACGACCAGCTCTCCGTCGTCAAGTTGTTCTCCGAGCCGAAGGCCCTCCATGGCATACTCCAGCGAGTCGGCGGTCAGCCCGATACCGTCATAGAGTCTCCCCAGGCGCATCAGTAGCTCGGCCTCAGAAGCGCGATCCTGCACTGCCCGTGCCTTCAGAAGCGCCCGATGCGCCTCCACGATTTCCTGTTGTTCTTGCTCCTGTACCATCTGACATCGAAATTATCGGTTGCCAGGCCCTGAAAGTGCAAGCGTTCTTGCAATAGCCCAGATCATCTTATTGGCGACATACCGATCTATCACAGGATAGCCTCTCATCTCCAAATCGGTCTCATGAAGTAGGTCTAAACCGTGATCCGAGCGAAAAATCCCGTTAAAACCCAGTAAATATAAGGTTTTCACCACGGAGAACAAATCAATGTCGGCGTCCGGGTCGGCATGGTCCGCTTCATGGAACTGTTTTGGCCCCGTGGTCTTCGTGACGCGCAGGTGGCACCAGGCGAGAGAGTCTTTGAACTCGGTGAGCATGGCAATAACGTCGTTCTCGGGAAGCGCCCCGTAGCTGCCCGTGCAGAAACACAGAGCGTTAGACTTGCTGGGAGAGAGCGCGAGCAGCCGCCGAATGGCCGGGGCATCGGTCAGGAGCGCGGGCAGGCCCAGCGTGGACCAGGGCGGGTCGCTCGGGTGGGCCGCCAGCCGAATGTTTTGCCGCTCGGCCTCGGGCACCAGCGCTTTTAAGACATAACCCACGGCGTCCCACGCGCCGTCTTCTCCGAGAGCGGCATACGAACCTTTCAGCGCGTCGAACTCGGCCTTGGAGATGGGCTTCCCCCAGCCCGGCAGAAACAACCCGTTCGAGAGATCCAGGCTCTCCCAGGCGGCGCTCTCGAACGCCAGCCCGCGTGCGCCGCTCGGGTGCTCCCACGCGAGGTGTGTCCGGCTCCAGTCCAGCGCCATGACGTTGTACGTGACGATCAGCGGGTCTGGCTCCGGAAAAACCTCTCTTAGATTTCGCAGAGTCTTAAGAAAATTCTCGATGTGCTGATCTCGCTGGGGCCGGGCCGTCTTCATCGCATCGGTCCAGAAGACGCTCTCTATCGGCCCGAGGGAAAGCCCGTGAGAATCGAGCTGCTCGCGCAAAATTTTTAATCGGGGGACGGTCCACTCGTCGCCCGGAAGCACATCGGGCAGGTGCGTCACCACGAGCGGGCGCGGCGTCATCTGCCGCAAGTAAGCAAGCGGCACCCGATCCTCAGGGCCGTACCACCGAAACGCAGGGGTCATGACGGCATTGTACGCCGCCGAAGATAAATTTGACACAGAGACTTACTTTGTGATACAAAGCACTTCGAGGATTTAACTATGTTCTGGCGCAAGCTGTTTGGGAATCGCCTTCGTTGGGCCTGGATTTCGTCCGTGGGCCTGACTCTGGCTGCCGTCGTGGAGGCGACTCTGCATCCGCTCGCCAGTTTTCTGTGCGACGTACCCGGCGATCCGTGGGCGGTGCTGGGACTGCTGGTGCTGGCCGCCGCGCCCCTGCTCTCGGAGCACGCGCTTCAGGCAGACAATCTCAAGATCATGCGCCTTGCCCGGTGCGTGAGCGGGGCCGCCTGGGTCTTCTGGCTGGCGCTTTTCGTCGCGATCTGGCCCGCGTACCTTCTGGGCGGCGTCGGGATGGTCGGTGCGCCGCTCCTGGCGCTTTTCGGGCTGGGAAGTAAGCAACCCTGGAATGGGGCACTGATCGCCACGTTCCCTTTTCTGGCTTTCACCCCGGTGATCGGCGCGATAGTCTTGCTCTGCCAGCACGCCGCCCTCCGGAAAGTCGAGCTGATAGGGCTGAAAAAGCCGCTCTGGTGGACGGTTTTCGCCGCGCTGTGTCTCTGGGCGTTTCGTCCGATGCTGCTCGGGTATCACCTGGAAACGGCTCTGAAAGCCACACCGGAGTCGCGCGAAAAATCTCTGGGAATTTTAAGAGTTATCGGCGGCGAGTACGACCTGCGGATGCGCTCCTACCAGCGCCGCCCGACACTCTCGGCGATGCTGGCGCAGGGGGGAGCGATCAGCGCGATGCACTACTCGCCCACAGATAACGCGGAGTCGGCCCGCCGGGTGTATTTTTTGCTGACAGGCAAGCCCTACACCGAAGCGCCGGTTCCCGCCCCACAGATAGGACTCTTCGACGGCAACGATCTTCTTAAAATCGAGGAGCAGGGCGGCGAGAAAGTCGGCTCGAAAGTGGACGGCGTGACCCTGGGTTCATCCAGCCTGGAAGCCCGAATTGAAGAGACCCACACGGCGCGGACGCTCTGGACCATGACGTTTGCCAACTCCAGCAACGAGGGCCAGGAAGCCCGCGCAACCGTCCGCCTGCCGGAGAATGCCGTGATCTCGGAAGCTTATCTCTGGATCAAGGGCGAGAAGCGCCCGGCGGCGTTCGGGGGCAAGGCCCAGGTGCGAGCGGCCTACGAGGAAATCGTGAAAATCCAGCGCCGCGACCCGCTTCTGGTTACCACGACCGACCCGCGCCGGGCGCTGGTGCAGTGTTTTCCGGTTCCGCCGAAGGGCGAGATGCAGATTCAGCTTGAAATCACCCAGCTCCTGCCCGACGCGCAGCTTACCCTGCCCGCCCTCACGGACACCAACTTCACCCAGCCCACAGCCCTTCGTCACCGAGTTTCCGTGCTTGGCGACGGCCCGGAAAAAGCCCAGGCTCTCACCGAAGCGCAGATGCAACGCCCGGCCCCAAGTCCCCTAACCCCGATAACGGGGAACCAGATAGGGAATGCCTTGCTTGGTTCCCCGTTATCGGGGTTAGGGGTGCCGACCGACCTGACCGTCGCCATAGATACATCGGCGGGGATGCGGTCCTGGCTCGTGGAGCACAAAAACTGGTTGCAAGGGCTGGAGAAATCCCTGCCGGAAGGCTCGACCCTGGGCTTTGCCGACACGCGCCTGCCCCGGCCTACCGTCACGTCCTCGCTCGACGAAGCCCTGCGCTGGCGCTTCACCGGCGGCGTCGATGCCGCGCCCGCACTCGGGGCACTGGCGGCGCGAAAGAAAACCCGACAGAGCGCGATTGTCTGGCTACACAGCCCCATGCCCGCCGAGGCCACCGACGTAAGCTCACTCGCCGCGCTCTTCTCCCGGTCCGACGCTCCACGGCTGATCGGGGTTCTGACCGCGCCCGGCCCCGACCCGGTGATGGACGCCCTCGCTACCAGCAAAAACGTCTGGGTCAAAGACGGCGCAACACCAGAAAGTCTTGTGCGCACGGCGACACAGAAAGCCACTTCCCTGGGAGCACAAACCCCGCTCGGTGGACGCTGGCCCGCCTCGCACGGCTTCACGGCCATCAATCCCGACGGACGCGAGACCAGCCTCGGGAAGCTCCACGCCTGGAGCAAGACGCTTCAGGGCTGGTACGCAGGCAAGAGCACCGACGACCTCGCCCGCTACGCCGCCAGCCGTCGATTGGTCACCCCGATCTCGGGCGCGGTAGTTTTAGAAACAAAAGAGCAGTACCAGCGCCACGGCCTCGACCCAACCAAAGCCCCCGACGACCCGAACCCGCAGGTAAGCTCCATCGCCCTCGAACCAGGAAGCTTTGCGCTCTTTCTGCTCGCCCTACCGTTTCTGCGAAAGCGACGAAAGTAGCGTGGCGCTACGGGTCGGCCTGCGGGTGGTCCGAAACCGGGCTGTCCCTTCCGAGGAAGTAGATTTTCTCGCGCTCTTTGGTGCCGTCGTGCCGGAGGTGGCGAATCTGTACTGGGTGATTGACGGGATGACAAGCCCGTTTATCTCTCTTTTTTACGAAGACTGGGAGGACGAGATAGAACCGTTCGTCGTCCCTGGCGAGGACGAACTCTACCGCCCAGGGGTTCTGACCCAGTTCGCCGCCGCGATAAAAGTCAATGACTGGATGAAGCTAATCGGATTCACGGCGACCAGCGACCAGGAAGCACAAAACCGCGCCAGGGAACTCTCTCATCGAAGCTGCGTTCGGGACAGTACCGAGGTCGCGATCTTCAACATCGACGGTGGGTTCTGGGAGTTTTTTGCAAGCGGTCAGCATCTGACCGAGATGCTTCTTCAAAACCCTCGGGCGCAGTGTGAGCCGCTACGCTGGTCCGAGTCGGTCTCGCTCGGGGGGCAAACGTAGCCTACCCGTACCACTCTTTCCAGATCTTGCGCAGAGGAACATCGGCGTCGGTGGGGAGATAGACGCCCGTGATGGCCTTTGTCTCATTCCGCTCGCCGAGAACGAAGGGATGATAGAGTTTTGATATGCAGATTCGCCAGGCCATACAAGACGACGCTGAGGAGCTACGAAAGCTGATCGAGAGTATCGAGGGCTTCGCGTCGCTGAAGGCACTCCCGGAAACCGAGCGACAGGTGCGCGTGGCGCACCATCTGTCGCTGGCGCTCTCCAGCCCGAGCCACCAGGTCTTCGTCGCAACCGATGACAATGGCGCTCTTCTGGGTTATGTGGCTGTCCACTACCTGCCGTACTTGATCCTTGCCGGGCCAGAGGGCTACGTCTCCGAGCTTTTCATTCGCGAGGAGGCACGCGGAGCAGGTGTCGGAACCCGGCTTTTGGAGCGGGTGCAAACCGAGGCACAGGCTCGGGGTTGCCAGCGACTTGCGCTACTCAACATGGAGGATCGGGAGTCGTATGTACGCGGGTTCTACTCCAAGAACGGCTGGGAGGAGCGCTCCGACGCCCGCAATTTCGTCTTTGCTCTTCCCAGGCACGGCGATCACTCGTAGCGCTGTATCGCGCGGTCGGCGGTCTCGCGGACTTTGGGAACCAGGTGCTTGAGCGCAAGCTGATGCGCCTGGTCGGGCGACTCGCCAGGGCCGATCTCGACCGTGGCCTCGGCGCTGACCTCAATGGATTGATAGTTGATGCTTCGGCGCTCGGTGTAGCGCAGGGTGTAGCTGGTGATCTGCATCTCTAATTTCCTCTCACCAGCGATACTCCCCTATTTGTCCCAAACCCGGAAAAGCGACATCATCAAATTTCCACTCGTTTACAGCCCTGGGCTTCGTAGATACTCCTTCGCCCGGGTAAGCAAGTCTTAATAATCTGGGTTACACTGGTGTATCGGTAAACTGGTGTACCGGTACAAGGAAAGCTGAAGTAAACCTTTGATGAGAAAATCTTCTATCGCGATTGCCAGGATCAAGCCTGGTCCCATCGGTGTATGCCTCTCCCTTGAGATCACCACTGACGAAGAGAAAGCTCTCAAAGCGCTCACCAAAAGCAGCGAGCGGGAAGTAGCAGATCGAGCACGAGCAGTCCTCAAACTTCAGGAAACTCCAAACCAGCTCCCAAGTGGCAAAAGAGTTAGGACTGCACCCCGCTTCCATCCGCCGCATCGAGAGGCGATTTCTCAAAAGCCGTCTCTTGGGAATTCCCACAAAAAAGCAGACAGGTCGTCCCCCCCTCAAGCGAGAAGCTATTATCGATTGCCTGCGCTCCCTCGAAGTCTGCGGTAGGCTTCAATCTATTGACCTCTCGTGAATGCTGGGCGCTGGAGCGGGCGGCTGAGCTTCTTCAGGAAATGGGCGTCGAGCGGGCGCTGCTCCACGGCGGGACGAGCAGCGTGGTCGGACTCGGGCCACAGCCATGGCAGGTCGCCGTGGAGAATCAGCTACTCACGCTCCAGAACGACGCCCTCTCGGTCTCAGGCACGCGCGAGCGACGGCATATTGTCGATTTGCGCACGGGGTTGCCCATCGAGACCGAAAGCATCGCCGTGGTCCAGACGACCTCCGCCACCGACGCCGAGGCCCTCTCGACCGCGCTGCTTGTTATGGGTGACTCGGAACGACTTCTGGCTCACTTTTTGCAAATACGTGTTATAATGACACTATGAAAGAATCTCCAGAATCTGTGCCCGCGCCGCTCCTGCTCGCCTTGGCCATCGGGGATGCCTACGGGGCGGGCTTTGAGTTCGTCCCGCCCGAGGAAGTTGAAAAAGATAACACGGGTCGGCGCTACCGAAGGGCGTCGAGCAACCAGGCGAAACCGGGGCGCTACACCGACGACACGCAGCTGACGCTGGCTATCGCCGAGGCGCTGATCGCCCGTGATCCGTGGACGCCCCGTGCGCTGGCGGATCGGTTTGTCGCGGTCTATCGCCGCGACCCCCGTCCGGGCTATGCGCGGGGCTTCGAGTCTGTCTTGAAGCAGTGCAAAAACGGTGCGGACTTTCTAAGGCTCATTCGTCCGACCAGCGAGCGCAACGGGGCGGCCATGCGCTCGCTTCCGCTGGGCACTCTCCCGAGCGTGGCGGACGTCAAAGAATTTGCGCGGGTTCAGGCCCGGCTCACCCACGATACGCCCGGTGGGATCGCGTCGTCGCAGGCCATCGGACTGGTGGCGCATTTCGGCCTGAAGCAACAAGGAAACGTAGAAGACCTGCCCGAGTTTCTCCTGCGGGAAGCGCCGAACATCGACTGGAAAACTCCCTGGCGCGGCCCGGTCCCGATAACGGGCGTCGAGACGGTTCGCGCTGTGGTGACGCAGCTCACCCGGCATCGCTCGCTTCAGGGCTTGCTACGTGGCTGCGTCGCGCTCACCGGAGATACCGACACCGTGGCGTGCCTTGCGCTCGGGGCCGCCGCCTGCTACCCGGAGTACCGCCGCGACCTCGCGCCTGCCCTGGTCAACCGCCTTGAAGACGGACGCTACGGACGCCGCTACCTGCTCCAGCTAAACCGCAGGCTCGTCTGACGAAGGTTTGCGTGCGTTCCACCCATGGCGAAGAGTGCGCCCGGCACGTATGGTAGGCGCATGAACTTGGCCACGCTCACTCTCGACAAAGACTTCGCGCTCTCTAAAATCGATCCTCGCGTCTATGGGGGCTTTGCGGAGCACCTGGGACGGCATATCTACACCGGAATTTTCGAGCCGGGGCATCCCAGCGCCGACGAGCAGGGCTTCCGAACCGACGTGATCTCGCTGGTGAAGGACCTCAAGATGCCGATCATTCGGTATCCGGGCGGGAACTTTGTGAGCGGCTACAACTGGGAAGATGGCGTCGGGCCAAAAGAGCTTCGTCCCAAGCGGCTCGATTTAGCCTGGGGCGTGACGGAGACCAACCAGATCGGGACGAATGAGTTCATGGACTGGTGCAAAAAGGTCGAGACCGAGCCGATGCTGGCGGTGAACCTCGGGACGCGCGGCGGCGACGACGCCCGGCGGCTGGTGGAGTATTGCAACCATCCTGGCGGCACCCAGCTCTCGGACCTGCGCAAGACCCACGGCTGGAGCGACCCGCATGGCGTCAAGGTCTGGTGCCTGGGCAACGAGATGGACGGCCCGTGGCAGATGGGTTCTCGGACGGCGTATGAGTACGGACGTGTCGCCAATGAGATCGCCAAGCTCATGAAGTGGGTCGATGGCTCCATTGAAACCATTCTTTGTGGCTCATCGGCGCGGAGCATGCCGAGCTTTGGGCGCTGGGAGTGGGATTCACTGCAAGAGTGCTATGAGAACGTCGAGTATCTGTCACTTCATACATACTATAATAACAAATCCAAAGACTTAGGGAGCTTTTTAGCCGAACCCGACAATATGAGCGACTTTATTTCGGAGTCCGTGGCGCTCTGCGATGCTGTCAAAGCGTCTAAGAAAAGCAAAAAGACGATAAATTTAAGCTTTGACGAATGGAACGTCTGGTATCACTCGGGCGATTGGCACGGCAACGGCGAGCGCTGGGACGAGATTCGTCCGCAGCTCGAAGATATTTATGACATGGCCGATGTTTTAGTGATCGGCGGAATGCTACTCTCGATGCTGGAGCACGCCGACCGGGTGAAGATCGCCTGCATCGCGCAGGTGGTGAACGTCATCGCGCCGATCATGACCGAGCCGGGCGGACGCGCCTGGAAGCAGAGCACTTACTGGCCGCTGCTCCATGCCTCGACCTTCGGGCGCGGAACGGCCCTTCGGGTCGCCATCGATGCTCCGACCTACGACAGCAAGGTCCGCGAGCAAGTCTCCGTGCTGAAGTCCGTCGCGACCCTTTCCGAGGATGGCTCCGAGTTAACTATCTTTGCCATCAACCGCGACCCGGCGGGCGCACCACTCGCGCTCAGCCTCGACCTGCGAGCGTTTGGAAACCTGACGCCCATCGAGCACATCACGGTCGCCAACTCGAACATGGACGCCACCAACTCCGCTGCCGACGAAAGCGTCGTCGCGCCGAAGACTCAGGCTCTCGCCCCGCTGGACAACGGCAAAGGCAGCGTCACCCTGCCCGCCCTGAGCTGGAACGTCCTGCGCTACCGGGTCGGGTAAGTTTCTGCACGAAGATCGTGCGGCAACGGGGCAGTGGCTGCCAAGGCTCCTTCGGAGCCGAAACCCACTTTACGGCTGTGCCTGCGAAGCAGGCTTGGCTGAGGCACGAAGCCCTTTTGCCGCACGATCTTCGTGCGATTCAGGGTGTAGAACTACCCGATTTATTTCCAGTCTGGAGCACCGTACTCGGCGCGGAGCCTGGTGTAGAGGGTTTTCAAGCGTATCAGAGTCCGGGCGTAGCGCGGGTCGGAGTGGAAGGAACGTAGCTCGCCGGGGTCGCGCTGCAGATCGAAGAGATTCCACTCGCCCGTGCCGGGAAAGTAGATCAGCTTGTAGCGGTCGGTGCGAACCCCATCGTGCGCGGCGACGGCGTGCGTGGTCTCCCCGCTGTAGCGATAGTAGATCGCCTCGCGCCAGCCGCGCGGCGTGCGGCCCGTCTTCAAGATCGGGACGAAGCTTCTGCCCTGAAGGTCCGGCGGCGAGGGCAGCCCGGCCATCTCCAGAAACGTGGACGCGTAGTCGATGTTCTGAACCAGCGCCTCCGGCCTCAGGCCAGGACGCACGACGCCCGGCCAGCGGATCAGCAGCGGCATCTTCAGAGACTCCTCGAACATCCAGCGCTTGTCGAACCAGCCGTGCTCTCCCAGGTAGAAGCCCTGATCGGACGCGTAGACCACGATGGTGTTCTTCGCAAGGCCCGTCGCCTCCAGATAAGCCAGCAGCTCCCCGACGCTTTCATCCACGCCGCGAACGCAGCGCAGGTAGTCCTTGAGATAACGCTGGTACTTCCAGCGTAGCTTTTCTTTCTCGCTCAGGGTGGAAAAGCGTGACAGAAGCGCCCGGTTTTCGCTCTCGTAGGCGGCCAGGTAGGGGTCGCGCTGCTCGGGTGTCATTCGGCTCAGCTCGCCGATTCTGTCCGCTTCGTCGCCCAGTGGGTTGGGCAAGACCTTCAGATCCGAGGTCCAGGTCATGTCGGCGTCGATGCGCATCTTCTGCGTTTTCAGCGTCGAGGCACGCCCGGCGTAGTCGTCAAAGAGCGTCGCGGGTTCGGGGAAGACGGTCTTTTCAAACAGCCCGAGGTGCTCGCGGGCAGCCATCCAGTTGCGATGCGGCGCTTTGTGCTGGCACATCAGCACGAAAGGTTTGTTTTTGTCGCGTCCGGTCTCCAGCCACGCTCGGGCGAGCCTTGTGGTCAGAGCGGTCACGTGCCCGGAGTAGCGCCTGCGTCCGCCGCCCGGCTGGAGAAAATCCGGATTGTAGTAGTTGCCTTGCCCCGGCAGAATCTCCCAGTGATCGAAGCCTGTCGGGTCGCTGATCAGGTGCCACTTCCCGATCAGCGCCGTCTGGTAGCCCGCTTTCTGGAACTCCTTGGGAAAGGTCCACTGCGCACCGTCGAACGTGGACGTATCGTTATCGACGAAGCCGTTGATGTGGGAATGCTTGCCCGTCAGGATACACGCCCGCGACGGCCCACAGATCGAGTTGGCGCAGAACGAGCTTGGGAAGATCGCGCCTTCGCGTGCCAGCCGGTCGATGTTCGGCGTCGGCGCGAGGTGCCGTAGCGGCCCGCCGTACGCCGAGATGGCGTTCAGCGCGTGGTCGTCGGAAAAGATAAAAAGAAGGTTGGGTCGGGCCATGGCTCTACAGCGTCACTGCCTGGCCTGAGGCAGCAGATCGAAGCGCGGCGTCGATGACGGCCATGGCGTTTCGGGCATCTTCCAGCGGGACCGACGGCGGCGCGTTGTGCTGAAGGCTTGCGGCGACCGACTCGTAGTAGCTGCGCCAGCGTCCGGGAAGCGTCGGGACAACGATCTCGGCCTGGTTGTCGTGGAAGCGCCCGTAAAGCTCTTCTGGCTCGTGGGCGTCGTCGATGTTGCCTTCGATCATGGCTTTTTCCTGCGGGTCCAGCCCGTGTTTCACGAACGTCCCGCGTGTGCCCTGAACGCGCCAGCGCGGCTTGGAGAGCGCACTCGTGCCCGAGAGATCGCAGACGCCCGTTCCGCCGCCCGCAAAGCTCACGACAATCAGCGCTTCCGAGTCGATGTCGGTCCCTTCGTAGTCGCGTCGAATAATAGCGTAGACCCGCTCGGCGGGCTTTTCAAAGAGCAGAAGAAGCTGATCGATCAGGTGCGCCCCGAGATCGAAGAAGCGCCCGCCGCCCATCTCGGCCTGTCCGCGCCAGCCGCCCCACGGCCCGAAGCCCTGCCAGGAAAGCTCGGCGTAGCGCAGGTCGCCCAGTTTTCCGGCGTCGAGCAGGGAGCGCACCGTCAGAAAGTCACCGTCCCAGCGCCGGTTCTGAAAGACCGAGAGAAAGCGTCCGTTTTGCTCAGACGCTGCGATCATTTGCTTACACTCATTGAGAGATAAACACATAATTTTATCCGTCACGACATGCTTTCCGGCGCTGAGTGCCCGGACGGCCTGCTCGCAGTGAACCGCGTTGGGCGTCGCCAGAACCACTAACTGGACTTTGGGGTCTTCGAGCACCTCCTCGAAGCTCGCGTAGGCGTGGCAGCGTCGGTCCCGAGTAATTTTTTCCCGCGTCTGCGGGTCGCGCGAGGCGATTCCCGCGAGGCTCAGGCCGGGAGTCAGGCCGATCAGGTAGCTATGGAAGCAGCGTCCGGCGAATCCGTAGCCGATAACAGCGGTCTGGATAGGTTCAGGCATGCGTCATTGTAACACCGATAGCGGTCTGGATAGCGTCGAAGCGCGCCGCGATTCCTTTGTACTCCCTCGCCTGCTGGCTCATCGAGTTTAGAGCACTCTGAAGCAATAATTTTTGAGAATTATCCAATGTTTGAACAGAATACAGGTGTAAACGAATCGCAAAGAGTGCCGAGTCTATATCGGGAATTGGCCAGAGTGTTTGTCGCTCGATTCGTAGAAATAAATTCTCGGGATCAAATAGACTTTTGGGCAGATCCGGGTGCTGGTTCAGGCGATTACCGAAAGAAATTCCCCAGGTAAAGCGTACGAATGGCCCTCGGGAGATAAAAAGCTCCACCAGCGATGGCGCGGCGGCTTTCTGCCGTTCGATTCCGGGGACGGGCGCGTGGGTATCGACGTAGCCCTTCCCGATTTTTTCCTCGGGCCGCCAGTGGCTCGGGGCGCAGATGTGCAGGGCCGCGTTCCACTCGCCCCGATTTTTCGTTCGTCGCACCAGCGCGATGTCCTCGGGGAAGCGCAGGCACAGCTCCGAGAAGCTCTCGCGAGCCAGCGCCTTGGAGTCGGGAAAGAGCGCGGGCCACTCGGTGTGCAGTCTTTCGGCGATGAGCGCACACGTCGCGCACTCGGTCGGTTCATCGAGGTCGTCGAAGAGCACGTGCCGCTCCGGGTGAGAGCGCAGAGCCTCGATTTTGTTTTCGAGAAACGCCGGAGTATTCTCGTCGAGCTGAAAAAGGCAGCTATCGAGATGCCCGTTGCCAAAGTCCGTGGTGAGGGGAAGCAGGTCGGGCGTGGTCGTGTAGCGCCCTTTTGCGGGGGGGAAGTAGCGCGGCTGAGGCGGAAACGTCATGGCTCAAAAACAAAAATAGCGCCGAATCGGTACCTCCGACTCGCCGCTCTCTCAAACTCTTTCGCCGTTTCTCACCGGCTTTTCCCTCGACTATGAATATAGTATATCACAAAAACAGCCCTCTTGTCAAGTCGCTCCGAGTTGGAGCAGGTGAGGCTGAAATGCAATTTTTGGTACCTATTTCGAGAAATAGGGTTACTTCCAGAGGGTTAGTTCGAGTGATTTGCCTGGAAGTCGAATTTTTGTGTCTTTTAAATGCATCTTAACTATTTTCAGCTTTCTTCGTTGCGCCAGGTGTGTGTGGGCTTCCAGCCCAAGATTTGCTCGGCCTTTGTGCAGTCGAACGCGGATTGAAACTCGCCGTGGCTCTCGGAAAGGCGCGCCAGAACTTCTGCGCCGAAGCGGTCGGTGAGGGCTTTTCGGATCGGGATATCCAGGCAGGTGTCGGCGGCGGCGATCAGAAAGACCTCGTGGCCGACGGTGTCGGCTTCAGCGGCGCAACGAAACGCCGTGGCGACATCGCGGGCGTCGATGTAGCTCCAGAAGTTCCCGCTCCCCTCGCTCGGATAGCCCCTGCGGCGGTGCTCCAGCCAGTGGTAGGTGTCCGGGGTGATCACGTTGTTGATTCTCAGAGAGACAATCGGCATCTTCGGGTAGCGCAAGACCATCGAATCGGCCATGACCTCGCCCAGGTACTTGCTCAGCGCGTAGGCGTTCGGCGTATCGACCCGGTCGGACTCGTTGAACGGAAAGCGCGGCGGGAGCGCGTCGGTCGTCAGCCAGCCCGTCGCCATCTCGCTCGACGCGTAGATCAGGCGCTTCACCCCGAGATCGCCCGACGCCTGCATCACGATGTAGCTACTCTGGACGTTGTTTGCAAAAACGGTCTGGCGGGCATCGCCGGACGGAGACGGGTTGGCCGCCAGATGACACACGATGTCCGGGCGGGTCTGCGCGAGCGCGTCGTAGACCTCGCCCGCGTCGGTCAGGTCGGTGAGAAGGAACGGGGCGCTCCCCTCGTTCGGGCGCACCCGGTCCAGGTTCACCACGTCGTGCCCCGCCCGCGCCAGCTCCCGCACGACGTACGCCCCGGCTTTTCCGCTCCCACCCGTCACGACGATCTTCATGGACGGATGATACCCGCTTCGATCAGTGGCAGCGCGAGCCGGGCGACCTTTGCCAGGATCAGGGCGCTGTCCAGAGCGCCTTTTCTCGGCGGAGTCAGCTCCAGAAGCTTTGTGGCGCTCGCAAGACCCATCGCCGGGACTTTCTTCCAGTCGGAGAACGCCGATTTGAGATTGATATAGCCCTCAAAATCTCTCGGAAGCACGATTTTATGGACCTTTGCCTCGCGCTGAAGCTGCTGAAGATCGAACAAGCCCCAGCCAACCGGCACGAACGGATCGTCGCCAAGCCATTCTAAGAACTCTCGGAAGGCAATATAGAACGGCTGCGCCAGGTCTGCATCGCGCTGGGTGACCGCTGTACGCTTCAAGCAGTGCTCTGATAGCCTCGGATGCGCCATAGGTCGAATAAAATTGGCATAACGTGCGCTCGGGTTAGACCGTGAAGACGCAAGCTCTACGGCTCCCAGCTCGATGATCTCGCTTTTCTCGGCGGGCGTGCCGTCATCGAAGCTCGTGACCGACAGATGAAGAATGACATAACGCATAACTCTCTATTATCGCCCAGAAACCCGGTTTTGTTCAAGTCCCTTCGCAGGGTGCCCTTTTTCCTTTGCCGAACGCGCCCAGGGCAGGAGTGCCCTGACATTTTGGGAAAATAGAGGCCATGAAGTCTGCTTTTATTCTGGTGGCGTTGTTGCTCGCGCTTGTGGCCCATGCCCAGGACGCCACGCTGACTCTCGACGGGAGCAAGCCTGGCCCGCGTCTGTCACCCTGGCTCCACGGAATCTTCTTCGAGGAGATCAACCACGCGGGCGACGGCGGTCTGAACCCCGAAAAGCTCCGTGGCACCGCGAGCTGGACGATAGTGGGAAAAGGGCAGGTCGCGATGAAGTCTCTCGACTCCAACGTCCCCGGCAACTTCGTGGAGGTTCGGGTGCGTGGGGCGGAGCGAGGTGGGATTCGGAACGACGGCTACTGGGGAATCGGGGTCGAGCGGGGGAAGAAATACGGATTTCGAGCGCGGCTGACGGAAGGCGCACGGGTCCGGGTCGCGCTCGTCGCTCCGGATGGCAGCGAGCTGGCGTCGGCGTTGGTGAAAGCGACGGGCGAGGTTGCCGTGGAGCTGATCCCAAAGCGCACCGAGCCAAAAGCGAGCCTGGTGCTGAGCGTCGCGGGCGGTGACGGGTTCAGGCTGGAGAACGCTTCGCTGCTTCCTCGTGAGACGTTTGGGAAGAGCCAGGTTCGCAAAGATTTAGGCGAGCTGATCGCCGGGATGCAGCCCAGCTTCGTGCGCTTTCCCGGCGGGTGCTTCGTCGAGGGGGACAAGCTCGCCAACAAGTTCGACTGGAAGACCACGCTCGGCAAGAAATCCGGGCGGACGCCCAACCAGTGTCTGTGGGGCTACAAGTGTACCAATGGCCTGGGCTACCACGAGTTTCTCCAGTGGTCTGAGGACATGAAGTCCGAGCCATTGTTTGTCGTGAACTGCGGGATGAGCCACACCGATATCGTCCCGATGGAAAAAATGGGAGCGGTTGTCCAGGATGCACTGGACGCCATTGAATATGCCAACGGAGACTCGAAAACAACCAGGTGGGGAGCCGAGCGTGCGAAAAACGGGCATCCTAAACCCTTTGGCTTAAAATTAATCGAAATTGGCAATGAAAATGGCGGCCCAAAATACGAAGAGCGCTATAAATTGATCTACGAAGCCATTAAGAAAAAATATCCCGAGGTAAATTTGATTGCGTGCGACTGGGGCGGGCTGCCTAAATCAGCGCCCGTGGAGATCTCCGACGAGCACTTCTACACCAGCCCGCAGCAGATGCAGAACCTGTCGCGGCGCTACGACAACTACCCGCGCACCGGCCCGAAGATTTATTTAGGCGAGTACGCCGTGACCCAGGGCTGCGGGCAGGGAAATCTCATTGCGGCGCTGAGTGAGGCCGCGTTTATCACGGGCCTGGAGCGCAACTCCGATGTTGTTTCCCTGGCGAGCTATGCGCCGCTACTGGTGAACTCAAGCAACCGCGCCTGGAACCCCGATGCGATTGTCTTCGATTCCCAGAGAAGCTTCGGGACGCCGTCGTACTGGGTGCAGCGGATGTTCTCGACAAACCGGGGCGAGCAGGTGGTTCCCGCAACGCTCGATGTGCGCCGGGTAAAAGCTCCTGCGCCGCCCGGCGGAGTCGGCGTCGGCACCTGGCGCACCGACGCGACCTTCGCCGACGTGAAAATCAACGGAAGTCCCGCCTTGCTGACGCCCTCGCGTGGAACCTGGGCACCGGAGGGCAACGGCTGGCGGCAGACCGAGCTTGCCGACGACCGACGAGCCTACGGCGGTGATCGGCGCGGCTCTGGCGACTACACCCTGACGCTTCGGGCACGCAAGAGCCAGGGCGAGGAAGGCTTTCTGGTGCTATTTCGGGTGGGAACCGACGACGATTACCTGTGGTGGAACCTGGGCGGCTGGGGAAACACACGCCACAACATCGAGCGGGCCATCGGCGGCGGAAAAGAGCTGGTCGCAAGGGACGTTCCGGGCAAGATCGAGCCAGATCGCTGGTACGACATCAAGATCGAGTGTGAGGGCGAGCGGGTGCGCTGCTACCTCGACAACGTCCTGATCCACGATGTCACCCTCGCGCCGCCCCCGCCGCCCTTCTACGCCGTCGTAACCCGAGACGAAAAAAACCAGCAGCTTCTGGTCAAGCTGGTGAATATTCAGGAGAGGCCCGCCGACTTCCGGCTCGTGCTGAATGGGATCGGGGCGCTCACGGGGCGCGGCGAGGCGCTGACCCTCTCGGGCAACGACCCCAACGCCGAGAACTCGTTTGAGAAACCATTGCGCCTTGCGCCGGTGAAAACCCCGCTCACCGGAGCGCGGGGCGACTTCACCTACCGCGCTCCGGCCTGGTCCGTGAGCATCCTGCGCCTGGATCTGAAAAAATGAGCAAGAAAGACATCGAGGCGTTCTACCAAAAAATGGCGGCCTGTAGCGAGCGAGAAGACCTCGACGGCCTCAAGGCCCTGGTCGCAGGCAGCGCCACGTTCTCTCTGTTGCAGCGCCCGAACCTCGGCAAGGCGAGCTGGGCGGCGACACTTGCCCGGACCTTCGCCGCCATGGACCGGTTCTCCGTGCGCTACCAGCTTGGCGACGTGCGCGTCCGGGGCGGGGCCGCGCAGGTGAGCCTGAGCCAGGTCACCCGCGCCGTCTACAAAGACCCGCAGGGCAAGCCCCACACGATGGAAGTGAGCCGTGCGCTGGAAGACACGCTCACCCGCGCCGCAGGCAACAGGGGCTGGCTTCTCCAGTCGTCGCGTGTCACCCGGCTTGTCCAGAAGATCGACGGCAAGCTCGTCCGATAGCCGGATATGTGGCTCACTTCACGACAGGGCGCTGGTGATAAAATGTTGCTATGAGTCTGCTTACCCTGGACGTTCCCGACGAAGTTCTGGCTCTGGCTACAACGCCGGAAGGAATGGTGCGGGCCAGGGCGGCGGTACTCGCCGCTTTTGGGATCGAGCCGCAAGAAGCTACTCCTTTGATCGTCTCCGAGGAGCTTTATGGCTCTTTTATAGAGATTATCGACGGCGTCGAAGCAGGCACGATCAAGACAAAACCTTTCGATGCTGAGGCTACAATGGCGCGGGGCCTTGAGCTTCTTCGGCAGGTAAAGAGATAGTGATCTGGCAGGTTATTGAAACCGAGCCAGCAGAAGCAGAGAAGGAAGCTCTTTTTCTGAGCATCAACGAGCGGCGTGGCCCTGAGTATGCGGAGCGATGGTATGCCGGACTTATTCGAGCGATTCGGACTCTGGCCGAGTTTCCCGGCCCTCGTTCGTTTCCGCCGAGCATTCCGGAGTCTGAGCGCCGCCGTGAGGACATTCGTTACCGAATCTACGGCGGGCCAGACCGAAAAGCTCAGGCTTCCGTTTCCTGCCATGTCTTCTTCACTGTTTTCGACGCTCGTCAGGGTGAAGAATCAGGCCGCATCCTGATCTTGCGTGTCGTTCGCTCTGTCACGGAATCAACGAGCGAGCTTCTGGGCAACGCGTAGCCCTTGCCTTGCCCTCGCGCACCCACCTGCGCGAGGGCACGACACCTTTACCGCGCCTGTCGCCCTCGGCGCAGAAATCCCAGCCCTCCGGCAACCCCGAGCGCCAGAAGCGCCAGCGACCCCGGCTCTGGCGCGGCGACACCATTCACGCGAAAAGCACTGGCGGTTGTTTGAAATCCTAACGAACTCCACGCCCCACCCGGAGTGCCTCGTCGTGCTCCATCTCCAGCTACTCCTGTGTTGCGCATTGCCCAAATGCAGGCGTTATTGAAGTTCGCCTGACCGAATATCCAGTAGTTCGTGTTCGATGTGACGTCGATTCCGCCGACGGCAGTGAGCGTTGCAATGGAGTAGGAAGTGCTGGGCGCTGTATAAGCCCAGACGAACAGAGGAGCAACAGTATCGTTAGCGGGAACATCCGCTAACGTAAGAGGTTGGACTTCTGAAGTTGTAATTCCAATAATACAGCTTGAAAGAGTAAGATTCAATCCACGAATAGGCATTTCTATAGATGCTATCTTTCCAGAGAAAGAACCTGTATTGAACTTGAAAGCAGAACTTTCATGAAAAGGACTGTTCGTCCCTGCGATTCCGAACATTGGGTTACCAGTTCCAGTGTTGTACGCATCAGAGGGCCCAAAACTACTGTAGATAACATCGGCGCTGGCTTGTGGAGCGACTGCGATCATCGTGACGGTGAGGCCGAGCAGGGCGAGGACGGGGCGAAGAGTTTTGTGGGTGTTCATGTGGGTTTTTTTCGTTGGGTTATGCCGTAACTTGCGTCGCGGCGTTGGTTGTGGTCGTCGAGGGTGCGAGGCAGCGCTCGCGGATTTTCTGGGTCCAGTCTTCGTCGTGGTTGGTGATCTGAATGGCCTCACAGCCCGCTGCCCGCGCCGCCCGGACATTGCCCGGATCGTCGTCGAGGAGCAGGTCGAAGCCGAACACCGGTGGCCACTTGCAGGAAGCGCTGGCGATCTTCCCCGATTGGACTGCCCGGTTGTGGGCTTTCTTCGTGACGACTTTCCGCACCGGGACGCCACGCAGCAGGAGCCAGGCGTAGACTCTCCAGGCGGCCCGATCCGAGAGCGTGTAGACGCTCACCATGTGGCCGCCTCGCTGCAAATCGCGGACCAGCTCGCGGGTGCCGGTGCGGAGCGGCTCGGTTAAAAACAGGCGGGCCGCCCCGCGCGTGCTCGTGCAGCGAAACTCGCCGCAGTCGGGAATCAGGGTTCCGTCTAAATCGAACGCGACATGCATCTCACGCCGCTTTCGTCACGGGGCGTCGCCGAATCACGCCGAGCGCCAAAGCTCCACCGAGGCCGAGCAGCGCGAGCGAACCCGGCTCGGGAGCGGCAGCGCTCGACGTAAACTTGAAGTTGGCCGAAAAGTGGCCGTCGCGGTTGGGAACGACCTGGGTCGGGTAGCCGAATCCGAGCGTATCGAAGACGGCTCCGTTTGTGGGATTGAAGGTAAGCCCGCTCGCCACCGTGTAGCCGCCGGGAGTGGCTTCGGCCAGGTAGAGATCGCCGACCGCCACCGTGTAGAGCGCACCGATTCGGTACGTATTGCCCGCAGGCAGCGTGATGGGAGCGATGCTCTCGTAGCGGAAGAAGCCATCGAGTGCGCTGGTAGTGGTGACGGTCGAACTGGTGAGAAGGGCGTTGTCCGAGACCCGCCAGATGCCGACCTGGTGCGACCCGGCGAGGCCATCCTGGTTGTGATCGTAGGCTCCCAGCGAGCTGACGAGCAGGCTCGCGGTCGTGGTGAACTCATAGCCAAGGGTGTTGTCCCCAAAAAGGCGTGCGCCGCCGGGAGCGATGGTGATGTTGGTCAGGGCGGTGGTCTGCGCGTGGGCGCGCGGGGCGGCGGCAATGAGTGCCGTGGTGAGGCCGATCAGCAGGGCGAGAGCGTGAAGAGAGCGGAGGTTCATGGGAGCGAAGTTTCTTTCTACCGAGTTTTCAGGGCCGGTTGCTGGCAAGTCTACCGGGCTGGCGTTTGCATTTCGTTGGCAAGTTTTAACCGAGTTGATTCTTGTTTCTCAACGTCGGCCAAACCGCACAGACGTGGGAAAGGCCCGCGATATTACCAGCCCGTAAAAAATCACCGAATCTTCCTCGGGCAGGAAATTTTTAGAGGCGCAGGGAATATGGAGCCAATGTCCGGCGTCTCTGCCCGGTGGGGATCGTGGCGCACCCGCTCACCGGAGGGGGCGTGCGAGGCGCACCTTGCCATTTTTCTTGCCACAAAAACCGACCGCGACGCCGACGCCGCACTGGAAGTGATTCTGGCCGGAGCCGCCGGGGACGCTCTGCGCCGGACGCTAAATTGGCGCTGGCCCGAGAAAGCCGACGAGCTGTACGGCGCGGCGGCGGTTCGGTTGACCGAGCGGCTTCGCGCCGCAAGAGAAGTGCCTGGCAGCGATCCGATCCGAAACCTGGAAGGATACGCTGTCGCTGTGGCTGAAAATACGGTCGAAGATGCCCTGCGCGCTCGCAACCCCGAGCGTGCCCGGCTGAAGAGTCGCCTGCGCTATTTGTTCGAGACCGCAACGCACCTGAGCCTCTGGGAGAGTGGCGGGCAGCTCGTGGTCGGCGAGAGAATCCGCACGGGAGTCGCGCCCAAAAAACTCCCCGAGGGCTTCCATGCGCCGCAGTCGTCGCCGCTGGCCGAGGTGGCCGCGCAGGCGCTCAGCGCTGCCGGTGGACCTGTGGCACTCAGCGCACTCACCGATGCGCTGGCGCGTGCCTGGGGGCTTTCTGAGCAGCCGCTCTCCGAGACCGATGTTCTCAGCGGTGAGCCGGGGACGATTTTCGACCGCTTTCAGAGCGCCGAGAGCGAGCCGGGCGAGCAACTCCAGCAGGGGGAAGACCTGGGGCGGCTCTGGGCTGAGATCCGCCAGCTTCCTGAGCGACAGCGCACGGCGCTCCTGCTGAACCTGCGCGACGACGGCGGGCGCGGCGTGATCGAGCTTCTGCTCACCCGGATTCCCCGCGCCGAGATCGAGGCCGCCGCCGGTCTCTGGTCAGGCGAAGAAAAAGCGCTCTGGGACTTGCTCCCCCTCGATGACAACGCGATTGCGACCCGGCTGGGAGTCACCCGCCAGCAAGTGATCAACCTGCGCAAGGTCGCCCGCCAGCGGCTTGTGCGCTACCTTTCTCTGGAGACGAAACGCTCATGACCCCGCACGATGACGAAGAGTATCAGCGGTGGGAGACGGGCTGCTGGACACATCTGCCGTTCTTTATCCTGCGCAGCCTGACCGACCACACGCTCGGCGACGTGGACAAAGAGATTGCCGAGGCGCATCTGGAGCTGTGCGAGACCTGCCGCACCGAGGCGGACCAGCTCTTTGCGCTCCGCCGCGAGCTGCTCGAAGCCCCGCCCGTAATCGCGCCGCCCCCGCCGCGCCGCCCGCGCGTCTGGGAGCTGGCGCTGGCCGGACTCGGGGTTGTGGCGCTGTCCGCAACTTTGGGAAGCGTCCTGGTAGGGCCGCGCCTGGAAGAGCAACGCCTGACGGCCCGGACCCAGGGCCGCGAGCGTGTGGCGCTCGTCGCAGAGACCCGGCGCTTGCAGGGCGAGCGAGAGCGGCTGGAGCGAGAGCAAGCAGCGCATCGCGCAAAGATCGCCCAGCTTACCCGCACGCTGGCCCAGAAAGCTCCCTCGCCCTCTCCCTTGCCGTCCCCGGCGCTGAAGGCCACGCCCGACCCGGAGCTGCTCCGGCTGCGCGATCAGGTCGCTCAGCTCGAAGCCCGCTTGAAAGAGAGCGCCGCCATCGTGTTGCCCGCCCCGAAAGTCGCTGTCGCCTCGCCCCCGCCCGAGCGCCCGGCTCCACAACAGGTTGCTCTATCTCTGCCCGACCTGAGCGTCCTGGGGGCGTCCGGGCCACGAGGCACGGGCGATGAAGTTCCCCGCTTCGCGCTCTCGGCTCCGGTCTCGCGCATGGTTCGCGAGGCACGGCCCCGGCTGACCTGGAGCGCCTGCCCCGGCGCGGTTCGGTACCGCTGGTTCGTCGCGCGACTCGGGGCGCTGGACTCCGTTTCCGAGGGCGAGAGCGACGGACTTGCGGGAGTGCCGGAGAAAGACCTGCCGCGCGGCGAGCCGCTTGCCTGGGAAGTCCACGCCCTCGACGCAGGCGGGGGCGAGCTTGGCCCCCCGGCGCAAGGGCGTTTTCAGCTTGTCGCCGAGCGGCAGCTAAGACGTATCGAGCAAGCGAAAAACCCGCTCGCCCGTGCCCGTGCCCTCGCCGAGGCCGGGCTTTTCGCGGAAGCCAGGGCGAGTCTTGCCAGTGCGCCCGACTCCGCAGAGAAGCGCTGGATTCTCAAGGCGCTGGATCGGGTGCGAGCAGGACCCTGAGATGGTTTCTTATCCGCGAACCTACGCCGCGCTGGTGGCGGCGCTGAAGCGCGACGAGATTCCGCCGTTTTTTCCGCCGTCGCTGCCGCTCAAGGATGTCCCCGAGGTCACCAATGTCTATCGGTGTCTCGACCCGATTCATGCCGCCATGCGCGATGGGCGCTACGACGACGCATTCGCGCGGCTGCTTCTTGCGATTCGTCAGTGCGTGAAAATCGGCTTTCGAGAAGGGACTCAGAAATTCGTCAACCTGATCGCCCAGATCGAGCGGGCACGTGGCGAGCTGGATCGGGAGCGCGACGCCCGCCTGCTGGAGCTGGACATTCTTCAGGGCCGCAAGGTCCGCAAAGAAGAGATCGCCGAAGCCCTGATGGTCCTGGCCTCGCTCGACACGCTTCGGGGCGACACGGACGCTGCCGCCCGGACGATGGAGCGCCTGCTTGGCTTCGAGGGCTGGCGCAATAACGTCCAGGACATCGCGCAGGCCTACGATGTCATGGGCCACAGCTATGCTCAGCTCGGCGACTTCATCCGGGCGCTGGACTGGTACCAGCGTGCTCTTGCCTTAAAAGAAAACGCAAGCCTCTGGAACCCCGAGTCCAGGGGGATCGACGGAGAAAAACAGACTCTGGAGCAGCGTGAAAGTCAGATTTTTAATAGTTATCGATATTTAATGCGTCTTTCTTTACGATTTGCCAAATCAGATGAGATTCTGGATTATGTAGAAAAATTTCAAGTGCCGAAGTGGAATCGGTTCGATAGCCTGGTGGGGCTTTCTGAGTGTTTTCTTCACGTAGATGATTTTAACGCGCTGAAAACTTCGCGTATACAGAATTTTCTACAAAGTTTACGCGATCAATTGATCCAGTGTGAAAAAGAAGATTCTGACAGGCTGGGCAACTATCAGAGGCTCTGTTTGCGACATATGATTGTAGCTGCACGTCTTTCTGTCGAAGAAGATGAAGCGATACTGCCATATCTTCAGCAGCTCATCGTTGATTGCCGGGATTTGCGAGCGCGACAGCTCAGCATTCCGTACGATCACGGTTACTTTCGCTATATCTATGTTGTTGTTATCTGGCTCTATAAAAACCTGCGCTTGCTATCCCAGGTGCAACGTCGAAAAAAGAACTGGGCGGCGGCGATTGCCGCGCTGGAAGAGGCTATCGCGGTCTGGCCCCGCGCCGGAACGTTTTATCCCTCCAGCATGCCCTGGGATAATTTTCGGGAGAAAGAAGCCGGGCTGCGGCTGGAGCTGGCGCAGCTTTTCCGTGAAGCCGGGCGGCGGGACGACGCCGTGAAGACCTTGTACAAGGCGCGTGCGGCGGTTCCCCGAATGATCAGCCAGGCGGAACAGGTCTTACTCTTCGGGCAGCTTGCTCGCGAGTGGCAGGCGCTCCAGATGCCCGCCGAGCGCGAGGAGGCGCTCCTCTCTGCCGTCGCGCTGTACGAGTCGCTACGCTCGCGCGTCGCCGATCCGACTCAGATTTTGCTCTATCCTGAGTTCACCGACGCGCCGCTCTACGGCGGGCTGGCCGAGCTTGCGGTGGAGAAGAAAAAACCCGCGCTCGATGCCCTTACCCTGCTGGAGAAAGGCCGCAGTCAGGCGCTCTCGCTGCTCCTGGCGCAGGGGCATGTCGAGCTGGATCGGCTGCTCAGCCCTGCCGAGAAGCGCGAGATGGAAGCCCTGCGCAAGCGGGTTCAGCAGGCAGGCGCGGGCGTCCGGGCGGCGGCCACAAAGGGCGATCAGGACAAAAATTATCTGAGTGCCCGGCGGGGCTATGACCGGCTCGTGCTGGAGCTGACCCAGCGTCAGGCGACCCTGCGGAGCCGTTTTTCGTCGCCCCAGGCTGCCTCGAAAGCCGCGCCGCCGACGCCCTCGGCGCTGAGAGGGCTGGCGAAGGCCCGTCCGGACACGCTTTTTGTGAGCTTCTCCGTCGGCGAAGACACGCTCACGGTCTTTCTGCTCTCGGCGCAGGAGGGAGTCAGGGCGGAGCGCCTGCCGCTGACCCGGCGCTGGCTGGTCGAGCAGGGCGATGCCTGGCGAAAAGCCCTTCGAACGACGACTCTCCAGGGCCAGCGCGACGAGGCTCGTCTGGCGGAGAAATTGGGGGCCGCGCTCTGGCCCGCGCTCGCGCCGAGCCTGAGTCCAGAGATTAAACGCCTGGTCTTTGTTCCGGAAGGCCCGCTCCACGCCCTGCCCTTTGCGGCGCTGGTGCTTCCGGGCGGCAAGCGCCTGGTCGAGCGCTACCCGGTGTCGCATGCGCTCTCGCTCAGCGCCTTGCTCCTGCCCGGCCCAAAGCGCCCCACGCCCCGGCAGGCGTTTCTGGCGCTGGCCGATCCGCCCATGGGAGTGGACGACACCCTGCCGCTGGCGAGCGTTCGCAAGCGTCTCGGAGCCTTGCCCTTCGCCCGCACCGAGGCCCGTACGGTTGCGCGGGGCTTCTCGCCCGCCACACTTCTGATCGGCCCGGATGCCACGGAGCAGAACCTGCGCCCGAAGCTCGCTCAAAGCCGGATTTTGCACTTTGCGACCCATGGAATCGTCGATCCGGTGAACGGCCTGCGCTCCTGGCTCCTGCTCGCGCCGCCGACCCGCGACGACGAAAACGACGGACGCCTCGAAGCCCGTGAGATCGCCGCAAGCTCGCTCAGCGCCGACCTTGCCGTGCTCTCCGCCTGCGAGACCGGCCTCGGCCAGGTCAGCGCCTCGGAAGGGCTTCTCGGCTTCGCGTGGGCGTTCCACGTCGCGGGCTGCCCCAGCGTCGTGGGCAGCCTCTGGACCATCGACGACCGCGCCACCGGCCCGCTCATGGAGATTTTCTACACCCGCCTGCGGGCGGGCGACCCGAAAGATCGCGCCCTGCAAGCCGCCATGCAGAGTGCCCTAAAAACCCCGGCCACCCGCGCACCCTACTACTGGGCCGCGTTTCTCCTGACCGGCGACCCCAGCCCGCTAAAAACATAGATCAATTTCCGACTGCGATCCAGCTCACTCCCAACCCATAGGCACGGGACTTCGACCAGGTCGCAAAGACCAGTGTAAAGTATGTCGTGGTGAGGGAGTTTGGCGCAACTGAGTTTGGCCTTACAAACGCCGACACCCGGATGTTGTTTGCCGACGAAGTATTGCTTGGTGTTGCGTCGATAAAGTTGAGTGCCACCGTAACCTCAGGCAAAGTCGTAAACGGTGTCGGGAAGAATATTTTTTTCTGGTAAAGGCGAACATTGTCCGTTATTTTGAGTGGATTTCCGTTGTAATCTACCGCTATAGGCAGTAGCAAAGTGATTGGTTCTGCACTGTAGTCCTGATGTAGTATCCATGGAAGTCCGTTGTCATCTACCGGGCTGTTGAAGCCATCAAGTCGCGTTCCCGTTTGAATCGTCATTTTCTTTCCTCTAAAAGTAAAGAGGAACGAAAGTTGGTGCGTATTACCACGGCACGAAAACTCTTTGAATTATTTTTTCAAAAGCCCACTTCCCAACTCTTACCCTCTCCCTCAGCGAAGCGGCGAAGCCAGGGAGGGGGTGCCGAGCTTGCGAGGCGGGGGAGGGAAACCGGGGGGAGGGAAAACAAAGCAGGTTGCCGACTCTTTCGAGCTGTGATACACTTCAGAAACAATTTCATAGAGACGTGGCAGTGACGAGGCCAGTAGCCTTGCCGTGGACTTTCAGAGAGCCGTCGGGTGGTGCGAGACGGTAGCCAGGCAAGTGTGAACCTCCCCTCCGAGCCGAGGTGGTGAAGCGGAGTTTTCTCAAAAAGCTCTGTGTGTAGTCCCTCCGGGTGCGCCCGAGATAGCGTAGCGAGTGGCCGACTCTTTCCGACACACCCCGCCTGGCGGGGCCGGGGGGCGGAGCGGCAATTCGGGTGGTACCACGGGAGCTTGCCTCTCGTCCCGAGCAATGTTGCGACGCCGGACGAGGGGTTTTTTGTTGCCCCTTTGTTTCTCGGCGATAGAGAAAGAAAAGAGGCGACACGAAAATGGCAATCATTCAATCGACGGGCGCGAAGGTCGTGCTGGAGTGCCTCCGGCGCGAGGGCGTCGAGGTGATGTTCGGCTACCCCGGTGGAGCGGTCATTCCGTTCTACGACGAGCTGTATCACTGCGACTTTCTTCACCACGTTTTAGTGCGCCACGAGCAGGGTGGCGGGCACATGGCCGAGGGCTACGCACACGCCACCGGAAAAGTGGGCGTCTGCCTGGGAACCAGTGGTCCCGGCGCGACCAACCTGGTGACGCCCCTGTGCGACGCCATGATGGACTCGATTCCGATAGTTGCGATCACCGGGCAGGTCCGCACCGAGGTCATCGGCAAGGACGCGTTCCAGGAAGCCGACATCACTGGAATCACCATTCCGGTCACCAAGCACAACTGGCTGGTCAAAGACGTGAATCAACTGCCCCGGATCATGCACGAGGCGTTCCATATCGCCCGCTCCGGTCGGCCCGGCCCGGTTTTAGTGGACATTCCGGTCGATGTCTTTCGCGCCGTGATCGAGTACGACCCGGACGAAGCCCAGAAGATATCCATTCGGAGCTTCAAGTCCGACTTCAAGGTACACCCTCTTTCTATTAAGCGTGCCGTAGAGCTTTTAAATGAAGCCAAAAAACCTGTTTTGTATGTCGGCGGCGGCGCAAAAGCTGCTGGAGCGCACGAAGAGGTGCTGGAGCTGGCAAAGCGGGGCAATATCCCGGTCACCACGACGCTACACGGCCTCGGGACATTCCCGGAAGACAATACTCTCTCGCTTGGAATGCTCGGGATGCACGGGACAGCGTATGCGAACTATGCCGTGCACAATACCGATCTGTTAATCGCCGTCGGTGCACGCTTCGACGACAGAGTTACCGGGAAAGTCAGCGCGTTTGCGCCCGATGCGAAGGTCATTCACATCGATATCGATCCGGGCGAGATCAACAAGGTCCGCCGCGCCGAAGCCTCGATTGTCGGAGACTGCAAGGCGGCGCTGGCCGAGCTTCTGAAGCAAGACTTCACCGTCGCGGATCTTACCAGCTGGCACGAGGAGATCGGCAAGTGGAAGGCCGAGTTCCCCCTCGAAGCGCCCGACGGCACCGAGGACGGCCAGATCCACGCCGAGTTTGCCCTCCGCGAGCTGGCCCGCCTCACCGACCACGATGCTGTCGTCGCGACCGATGTGGGCCAGCACCAGATGTGGGCCGCCCAGCACCTCGGCACCCGCCACCCGCGCCGGTTCATCACGTCGGGCGGGCTGGGAACCATGGGCTTCGGGCTTCCGGCAGCAATCGGGGCCGCATTCGCGTTCCACGGCGAGAAAGACGTCTGGTGCATCTCCGGCGACGGCTCGATCCAGATGTGCATTCAGGAGCTGATGGTCGCCAGCATCTACAAATTGCCCGTGAAAGTTCTGATTCTGAACAACCAGTTCCTCGGGATGGTGCGCCAGTGGCAAGAAATGTTCTGGCAGAAGCACTACTCGGAAGTGAACCTGGAGCAAGCCCCGGACTTTGTGAAATTAGCCGAGGCGTATGGCGTCAAGGGAATGTTCTGCGAGCGCCCCGAGGATATCGAGTCCACGCTCAAGGAGGCCATGGCGACGCCCGGCCCGGTCGTGATCGATATGCGCGTCTGTAAAGAGTCCAACGTCTTCCCCATGATTCCGTCGGGGCAGACCATCAACGAGATGATGGTCCGAAAGCCCGAGCCGATGGAAGTTGCGCCGCCGAGCCAGTGCCACTTTGAGCCGAAGGTCGTGCGTGACACCCGCGTCCCCAAGCCGGGCGAGGTGGTGGATGTCGCCCGGTAGGGAAGAGGGAGTGGGGCAGGGGAGTGGGGAATGGGGAGTGGGGAGTGGAAAGAGGATTCTGGAATCCCACTCACTACTCCCCACCTCCCCACTCCCCAATGGTGTCCACTGCCTGACGCTCTCGGGCATGGTCAATGTCTACTTTGTCGAGCACTCGGCAGGGTGGGCGCTGATCGACACGGGGTGTAGCTTCCACGCCAGCGCGATTCTCCGGGCGGCGACCGAGCGTTTCGGAGACATGCCGCCCACGGGCATCTTCCTGACGCACGGGCACATGGACCACGCCGGGAGCGCAAAGGCGCTTGCAGACCACTGGGACGTAAAAGTCTACGCGTCGGAGAGAGAGTTATCGTTTCTGACGGGCAAGTGCGACTACCCGCCGGGCGATCCGGGCGTCGGCGGACCGGGCGGACTCTTTGCCCGCATCCCCGGCCTCGCCCGCACCAGAGGCTTCGATCTCGGCGAGCGGATAAACCCACTCCCCTCTCCCCACTCCCCACTCCCCGGCTGGCAGGCGATTCCGCTGCCGGGGCACACGCCGGGGCAGGTGGGTTACTGGCGTAAGAGCGACAGAACTCTGCTGGCGGGAGACGCACTGACAACGCGCGAGATCAATAGCTGGATGCACCTGCTGCGTGGCGAGGGCAAGATCGGGATGCCGCCCGCGTCGTTCACGATGGACTGGTTCGACGTTCGCAGGTCCGTTATAAAAATCGGGGAGCTAAACCCGGCGTACCTGGGGGCCGGGCACGGGCAGCCGCTCGCAGGCGACGAACTGAAAAGAAAACTGGACAGCTTTCTGGAGTACGCCACCATCGCGCGAAAAGGCCGCTACGTCGCCCAGCCAGTGCGACAGAGCAGCGACGGAACGCTTAAAATTCCGTCGGTCCCGCCCGACCCGGTGGAGAAAGCCGTTGGGCTACTCGTGCTGGCAACAGCGGTGCTGGGCGCGGGCTGGTGGCTCTGGGCGCAGAGAAAGAGTTAAAAAGAGTAATTAAATGACAACAATGACACTACCAAGAGGGACGATGGTGATAGAGACACATACGATCACGGTTCTGGTCGAGAACAAGCCGGGCGTCCTGGCGCGCGTCTCGGGGCTTTTTGCGCGGCGCGGCTACAACATCGAAAGTCTGACGGTCTCGATCACAGAAGACCCGGATGTCTCGCGCATGACGATTGTCGTGGCGGGCGATGGCGACGTTCTGGAGCAGATCACCAAGCAGCTCCACAAGCTCATCGACGTTCTCAAAGTCTTTGACTATTTAGACACCCCGATGCTGGAGCGGGAGCTGGCATTGATCAAGGTCACGGTCGAGCCGGAGCGCCGGGTCGAGCTGATCCAGATGGTGACGCAGGTCTTTGGCGGCAAGATCATCGACACGGCAGACCGAACGTTCGTCGTCGAGGTCACGGGCGGCTCCGACAAGATCGACGCGTTCGAGAAAACCATGGAGGCGTTCGGGGTTCGCGAGATGGTGCGCACAGGCCGGATCGCGCTCATGCGGGGCGCTCGGACGGTATAGTAGCAGTATGAAAGAGCTGCTCACCCAGGCCCAGGCCAACGGCATTTTCGGGGTCGCGCTTCCGCTGATCGGGCTTGCCCTCGGCGGAGCGCTTCTTGCCCGGAAGAAAGAGCGATTCACCGCGCTTTTTGTCGGCGGAGCGCTGGTTCTTTGTGGGTTGCTCTGGTGGGTCTACAGCGCCATTACCAGCGCTCTGGGGCTGGACACCGTGCTGAACCTCGTGGTGAACTTCGCTCTGTTTATCGTCGTCGGTGCGGGTGTCGGGCTGGCGTGGCGGCGCATGTCCCCCGTCCCCCCGCCCCCCGATAACGGGGGAGTTTCTGGCTCCCCGTTATCGGGGCTGGGGGAACTCTAAATGGACAGTACGCGGGATTTCGACGAAGCGGCGCGGAGCGTGGAGCTTCGCCTCGGAGAGCTGCGGCGGCTGCTTGCGGGCCTCGACGCGCTCACGGACGACCAGCAGGCCCGGCTCGCGGCGCTCTTGCCTGCCCTCGAATCCCTGGGCGCGGCGACGCTGGCGCTACGCAACGATATCTTAGACGCCCCGGAGATTCCGCCGAGCTTTGTGGAGCGGGGCTACGAGTCTCTGCCCGCCGGGTTCACGCCGAGCGAGTGGAGCACCGAGACCTACGTCACGCCGGTCACGTCCGCGTGGGGCCAGCAGTTCCTGCCCAAGCCCGGCGGCGAGGTCACGGTCGATAGCTTATTCGAGGAGCGCGAGACCCCGCCGGAGATCGCCCTTCCCCTCGACGCCGACCTTGCGGGCCTGTTTCTCGACCTTCAGCCGGTTTATGAGAGTCAGCCCGGCCTGCTCACAGGCCGCGACGCCTCGGGGGACTGGTGCGTCATCGTCGATGACCGCCCGGAGCGTGCGCCCCTGCTGATGGTCTTCCCCACCGAAGCCGAGCGCGGCGCATGGCTGGGCCGCGTCTGGGCGTCCACCCTCGGCCAGCCCGAGGGCGACGACAATCTGGACGACGAAAACAATCCCACCAGCCGCGTCCCGGTCCTGCCCGTGCCGCCCGCGACGCCCGTCGGCGCTGCCCGTACCCTCGCCGACGCCCTCGAAGACCCGAGGAACCCGTAGGTATCTCAATGATAACGATAACCTATGAGCTGTTAGACAAAGCTCTGAAAAACATGGGGCTAATTCGTGTTGAAAAAGGCACACACATTGCCTACTTTGATGCAGAGGACCCGATTATCGTCTATCCGCAGCGTCCCGAAGCGGAAACAGTGCCGCCGAGACACATTTCCATGGCACGTCGTCAGGTGATTGAGCGCGGATTTGTTGAGAATCAGACAGAGTTCGAGCAAGCTCTGGAGCGTGCGGCGGCCTGATTATGCCTGAAGAGCGCTGGCAGAAAGTCAGGACGTTTATCTCCGAGTGGTTCGAGCCGCTTGGAGACAGCGACGGTTACTCCGAAGAAGAAATTGCCGAAGCCGAAGCACGTCTTGGGATTCGTCTACCTGAAGCCCTGCGCGAGTGGTACGGCTTTGCGGGAAAAAGAATCGATTTTTACAAACAAAACTGGATGATTCCGATTTCTGACCTATATATTTGTAAAAATACGCTTTATGCATGGTCAGAAAATCAATCAGTTTGCTTTTGGGGAATATTGAGCACCGACTTAAATCAGGACGACTGTCCGGTGTACGTCGAAGACAGCGACGGAAAGACAGGATGGCAAGTCTCAAATACTATTGAGGATTTTGTGTTTTCTTTTTTGATCAACGAATACCCGTTCTCTGCTCCTTACTCTTTTAGTGAAGTTGGGGTGGAAGGCCCCATCAATCATCTGAAAAAAACAGGGGAACGAGTTTATCTCCCCTTAAATATCCAATGCTTGACTGATTGTATAGGAGAAAATGGAGATGGATCTGTCTTTTTAAATTCAGAAATGGAGTTTTACAGACTCAGAAATTCGATTTGCACGTGGAAGACATATAAAATACCGGAATCAAACGGATTTTCATCGATCAGAATTGGCGCAAAATCTCATGAGTCTCTCCAGGAAGTCATCTCGCTTCTTGGCTTAAAGCGTAAAATTTGATGCCGTGAAAACGGTCTCGTCACCGCACTTAGGTGCGGGTGATACTTCGGAAGGAAAGAAAACTTGGCAGTTACGATTTACTACGACAACGATGCAAGCTTTGATAGCTTGCGTGGCAAGACCCTGGCGGTCATCGGGTACGGGTCGCAGGGCCACGCCCATGCGCTGAACCTGAAAGAGTCCGGCCAGAGCGTGATTATCGGGCTTCGGCCTGGCAAGAGCTGGGACAAGGCAAAAGACGACGGCTTCGAGGTCGTCACGGTGCGCGAGGCCGCCGAGCGTGCGGACATCATCATGGTTCTCGTCAACGATGAGTTCCAGGGCGATCTGTACAAGAGCGAGATCGCGCCGGGGCTGAAGCCGGGCAACGCGATAGCGTTCGGGCATGGGTTCAACATCCACTTCGGGCAGGTCGTGCCGCCGAAGGATGTCGATGTGTTCATGTGCGCTCCCAAGGGGCCGGGGCACCTCGTGCGCCGGGTTTTCTCCGAAGGCAAGGGCGTCCCGTGTTTGATCGCGATTCACCAGGACGCCACCGGCGAAGCAAAGGCCCGGGCGCTGGCCTGGGCCAAGGGCGTCGGCGGGACCCGCGCGGGCGTGCTCGAAACGACGTTCCAGGAAGAGACCGAGACCGATCTTTTTGGCGAGCAGGCCGTTTTGTGCGGCGGCGCAACGGCACTGGTGAAAGCGGGCTTCGAGACGCTCGTCGAGGCCGGATACCAGCCGGAGATCGCCTACTTCGAGTGTTTGCACGAGCTGAAACTTATCGTGGACCTGATGTACGAGTCGGGAATCGCCGGGATGCGCTACTCCATCTCCGATACGGCTCAGTTCGGCGACATGACGCGCGGTCCGCGCATCGTCAACGAGGGCACCAAGGCCGAGATGAGGAAGATTCTCGATGAAATCCAGTCGGGGAACTTCGCCAAAGAGTGGATTTTAGAAAATAAAGCCAATCGCCCGAGCTTCAACGCCCTGGCAAAGCGCGACGAGAACCATCTCATCGAGCAGGTCGGCGGTCAGCTTCGCGGGATGATGAGCTGGGTGCGCCCGCAGGTCAAGGTCGAGGAGAAAGCTGCCGCTCAGACCAAGATCGAGCTGTGAGCGACGAGTCTCCCGAGTCCCCCAGCCCCGATAACGGGGAGCCAAACATGGAAGAATCTTCTTCTGGTTCCCCATTATTGGGGCGGAGGGAAGCTCCTGACCCGCGCTCGGACTGGGTCGGGCCGCTCGGAGGCAAGGTGGGAAACCCCGACCGGGCGTGCCTGACCTGCCTGGTGCTGATCGTCGTGGCGGTGCTGGTATTTATCGGATGCGCGTACTATTACTACCGAAACAACGCCGCGTTTCACGCGCCGTAGCCGCCGTTCGCCGGGGCTTTCTCTGGAGCCTGGGCGGCGCGGCTCTCGTCTGCCTGCTCTGCGTGGGCGCGGGCGAGCTTGCGGTGCAGGGCGCGGCGTCGGGCCGGTGCTACGACTCGGTTCAGCAAATCCCGGAGCGCTCCGTGGGCGTGGTCCTCGGGACCAGCAAGTTCGTCGGGCGGGGGCGGGTGAACCGGTACTACTCCGCCCGGATCGAGGCGGGCGCGGCGCTCTGGAAAGCCGGTAAAGTAAAAAAGCTTTTGGTCTCGGGCGACAACCGACGCGCCGACTACAACGAACCAAAAGTCATGCGAGCCGATCTCATCGCGGCGGGCGTCCCCAAAGAGGCCATTGTCTGCGACTTTGCGGGGCTGAGAACCCTGGACTCGATGGCGCGTGCCAGAGCCGTCTTCGGGCAGGAAAAAATCACCGTGGTCTCGCAGCGGTTCCACAACGAACGCGCGATCTTTCTTGCCCGTGGCTGGAACCTCGACGCCATCGGCTTCGATGCCGAAAGCCCGGCGCTGTCCAACCGCTTGAAAATCCGCGAGTCGCTGGCGCGGGTGCAGGCGCTCTGGGACAGCACGGTCCACACGCAACCCAGACACCTGGGCGAGAAAATCGTGATATGATGTCTTGAAATGACATCAAAATCTGAAACCAAGACACTGACACTTCGCCTGCCAGACGATCTCTACAGCGTGGGCACAGCAGCGGCGAGCCGACGGAAAATGAGCATGAATACGCTGGTTTGCGAGAGTCTGGCAGCGTACCTGAAAGAGGAAGAAGAACAGCAACTCTTCGAGGCATTTACGCTGGCTGGCAAAGCGGAAGATGCCGATGTGGAGTTTGCGTTCGAGGCGCAGGCCGATGCGACGCGGTGAGCTGTACTGGGTGGATTGGTCGCCGGGGCGAGGTTCGGAACAGATAGGAAAGCGACCTGCGCTCGTCGTTCAGCGGGATGCGGCGAATCGTAACGAGAACTATCCAAACACCATTGTCGTGACGCTCTCGACAAAAGGGAAGCCCGTTCCGTTTCATGTTGAGATACAGCCTACGGAGGAGACGGGTCTGCGCGAGATCTCCTGGGCAAAGTGTGAGCAGTTGCTGACGATCTCCAAAGAGAGACTTGTCGGAAGAATCGGTGTCGTGGACGATGCGACGCTGGAGCGCATCGGTGTGGCGCTGAAGAAAGTGCTGGAGCTGGAATAACTCAGGGGGCCGGGTACCCAGCGGCTGGGTGCCTCCTTGGATTCTAACAGCGGGCTTGCTTTAGCTGCCTGTAGGAAAACAAAATGAACAACCGGATTTTTATTTTTGATACGACCCTGCGCGACGGCGAGCAGTCGCCCGGCGCGGCGCTGAACGTGACCGAGAAGGTCGAGATCGCGCGGCAATTGGAGCGGCTCGGGGTGGACGTGATCGAGGCGGGGTTTCCGATCAGCTCGCCAGGCGACTTCGAGGCGGTGCAAAAAATCGCCGCCGCTGTCGAGAATGCCACGGTCTGCGGGCTGACACGCGCCGTGCCCAAGGACATCGACGTGGCCTGGGACGCGCTCAAAGGGGCGAAACGTCCCCGGATTCACACGGGGCTTGGAGTGAGCGACAACCATCTTCAGCATAAACTACGAAAAACCCGTGACCAGGCGCTGGAGATCGGGGTGGCCGCTGTGAAGCACGCCCGCTCTCTGGGCTGCGAGGATATCGAGTACTTCACGGAGGACGCTGGGCGGGCCGATCCCGACTATCTCTGCCGCGTGGTCGAGGCCGTGATCGCCGCCGGAGCGACCGTGATCAATGTCCCCGACACGACGGGCTACGCGACCCCCGAGGAGTACGGCGCGATCTTTCGGATGCTTTTAGAGCGCGTCCCGAACGCAGACAAAGCCGTGTTCTCGGCGCACTGCCACAACGATCTCGGGCTGGCGACGGCAAACGCGCTCGCGGCGGTGCAGGGCGGAGCGCGACAGGTGGAATGTACCATCAACGGCATCGGGGAGCGGGCGGGAAACACGGCGCTCGAAGAAGTGGTGATGGCGCTGAAAACCCGCACCGATGCGTTCGGGGCGTTCGAGCTGAACATCAACACGAAAGAGATCACCCGCACCAGCCGCCTGGTCTCGGCGCGCACCGGGATTCTGGTGCAGCCGAACAAAGCGATAGTCGGCGCAAATGCGTTCGCACACAGCTCCGGGATTCACCAGGACGGGGTGCTCAAAGAGCGCAGCACCTACGAGATCATCGACCCCGCCGACGTGGGCATCGCCGAGAGTAAAATTGTGCTCTCGCCGCGCTCGGGGCGGCACGCACTCAAGCATCGCTTGGAAATTCTCGGCCATAACTTCGCCAGCGATGAGGCGTTCGAAAAAGTCTACGCGCGGTTTCTGGAAGTGGCTGATAGAAAGAAAATCGTCTACGACGAAGACCTGGAAGCGCTGGCGTCCGACGAAGCCCGCACCGGGTCTCAGGAGTACGAGCTGGTCCAGCTTCAGGTGACCTGCGGCGACGGATCAATCCCGACCGCGACGGTGAAGCTGCGCCATGCAAACCGGGCGATCCTGATGGACGCCGACACGGGGAACGGCCCGGTCGATGCGCTGTACCGGGCGATCAACCGCATTGTGAAAGTCGAAAACGAGCTGATCGAGATCGCGCTTCAGTCCGTGACCGAGGGCACCGATGCGCAGGCGTCCGTGACCATTCGCATCCGGGCCGGGGACGAGATTCTCTCGGGGCACGCGGCGCACACGGACATCATCGTGGCGTCTGCGAAAGCCTATCTCTCGGCGCTCAACAAGCTCCTCGCCCGCCCGCCCGGAGAGCGCGAGCGCAGCAAAGACACCGAGCGCATCGGGGTGTAGTTTCCCCCGTGCTTGGTCCCCGAAGCGCTACGCTTTCGCCTCGCCCAGCGAGGCGAAAGGAGGATTTCACGGTGAGCCTCGCGAATTTCTTTCTGTGAACACGCTGTACTATGGAGATAACCTCGATATTCTTCAGAAGCATATTCCCGACGCTTCTGTAGACTTGATCTATCTCGATCCTCCGTTTAACTCGAACCGCGACTACAACGTTCTGTTCAAGGAACAAAGCGGCGGTGAGTCTCCCGCGCAGATAAAAGCCTTCGGCGATACCTGGAACTGGGCAGGTGCGGCAGAGTCATGGTCGAATTTCTCCGATTTGTGTCCGGTTCCGAAGGTGATCGAGCTGATGGGCGGGTTTCATAGCGCCATCGGCGAGAACGACGTGATGGCGTACCTCGTGATGATGGCCCCGCGTCTGTATCACTTGCATCGGGTTCTGAAACCGACGGGCAGTTTGTATCTCCATTGCGATCCGACGGCGAGTCACTACTTGAAGTTGATTCTGGACTGTGTTTTCAGCCCGAAGAATTTTCGGAACGAGATTATCTGGAAACGAAAAGCCGGGCGCGGCGAAACCAACAATGCTGCGATCCGTTTTGGCGTCAGCACCGATACGATCTTTTTTTATGTCAAAAGCAGTGAGGCAAAGTTTGAACGCCAGCACAGACCGAACAATGAAAAATATATTGATTCAAAATTCACCCATATAGAAACGGATGGTCGGCGCTACCGCCTCGACAACATTACAAGCCCCTCGTACAGACCAAACTTGGTCTACACCTACAAAGGATACTCACCACCGCAAAACGGCTGGGCTGTTTCCCGCGAACGAATGGAACAAATGGACACCGATGGCAGGCTCTATTTACCAGAGAATAAATCTCAAAGAATTCAACGCAAACGCTATCTTGATGAACTTGAAGGGGAAACCGTTGATACGCTGTGGGACGATATTTCTCCGATCAATTCCCAGGCGAAGGAGCGGTTGGGCTACCCAACTCAAAAGCCAATAGCATTGCTGGAACGAATTGTCAGTGCTTCTTCCAATCCCGGAGACATCGTTCTCGATCCGTTCTGCGGGTGCGGAACCACGATCACGGCGGCGCAGAAACTCGGGCGGCAGTGGATCGGAATCGACATCACGCCGATTGCGACGACGCTCATTCAGAAGCGCCTCTTCGACATGTTCCAGGCGAAACCCCCGTTTCTCAAGTCCGCGAGCGACCCGGCGTTCCTACCCACCTATGCCATCGAGGGACTGCCCACCGATCTGGCGGGCGCACGGCTCATGTTCGATGACCCGACCGACCCGACGCACAAGAAGTTCGAGATGTGGGCCGTCGGGCTGGTTCCCGCCATTCCCCAGGAGAAAAAAGGGGCCGACGGCGGCATCGACGGGGTCGCGTACTTCCACGACGGTGGAAAAAGCCCGTCGAAGGCTATCGTCCAGGTGAAGGGGGGAAAGGTCGGCGCACCCGCCGTCCAGCAGCTTCGCGGCGCGATGGAGAGGGAGAAAGCCACCCTCGGGTTCTTTCTTTCACTGGAAGAGCCGACGAAAAACATGGAGGCCGAGGCGCTCACCGCAGGGTACTATAGCCCGCCGATCTGGGGCGGTAAGAAGAAGGTTCGCGCCCTACAGATTCGCAGTATCGAGCAACTTCTGAGCGGGCAGGGCTTTGACTTTCCTTTTACAGGTGCTGATACTACGTTCAAGAAAGCAGATCGAGTCGAAGAATCACAGCCTGGTCTGGAATTGTAGCCCGTGTAGCACGGGGCGCAAGTGCAGCCGAGGCACGAGCGAAACACATGGGGGAATTCGGGAACTCTCCCTGCGCCCACCTTCGTAATTACCAGCAGGCAACCTTTGGTAGTCAGCTGGATAAAGCAAATCGCTCCCCCATGGACGATAAAGTACCATACGGCAACCTTCGACAACCACACAGCAAGCCAGGCTTCCACCTGGGCCAGAGTTATCTCTCTCCCCGAACACCGATGACCAAAGTCCGCGCCCAGCGCCTCGTCTGCGAAGCCGCGCTCCTCCCCGACGACGAAGCCGCCGATTTTCTGCGTCAGCACCTCGATACGCTGGAGAACTGGGAAGATGCAAAAGGCACGCTTCTGCTTGGCCTCGCCTGGCTCGATCCTGAAGACGCTCTGACACGCTGTGAGAAGTATCGTTACCATTATGAAGCGCAATATGTTATAGAGGAAATCATGATGACCCGTACAGCTCGTCGGCTCAGCATCGAAACGGCAGAGACACGGGTAACATATGCAACAGTGACTGCGCTTCTTACCGGAGATAATCCCCGAAAGAGATATAGGGGATATGTTTCTAGACTTGCTTGCGATTTAGCTGAACCAGAAAATATTTTCGCAACATTGGATATTTTTCCAATCGCTCGGATTTGGATAGAAAATGCAGAAAAAGCAATAAAAGAAATCGAACGAGATTTGTCGTCCCCTATTTTATTCAATACAGTCGGGCAAATTCTTCTATCTAAACGAAGAGATAAATCGGATATTGATATTTTGATTTCGTTGATAAAAATAAGATGCCAAAAAAGAGAAGTAGATTTCGATGGATTCGGAATATCTGCTTTATTTATCTCTCTCGATGTCCTGGAAATCTATGCGCCGCAAGAAACAGTGGCTTTGATTCCTGATATTCTCAAGCGACTTGGTTTGATAGGCGAGAGCGCCGATTCTATTCTGACAGCCCGAGTTCTGGTGTTGATCGGACGGCTCAATCTCGATGGAAACACACTGATTCGCCCTCTGAGTGAGCGCGTTAGTACGCGACAGAGTTTCCGGCGCTGGACTCGGAAGATCGCGCGGGCGGTTCGGACGTTCGAGCCGAAGCCGGGCCAGGCCCATGAACTCGCCAGAGTCCTTCGCATTCTGGCACTGGAAAGAACCGTCGAGGGGCTTCTGGTTCGCAGGCTCAAGGGGAAAAGCGAGGCGCAGGTTCGCCGGGCGTGGCGCTGGCTGCTTCGGAGCGAGAAAGTGATCGACGCCATGCCCGACCTGGAGCTTTGCAGGCAGCTACATGCACGAAAAGCCCGCCTGGAAGAACAAGTACGCCGCTCGCGCAAGGCCGTTCATATCGCCGCTCGCACTTCAGATGTTCGGGCCGCCGAGGGCCGCTTTTAACAGACCGGTATTTCCTTACTTAGTTCCCCATTATTGGGGTTAGGGGACACTACCCTAAGATGCGCTGGACGAAGGCGATGAGTTCGGTGGGGTTGAACGGTTTGGTGAGGTAGAGATCGGTGCCGGACGTGTAGCCCTGGACCATGTCCAGCTCCTCGGTGCGAGCCGTGAGCATGATGACCGGCACTTCCGAGAGAGTGGCATCGGCGCGCAGGCAGGCGACCAATTCGTAGCCGTCCATCTCCGGCATCATGACGTCGGTAATGAGAAGGTCGGGTTTCTCCAGCATCATCTGGCGGAGCGCCTCGACACCCGTCGTGGCGGTGGTGACGCTGTAGCCGTGGCTCTGGAGATTGAACTCGATCTGGCGCAGGATATTCGGGTCGTCCTCGACGACTAAGATGCGGGCGACGCTCGACATGCCGGTGCAGTGTACCGTCAATGCAGGGCATTTGACAAACGACCCTTGAGCGGATAGAATTTACCCAGGTTAAGTTAACCATGGTTAAATCACAGCGCGAGAAACATCTGGGGAAAGCGACCGGCGACATGCTCAAGGCCATCGCCGCGCTCCAGACCGCCGAGACCGACGCAGCCCAGTCGGAGATCGCGGAGCGCACCGGTACCAGCCGGGCGTTCGTCACGAAGATGCTCAAGGCCATGCGCACCGACGGCCTGGTTGTCTACGAAGCCTACCGGGGCGTCCGGCTCACCGTCGAAGGGACGGGCGTCGCCACCGAGCTTTCTCGCCACCATCGGCTTTTAGAGCGGTTTCTCACCGACACCCTCGGTTTCTCCCCCGATAGCGCCCACGACGAAGCCGAGCGATTGGAGCACGTGATCTCCGAGGAGTTCGAAGAGCGCCTCGCGGAGTTTCTGAACCACCCGACCACGTGCCCCCACGGCTCGCCCATCCCCAACGCCGACGGAAGCTGGCCGAAGTAAACACAAAACATGCAAAACAAAAAACGAACAACCGCCTTTGTCGCTCTATTTCTTGGCGGGACGCTCTTGCTCTCACCCGCCCGCGCCGATGAACCTCTGGAGGCCGAGCGGCCCGGATTCACAGCGGGCATCGCCGTGATTCAGCGCCCGCAGTACGAGCTGGGAGTCACCCGCTACCAGGGCGGCGGCTCGCGAACCGTGTTCAACGACGGCGGGCTTCTGCGTCTGCCGACGAAGAACAAAGCCCTCGAAGTTCGTTTTGGGGTTCCGTCGCGCTCGGGCAGCGACTGGAGCGACCCGGCCCTCGGCGCAAAGTGGGGCTTCTACGAGAGCGCGGCGCTGATCGTGACGGCGGCAAAGAACGCTCGCCCGCAGTACGCGCTGGAGCTGGAGCGCACGCTCTCGGGGCGCTGGATAGCACAGGCCGACTACGTACTAATTCCCGACGGCACCCGCGCCGGGGCGCTGAACCTCGGGTACTCGCTACGGCCCGATCTCTCCGTCTTCGCCGAGATCTACTCCCAGGGCGACGGGCGCTGGCTCGACGGCGGCGTGACGCTCGTCCAGCATAAAAACACCCAGCTTGATCTCAATGCCGGGGTCGGGCTGGAGCGCGGCAACCGCAAGAGCAACTTTGTCGGTATCGGACTGGTGCGCCGCTGGTGACCACACCCTCGCTTCCCGAGTCATTTCGGACGATTGCCGTTCCAGGAGCCGGAGCCTCGCGCTGGCGACGCTACCTCGCGTTCGCCGGACCGGGCTTTCTGGTCTCGGTCGGCTACATGGACCCCGGCAACTGGGCCACGGACCTTGCGGGCGGCTCGCGGTTTGGCTATCAGCTTCTGTGGGTGATTCTTGCCAGCAACCTCATGGCGATTCTCCTCCAGACGCTCTGCGCCCGGCTCGGGCTGGTTACCGGGAAAGATTTAGCGCAGGCTTGCCGCGATTACTACAAAAAACCCGTTGCCATCGCGCTCTGGATTCTCTGCGAGATCGCAATTATTGCCTGTGATTTGGCAGAAGTCATCGGAAGCGCTGTCGCGCTGAAATTACTGTTCAAAATCCCCTTGATCTTCGGAGTTCTGCTCACGGGCTTCGATGTTCTGGCGATCTTCGCGCTCACCAAAAAAGGCTTTCGGATGCTCGAAGCCGTGGTTCTGACGTTAGTTGTCACAGTGGCAGGCTGTTTTTTGCTGGAGATGCTCGTCTCCCGGCCCGACTGGGTTGCAGCAGGCGGAGCGCTTCTCAGACCGACGCTCCCTGCGCCGATCTCGGGAGCAGACGGCTCGCTTTTTATCGCGCTGGGAATCTTAGGCGCGACTGTGATGCCCCACAACCTCTATCTGCACTCGTCGATTGTGCAAACCCGGCGTTTTGAGAACCTGAAACAGGCCATTCGTTACAACACGCTCGACACGGTGCTGGCCCTCGGTGCGGCATTTTTTGTCAACGCGGCCATCTTAGTGCTCGCGGCAGCGGCGTTTCACCGCAGTGGAGTCGTCGTCGCCGAGCTGGAGCAGGCCCACGCGCTGCTACGCCCGATGCTCGGCGGAGCGGCGGCGGTCGCGTTCGCCGTCGCGCTACTTGCCAGCGGGCAAAGCTCGACCATCACCGGGACGCTCGCCGGGCAGATCGTGATGGAGGGCTTCCTGAAACTCAGGCTGGACCCGGTCAAGCGCCGCTTGATTACGCGCGGCCTGGCGCTGATTCCCGCCGTCGGGCTGATCTTGATTACCGGGGGCAAAGAGACGCTCAAGCTGCTCCAGTTCTCGCAGGTCGTTTTGTCCATGCAACTCAGCTTTGCTATTTTCCCGCTGGTGATGTTCACGTCCGATCCGAAGCGAATGGGGGAGCACGCAAGCCCGCTCTGGCTGAAACTACTCGCGTGGGCGGTCTGTTTGACCATCGCCGGGCTGAACATCAAGCTGCTCTTCGATGCACTTGGTCCGCTCTATCTCGGATTACTGGTGTTTGTCGGGCTGGCGTTCGCAACGGGGGTAAAATTTATCGGCCCAAAGAGCAAAACCCGGTAATTTCGCGAGCGTTCCCAAAACGGCATATACCCAAAGATTACCTGCAAGGAATCTTTGAGAGACAATGTCTGTACGCTACTTCGCTTCTTCTGACCACGCCACGCCATCGCGCGGCGGCAGGGTCGCTATCGGGGGAGTTCCCTTCGATGATGTCACCATGAGCGAAGCGACGGCGCGCATCGAGGGGCTGATCGTGTCGGGGGGAACCCATGCGGTCTGCACGGGCAACGTCGATCATCTGTACCTGCTCCAGTCCGACGCCCTGTTTCGCACGGTCTACGCGCAGTCGTCGCTGAACCTCGCCGACGGCATGCCGGTTCTGTGGCTCTCGCGGCTGGCGCGAGGCGAGGCTCCCCTGCGCGAGCGCGTCGCCGGGAGCGACCTGTTCTGGGAGCTGGCAAGGCTCTCTCACGAAAAAGGCACCACCCTGTTCTTTCTCGGCGGCGCACCTGGCTCCGCCGAAAAAGCGAAGGCCGAGGTTCTGGCCCGCTACCCGGATGCAAAGATCGTCGGGACCCACTGCCCGCCGTTCAACACGTTCGATGCCCCCGAGGTTCAAGAAGAGATCCAGCGCCAGGTCCGCGAGGCCGCGCCCGACATTCTTCTGGTTGGCTTCGGCGCACCCAAGCAAGAGAAGTGGATCCATCAGAACCGCGAGGCCCTAAAAGTCCCGGTTTCTATCGGGGTCGGCGGGACATTTGAGATGGCGGGGGGGGCGGTGAAGCGCGCTCCGCAGTGGCTCAGCCGGGTCGGACTGGAGTGGGCGTTCCGCTTCCTTCAAGACCCGCTGCGCCTGTATCGACGGTATTTCTGCCACGACATGCCGTTTCTTTTGCGGCTCGCACTGCAAATGTGGCTGGGTTCTTCCAAAAATAGCGTGGAAGATGCCCCCACTCGCCGCCTCCCGATGGTCTGATCGCCTCGCCCTGCTTGCCTTTGCCGGGTGCTTGCTGGCGCTCGCCTGGCCCATTTTAGGGTGGTGGCTCTATGAGTGGACCCGCCACGACTCACCCTCGGCCTATGCGCCCGTGGTCCCGGTTCTCTCCGGACTGCTTCTCTACCAGCGTCGCGCCGCACTTTCTGCGGCTCTGGTGCGCCCGGAGCCACGGGCCTTGCTCGGCGTGGCTTTTGCGCTAACGGTCCTGCTCATCGCCACGCGCCGCGAGCTTCTGGCCGCCGGGTCGCTGGCGCTACTCACGCTGGTCGGGTTCTCGCTGCTCTTTCTGCTCGGGGCCAAAAAACTACGGACGCTGGCGGTTCCGCTCGGCTTGCTTCTCACGCTGGTTCCGCTGCCGGGGCCGCTGCTCTCGGACCTGACGCTCGGGGCGCAGAAGCTCTCCACGACTCTGGCCGCGCAGTGCTTCGGATTGCTCGGACTCCAGCCGATTCAAAATGGGAATACAATTCAGTTAGGTCGCTACGCGCTCGAAGTCGAGGCTCCGTGCTCGGGCTTCAAGCTACTGCTCACGCTCCTGGTTCTCGGGAGCGCGTTCACCGGGCTGACCGACCTGCCGCGCCCCCGAAAGTGGCTGCTACTTGCCGGGACACTTCCGCTGGCGCTGCTCGTCAATGCGCTACGAATCGTCCTGGTGGGGCTTGCGGGCGAGGCGGGAGGCTTCTCGGCAGCGCACCGCCTGCACGATGCCAGCGGCTACTTCTCTCTGGGAGTCTGCCTGGTAATCTTATTTTCCGTTTCGAAAGGGCTGGGATGCAAAACCCTCTGCGGCCACCCGCTGTTCTGAGTTCGTAAAAAGCTCGTGATAGAATGCATCTTGAACTATTTTGGGAGATAAAATACGGTAAGAATTAACCGATTTTATGAGGTAAGATTCGTATTTTTGGTTCATATTTGTATCTCAAATACAAAATATTTTTATGCAAGCCAATGCAAGCCAATGCAAGCCAATGCAAGCCAATGCAAGCCAATGCAAGCCAATGTTAATTTGCTAAACCAGTTTGTTTAGCCAATAATGAGCGAGGTTGCTCAGTCTGAGTGTGGTATTTATCGTTGTTGATCGGGCTTCTGATCAGACGAAACTTGCGTAATCAGGTGAGTAACTGAGCGACATTTCGCAAGGAGAACAGATGGCCGTCAATAACAGTAATGACTACATCGATACAGTAGCTCAGGCAGTAATTGATCGGATCGAGGAGCATGGACGCCTCAAATCGCTTGTCGATATCGTTGTCGCTCGCGTGATCGAGCTACAAAATCAAGAAGCACAGCTAAAAGCAGAAGAAGCAGCGAAAGCAGTGCTCGCAGAGAACCCGAAAGGTGGACAAATCGTTGACTGAGAATACACAGGGTGCAGCAGCTCCCGAAGAGATCGTCGTAACAACTGTCGAAGAGCGTCGGGCACAGTGGGAAGCAGAGAAGCTGACACGTCGTCAGTCTCTCGCTCGCTTTGGCTTCCTGGCAGGCGCTGCCTGTGTCGCTGCACTGACAGCAGACGAGCTGACGCGCAAAGTCGGTGAAGAGCTTTCCAAGCGTGCGGGGGACAATCAAGTCGCTCAGAAGGTCGCCAGCGAGTTCAAAAACGCGGGCGTCGCGTTCGCAGGAGCATGCCAAACACCCATCTGGCCCCTAGACGAAGAGATCTATACTGAGATTGTGAACACAGACTTCTGCAGTGACTACTACGTGTACCGCTACTGTAGCTATCATTTCAAATGTACGCCCGTGAATACTAAAACATCGCGATGTGAAGATTGCTGTAGGAAAGTGTATTGGCCAGGCAGTGGCTGTGCAGGCCATTACAGCTCCTACAGAATAAGCGAATGTCAGAGGATGTGTCGAGAGTTACAAGGTGCTATAACATAGAAGGTCAAAAAGAGAGTTTTGAATATACTAAAATGCAATTCAAAACTCTCTTAAAATAAAAAAATCATGAAATTCAAAACTATTCCATTAATATTAATATTAATATTAATATTAATATTTTTATTTGGTTGTAATTCATCTCAAAAAACAGACCAAGAACTGGTTGTTTCTTTATCTTCTGAACAAGAAGAACGTCTTTTTAGTATTGGGAAAGTTATTCAAAAGAAAAATTCAATCACT
>JANLTX010000052.1:0-44229 GCA_031363095.1 Armatimonadota bacterium | reverse complement strand
GCGCGGCTCGCTTCACGGGCACGGACGAAGTTGGGCACCGCGATGGCAAGCAGGATGCCGATGATCAGAACAACGATCATGATCTCGATGAGGGTGAAGGCGCGCTTCATGGACTTTTTCATGTCTGGTAGTAGATTCCTTTGGTTTCTTGCGCCCCACAGGACGCTGACGAGAGTAATTCTTGGAAAGCTTCTCTTTGTTCTTCAGGGGAGATTTGCAGGAACTTTTACGGGTTTTGCCAATCTTCTACGGAAGAGCGTGAACAAAAGGACCGCCCGATGTATTGCAAACCGGGTTCACCCCCATCGCACCGATGCTGTAAGCCCCACCGGAGGGACACAAAGGTGTTGACTTGAGATAGGGGGTGAGCGTCGCCATGGGCGGAGCCGCCGCACTGGGGCCAGCGTTTGTGGTCAGTGCCCACTGTTCTTTGGCTCCGTCGATTCGCTTGAGATTGGCGACGCACGCCGTCGCACGAGCACGCTCGCGGGCACGGACGATGTTTGGTGCCGCGATGTTCAGCAGAACACCGGAAATGGTGACGACGATCATGACCTCGATCAGGGTAAAGGCAGGGCGGCGGGAAGATTTTTTCATGGCTTGGAAGATTCTCTTGTTTTTTATCGCGCCCCGCAGGGCACAGGCTCTCTGTATTTTTGGAGATTCCGGTTTCTATCCTCAGGTCTTTTCTTCGGCTATAATGAAGTAATGACCACACCATTGCCCGAAATGCTCTGCTGCCTCGGTGGATTTACGCTGGGATCGATCCCATTCGGGTTCCTGGCGGGGCGTCTGCGCGGCGTGGACCTGAAAGAGCATGGCTCGGGGAACATCGGCGCGACCAACACGATTCGGGCCATGGGCAAGACGGTCGGGCTGACGGTGTTCGCGCTGGACGTTTTGAAGGGATACCTGCCCATTCTGGCGGCGCAGCTCTTGAAATTTTCTCCGGCCTGGTGGATCGTCGCGGTGGGCCTCTGTGGGGTGCTGGGGCACATCTACTCACCCTGGGTACGTTTCAAGGGCGGCAAGGGCGTGGCGACCTCGCTGGGGGTGCTGTTCGGCCTCTCCCCGCTCGTCGCCGTTCTCACACTGGTGACATTTGCTTCGGCGCTATTTCTCTCAGGGAAGAGAGTCTCGGTGGGATCGCTGGCGGCGGCGCTCGGAGCCACGATTATGTTCTGGACGTTCCCTAAAGTCCCGATGCCTTATGCGGTCTTCACGACACTGGCTTCCTTGTTTATTCTGTTTCGGCACCGGGATAATATTAAAAGACTGATTAAAAAAGAAGAAAAACCGTTATTCTGAGCGTTTCCGAAGAGCATCGGCGTTATACACCGTAATATGATAGCTACTATCGACGGTGATGTAGTTTTTTTGCTTAAAATACCCGATGGCCTTGTTCACAGACTCGCGCGATGCCCCGACGATCCCCGCAAGGTCGTTCTGGGTGAGCCGAAGCCCGATTCGGCGACCGTCCCCCTCGACATCGGTGCCGTGGGTCTCCGAGAGATGCAGGAGCTGCTGGGCGATTCGTCCGTAGACATCCTGCGACGAGAGCGTCCGAATCCAGGCCGTGTCGCGGCGGACACGCGCGGCAAGCTGCTGAAGGAGCGAGAGCGCAATGGCCGGGACAGTCTGAATGCACTCATGAAAGTCCGTGGCGGCCAGCACCAGAACCTCCGTTGTCTCCAGCGCGACCACATCGGCGGAGCGCACCTCGCCGTCGATGACCGAAAGCTCCCCAAAGAAGTCTCCGGCGCGCATCACCGCGATAATCGTCTCGTCCTCGTGGTCTAAATAAGAGACTTTCACCCGCCCCGAGAGCAAGATATAGAGCGCATCGCCCGGTGTATCCCGCCGAACGATGAGATCGCGCTCCTTGAACGTCCGCCGCCGAAGTAGCCGAGCGACGTACTCCAGTTGCTCTTCGTCGAGGCGGGAGAAGAGGGGAACCGTGCTAAGTACCTGAGTGGGCATGCTTTTCCGATTCCTTTGCCTGGCGCAGACCCTCGAAGAGACAGACGCCGCCCGTGGAGCCAAGCGCCATCGAGACAGCGCGCTCCGGATGCGGCATCATTCCCAGAATATTCCGACGCGGCCCCCCGACGATCCCCGCGATGGCGTCGCGCGAGCCGTTGGGGTTTGCGCCTTCATAGCGAAAAACGATCCGGTCCTCGGCCACCAGGCGCTCGTAGGTGGCGTCGTCGCAGACAAAGCGACCTTCGCCATGGGCGATGGGGATGGAGAGGCTCTGGCGGGGCGTACAGTGGGCTGTAAAAGGTGTCGCTGTCGTCTCGACCCGAAGCGCGACGTGCTTGCAGAGAAATCGCAGCCCCTCGTTGCGGGCGAGCGCACCGGGAAGCAGCCCGGCCTCGCAGAGAATCTGAAACCCGTTGCAAATACCCAGCACCAGCCCGCCCTCGGCGGCGAACCCAGCGACGGTCTCCATCATCGGGGCATAGCGAGCGATGGCCCCGGCCCGGAGCGCGTCGCCGTAGGAAAACCCGCCCGGAACGATCACCACATCGACATCCTTGAGCTGTCGGTCCTGGTGCCAGAGCGGCACGGACTCACCCAGCCCGAGAAACTCCCAGGCACTCAGAGCATCCCGGTCACAGTTGGAGCCAGGAAACACGACGACGCCCGCTTTCACGGCTGATCGACCTCGATCCGGTACGACTCCATCACGGGGTTTGCCAGAAGCTTGTCACACATCAGCGCGGTTTGAGCTTGAGCTTCCTCGGCGCTTCCCTCAAAATCCAGCTCGATCCGCTTTCCCACGCGAACCCCCGACGTTCCCGAAAACCCGATGCCATGGAGCGCGTCTTCAATGGTGCGTCCCTGGGTATCCAGAAGGCCGGGCTTGAGCATGACATGGATAGTGACTCTGGGCATTGCATCTCAGTATGCCTCAAAGTTCCCGGCCCGTCAAGGCAAGGGACTCCCGCCAGCTTTTCGTATAACAGACTACTTCTTATTTTCTTTATATTAAAGTAGTAGCAGAGATAGTAGAGCTGTGGACCCTGTGGAGAACCGTGTCACGCTTTGAATTACAAAGTAAAAATAGGACCCCTAATATCCAAAGAAAAATCAAGAATTCGTATAAAAACTTCTTTTAAATTAGCAAACAGGCAGCAAACATAAATCGGTGGAAAACCGGGGGTTCTGTGGACAGCCTGGGGCTTGCCTGGGGATAGAGGCCCGAGTTCTGCACACCCCCCACAGGGCAATTTCGGGCAAAATAGTTGTCCACAGGGGCTATCCACAGCCTGTGGACAAACCGGGGGTACTTTGTTATTCAAAGTATCTGAAATACACACAGAATAAAGAAATTATAAAGTTCGGTGAAAAATAAGAGCGAAAATAGGCGAACATCCGTTTTTAGACAACTGTGGATAACTACTGCATCGCCTGGGCGCGGACCTGCATCGCCAGCTCGCGGACCAGGTTGTCCAGGCTGTCGTCGAGCGGGATCTGGGTCTTGATGCGCTCGCAGGCGTGCATGACGGTCGTGTGGTCCTTGCCGCCAAAGACCTGCCCGATCCCCGGAAGGCTCAGCTCGGTCAGCTCGCGCGACAGGTGCATCGCGATCTGACGGGCGAGCGCTGTCTCGCGGTCGCGGCGCTTGCCGGTGAGGGTCTCGACGCTCATCCCGAAGCGCCGCGCGACGATCTTCTGGATCAGCTCCGGGGAGATCTTGCCGCGCAGCCCGCTCGCCATCATCGAGAGCGAGGGCGGCGCGTCCCCGCTCTCCGGGTTGTGGCCCTCAGTCGGCAGCGATGCCCCGATGCCCGCTTGAATGTAGTACCGCTCTAAAATATCTGCCGCGAGCTGCGTGGTGACCGGCGAGTTGACCAGCGACGCATACGCAATGAGCTTTACCAGCGCCCCTTCGAGAGTTCGAATATTGCTCTGGACCAGCCGGGCCATGTAGAGCAGCACTTCGTCGGGGATGCGCATGCCCTCTGCCTCGGCTTTTTTATGCAAAATCGCCAGCCGGGTTTCGAGGTCGGGCGGGGCGATATCGGCGATCAGGCCCGACTCGAAGCGTGAGCGCAGCCGCTCGTCCATGGTCCGAAGCTCGCGCGGGGAGCGGTCGGCGCAGATCACAATCTGCTTTCCCGTCTGGTACATCTCGTTGAAGACATGGAAGAACTCCTCGCGGGTGTACTCTTTTCCGGCCAGAAACTGGATGTCGTCCACGAGGAAGATATCCACGCCGCGCCAGCTTCGCCGGAACGCCTCGGTGCGCTTCTCCCGCAGGCTCGCCTGAAAGCTCGATGTGAAGGCTTCTGCAGAGACATAGGCCACGCGCGCCTCGGGCTGGGCTTCTTTGAGCTGGTTGCCGATGGCGTGCATCAGGTGGGTCTTTCCCAGCCCTGGCGGGCCGTAGAGAAAGAGCGGGTTATAGACGTTGCCTGGAGATTGGGCCACAGCGATAGCTCCGCTATGGGCAAGTCGGTTGGTCGGGCCGGTGACGAAGTTATTGAACGTGTAGCGTGGGTTCAGCTCCGGGGCATCGGGCGACTCGGCGCTGCGAGGCAGCCGATGCGGGACGGGAGCCATGGTCAGCGGCGGCGCGTTGCTACTGCTCTGAGGCTTTCTTGCCGGTGGCGACGTTCGAGTTGGCTCCAGCGCCGCCGCCGACGTGTCACGGGCGACCAGCGTGAAGCGCACCCGGACATCCCGGTCTAAAATTTCTTCTAAAAGGTTCTGGATCGTCGGGGCGTGGCGCTTCTCGACCCACTCGCGGGTGAACGCCGTCGGGACGCCCAGCGTAATAAAATAAACGGGCTGGTCACGATCCGTCCCCTCGGTCAGCTCCAGAGGCTTAAGCGTGCGGATATGCGCCTCGAACGTCGGCTTGTTCACCCGAGTAGCGAGCATCCTCAGCGCACGGTCCCAGGCACGCCGAAGGGTGATAGGGATATCTTCATCTTCAAATCTAAGTTGTTCGCTCACGGTGTCCAGCGGGTGAATTGTAGGTTAACAACGGACTCTCAGCCATGTTTTTTTTAGCGTCGTTAACTATCAGTACCTGTGGACGGAACTATTAAGAAACGCTGTTTAGTGCTCCAAAGAATTTTGTCTGTCAACGCGTGTGAAACCTGCCTCGATTCACGCAAGCAAACAAGTTTGCTTTCTAAAAAACCCCGTATAATTACCCGTGTTATCTCCTGAAAGCCCCCGTGGGCGAATTATTTTGGCTGGAATTTTTCTTTCCCTGGTCGGTTCTCTGCTGGCATCGCGCTTGCCGGAAAGGGGCGGCCAGAGCGCGATTTTTCTTAATCTTGCCAATCTCTTGCTGCTGGGAATCTATCTCTGGCGCACCCGTGACTTGCCCCTTGCCCGGCTTCTACTTTTCGGGGTGGCGTTTGGTCTGATCGAGCTTCTCGCCGACTTTCTCTGCGTCCGGATGACTCGGACTCTGGACTACTCCCCGGCCCGCTCCTGGATGCTACTGGAGTCGCCCTGGTGGATGCCCACGGCCTGGGCGGTCGTCGCGGTCCAGACGGGCTATCTCGGGGCGCTGGCCCTCGCCCGCTTCGGCTGGGTCCGGGGCTTATTACTTTCTGCATTGGTCGGAGCTATTCAAATCCCGCTATATGAAGAGCTGGCCTATGGATCGCGCTGGTGGCAGTACCAGAACTGCCGAATGCTCGGGCACACGCCGCTCTATATCATTCTGGCCGAAGCCCTGATCGTGATGGGAATCGCGCCGCTCGCTAAAATCGTCCTGGAGAAACCCGGCTGGCGCAGAGCGCTGGTTCTGGGAGTTCTCGGGGGCATGGTCACCGTGGTCGCCGGAATGATCGGCTACGGCGTCTGCGAGTTCATTCCCAACGGGTTTTCCCTAAGAGCTTCTCCCCCAGCTCCGTGAGAGTCGCCGTGGTGCCGTAAAGTTCCTCCCAGCGGCGCGAATCGCCCGGTGCCCAGTCGGCCTCGGGCGGGCGGCGTCTCTCCCAGCGCATCACGCGGTCTGCGAGAATCTCGGGCGTCGCACGGTCAGCAGGCCATAGTGTGATGTACTGTGCCAGCCGGGGCTTCTTGCTCACGTTCTGGCCGTTGCCATGGAGCAGGCGATTGTTCCAGATCACAAAATCGCCTGCCTCGCCCGTGATCGGGACTACCTCGATCTCGGTCTTATCGGCGGGAGTGCGCCCCCCCTCTTTGGGAATTCCCGGAACTCGCTCGCCCGTCCTGGCCCAGCGCTCGATTAATTTATGGTGGCCGGGGACGCAGCAAAATCCGCCGCGCTCCTCGGGGGTGTCGCCGAGGTACAGGACGCCCTGGACTCCGCGCGGAGCCGCGCCCGCGCGGGCCGGGTCGATGTCCCAGTGGAGCATTCCTTTGTGTTCGTACTCCGGGCGCTCGGGGTGAACCGGCGGGTTGAAGTTCGCCCGATCAAAGCTCACCAGAAGTTTCTCCGTTCCCAGAAGCTCGGAGAAAGCCTGATGGACCCGTGGGTGCTGGCGTGTGTTCCAGAGCGCCTGGTGCTGGTAGACCTCGATCATTCCGCCCCGGCGCAGTGGCTCGCGGTACCAATCGGTGGGGTCTTGCCTATTGAATCCTAAGAATTCATAGAGCATGTCTATAACGGCATGGCAATTCTCCCGAGGCACCAGCCCCGGAATTTTCAGGTAGCCCTGGCTTTCAAAGAAAGCATGATCGGCCTCGGTCAGAATCGGCGTCATGAAACTCAGCTTCGCGCCGGGGTGGGCAAATCCCTGCCAAGCGCCTACAATAAAAGTCTATGGACATCAAGCCGGAAGATTTACCTGTTCGCGTCGAGAAGCCCTGGGGCTATGAGATCTGGTACGCCTGGACCGACATCTACGTCGGGAAGATCATTCATGTGAACGCCGGGCACAAGCTCAGTCTCCAGTACCACGAGTACAAAGACGAGACGAGCTACCTTCAGAGCGGGCGCATGAACCTGACCAAAGGTACAAGCGTCGATGCTCTCACCGTCACCGAGATTCTTCCCGGTCACGCCTGGAGAAACAAGCCGGGCGAGATTCATACCATCGAGGCCCTCGAAGACTCGGACGTCTTAGAAGTTTCCACGCCGCACCTTGCCGACGTGATTCGTCTACAAGATTCCTATGGCCGCGAAGGGACCAGTGCGCCGTAAGCCATGCAAATTGAGCTGAGCGGGAAAGTGGCCCTGATTACGGGAGCGGGGCGAGGGATCGGGCGGGAGATCGCCCGAACCTTCGCCACCGAAGGAATTGTCGTCTGCATCGTCGATGTTCAACAGACCCTTTTAGACGACGTGAGTGCGGAGTGGGAAAAAAATGGCTGGCACGGGCTGCAAAAAATCGCCGATGTGACCGACCCCGAGGCATGCAAGAGCGCCGTTGCGTCCGTGGTCGAAAAATTTGGGCGTCTGGACATTCTGGTCAACAACGCTGGAGTCGCGACGGGTGGGCCGGTCGAGACGCTCCCCGAGGCCATCTGGGATCGAAACTTGGATATCAATCTCAAGGGCACGTTTTTGATGTCTCAAGCCGTGATTCCCGTGATGAAGCAGCAAAAGTCCGGGCGCATTCTCAACGCCGCCAGCTTCGCTGCGATCATTCCGAGCCTCGACAGCGCCGCCTATGCCGCGTCCAAGTGGGGCGTGGTCGGGTTCACGCGCGTTCTTGCGGGCGAGCTGGGACCGTGGGACATCACCGTGAACTGCTACGCGCCGGGAATGATCCCCACCGAGATGAACCATTTTGCCGAGCAGCCGCCCGAGCGCCAGGATCAGCTTCTGGACACGCTCACGCTTCGGCGTTGGGGCAGCGCCAAAGACGTTGCGAGCTTGCTCTGCTTTCTCAGTTCGGACCTTGCGGGCTACATCACCGGCACACTGATCGACATCAGCGGCGGCAAGCTCGCCACCCAGATTCCGCACCGCGCCTACACAAACCTGTGAACGAGCCAGGCAGGGGGCAGGTCCATGAATGAACCTGCTGCACGAAAAAAGCACCGTAAACGGCGCTGAAAACCCGGCCCCGGCGGGCGTCGGGTTTTCAGGGGGCTTCAGCCTCCTTCAACTCATGTAGCAAGTTCCTTCAGGGACTTGCTGCCTTGGACCGTATACTGAAATTGTGAACGATGCATTGGCGGCTCTACGTGCGGCTCTGGCCGGGACGCCTTACGAGGGGAAGGTTTTTCTGGTCGGGGGATTTGTGCGCGACAAGCTTCTCGGGAAGCCTGCGGACGCTGCCGATATCGACCTGGTTTTAGAGGGCGACGCGCTGGTGCTGGCCGAGGTTCTGTGGAAAAAGCGAGCGGCGAGCCACGCGCCGGTGACGTTCCCGGCGTTCGGGACCGCGATGATCCATGTGGGCGACTCGCAGGTCGAGCTGGTGACGGCCCGCGCCGAGACGTACCGCCAGGGGTCGCGCAAGCCGACGGTGACGCCGGGGACGCTGCTCACGGACGCCCAGCGCCGGGACTTTACGGTCAATACGTTTTTAGAGAACCTTCACACGGGAGAGGTTTTAGACCCGCTGGGCGTCGGGCGAAGCGACCTGGATGCAAAAATTCTCAAGACTCCGCTCGACCCCGACATCACGTTCACCGACGATCCGCTCCGGATGCTGCGTGCCTGCCGATTCGCCGCCAAGCTGGGCTTCACGCTGCATCCCGAGACCGAGGAAGCTCTGGCAAGAAACGCGTTCCGGCTCAGCGCCGAGCACGGGATCAGCTTCGAGCGTATCCGCGACGAACTCAATAAAACCCTGCTCGCACCGGGAGCCGCCGCCGGGCTGGAGCGAATGCGCGTCGCGGGGCTTTTAGAAAAATTCGCGCCGGAGCTTTCGGGAATGCATGGCGTCGCGCAGAACGGCTGGCATGCCTTCGATGTCTGGTACCACACGCTTGAAGCGCTGAAAAACCTGCCCGGTGACGCCGAGCTTTGCGTGCGTCTCGCGACGCTCTTTCACGATGTGGGCAAGCCTCAAACTCGGACGGAGGACTCTGAGGGCGAGGTCCACTTCTACGAGCACGAGCACCTCGGGGCTGAGATTGCTCGCGAGGTTCTGCGGCGTTTGCGCTACTCCGATGATGAGAACAAGCACGTGGTGGCGCTGGTCGGGCTGCACATGCGCTACGGCGCGTACCAGCCGGGCGTCTGGACCGATGCCGCCGTCCGGAGGCTGGTGCGTGCCGTCGGGGAGCACCGCCGCGATTTGTTTGTGATTGCCCGCGCCGACATCGCTGCCTGTGGAATCCCCGATGTCCCGACAGCGGATTTAGTCGGGCTTTCCGAGCGGATGGAGTCGCTGGAAGCCGCGCATGGGATCGTGGGAGCGGTATCTCCACTCACCGGAGAAGAGCTGATGGCCCGACTGAGTTTGGAGCCTGGCCCGATCTTGAAAATCCTCAAGGCTGCGCTGACCGATGCCGTTGTTGGGGGCGAGCTTGCTCCAGGCGACAAAATCGGTGCCGAGGCGTTAGCCCGGCAGGTTCTGCGCGGCGACGCCCCGCCAGTAGTCGATATCGAGTAGCTGATGCAGCGAGCGCGGAGTTAGTCCGTGGCTACTCTCGGGAAGCATCTGGATCGCGCTCTCAAGATCGGCGGCGGCGTTGGTATCAAGTGGGAAGCGCCGGTGTAGCTCCTGCGCTCCGTAGAGAAAAGGTCGGGCGGCCTCGGGGCTGTGGGCAAGCAGTGCTCGGCCCAGGTTGTGCAGGGCCGGAGTCATGTTCGCCGGGCTTTCGCGGGAAAGCTCTATCGCGCTCCATGCCGCCTCTTGCGCCTCGCTCCAGCGCTGCTGAAGAACGAGCATCTCGGCGCGGTTTACCTGCGCTCGCATCTCGTCGAGCTTGCTGCCACGCTGCCGTGCGAAGGCGGCCAGTGCGGCAAAGTCTTCCTCGGCGGCACGGAAATCCCCGGTTCGGTAGAGAATGATGGCGCGGTTGCCCAGCGCGGCGATTTGCCCCAGGCTGTCTTCGTGGCTCTCGAAGATTTCCAGCGCCCGTGCGATCTCGGCCTGTGCCTGCTCGATCCGTCCCTGCCGCGCCTGGAGAGTGGCCCCAACAACCAGGGTTTCGGCTTCCAGAAGAATGTCACCTGTGCGAATCGCCAGGTTCCGCGCCCAGCGTGTACTGCGTTCTGCCTGTAAGAGCTTGCCCTGAAGCCGCTCCAGAGAGCCGCGCGCCAGAAGCAGTTTTGCGGCATCCGCGAGAATCACTGGTTGGCGTGGCCGCTGTCGAGTATGCTCCAGAAACGCTTGCGTCTCCTGCCAGCAGCCGCGTCGCCGCAGAACGCGGGTCAGTGTCGCCACGGCTGCTGCGGGAAACGGCTCGGGGGTGTCGCGGAGCCGACGAAACAGATTCCGAAAGCTGTCCATGTCGCGCTCCAGGGAGTCGTAGCGCAAAATATCGTCTCGTGTGACGTGCCAGGCGTCCTGGGCGCGCTGAAGGAAATAATCGTCATGGGCACGCTCCCAGTAAGCGGTCTCTTTGGCGCTCTCCCGCAGCTCGGTCGCAAGCTCGCGTACCAGAACCCGGAGTCGAAAGCGTGTCTCGTGGGTGCCGCCCTCTACCCGGAGCAGGGAGGCGGCTTCCAGCTGCCCCATACCGTCAAGAACGTCTTCACCGAGAAGCGCCTCGGCGGCTCGTGCGGTGAAGCTACCCTCGAAGATCGAGAGCGCCCGTAGCAGGCGTTTTTCGTCGGTCTCCAGCAGTCCTATCGACCACTCCAGTGTCGCACGGACAGTTCTCTGGCGCTCGGGGACATCGCGCGAGCGGGTCGCCAGAACGCCCAGGGCATCGTCGAGTCGTTCTTGAAGCTCGGCGAGGCTCAGGTGCCGCAGGCGGGCAGCGGCCAGCTCCAGCGCGAGAGGAAGCCCATCGAGTCGCTGGCAGATCGCGTGGATTCGGATCTGTGAGTCGGGGGGGAGCGTTGCGTCCACTTCGATGGCTCGGGCATGAAAGAGCGCTTCGGCGTCTCCATGAGGCAGGCCGTCCACATCGAAGCGCCGCTCGCCCCTGATTCCAAGGGCGATCCGCGAAGTCGCCAGACAAAAGACGTCGGTTGCGCTACGCAAGAGCCTTCCGAGCGCGGGCGCACCTGCGAGTGCTTTCTCGAAGTTGTCTAAAACCAGCAGGAGCTGCCGTCCGGCCAATCGGCTTTCCAGCGTTGTAACCTCGGTACCGAGCCGGGTTGCGATGGCCCGCAGGACATCCTGCTCGGTGAGTGCCTCTTCCAGCGAGACAAACCAGACGCCATCGGGAAACGCTCCGGCGACTTTCCGCGCGGTTTCCAGTGCCAGGCGTGTCTTGCCGACGCCGCCGAAACCGGTGAGTGTCACCAGCCGCGTTTGCCTTTCTTGCAGAAGCCCGACAAGTGCTTCTTGCTCGCGCGTGCGACCGATCAGATGGCTCAGCTCCTCGGGTAGCCCGACCAGCTCCTGCCTCTCCGGCGGCGCGACGATCTTAAGGGCTTCCTTTAGAGTGTCTACATCGCCCGGAGCCAGCATCCGAATGCCGCGCTGTACGAGGGCTGTCCGCTTGGCCTCGACCCAGCCGACGGGCGTGACCTGGTCGCCCTGAATCGCTCCTGTGGCTCCGAGGTTGGCTGGCAGTGGTTTTTCCGCAAGTGCGGACCAGAACGCCAGCGCCAGCGGCAGTCCGAGCGAGTCTCCCGCAACGGACGCTGCCAGGGCACTATCGACTCCCTCGGCCTCGATGTCGTAACAAATCCCGTCGCTTATTTTTTCCGGTAATAGTTTTCGTACAGCCTCCCAGGCCGCCTGCGCCGAGCGCTCGACCTCGGGCGAGAGGGGGCGGGCCGCTACCAATGCGCCTACTCCTGTCAGGCGTGCGGCGCGGACTTGCACAGGGACGGCGCTGCCTTCTGCCGGAAGATAGAGGGCACCCCAGAGCGTCCCGACCGTATCGTTCGTATCGGATTGGGCCAGAGTGGCCTCGGCCAGGGCGTCCAGGCTCGGGTAGACGCCCCCGAGCAGGCGCAGAGGGTCGTCGTGCCAGGGCCGTAGCGCAGGGTGTTCCAGAAGACGCCGCGTCAGCGCTTGAGTAACCGACGATCTCTTCCCGCTCAGGCTCTCCAGAGCGTTCCAGAGTGCCAGTGCCCGACTCTCGCTCATCGGCTCTGGCGCATCAACGAGATTCCTGTCAGTGCGACGGCGCGGCGCGGCGCGGGAATCTCTGCCCCATCGGTTCCGACGCGGAAGTCGGCAAAACCCCGGCCTTCCGGGTTGAGCGCGATCAGCAGCATCCCGACGCCGTCCAGCTCCAGGGCGACCGTGTCGGCATCCTGCGCCGAAAACCCTCCTGCGATACCCGAGGCATCGGCGAACACCCGCAGACGTGCTCCGTCGCCGGGGAGCTGCTGAAGCTCGATCCGGACTCCCTCGCTCAGAAAAATATCTCGCCGAACGCGCGTCTCGCCCACGGACGACGCGCTTGCGGGTGCGAGGCAGGGCAGGCTCACGCTCTGGCGAAGCGTCTGAAGCGTGCGTCGCACCAGGCCGGGCATGCCTCCGAACACCGGGCCTGCACGTGCCTCTGGTGAAGACGAAACCGTATAGCTTTCCCGGTGCTCCCGCGCGACCTGCCGCGCGGCGATCTGCATCTTTTCTTTGAGCCGCTGCGCCCGCAGAAGAAAACTCCCGCCATCTTCTGTTTCCGCCACGAGGCTCGGGGCGAACTCTGCCGTGCGCAGACGCTTCAGGCGCTCGTGGACGCTGCTGTCCAGCAGTGCGGCGGCGGTGACGCGGCGCTGTGTGCCCCGGTCAGCGGTTCCATCGACGACGGCTGCGATCTCTTCGTTGCTTACTCTACCCATAGCTTTCTCTCTCTCAGACCAGCTGGTTCAGCTCGTAGCGCAGGACGCTGAGCATGTTTCGGTCTTTGATATTCGTCTCGCAAAGACGATTGACGGTTGTCATCAGTGTCTCCTCGCTTTCGTCGCACAGGGCGGCGTCTTCTACCTCGTTCCAGGTTTCGCGCGGAATCTCCAGCAGCTCGACATAGCTGCGAAACAGTGTTGCCTGTTCGCCGTAGCCACTGCCGATCTCTCGCCGAAAAAACTCTCCTAAGTGGAAGAGAATCAGTGCCTGGTAGTGCCGAGCGCGCCTTCTGGGGGGCTTGCTCACCCTGGCCCTGAACGTGTCTTCGCTTTGAAAGACGGCGCTCACCAGCGGAAGAAAGCGCCCGCTGTCGCCAAAGAACAGATCGCCTTCGGCACGCTCGTCGGCCAGCAGAGACTCTCCCAGGGCGCTCTCCCCCGACTCCCGGACCGCGTAGGCTGTGTCCAGCTCGATGTCGTCACGAACCTGCTCGCGCTCCAGAGCGTCCAGAAAACGCGTCCGGACGATTCGAAACAGAAGCTGCCGAAAGTGATTCTCGTCGGTCAACTTCTCCCCGGATTCGTCGGTGAGGCGTCGTAGCGCCGTCAGCCAGGCGTCCGCCGCGAGGTCGGCTCCTTCCAGCACCAGCTTTCGCCGACTGCTCTGCGTCAGCCGGTCGGCGAAGCGCAGAAGGTCGGTAAAATGCCGCGCGATGAGTGGAGCCGCTGCGGCATCCACAGTAGACGCACCCGGCTCCTGGCGCAGTGCTGCCCGGAGTGCTGCGAGTTGATTTTTGTCCTCTCTCATCTTCTATAACGGGTGAGATTGCCGATTCTGACAAAAATAGGCAAAAATTTCCAGAATTTTTTTCGACAAAGAGGAGGCATAGTCCTTCTTATGCTCAGCGACGGCGTCTCTCACCGGGCAGCGGCATCAGCTCCAAAGTCTGCGATTGCCCCAGCACGGTCCATTGTCCGTCGGGGTTTTTGCGGCCCAGCTCGACGCGATATTTGCCAGGTACCACTAAAGTCCCTTGCCGGGCGTTCTGAGCGGGCGTTGCTCGCAGGTCCCAGGTCGTTCGGTGCAGTCCACGCGTTCCGGAGATAGGAAACGTCCGGATTTCTTTGTTTTTACTGTCTAAGACGCGCAATGTGAGTGGAGTATCGCCGTCGGGGATTCTTTCTTTTACCGAGTATGTGAGAATCGCCGAAACCGGCGGATTTGGAGTGCTGATATTTCCCCAGGCAGAGGTTACCAGAGAATTTTCCCGATATAAATATGTTTTTCGGGGAGGAAAAAGAGTGGTTTGTTGCTCCGAAGTTGCATATCGCAGAGCCATTGCGTCGTCTAAAACATATACGCCGCGCCCGAACGTCCCGGCCACTAAATCGCCGTCGCGTGGGTGCAGATGAATGTCTCGAAACGCGATAGTTGGTGCGTTTTCTTCTAATTTATTCCAGTGCATGCCGCCGTCGATGCTGGCGAAGAGCGCGAACTCGGTGCCAACAAAGAGCAGGTTCGGATTCACCGAGTCCTCGACGACAGACCAGGTCACATGTCGGGCAGGTAAATCTCCGGAAATAGAAATCCAGGTCTTACCCCGATCCGAACTTTTGAGTAAGTATGGCTTGAAATCGCCGAACTGGTAGTTCTGGATGGCAGCGTAGACGGTTTTATCGTCGCGCCGGGACGCGAAAAGGTCGCTGATGTAGGCTCGCTCGGGAACTCCGGGGAGCGCTCCACTCATTTTCCAGGTTTTTCCGTTGTCTTCGGAAACTTGAAGCAGTCCGTCGTCGGTTCCGGCGTAGAGCAGGCCGGATTTTCTCGGGGATTCGTCGAGCGCGGTAATCACCGAGAGGTCCGTGGTGAACGTATTTCGGTTCGCCGCGTCGTCGTCGGTCCAGAGGCGGCCCATGACGGGGAGCTTGCTGGGGTCGAGCTGGCGTGTCAGGTCCGGGCTGATGGCCTTCCAGGTCGCTCCCCGGTCGTCGCTCTGCCAGAGCTTGTTTCCGGCTAAATAGATCCGGCTCGGCTTGTGCGGGCTGATCAGCAGCGGTGCGTCCCAGTGGAAGCGCAGTTTCTCGTCTTTTGCGCCCTGGGGCCGAATGAACGTGCTCTCACCCGTTTTCTTATCTACACGGACCAGCGCGGCGTTCTGCGACTGGGTGTAGACGACGTTCGGGTCGCCCGGCTCGATAGCAGGCCCCATGCCGTCGCCCCCGCCGACCGTGAGCCAGTCGCTCGTTCGGATTCCGGCGCGCCACGGAGTCCGGCTCGGGCCGCCCAGGCTCCCGTTGTCCTGAGCCCCGCCGTAGATGTTGTAGAACGGCAGGGCGTCGTCGAGCGCGATCCGGTAGAACTGCGAGATCGGGAGATTGGTAAAGTGCCGGAACGTCTTCCCGCCGTCGTAGGTTTCATAAAGCCCGCCGTCGTTTCCGACCAGCAGGTGCGCCGTGTCGGTCGGATCGAAGACCAGCGCGTGGTTGTCCGGATGGATCGGCCAGCTTGCTCTCTGGAAGCTCTTGCCGCCGTTCTCGGTGACCTGGATCGTCATGTCCATCACGTAGACTTTGTCGAAGACTTTCGGATCGCAGACAATCTCGCCGTAGTACTGCTGGTCTTGAATCGGGCAGTCGCCCATTCGGGCCCAGTCCTGACCGCCGTTCTCGGACTTGAAAAACCCGATTGTCTGCTTGGCCGCCCCGACATGGGCGTAGATTACGTCGGGCTTCTGGGGCGAGACGGCCAGCCCGATTCGCCCGAGGTTGGTCGTCGGAAGTCCGTTTTTGAGTTTTTCCCAGGTTTTTCCGCCGTCGATGGTTTTGAAAATTCCTGCGCCGCCCCCGCCGGAGATCAGCTGCCCGACATGCCGACGGCGCTGATACGTCGCCGCGTAGACCACGTCCGGGTTTCGGGGATCGAAGCACAGATCGGTCGCGCCGGTGTTTTCGTCGATGGTGAGAGCCGCCTGCCAGGTCTTGCCGCCGTCGGTGGTTTTAAAGACGCCGCGCTCGCCGCCCGCCGCCCAGAGCGGACCCTGCGCCGCCGCCCAGATCGTGTTGGAGTCTCGCGGATCGATTAAAATTTTTGCGATGTGCTCGCTGGTTTTTAAGCCCCGGTTCTCCCAGGTCTTTCCGCCATCGGTAGACTGGTAGATGCCGTCCCCGAACGATGCCGAGCGCTGGGACGCCGCCTCGCCCGTGCCGAGCCAGAGCGTGTCGGGGTTTTTCTCGTCGATAGCGAGGCAGCCCATGCAGAACGAGCCGTAGTTGTCGAAGATCGGCTGCCAGGTGTTGCCCCGGTTGCTTGTCTTCCACACCCCGCCCGACCCGGCGATGGCGTACCAGACCGAGCGGTTTCGCGGGTCTACGGCGAGGTCCGTGATTCGCCCCGTCGTCAGTGAAGGCCCGAGCGAGCGCAGCTTCAGCTCGGAAAGATTCAGCGTCTGCGCTCCGCTATTGGTGATTGTCAGCGCCAGTAGCGCCAGCGTCCCGATCAAAGATTTCATGGCCTCAGCAGTTCGACATCAGCCGCGTTATCCCTTCTGGGCCAACCGAGTTCCGTCGAATAAATTCGCGGCTACAACCACAAATTCGACCTTCGGGACGCAAGCGCCCCTTGTCGAATCCAGAGTTTTTTGATTCGACAAGCCAGGCTTGCCTGGTGCAGGTCGAATTTGTAGTCATAGCCGCGAATTTATTCGACGGCGATGGGAGAGAGAAACTGTGACTTTTTAGTTTTTTGGGCGAATCATAAGGTGATGATGTCGAAAGCGGAACGTTTCGAGGCTCTGCTCAAAACCCACGAGCGGATTCTCTTCAAGGTCGCGAGTCTCTACGCGGCTCGCGCAGAAGATCGGCGCGATCTGGTGCAGGAGATTCGGGTTCAGCTCTGGCGGGCGTTCAGCTCGTACGACGAATCCCGCTCGTTCTCGACCTGGATGTACCGAATCGCGCTCAACGTTGCGATTTCGTCTGTCCGAAAGCAAAAAACAGCGCCGAGTTCTCTGGAAGACGTTCAAATTGCTGTGCCATTCTCTGCGCCCGACGAGAGAATCCAGTTTTTGCAGCAATTTATGGCCCGGCTCGATGAGATCAACCGGGCGCTCTTAGCCTTGTACCTGGAAGAGTACAGTTATGCGGAGATTTCGGAGATTATGGGAATCAGTGAGACCAATGTCTCTACAAAAATCAGTCGGTTGAAACAAAAAATTCGTAAGGAGCATGAAAATGGAACTCGATGAACTGAAACTGGCCTGGAAAGCCATGGAAACCCGCGTCGAAGCCCTGGAAACAAGGCGCACAGTGGATAAAGTTCGCTCGCTGGGCGGCCCGGCCCGCTGGGAGCTGGCGGGCGACGTGTTTGCTGCCCTGCTGACCGGCAGTTTTCTCTATCACCACGCCCAGGAGCCACGGTTTTTGTTGCCGGGTCTGGCGCTACATCTGGTCGCGATCCTCGCCATCGCGACCGGGGTACGTCAGCTCGTGCTTTTCTCTCGGCTTGATCTTTCGCAGTCGGTGCTGGAGACCCAGAGAACCCTGCTGACGCTTCAGGCCGAGCGGCTACGCGTGACTCGGATGCTCTTGATGTTTGTTCCGCTGCTCTGGGTTCCGCTGGTGATCGTTCTGGCGCGCTGCGTGGGCGTCGATCTCTACAAAGTCAGCCCCAACTGGCTCTGGGCCAATGTCGCGTTCGGTGTTGCGATGATTCCAGTGGGAATTTACCTGGCAAAGAGCCTGGGTAACCGCCTTAGCGATCACAAGATCCGAGAAGCCCTGCGCGAGTTAGCTGCGGGCGAGTAGCAGCTCCCGAATGCTCGGGAAGCGTTTTTCAGGGTCGGGGTCGGTCGCGCGGGTGAGGGCGTCGTCGGTTTTTCCGAGGGCAAGCTGCGCGATTCGGCCCAGATTAAACACATTGGTGCGCACATCGATTCTATCTCCCCGGACGAACTCCTCAGGAGCCATGAGCCGCGAGCTTCCCCAATTTCTGTCTTTTTCCAGAATATAGCTCTCTGATTTCACGCACAAGTCCCAATCGAAGCACCAGAGCTGTTTATTCTCAAAATCATAGATGATATTTCCTTCGTACAGGTCTACCAGAATCCAGCCCGCCTCGGAAATAGCGGTACAAACCGAGAAAATCGTGTGGAGAGCCGCCCATTTCTCGGGTTCGGGCAGGGCATAGAATTTTTCGCGGGCTTCGGTCGTTCCCAGCGCGGTGCCCGAGACCCACGAATAAGCCAGCACGATCCCGTTGTCGCAGCCGGTCATCAGGAGCGATGGAATAATATTCGGGTGCAGCCCCGCCGAAGAAATCTCCGCTTCCACTGCCGCTCGCTCCTGAAGCGCAAACGGAAAGAACTTCACAAACAGGCTCTCCGTGCGCCACGCCCGCGTCGAAGTGTCAGTTTTTTGTAGAGGTATCAACCCCGGAAGCTTTTCTTGAAGCCAGTCTTCCGCGTTCATTTCGGTTAAATCGTTGCTTCGCAGCCACAGGCAAAGGTTAACCGAACGGGAGAGAGGTGCGTTTGCGGCATCTGGCCGGGGCGAAAGTGCGTGACTGTATTTGTGGTTGGATCAAGCGTTACGACATCGCGGATTCCTTGAGATAGATAGAACGGAACCCCGATTCGCAGGTCTTTGTCTTCGTAGCCTTTGCTGATAATTTCAATAACAACCTCGGGAATCAGGGAAATCGCGCCGTTCTGTTCGTCTTCGTCGGGTTCCTGGCAGAAAATAGCGATATCAGGACGTTTCAGTGAGCCGTCGGTGAAACGAACATAGACATCGGAGACGTGGACGCAGGCGCAGTCGGTGATGATCTCGGCCTGAGGACGAATCGTCGCGCGGATTTTATCGATACGGCTCTGGTGCCGGTACGACGGAAAGGCTTCCCAGGTCGTGACGCCGCCCGCGCGCTCCAGCTTGACCCCGCCCAGCTCTTCCGACGCCCGTGCCAGTTCGAAGAAGTCCATACTCTATTTTATCGCCTCCATGAGCTGTCGGTGGCGTTTCTGGGACTCGTAGAGGTCGCGCCAGATTTGGTACTTGGCGTCGTGAAATTTTCGAGTCTCGGAATTGGGCATGGTAACTTCGCCGGGGCGGGCCATGGCGGTCATAGCGCCCTGCACCGAGTCGTAGTCGCCGCTGGCGTGGGCACCTAAGATCGCCGCGCCTAAAAGCACGGACTCGGTCTCGGCTCCCTGTTGAATGGGAATTCCGAGCGCGTCGGCGTGCTGGGCGAGCCAGAGCGGGTTTTTCGTGCCGCCGCCGGTCGCAAGAATGGTTGTGATCGCAAAGCCCGCGTCGTTCATGGCATCGACAATGGCGCGGGTGCCGTAGGCGATGGCCTGAATGGCCGAGAGATAGAGCCGGGCGTCCAGATCGAAGCTGTGGTCCAGCGGGAGACCTTCCACGACGCCACGGGCGTGCGGATCGGCGAACGGCGAGCGGTTTCCCAGGTGAAAGTCCAGCGTGTGCAGATGCCGGGTGAGCTGCGCGACATCGTCCAGGCCCTCGGCGTCGGCGAGCTGAAGGACTTTCGCGTTGAGCAGCGCGTGGGGGGTCACGCCTGCGGCCTCGGCGTCGTGGGCGAGCCGGGCATGCTCGCTGGAGTCTTCCACCACGAAGTCGATCAGAGAACCCGCCGCGCTCTGGCCGCCCTCGGTTAGCCAAAGCCCTGGAACCATCGCGCCGAAGTACGGCCCCCAGACGCCCGGAACAAAAATCGGGTCTTTCGAGGCGGCCATGTGGCAGTTGCTCGTCCCGCCGATCAGGGCCAGCGCACCCTCGGGCGGGCCGCTTGCAAGCCCCAGAAGCCCGAGGCCGCCTGCGTGGGCGTCGATGATCCCGACCGCGACCTGGCAGTTTTCTGTCAATCCCAGATGCGCCGCCGGCTCGGGCGTGAGTGGCCCGACGCGCTCGCCCAGCGGACGGATGGAGTTCTCGGTGATTCGCGGATCGTTCAGCCCGAGCGCGTCCAGAAAGTCCGTGTCCCAGCGGTTTTCGTGGCCGAGATAGGTCCACTTGCAGACGTTGGTGCAGAGCGACCGTACATCCCGGCCCGAGGCTTTGAAGACTAAGAAATCGGGCAGATCAAAAAACTTTGTGGCGCTCGCCCAGGTTTTTGGGGCGTGTTTTTTGAGCCAGAGAAGCTTGGGAATCTCCATCTCCGGGCTGATCTTGCCCCCGACGTACTTCAAGACCTCGAAGCTCTGCGAATTAATCGCGTCGGCCTCGGAGACGGCGCGCTGGTCCATCCAGACGATCACGTCCCAGTCGGTTTCCTCGCCGCCCACGGTTACCAGAGAGCAGGTCGCGTCGAAGCCGATCCCGACGACGCTCTCCGGGGAAACTCCCGACTGCTTCACGGCCTCGCGGACGCAGGCTCCGACGGCAGCCCAGATGTCTTGACTGCTCTGCTCGGCCCAACCGGGCTGGGGGCGGCGCATTTTTATCGCCCTGGTCGCCAGCCCGACCCGCTCGCCGTCGCGTGCAGAGAAAACCCCGGCCCGCGCACTCCCCGTTCCTACGTCCACGCCTACAACAAATCGCTTCATGGCTGTTAGTTTACCGGGCGCGGTATAATTCCCTTCGGAGCCGGAGTGGTGGAATGGTAGACACGCGCGCCTCAAAAGCGTGTGGGGCAACCCGTGCGAGTTCGAGTCTCGCCTTCGGCACTTAGCGTCATGAAAAAGCAGCTTCCCGGCGGAACCTCCGCCGTTATTATTGTCAGCGTCGTGGTTCTGGCGCTTGTCTTAATCGGCCTCGCCCCTCGCAGGCAGGGCAGCCGCGACGAGCCGAAGCCCGGCCCGAGAACCGGGTCGGCGTCCCGGCCCATCTCGGGGAAGACCACCGCTGGCCGGGCGGTCGCGCTGGCCGACTTCAAGGGCAAGGTCGTTTTGATCAACTTCTGGGCCACCTGGTGCGGTCCGTGCCGCCAGGAGATGCCAGAGATTATTGCGCTTCACAACAAGTACAAGGACCGTGGCCTGGTGGTTCTGAGCATCGCCTCCGACGACACCCAGGGGCCAGTCGATGCGCTCCTCAAGGACAGCCCGCTGCCCTTCACCGTGATCTACGGAACCGACGACATGAAGCGTACCTATGCCGTCAACGCGCTTCCGACAACCGTTTTGATCGATAAGAGCGGGCAGATCGTCTACGATGTCGATGGCTACGATCCCAAGCTCGACTTCGGCGCACTGATCGAAAAGCACCTCTAAAAATATGGTTCGGAAAGCGGTAATCACGGCGGCGGGGCGCGGCACCCGGATGTTCCCGGCGACGCGAGCGATCCAGAAAGAGCTTTTGCCCCTGATCGACACCGATGGGCTGGTCAAGCCGACGCTTCAGATCATTGTCGAAGAGTGCCTGGCAAGCGGAATCGAAACCATCTGCATCGTCGTCGAGCGCGGCGGCGGCGGGCCGTTTCGCGCCCACTTCGCCCCGCCTACCGACGACGAGCGCCGGGCGTTCGCCAAAAAACCGGAGCTTCTCGTGCAGGCCGAGCATCTGGGCGCACTCTCGGAGCGGATCTCTTACGTCGAGCAGCCGTCGCCCGAGGGCTTCGGCCACGCGGTGTTCCAATCGCGTGATTTTGTCGGCGAAGAACCCTTTGTCTTGCTTTTAGGCGACCATGTGTACACCGTTCCAAGCGAAGAGAAACGTGTCGTGCGCCAGCTTATCGACGCTCACGACGCCACGGGTGGCTCCGTCACAGGCGTCCGCCACGAACCCGAGAGCGGCGTGGGTGTCACGGGGATCGTCAAGGGCATTCCCAGGTCCGAGCGACTGTACGACATCGAAAAATTAGTCGAAAAGCCGAATTTAGACGAAGTCAAAGCACTGAAAACCCCAAATATTCCCGAAGGATTTTACCTGGGTCACTTCGGGGTTCATTTATTTACTCCAGAAATATTTAATGCCCTGGGAAGCTTAATTTCCGAGAACGTCCGGGTGAAAAACGAGTTTCAGCTCACCAGCGGCCAGGAAAGATTACTAAGCTCGGGCGAGGCGTACCACGCACTCGAAATCAACGGCCTGCGCTGGGATATCGGCCTCCCCGATGAGTATTTAAAAACCTTCTCGGCTCTCGGAGCGCTCGCGTTTCCATGACGCTCGATGAGAAAATCGGGCAGATGTTGTGCCTCGGGTGGCACGCGCACCTGGCCCTCGACGAGCAAGCGGAGCGCTGCCTGACCGAGCTGCATGCGGGCGGAATGATCCTGATGGGCCGCAATGTCCGCGCGCCCGGCGAAGACGGCATCGACGCCAGAGCCGTGCGGGCGATGAACGACGCGCTTCAGGCTCGCGCGAAAGTCCCGCTGCTGATCGCGGTCGATCAGGAAGGCGGGCGCGTGGCTCGGTTCTCGACCGTGCCGTTCACGCAGGTGCCGCCTGCGGGGAAGCTAAAAACCTCGGGCGAGGCGTTTCGCGCCGCAGAGACCACGGCGCGGGAGCTTTCGATGGCCGGGGTGAACTGGAACTTCGCGCCGGTCGCCGATGTGAACTCCAACCCCGAAAACCCGGTGATCGGTGACCGTAGCTTCGGCGCGACGCCCGAGGTTGTGGCCGAAAAAGTGGTCGCGCAGGTGCAGGGCTACCGCGCGGGCGGCGTGATTCCCTGTGTCAAGCACTTTCCCGGTCATGGCGACACGGCCACCGACTCGCACTACGCGCTCCCGACGCTGTCGCACTCGCTGGAAACCATGAAGGCGCGTGAGCTGGTGCCGTTTCAGGCCGGAATGGACGCAGGCTGCCCGAGCGTCATGACGGCGCATATTCTGTTTCCCGTGCTCGACCCCGAGCTTCCCGCGACGCTCTCGCCCCGAATACTCACGGGCTTGCTGCGCGAAAACCTCGGCTTCGACGGCGTGATCGTGACCGATTGCCTGGAGATGAAAGCCGTCGCGGACCGCTGGGGAGTTGCGCGGGCGGCAGTTTTGGCCGCAAAAGCCGGAGCGGACGTTCTGCTGATCTGCCACACCTGGGAGCAGCAAAAATCCGCCTTCGACGCGCTCAAACTGGCCGTGGAAACCGGCGAGCTTCCCGAGAGCCGCGTCGAAGAATCCGTCGCGCGAGTCCAGAAGCTCAAAGCCACGCTTGCTCCTGTGCCGCCGTTCGACCCGAGTGTCTTTGGCGGGAGCGCCACGGCCACTCACGCGACCCTGGGCGAGTCTGCACCCGCGTGAAAACCTCCAAAGAGATCCATGCGCTGTGCCTGAGCCTGCCCGGTGCAGAGCAGACGTTTCCGTTTGGCGAGCAAGTCGCGGTCTACAAAGTGGGTGGAAAGCTGTTCGCGCTGGTCCCCACCGACGAAGCGTCCGTGCAGTTCTCCGTCAAGTGCGACCCCGACGAAGCCATTTTACTACGGGAGCAGTATCCGTCCGTGACGCCGGGCTATCATCTGAACAAGCGCCACTGGAACTCGGTTCTGGTCGATGGCTCGATCCCGGCGAGTGAGCTGGAAGAGTTTATCGAGGCGAGCTACCAGCTTATCGTCGCCCGCTTGCCCCGAGCCGTTCGGAGTGCGTTCGATTTGCCGCAACGCTAACCCTATGGAGAAACGATTTCTTTTTTCGTGGGTTCCGGGGTTGGTTTGGGTTCGGGCGCGGGAGTTGCGACGGGCGCGGGGAGAAGCTCCAGGCGGCTGGCGGTGATTTTTCCGTCTTTTCCGAGCAGGCCGATGGCTTTGACGCCGCGCACTTTTGCCTGAGTGAGAAACGCGTCGGGCTTCAGGACGGCTTTTGTGTCGTCCAGAAACTGAGTGGCCTCTCCGAGCGTCAGCGGCTGACCTTTGGGCGAGGGCGCGAAGCCGTCCCAGGCGCTCGGCGCTCCGAGGGTGAGGGATTTTGCATCGCCTGAGGTGACGGGCGCGGTGAGGGAGACCACGGACGGCCCGCCTGTCTCCAGAAGAATCCGCGTGGCCGAAAGCGAGCCGGTGACAGGTTCGTAGGCTCCTTCGACCGACAACGACGTTCCTGATGCTAACTGCCAGAGCGCCTCGGGGGAGAGTGTCAGGCCGCCTTGCTGGTGGAGCCGTGCGCCTTCGGCCAGCGAGATCGTGAGCTGATTCTGGCCGGGCGTCCCGCCGTTGGCTTCGTCGAGAGTGAGTGTCAGCGTCTGCGCGGCGGCATCGACCGAGCGCAGCTTCCCCAGGGCCAGAATCCCGCTGCTGGCGTCGAGCGTCACGCGGGAGGCACGCAATGACTTCGTGGCCGGATCGAGTGTGGCGCGCACCCGGACGCGCTGGCCCTCGGCGATCTGAGGGCTACTCTTGCCGTCGCCCAGTAGCATCGTGGCCGGTCCGAGCGTGATTTTCTCGGTGCCGAGCAGTAATTTCTGCATCGGAGCCTCGCCCTGAACGCCCCGGACAATGCCGGTCCAGGTGCGCTCCCGCGCCTCGCCCCGCGCTTCGGGTAGGGCTTTCAGCGCCAGCGTCGCCCCGTTCTCCGTGGCCGCAAGCTTCGTGAGGTCCACGGCGAGCGTCAGCGGGTTGGTGGCCGGGTCGAAGGTTTTCTCCAGCGTCAGGGTAAGGGTGGGTCGCCCTGCGCTGTCTTTCGGAAGGGCTTCCGCAAGAAGAACTTGCTCGCCGGTCGCGCTTCCTGCCGCGAAGCGCATCAGGGCCGGGCCGAGCGTCACCCGAACCCGCGATACGGGCTTGCTGAGCGAGAGCGGCGGCGCTCCCAGGGGGAAGAGTTTCTCGCTCAGGCCACAAAGCTCGACGCTCGTCCCGGCGTCGTCGGTGAAGGTCGCGACGGCTTCGTTGCCCTGGCCGGTGAGTAGCTCGACTTTGTGAATCGTGGCGTAGAGTCTCTCGATGCTCTGGGCCTTGCCTGTCGCCGTGAGAAAAACCGGCACCCGGCGCGTCTCCCAGAGCGGGTCGGAGGCTTTCACCGGCGCGGCTTCTTCGGTGCGTGCCAGCGCCGCTTCTCGCGCTCCCGCTCCCAGCGGATCGCCGGTGGCCTGGGTGTTGCTCGTCCCGCAGCCCGCCAGTGCGAGCGCCCCGAGCAGGGAAAGAAGACCGTGCGTTCGTTTCATGTCTCTTTCCATTATGACCCGAATTTGAGAAATTCCTTCGAGTTTATTTTATTCTGGCGACCTGGTAAATATTCGGTTACTATTGGAAGTACGCTGTGCGTCGATGAAGCCGCCGATTTTTTCGGGTGAAAGGTAGAGAGAGAAATGACACGAAAGTTTTGTTGGGCGCTGGCTCTGGCTTCTCTTGGTCTCCTGGCTACAGTCGGCAATGTGAAAGCCGCGACTCTATTTGATGCGGGGGGCTTCGAGGGCTACACCCTGGGCGATGTCACCGGACAGAGTGGCTGGCTTCTGGACACAGCAAGCGCCACGCAGTTCACGGTTTCGAGTTTGCTGCCCGCCACAGGCACGAAGGCACTCCGCGCCGACGGCGGGGCGACGAACTGGGCGTTTCCCGATCTTAGCTACACGCCAGCCTCCACCGAAGCAGTTCGGATTCAGGCCGACATCGCCCGTAACCTTGGGACAACAAGCAGCTTCGGGTACTCCATCGATGTCTACAATGCAAACCCGACTTTTGCGCGGACGTTTCGCTTCGGGCTGGTCAACAACGCCGGGGTTATCCAGCCGTTTGTCACCAGTCGGTTCAACACGACTACCCAGCTGTTCGACCCGGCGGGGGCGATCACGAACGTTCTGGTGGGCGGTGCGGTCCCTGCCGATACGTTTGTGAGCTTCGATGCGTTCTTCGACTACAACGCCAAGCGGGTGAACCTGCTCGTCAACGGTGTCAGCGTCACGGGAGGCTTCGACATGCCGTTTGTGACTCTGGCGGCCACCGACATGGCGGACGCCGACTTCCAGGTTTCGTCGGTGGCGGGCGCGGACGACCGGGGGTTCTTAGACAACTATCTGGTGACCACCGTCGCGATTCCGGAGCCGGGAAGTCTGGCGCTTCTGGGGTTGGGCGGGCTGGGAGCACTGGGAATTCTGCGCCGTCGCCGCTGAAAAGAGGAACATCTCAGGGGGCGTCAACGTCTCTCCAAAAAGGGGCGTTGACGTTTTTTGTGTCTGCGCCTATAATTGCCGTAACTATTCGGGTCGCTCGTTCGTTGAAGAGAGCACCCACGCCTCTGGCAGGAGAAAAAAAGAATGCCAACATTCGCATACACCGCCAAGACCTCAGATGGCAAGACGCTCTCGAACACCGCCGAGGCAGCCACGCCCGGCGAGCTACGCCAGCGTCTCAAGGATCAGGGCTACAACGTCCAGAAGGTCGCGCCCGCCAAGGCCAAAGCCGCCCGCGCCGCGCGTCCCTCGAACCAGATGGGATTTTTTGAAAAGATCTCTCGCGTCAAGCTGACCGACAAGTCGATCTTCTGTCGTCAGTTCTCCACCATGATCGATGCGGGCGTCTCGCTCGTGCGCTGCCTCGACGTTCTTGCCGAGCAGTCGCAAAGCCCCAAGCTGCGCCGGATCATCGCCGACCTGCGCTCCGAGGTGGAGGCGGGAAACATGCTCTCGAAAGCCATGGGCAAGTATCCCGGTGAGTTCGACAACATGTTCATCGGTCTCGTCCGTGCTGGCGAGGTCGGTGGTGTGCTGGAAGAAGCTCTCCAGAGGCTTTCTATCTTTCTGGAAAAAGACGTCGAGCTACGCCGCAAGATCAAGACGGCCCTGACGTACCCCTCCATCGTGTCGTTCATCGCTATCGGGATCGTGCTGTTCCTGACGATCTACATCGTGCCGAAGTTCATCGACATGTTCACGGAGTTCGGGCTGAAGAAGAGCGACTTTCCCGCCCCGACGATGTTCCTGGCGACGTGCTCGGACTTTCTGGTTCACAAGTTCTATATCGTGGCGATCTGCGTCGCGATCTTCTTTGTGGCGTTCAAGATGTTCGTGCGCACCAAGTTCGGACGGCGTGCCTGGGATAGGTTCAAGCTCAAGGTTCCGGTGTTCGGCAGGCTGAACCACCGCGTATGCCTCGCCCGTTTCTCGCGGACATTGGCGACGCTTCTTGCGTCGGGCGTTCCGATTCTTCAGGCGCTGGAGACCGTCGCGGGTGCTGTCGCCAATGAGATCATGTCCGATGCGATCCTGGATGCCCGTGCTCGCGTCCGAGAAGGCGATGTCATCTCCGAGCCGCTACGCAAGTCCAAGCTCTTCCCCCCGATGATCGTTCAGATGATCGCTATCGGCCAGGAGTCTGGTTCGCTGGATACCATGCTCTCCAAGGTCGCTGACTTCTACGACTCGGAAGTGGACGCTGCTGTCGCGCAGCTCACGGCGGCTATTGAGCCTGCGCTGATCGTGTTTCTGGGCTTCACCGTCGGGTTCATCGTCGTGGCGATGTTCCTTCCGATGGTCGCTATGATCCAGGGACTCTCCGGCAACGGTGAGGACGAAGCTAAGAGTGGCGAGAAGTAGCCCCACCCGCAGCCCTCCCCCAAGCACTTTGGGGGAGGGTTTTTTGTTTCAAATGCCGATAAGATTACCGTGATGGATGAAACTTCTACTCTGGACTGGTCGGCGTTTTTACATGTCTTCTGGTACGTGATCGTTTTTTGTTACGGAGCCATCGTCGGCTCGTTTTTAAACGTCGTCATCTACCGGATGCCGCTGGGCAAGAGCCTGGTCAATCCGCCATCCAAGTGCCCGAGCTGCAACTATGCGCTCGGGTTCTTCGACAACATCCCGATTCTGAGTTTTTTATTTTTGCGGGCGCGCTGCCGTCTGTGCCGCGAGCCGATCTCCTGGCGTTATGTCATGGTCGAGCTGACGTGTGCCTGTCTGTGGGTCTCGCTGTATCACCGGGTGGCGCAGAGTAGCGGGATTTCCTGGGTCGAGTTTCTGGCGCAGGCTCTTTTTGCGGCGGTCTTGCTGGCGCTGGTTTTTATTGATTTAGATCACTTCATCGCCCCCGATGAGCTGAACTGGACCGGGCTTGCTATCGGCGTCGTGCGCGACATCGTGGTTCTGGCGCTGGCCTGGACCGGCGGGGAGTGGGCCGCGCTCAGCGGACCCTCTCTTTATTTTGGCTGGCTTCCCCGGTCGGTTGCGGGCGCATTGGCGTACGGCGGGGCGCTCTTCATGATCTCGTGGCTGGGTTTTGCCTACTACGCCCGTGAGGAAAATGAGTCGTTCTTCGGGGCGCTGGGGCGCTATTTCCGTTACCTGCGCGAGGACGACGAGACCATCGCGGCGGCGTCGCAGCAGGGTATGGCGCTGGTCGGGCCGGGCGAGGCTCCCGCCGAAGATACCGAGCCGGAAGGGGACGCGCCCCGACTCGCGCTCTCTCCGGCGTTTTTGGGGCTGGTCTGTCTCGGGCTGGCGGTGCCGGTGATCGGCTGGTTTGCCCCGCTCTTGTGCCTGGTTCCGCTCGCGCTGTTCTTTGTGATCGCTCGTCGTCCGGGGGATGCGCCCGCTGCCACGCTTCTTCGGTTCTGGCGCTCCGACGACCTGGGATTGCCCGGCTCGGCCAGCCAGGAAGTCGAGGCATCTCAGGCGGAGGCCGACTCGTTCGCCGCCGAAGCGGAGAGCGGGGCGCACGGCGCGATGGGCTTTGGCGATGTCAAGCTGGCGCTGGCTATCGGTGCGCTTTTAGGGCCGGTGCAGTCCCTGCTCTCGCTGCTGGTTGCCACTGCCATCGGCGCGGGGGTCGGGATCGCGCTGGCCGCCCGTCACCGCCGCGACAACCTCCGGCTCAGCGTCCCGTTCGTCCCGTTCATGGCAGCGGGCGCGATTGTCTGCATGTTGTTCGGCCCGGCGTTCGTCACCTGGTACATGGCCCGAATGAACCCGGAATCTGTGGCGCAACCCGCCCCGCCCCCGTTCCCGCCCGGCTCGCGCCGCCGCTTGAGCACCCTTCCCGATGTCCGACCTCAGTCACGTTGACGCGTCCGGCGCGGCGCGGATGGTCGATGTCTCGCAGAAACCCGAGACTCATCGACTCGCGCGGGCGTCCGGTCGCGTCCGGATGAGCGAGGCCACGCGTGCGCTCGTCCGAGAGAGAGCCTTGCCCAAGGGCGATGTCTTCACCGTCGCCAAAGTCGCCGGAATTCTGGCCGCCAAGCAGTGCGGTCAATTAATTCCGATGTGCCACCCGCTCCCGCTCACCGACGTTCAAATCGAGCTGACTCTGAGCGACCTGGGCGTCGAGATTCAGGCAAGCGCCTCGTGCGTGGGCCGCACTGGCGTCGAGATGGAAGCCCTCACCGCTGTCAGCGTCGCCGCACTCACGGTCTACGACATGTGCAAGTCCGCCGACAAAGCCCTGGTCCTCGAGGAGATCAAGCTGCTCGAAAAGCGTGGCGGCAAGAGCGACTTCCCCCAGCCCCAATAATGCCCCCTGGCCCCCAGTAATGGGGGAATACAATGAGGGATACAATTTTTCATGCTTTCTTATGACGAAGCCCTAACTCGCGTTCTGGAATCGGCTTCCGAGGCGCTCGAAACGGAGCAAGTCCCGCTGGGCGCTGCGGTTGGTCGGGCGCTGAGCGTCGATGTGCTGGCTCCGAGCGACTTGCCTGGCTTCGATAACTCGATGGTCGATGGTTTTGCCGTTCGCCTGATGACAACGACGGTGGCGTCGAGTGCGGTTGCGCTGACGCTACCGATCACGGGCGAGGTCGCCGCCGGGAGCGTGCCAACGCGGGCGCTACGGGCGGGCGAGTCCTGGCGGATATACACCGGCGCTCCGATTCCCGAAGGAGCTGACGCCATCGTGATGGTGGAGGACACCGAAGAAGACGAGCCGGGCTGGGTGACGCTTCGGCACGGCGGCTCGGCGAGCTTTATCCGAAGGCGCGGCTCCGACATCTCCCGTGGAGCGCTGGCGGTGCCCGCCGGGACGACGCTCGGGCCGGGCGAGCTGGCGTTGCTCGCGGCGCTGGACATCTCCGAGGTTGCCTGTGCCCGCCGTCCGTGCGTCGGGCTTCTGACCACGGGCGACGAGCTGGTGCCGCTCGGCGGGCCAGCGCTCCTGCCCGGCCAGATCCGCGACTCGAACGGCCCGGCGCTGGAGGCCGCGATTGTTCTTTCGGGCGGCATCGTGACGGTTCGAGCGCACGCCCGCGACACCCGCGAGGCCGTGGAAGCCGCGTTCGACTCTCTTCTGGGTTGCGACGTTGTTGTCAGCTCGGGCGGGGTCTCAATGGGCGACCACGACCACGTCCGAGCGGTTCTGGAGAGCCGGGGCGCACTCGATTTCTGGAAGATCGCGATCAAGCCCGGCAAGCCGCTGGCGTTCGGGAGATTCCCCCCAACCCCCGTGCGGCACGGGGGAGCGCTGTTTTTCGGGCTTCCGGGAAATCCGGCATCGTCGCTCGTGACGTTTGAGCTTTTTGTGCGGCCCGTTCTAAGAAAGCTTGCCGGGCATCGAAGTCTCCTGAGGCCCGAGACTCTTGCCCAGCTTACGGAGAGCTTGCCCCATGCGAGAGGGCGTCGCGAGTTTGTCCGAGCGTCGATTACGTGGCGCGAGGGCGTCGCCCACGCCACCCCAACGGGTACGCAGACCTCGCACCGAACGCACTCGCTGGTCGGCGCGGACGCCCTGCTTATCGCTCACGAATCCCACGGCGACTACCCGGCTGGCGCGACGCTGCCCGCGCTGCTCGTAGCAGGTCCGTAAACGAACCTGCTGCATGGGTCCAAGGAAGCTGAAGCTCCCTGCAAGCTCACCATATACGTGCAGCGCCCTTCAGGGTGCTTTTTTTCGTACAGCAAGTTCCTTCAGGGACTTGCGCCGCTGCCTGCTGCTAAAAAATTGTTTCTTCTTTGCCGTCGTGCCAGAGGAGTTTGGTGTCGGTCAGGCCGGGGCTTAGCAGAACCCGCAGGCTCTCGACGCCCGTCAGCTCGGTGCTCGTGCCGTCCTCGGCGAGGCCCAGGCTCACCCAGAGACCGTCGAGGCCGCCGTCGGTGCTGGTCACGGTGATTCGCTTGCCCTGCGCGACGATGTCCACGGTGCCAGGGAAGAGCGAGGTGCTTTTAGGCAAGCCGTTTTCTTTCCACGAGAGCTGCGCGGTGATCTGGCTTTTCGGAGCATCGATGCTGAGCGAGAGCGACTCGACCTGGCCGGGCAGGATCAATTTGCCGTTGAGAAACACGTTCAGGTCGTCGATGCTGTCTCCGGTGATAACTACCTGGGTGAGTGGGCTTTTGATTCGGGCGATCTCGGTGGCGGCAGGGCGGTTTTCGGTGCTCATAATTTATAAAATGGTGTGAGTGATCAGCTCGTCGCGGAGCAGAAAGCGGTCTTTGTACTCGCTGACATAGGCCCGAACGTCGCTTTCGGGGGCATTGATGTCTATGAGAACATCGACGACGGTGCGGGTGATCTCGCGGCCATTGAGCCAGACGCGGGTCTGATCGGCGAAGACCTCCGGGTGGGTGTTTTCGAGAATCACGGTGTAGCCGGGGAACTCGCAGGTGATCCGTCCGGGAAGCAGGTCCTGCGGCTCTTCGGGCGTCTCGCTGGGAGTCACGTAGGCGGTCAGGTCCGCGCCCTGTCGGACGCCTCCGCTGGTCGGCTCGTCGTCGAAGTCGTCGCGCCCGGCCCGAAGCTCGACCACGAGCCGCTCGGCGGCGATCTCCATCCCGTTGAGATGAAGCGTGGTCGAGTCCCAGTCGCCCTCGGTCCGAAAAAGCGTCTCGCGCATGGCTTAGCGCCGCCTTCCGAACCCGCCTGAGCTACGTCCAAACGAGCCGCCCGACGAGCTGCGCCCAAAGCTCCCGGACGAACCGCTGCTCCGTCCGAACGAGCCGCCGGAGCTTCGCCCGAAGCTGCCGCTGGGACGGGTGTAGCCGCTGGGCCGCGAGCCGAAGCTTCCGCCCGAGCTTCGCCCAAAACTCCCCCCCGACGACCCGGTACGTCTGCCAAAGCTGCCCGACGACCCGGTGCTGCGCCCGAACGTCGTGGGGGTGCGCCGCCCGACCGAGTTGTAGTTGTAGGTGCTCCGCATGTTGTAGCGGTTCACCGTGTTGGTGCGGTAGTAGCTGCGATACCCGCCCCAGTCGTAGCCGCGTCCGCCGATATTGATGTTCAGGCCCATCATCGGGGAGTAGCCGTAGTAGCCCGGATACCAGGGCCGATAGCCCCAGTAGCCGCCGTGGTAGATCATGCCCGAATACCAGCCCATCGCGACGAACTCACCCCAGCTCGGCGCGATCCCGACATAGGCCGGGCGCTCGTAGCGGTGCGTCTGCGAGAACGGGTACCACTTCGCCCCCTGCGCGGCGGCGTTTTCCAGGGCTTCCCCTTCGCGCAGGTAGAGCGTCGGGGCGTTGTCTTCCACCTGGAAGTAGCTCTCCCCGCTGGTCTGGCCGAACTTCATCACGTACATGTTCTGGTTCTCGAACGGCACGACGATGGTCTCGCCCGACTTGGCATAGAGCTGGTAGCCGCCCTGATCGAAGACACCCCGAGTAATTGGAATTTTTTCGCTCTTGGGGACATCTTTCCAGTCCCAGGTCTGCCCGCTCTGAGCCGAGGCCATCTGAGGCGGCGCGACGGGCGGGGCCATGGTCACGGGTGCGGGCCGCGAGAAGCACCCGGCACCAAGCACGCCCAGAACTCCCAGATAAGTTACCGAGGTCAGTTGTTTCATGGTTTTAAAGACACGTTTCAGGGAATTTAGTTGCGCTACTCCGAAAGGTCGAGTGGGACGACCCAGATGTTTCTGAAGCGCACGGGGTTGCCGTGATCTTGAAGGGCTATCGGGCCTTTCGCGGGGAGGCCACCGTTGTAGCTCGCGAGGTTTTTATGCTGGGTCGGGCCGAGCAGCGTGACGTTGTTCTGGACGATAAACCCGTTGTGAATCACGGTTATTTTTGCTGGCTCGGTGACTTTTCCATCGGCAGAGCGGGGAGCGCGAAAGTAAATGTCGTAGACGTTCCAATCGCCGGGCTTGCGGGTAGCGTTCACACGGGGCGGACTCTGGCCGTACAGGCTTGCTGCCTGGCCGTCGGCGTAGGTCTCGGTGCCGAAGCTGTCTAAAACCTGGACCTCGAAGATGCCCATGAGAAAGACGCCCGAGTTGCCCCGGCCCTGCCCCTGGCCTTTGATCTCAACCGGCTCGCTCCACTCCACATGGACGTGGCAGTCGCCGAACTCGGCGAGGCTTTTCTGCTCGCCTTTGGCGGCGATCATCGCGCCGCCTTCTAATTTCCAGCCGGGGTTTTTCCAGCTCGTCAGGCTCTTGCCATCGAAGAGAACCACGGCACCGGGAGGAGCCGGAACGGGCTTTTTGGGGCTGGGGCCGGGATCGACCTTCGGGGGCTTGGGGCGGGCGGGATCGTGGACGTGCCACTTGTCACCGGGGAGCAGAGCCGTGTCGGTATAGCCGTCGAAACCCCACGCCCCGCCGACACTGGCGAGCACACCGAGGGCAAGAAAAACAAGCGTCTTCATGCCCTCAGTATACCAAGGCTTACTCGACTTTCGGTTCCGGTTTCGGCTCGGGTGCCGGAGCGGGCGCTTCGGCGGCAGGTGCCGGAGCAGCGGGCGCAGTCTTGGGCTTCGGAGCGGGCGCGGGCGCTTTCTTGCCTGCGTCTTTTCCGGGCGCAAGGATCATGATCATCTGGCGGCCTTCTAAGATAGCTGGTCGCTCGACGATCCCGACGCCTGCACTGGTGACCCCCCCGACGATTTTTTGCAGGTTCTGGTGGGCGAACTCGGGGTGCGACAGCTCGCGGGAGCGGAAGCGGACCGTCACTTTCACCTTGTCGCCATCGCCCAGAAACTTGATGATGTTCTTGATCTTGATGTCGAGATCGTGGTCATCGGTGCCGGGCCGGAGCGTCATCGCCTTCAGCTCGGACTGATGGGACTTCTTCTTTTGTTCGCTCTTCTGCTTGGACTGCTCGTACTTATACTTACCGTAGTCCATGATGCGGCAGACGGGCGGCTGTGCGTTGGGAGCGACTTCGATCAAGTCGAAGCCGCGCTCGCGGGCGATCTGCAGCGCCTCGCGGGGTGACATGATGCCGAGCTGCTCGCCCTGGTCATCGACGACGCGCACCTGGGGGACACGGATGCGCTCGTTGGTGCGCAGGCCCATGTCCCGTTCGCGGAAACCGCGTGGATCGTATTTGTTGATACCAAACCTCCTGAAACGTGTGTACAGGGCGACCGAGGGCCGCCCCGAAAGATAAAGACCCTCTCATTTTATCAGGTGCATGGTAGAGTGCAAAGGGTATGCCACGCTCCTCCGATGCCCCCGACGATGGCTTCCGCGCTGTTTTTCGTCCGCTTCTTCTACTTGCCATCACGCTCTTTATCGACCTGCTCGGATTCGGGATTATTCTGCCGAACCTTCCGCGCTACATCGAGACTGCCGTCGGCGAAAACCACTCCCGTGCGGCCCTGGTCGGTGGCTGGCTGGCGGCGAGCTACTCGCTCTCGCAGTTTCTGTGCGCGCCCGCCTGGGGGCGCTACTCCGACCGGGCGGGTCGTCGTCCGGTTATTTTGTTGTCGCTCATTGGAATTGCCGTCTCGTATGTCTTCTTCGGGCTTTCCAACGGGCACCTGTGGATGCTCTTTGCCGCGCGCCTCGCCGCCGGGTTTCTGTCGTCGGCCTCGATTGGGGTGGCTTTCGCCTACGCCGCCGATGTCACGACGCCCCAGAATCGCGCCAAGGGCATGGGTTTGCTCGGAGCGTGCTTCGGGCTGGGCTTCATGTTCGGCCCGGCGCTGGGCGGCTGGCTCGGCTCGGTGAGCCTCTCGCTCCCTGCCTATGTCGCGGCGGGCCTCGCCCTTGCTAACTTCGGAGCGTCGTGGTTTTTCCTGCCCGAGTCTCTGAGCAAAGACGAGCGCACCCGGCTGTCGTCCCAGGAGCGGACCCCGCTGCCGATCTTGCTCTCTAAAATAATTACCGGCCCGGCCAGCGGGCTTTTCGTGCTTTCGTTTCTCATGACGTTCGGATTTGCGGCCATCGAGCAGGTCTTCGGTTTTTTCTTGCTGGCACGCGGCATCGCGCAGCCCCTGAATCTCCCGCAGCGCATGGGGACGATCATGGCGGTGGTGGGAGTCGTCGGGATTATTATCCAGGGCGGACTCATGGGCAAGCTGGTGAAGAAATTTGGCGAAGGCCCGGTCGCGCAGGTGGGCTTTGTGGTGCTCACCATCGGGTATATTGCGCTGCTAATTCCTCGGGAGTACGGCTGGATGGTCTTTCTGACCACGATCCCGATCTCGGGCGGGCGGGCGCTGGCGGGCACGTCGCTCTCGTCGCTGATCTCGCGCAAGGCAGACCTCGGACAGGGACTCACGCTCTCGGTTTCTCAGTCGCTTGATGCGCTCGCCCGCACCGCCGGACCGCTGACGGCAGGCTGGCTCTTCCATGCGTTCGGTCCGACCATTCCCTACGAGTTCTCCGCGACCCTGACCGTGCTGGCCCTGGCGCTGACGTTTATCCTTCCGAAGCTCTTGAAGCTGCCCGCGCCCTCACAAGACGTATGAGATGCCCCCGGCCCCGCCCGAGCGGGGAGATCTTGCTGATTCTCGTTCTGATTGGCTGTGCGCGGCCCGGCGAGAAGCAGGCCGAGAAAGCGATCCAGAAGCTCTTGCCCGAGTACCTTGGTCCGGCCAGGTCGTACAAAACCGAGGTGAAGGGCAAGAGCCTCGGGGCCGTGATGCGCGGACGACTGCGCGAGGTGCATATCGTCGGGACCGATGTCCAGCTCACCGACGAGCTTTTAGTCCGCGAGCTGACTATCGATGCCGACGAAGTCATGGCCGACCTGAAAACCCGCTCACTTAAAGGGGTCGGGAAAGCCACGTTCACCGCCCGCATCGACGAGAACCGGCTCGACTTCATGGCCCGAAAGCGTCGCCCGAGGCTTTTAGATTTGCGACTCGCCCTGCGCGGAAAGTCGGTGCAGGTCACGCTCCGCCCCGAGGTCTTCGGCCACCCGACCCTTCCCCTCACCGTGGACGGGACGCTTGCCGTGCGCGGCGGCGGAAAATCTCTGGACTTCTCGCCTGACCGTGGCAGGCTCACCATCGTCCCGATCCCCGAGGCCGTTTTAGACTTCGTGGCCGAGCGCCTGAATCCCGTGGTCGATCTGAGCGCCCTCACCGTCCCGATCCGAATCGAAAAAGCCGAGTCTGTGGGCGGCCAGCTCGTTCTCTCCGGCACGATCCCGCCCGACGAGATCGCCCGCTGGTCCGCCCGCCCGCGTTAGCTGCCTCTACTCGACCTGAGTCGCGATCCACCCGGTCGTTCCCGAGGAGTCGGTGACGCCGCAACGCCGATCCGGGTCGTCTTTTTTCTCGGGGGCCTGGACGGAGACCCCGCCCGCGTCGAGAGCCTTGTGGTACACCTCGTCCACGTTGGGTACATAGACATGAACGTGGGCAGAGCTTGCGGGCCAGCCCTCAATCGCCTCGGCCAGCATGAGGACAGAGTCTGCGATTTTCACCTCACCATGGGCAATTCGCCCCGAATCATCGGTAAATCGTCGCAAAGGGACACCATCAAAGACTCGAATCAGAAAATTGATTACCTGCTGAGCGCCCGGTACGATGAGGTAGGGAGAAATCGTCGAGTACCCGTCTGGTTTGAAGTCAGTCTGCATGGAAGCTCCTAAAACAAAAGTTTGCTCAAGGGGAAGTCTACACCAGTTCGGGAATCGGCGCAAGACCTTGCCTAAATCACTTCGAGTTCGTCTTTACTGGGGAGATTGGGGAACGGGGCGTGCGGCTCGCTCTGGTACCAGAACGCGACGCTGGCGATGTCGTCCTGGAGCGGGAGATAGCGGCCTTTGGAGCGCCAGCCGAGGGCTTGCATGGTGACTTTCAGGTCGGTTTCAAAGCGAATCGGGTCCATGACGTGCCAGCGGTACAGCCCGAAGCGGCGCTGGCTCTGGTAGGCCGCATCGCCGCGAACGACCTGATGCAGCCCGGCGAACGGGGTGCAGAACTCGGTGTACTGACCGCCGACGTCGAAGTTGTAGCTGCCGCAGAAATAGTCTTCCGTGCCCGTGCCGCAAATGGTCGGGAAGTCGGTGTCGCCGTCTAAGAAAAACTTGATCTCGCCCTCGCCCCACCAGCCGGTGTTGTTGACGCCCCAGGCCATGTAAGTGCCAGTATAATGCCCGTGGCCCTGAACTCCCTCCAAGATCACGTAGTTTTCTTTGTACGGAAGCGGGTTGGTGCGCCGAAACTGTGCATGGAGATACGCGGCGTCCTCGGGGACTTCGGTAAGCGTGTAATTAATTTGATAGTACAGAACCATCTCGTCTTCGGCGATATTTTCGAGGGTGATTCGGCATTTCTGGCGAAAGGGCATCTCCCAGTAGCAGTTGAACGCACTTCCCGGATTCACGCAGACGGGAAGCGAGACCAGCGGGGCGTACTTCCCCCAGCCCATCCCGAAGAAGTCGCCCACCGGGCACTCTATCGACGGCGTTTCTTCGTCGTCCCAGAAAACCCGGAGAATCGAGAAGCGCCAGGTGCCCGTGGGCGTCATCCAGATTTGTTGAATGGCTCCCGGCCCGTCGATCTCGGCCAGCGTGAACGTCTGCCCGGCGGCGACTCGCACGAACGGGCTGACCTTCCAGCCCACCCCCAAATCTCGTGCGCAGCCCTTCGCCGGGCCGTCCACTGACATTCCTCCCCGGCCCTTCTCGCCCGTGAAGTTTTCCGGCGAGATTGAGCGCGTCTTTGCGTTTGACAGAAGGGACAGATTCCCGAGGTGCATTCCAAGTCCGTTGAACATGGATTCTGGTTCGGGACACGGAGACGAATCTCCTGCTGTATACTATGAAATCATGGAGCAAAAAATAGATATCGAGGCTCTACGAGCGCGTGAGGAAGCAGGCGAGTTACTGTCACAGGCGGAGCGGGGTGCACTTCTGGCATTCTATACTCAGATTGAATCCGAAGAAATGGCTCGAATATCTTCTCAGGATTCTTTACGCGAAGATGAAAAAACAAAACAAGAAAAATATTTAGAGAATTTGGAAGCAATTCTAATACAAAAACGCAGATCTCTTCAGCAGTTAGAAAAATTAATCCAAGAAATTGAAATGCTTCAGCAAGAAGAAAACAAAATCCTTGCTTCTGTGTCGCGCTGATGGCGCTTTCTGCTGCTGATTTTCTTACTCTTCGTCAAATTTATGAATTTCGATGCGGATATTGTGGTATCTCCGAAATTGATGCTGGCTCGGAGCTGACGATAGATCATTTTCAACCGCGCAGTGCCGAAGGTTCTGATTTGCTGGCAAATAGTGTTTATTGTTGCCATGCATGCAATGCTTTCAAAGGGGCATACTGGGCACCAAACTCTGTACAACGGATTCTTCATCCCATAAACGATTCTCTGGAAGCTCACTTCGAGCTACTTGACGACGGCGCGTTACGCGGACTCACGGAGACGGGCATCTTCCATCTCCGTCGCCTGAAGCTCAATCGGGTTGCTCTTGTTGCTCATCGCCACCGCGAGCGCGAGAGCCAACAGATGCAGAGGCGAATTGCTCAGATCGAGGTTGAGCTGGATCAGATTCGCCTGCAAATCGAGGCTCTTCTGCGACGCCTTCCTCGCTAAGAAACCGTTTGTCGTGGCTTTGTCGCAAACGCGCCGGGCGAGGTTCCTCGGATGACTCTCGGGATGATTCCCGTTTGCTGGGAGTATTGCTCGACGAGGGTCTGAATCACGGTCTCTTCGTGCTCGGCTTTGCACAGAACGCAGACGGTGCCGCCGGAGCCGCCGCCGGTGATCTTGGCTCCCGCGACGCCCTCGCAGCTCAGGGCGAGATCAGCTAAAAGATCGGTTTCTGCCGAGCCGAGGCCGCAGCGGGAGTAGCTGGCGTGGCTGGTGAGCATCCGGCTGCCCGCGACGTTCATGGCCGCCTCCGAGCCATCTTGGAGCAGCTCGATAAACTCTTTGACGCGCTGCATCTCAAAAATCGCGTGCTCGGCGCTGGCACGAACCGCATAACTGTCTTTCGGCTCGACGCGGGTGACGGAATCTAATATCCCGCCGTGCTTTTGGATAAATTCAGACCCTGAGAGCGTCTCGGGGAGACTATTCGGGCAGATTTCTCGGTACTTTTCCGGAGTGATGTTGCACAGATAGCCACCGAAGCCCTCGCCCGAGGTGTCCGCGAGAATTTTGGCCCCCATAAAAGCCGCGATTCGGACGTTTGTGTAGCCATGGCCCGCCACCGAGTGCTTGACACCCGAGTCGATCCCGAAGACGCGCCAGTTATCCGGGATTTTAAGCGTCCCTTGAACGGTTGCAGGCTGACAGAGCAATAAAAGAAGCTCTCCGGCCTCGCCGAGGGCGCTGGTGACCTGGTCCATGATCCCGCACGGAGCGTCCACGATCTCGTTCTCGACCCGCTGACAGAGCCGCGCGAGCGTCAGGCCGTCGAGGTTGATCTGCTGGATGGCGCAGAGAGCGCGCATGGTGGCGACTTCGATAGCCGCCGACGAGCTGACCCCCGCGCCCAGTGGGACATCTGAGCGCACGAGAATCTTCGCACCGACCCCGCGTGGCCAGAGGCTCTCGGCTCTTAAAATCCCGACGCAGCCCGCGACGTAGGCCGCCCAGAACTGGCTTTTCGGCGCGTCTTTGGCCCAGCGCAGGAGCGAGACCGGGTTGATAAAAAGCTCTCCCGGAAGCGCGACTTCTTCGTCGAGGCTCTCACTCTCGGCGTTGAGCGAGCGAACCACCACGCTCCCGCCGTCGGTGCCGCCGACCTGTGCGCCCGCGACGGCGGCCTGCGCAATGGGCGTCTCAGCCACGAGAGATCCCGAGTAGTCCGCGATCCCGCCCATGACATCGAGCCGCCCCGGTGCCCGCGCGACGGCGAATTTATCCGTGAAAAAGCCTGTCGCGCTCTTCTTTCGGGCCTCTTCAAAGCTTGTAAAATCTCGTTCAGGGCCTTGGGGCATCTAATTTTCTTTTTTTCCTAAAATTAGCGATCTTCCGGTCATCTCGGCGGGCTTCGGGATTCCCAGAATATCTAAAACCGTCGGGGCGACATCGGCAAGAATTCCCTGAGGCCGTAGCGCGTAGTAATCTTTAGAAATTACGGTTAGCGCGACCGGGTTGGTCGTGTGATACGTGTGCGGGCCGCCGGTAAGCTCGTCGATCATGACCTCGGCGTTCCCGTGGTCGGCGGTTACCAGCGCGACGCCGTTTCTGGCGAGAATCGCCTCTACCAATCGCCCCACGCACTCGTCGGTGACTTCTATGGCTTTAATTACGGCGCTCAGAACTCCGGTATGCCCTACCATATCCGGGTTGGCGAAGTTCACTAAAATAAAATCGTCGTCTTCAGTTTCGATTTGAGCGATAACGCCATCGCAAAGCTCTTTTGCGCTCATCTCGGGCTTTAAATCATACGTCGCGACCTTGGGCGACGGCATCAAGAACCGGGTCTCGCCCGGAAACTCTTTTTCATAGCGTCCGTTGAAGAAATAGGTCACATGCGGGTATTTTTCGGTCTCCGCTGCGTGAAGCTGTTTCTTTCCGTGGTCGCTGAGGACTTGAGCCAGTGGATTGGTGAGATTCTCCATCGGAAAAATTATTTTAATAGGCAGCGACGAATCATACTCGGTGAACGAAACAAACGAAACACCCGAGAGATCCTCGGTCTCAAAGCCCGTGAACTGCGGGTCGGTCAGCGCCTGCCCGATCTGGCGCATCCGGTCGGAGCGGAAGTTAAAGAAAATCACGCCGTCGCCCGGCGCAAATTTGATGGTCTCGTCCAGAATCAGCGGCTTTAGAAACTCATCGGTCTCCCCCGCATCGTATTTTTTCTGAATCGCCCCAACGAGGTCGGTGCATGGCTCGCCGACGCGCCGAACGATAGCGTCGTAGGCGAGCTGCGTGCGCTCCCAGCGGTTGTCGCGGTCCATCGCAAAGTAGCGCCCGACCACGGTCGCCAGCGCGAAACCGGGCTTTTGGGAGACATACTCGGCGAGCGTTTTCAGGTGCTCGATGCCGTCACTCGGTGCCGTGTCGCGCCCATCGGTGATGGCATGGACCGCGACCGGAAGACCGGTCGTGGTTAATAAATCCAGCAGCGCGTACAGATGGTCCGTGTGGCTGTGCACGCCGCCGTCTGAGGCCAGGCCGAGTACATGGATCTTGCCGCCTGCGGCTTTCACCTGTGCCGTGAGTTGCGTGAACGCGGGAATCTGGCCAAACTCGCCGTCGCGAAACGACTTATTGATCCGCTCGATGTCCTGGTAGACGACTCGGCCCGCACCCAGGTTCAGGTGTCCGACCTCGGAGTTGCCCATCTGTCCTTCCGGCAGCCCGACGGCTGGCCCGGACGCTTCCAGGATTGAGCGCTCGTACTCGGCGGCCCAGGCGGTGTTGTTCGGGGTCTTTGCAAGCTGCGTTGCATTGCCGTGCTGTTTCCAGCGGATTCCCCAGCCATCCAGGATGACCAGCAAGACGGGCGAAGAACTCATTCTTAAACTAAACTCCTCAGTTTTCCAGAAAACAAGAGCAAGCCTCCACGCCGGAGGCATGGAGGCGAAAAGGGTGGCAAGCGAGGCCGGACGTTAATCGGCGAACGGGTCTTCCATGTCACCGAAGTCCTCGGCAGGCGGCTCGGGTGTCTGGCGTGCCATGCGTCCGGCGGGCGCAGCGGCGCGGGCGGGCGGAGTCGCCGGGCGCGAAGCGGGCGCTGCGGCGCGGGCAGGCGCGGGCGTCGCTGTTGCCGCGCGAGCCGGAGCGGGCGCAGGTTCGGCGTCCAGAAAGTCGTCCCCGGCGGGGCGCACCTCGCCCTCACCCTCGCCTTCTTTACGCTCGACGGGCGCAAAGTATATCTGGAAATCGGGCTGGTTTTCCGCCGTCTTGAACTTGTTTTTGAAGATGAGAATGCGGACGTTGGGTCCGAGTTTGCCCTGAAGATAGCTCTCGCCATTGGCGCTCGTGTTCTTCCAGAGGCCGCCTACCTGCATTAGATCTGACATTTGAATTCCTTGGGGGCAGAAGCCCGTGATACAATTGTACCAACTCCTGCTCAATGCCGCGAGGCGGAAAAATAGCTGAAATTAGGGGCTCGTGGCTCAGCGGTCTAGAGCTGGGGACTCATAATCCCTCGGTCGCAGGTTCGAATCCTGCCGGGCCCATAAACCCTGCCGACTCTGGCAGGGCTTTTTACTTTCTGGCGATTGATTTGACAGTGAAGATGCCCGTTTTTCCGTTGAAATCAGCCTGGAACTGCTGGGGAAGCGGGACGCCCTCAAAGTCGCTGTACTTGACGAATCGGATTGTCAGGGGCTTGCCGCCTCGCTCGCCGATCAGTCGCTCGATCCGCCCCGCTTTGTCCACTTCGACCTGCCAGGTCATCTCGGCAGTCGTGACGGTCAGGCGGCTGCCTTTCTGGGAGTACGTCGCCTTGCCATCGCGCATGGTGGCGAGGGTCTTCCAGAACGGCGTTAAGATGCTCTGGCCTTGTATTTCGAGGCCGGTCAGCAGGTCCAGGTCGTCCGGGACGCGGGCCTTGCGGAAGTGCGGTGGCGTGATCTGCATGTGCAGCCTGCCCAGCACTCCGAGCGCATCGATCTTGTGCGCCGCCAGAAGCTTCGTGACGAGCGCAGGCTGGCCCAGCGCACGTGTCGGGGAGGCGATCTTCGGAAGCGACGCGTCGGGGAACCTGGCGAGAATCGTGGAGCCTGAATAGAGTGGCAGAATGATCCGGTACGGCTCGTAGCCCGGCGCGGTGGCTTCCAGCTCCACTTTGATGGGATTGGTGAGCTTGAAGTCGTGGACCACGCCTACTACCGGCCTGCCTTTGAAAATCGTCTCGGCGATCCCCGAGACCACGACGCTGCCGTTGAGCGAGACAGACAGCTCCGGGATATTGGTCTCAACGATAATTCGGGCGTTGCCTTTGGCAACCTCTTTCTTCAGATCGGCGGGCGGCGCGGACGGCGGAACCGGCTCTTTGACGCTGCGAGCCGTCCCCTCGGGCGTACTGGGGGCGGCTCCATTTAAAACAAAGTCGTCGGCACCCGGCCCGATGATCTCCGGGTAGGGCGTCTGGTCCTGGCTTTCATCGCGCATCACCTGCGCCTGAACCTCGGTCTCGACGTACTTTTTCAGCGCCCCGACCGTCACCCGCCCCGTGGAGTCGGCGGCAGCCCCGCGCAGCCCTTTCTCGAAATAATACGAAAAATAGCCCCGGCCCTGAGCGCGCCACTCGTACGCTGACTGCCCCGGCGAGCACGCGAAGAACTTCACTAAAATCGGCGGCGCGTTCTTCGGCGGCGGTGGCGGAGGAGCACTGCCGCTCGTCGGGACCACGTTCCAGCCTTTTTGTTTGTCCACGTCCTCGGAGAGCGTATTGCGCGTCCCGCCGACGCCTTTTGCTTTGCCGAACGGATCGTTGCGGCACTTGTCCCAGGCCAGAACCACCGCGCGGGCCTTGACCTGGGAGAGCAGCTCGTAGAACCGGCCCTCGGGAAGCGCCGTGTCTTTCCCGGTGTCGGCATCGGCTCCGCGAAAGTCGTAGGGCAGGAGAAAATCCTCCACACCGATCCGGATGCCGTGCCCGGAGAAGAACACATAGACCGTGTCGCCCTCCTTGACGTTCTTCTTGAGCCGGGAGAGCGCCTCTAAAATATTGGAGCGCGTCGGTTTGAGCGTCCCATCGGACGTGAGAATATCGATGTTGCGCTCCGGAACCTGGAGCGCTTCGGTGAGAACTTTCTGAAGGGCTTTGGCGTCCTGGTCGGCGGTTCCCAGGCTGGAGATGTTGTTGCGGTCCTCATACTCGTTGATGCCGACCAGCAGCGCCCAGGCGTCCGCGCGTGCGCCTCCGCTTGCCAGCACCCACGCGCCCGCCACGAGCGCGGCCAGAATCCCCGGTGTTTTCATACGTGAAGTATAACCAGATTTCTTCCGGTTCAAACCAACAGATTTAGCTGTCCGGTGCCATCGGGCATTGATGATGGCGCAGTGGACGGATAATCCACAGGGGGACGCTCCATTCGTCCGGTCGGGATTCATTCGTCGTCTAAAAAAGGATCTGTCAGAGTTTTTTCTTCCTGGGAACTGTATGGTTTCCCGGATGAGTTTGCAGAGATTTAAAAATGTGGAATATCAAGCGGATTCCAGCGGGGAAATGCACCTGGCATTGTAATACCGAAACACTCCATAGCTTCTTTGCTGATATTTTTATATTTTTCTGATTTTAGTTTTCCATAAAGACCACTTTCGTCGTAATCACCGATAATAATAATTCGATCTCCAGCCCATCTTCCCAGATATTGATTTGTGGGATCACGTTGCCAGCCATGCTCCGGGTGAAAGCCCTGAGATAGAAGACAATACCTTCGCCAAACAGGGTGATTATCCATCGGACAAATCTTCCCCTTCGCGCCGTGGAGTATCAAGTTACAAAGTCAATTTTCCTGGTAAATGACGACTCTGTTTTCTCTTTTTTCCTTGGGTGAATCCACTTTTCCC
>JANLTX010000116.1:0-96774 GCA_031363095.1 Armatimonadota bacterium | reverse complement strand
ACTGGTGGAACGGCTGCCACGCGTGGCTCTTCCGCCCCGACCGATAGGACTGAGGACTCTATGAAGCTTCTGACAGTGTTGAGTGCGATTCTACTCGTCTTGCTGAGCATGGGATGCTCCCAGAAGATGGAAGGCGAGGATACGAAGCCGACTGTCGCTCCCGCTGCGGATGCTCCTAAGCCCCAGCAAGGTGGCGGTCAGCTTCAGGCTCGCCCTAAAGGCAACCTGAACTAAAACAAAAAACTCCCCCCGACCTCACGGTCGGGGGGAGTTTTTTTAGCTTATTTGCCCTTGCGCTGGGCTTGCTGGGCTTTCATCAGCTCCTGGTTGCGAGCGGCGATCTTCGCGAAGATCGCTTTCATTTTTTTGGCCTGGTCCGGAGACATACAGGCTTCTTTTTCTTTGTTCATCGCGTCCAGGATCGGCTTGGCCTCGGCGCTCATTTTCTGCTGAAGCTCGAACGCTTTTTTCTGGAGCGGCTCGATCTGCTTCTGCAGCGCCATGAACTGAGGCTTGTACTTCCCGTCGATCACTTTGAACTTTGGCTGGTACTTTTTATCGACCGCCTCCATCTTCTTGCGCTGGGCATCGGTCAGGCCGATCTGCTTCTCCAGCTCTTTGATGTCCTTGGGAAGACCTTGAGCGACGGCAGCTCCACCGGTAAGTGTGGTCAGTAGGGCGAGGGCGACGAGAGTTCGGCGCAGAGTAGTATTCATAGGTTCAGGCTTTCTTCGGGCAATTGTACCGTACAGATACACGCCTCGGCAGGCAGAAGGTTCCCTGGTACAATAAACTTCGGGAGGATTTTTTATGGGTTTGCTCGACGGCAAGAAGGGCCTGATCTACGGGGTACGCAACAAATGGTCTATCGGCTGGGGCTGTGCACAGAGCCTCGCGCGTGAGGGCGCGACGTTTGCGATGACGTACTTCGGGGAGCGCGAAGAGAGCGATGTCCGAAAGCTCGCCGCAGAGCTGGGCGTGGACGCCGTACCGCTGGTGGCACCGTGCGACCTGCTTCAGCCCGATCAAGTCGCCACGCTCCACACGCAGATCGAGGCGACGCTGGGCAAGCTGGACTTCGTAATCCATGCGGTCGCGTTCGCCAAAGGGCTGGAAGGCCGGACTGTCGATGTGAGCGGCGCGGACTTCGATGTCTCTCTCTCTTCCTCGACGTACACGCTCATCGCGGCGGCAAAGGCTGCCGAGCCGCTGATGGTCGATGGCGGCTCGATTGTGACGCTCACGTATCTGGGCGGCATGAAAGTGGTCCCCAACTACAACACGGCGGGAATCGCCAAGGCCGCGCTCGAATCGACGGTGCGCTACCTGGCGTTTGATCTTGGCCCCAAACAAATCCGGGTGAATGCCATCAGCGCCGGTCCCATCAAGACGCTCTCCGCACTCGGCATCAAGGGCTTCAAGGACATCGTGAAGAGCGTCGCGAACGCCGCCCCGCTGCGCCGCGCAACTACCATCGACGAAGTGGGCGACAGCGCCGCGTTCTTCGTCTCCGACTGGTCGCGTGGGACCACAGGCGACGTGCTCTACGTGGACTCGGGCTACCATGTGATGGGAATGCCCAACTACGGCCCCGACAACGCCGAATGACGAGGCAATGAATTGTCTCGCTGAGGGCGCACGCGCCGAACGTCCCCCGGACGAAATCAATGTCGCGGCTGGATAGCCTGTTCGGGCCGAAGGGGACGCTTGCAAAAGAGTTTCCGGGGTTCGTCCACCGGGAAGAGCAGCTTGTCCTCGCCGAGACCCTGGAGCGCGGACTGAAATCAAACACTCCGGTGCTCGCCGAGGCTGGCACCGGAGTGGGCAAAACTTTAGCATATCTAATTCCCCTCCTACACTGGCTGGACAAAACCGGAGCCAGTGCGGTTGTCTCGACCCATACGCTGGCGCTTCAGTCCCAGTTAGTCGAGCGAGATGTCCCGGCGCTCTTAAAAACGTTCCCAAAGCTCGATATTCGGCCCATTGCGCTCAAAGGTCGCCAGAATTATTTGTGCTTGCAAGACTTGGATGTCGCGGCGGGAGATTTACTGAATATTGGCGACCCGAAGTTTACTACCCTTCAGCGCTGGGCTGCCGAGACCGACTCGGGCGATGTTGCCGAGCTGGATTTCTCGTATCCGGGCTGGAGCGAGATCTCCGCAAACGCCGATACGTGCCGGGGACGCGAGTGTCGATACTACGACCGCTGCTTTTACTACAAAGCCCGCAAAAATGCCGACGAATCGAACTTATTCCTGGTAAACCATGCGCTGTTCTTCGCCGATTTAAGGCTTCGTCGGGCCAGTCCGGGCGGCCCGACGCTGATTCCCCGCTACGATGCCGTTGTTTTCGATGAAGCGCATCACTTAGACGATATCGCGACGCGGGCGTTCGGGCTGGAATGGGGTTCAGGGCGGCTGCCGTTCCTGCTCGCCCGCGCTCGAAGGCTCACTGGCGTCGAGTCCGGGACACTCGCGGCCATCGATGCGCTCCACGAACGATTGCTGACCCCGTTTGTCGAAGCCCGAAGCGCCGAAGGTTTTTTGGAGGAGATCGCCCCGAGTGACGAGGCGAAAAAAGGCTTCGAGGAGCTGAAAGGCCAGCTCTGCGCCGCTATCGACTCGCTTGCCACCGGCCTGACCCGGCTGGCGGACCGGGCCACGGATGCCGTCGAGCGGGACCGGGCGAGCGGGCTGGCGCGGGTAGCATCGCGGCTCTCCACCGAGCTTGCCGTGATCCAGCCCGTGCGCACCGACGAGTTCTATCACTGGTACGCCACCCGAAAGACCCGCACCGGGAACATCCACGCGACCCTCACCCGGACGCCCTACGAGATCGCTGCGCCGCTTGCCGAGACGCTGCTCGCAAAAACGCCGCGCGTCGCCATGGTCTCCGCCACGCTCGCTGCCGGGCGCGATGGCTTTTCGTACCTCAAGGCCCGGCTGGGCCTGGACAGCGAGGATGCTCCCGCCCCGCTCGAAGCGATTCAAGGCTCGCCGTTCGACTTCCAGAAAAACTGCCTGCTCTATGTTCCGAGGCACCTGGGGCCGCCCAGCAGCTCGCCCGAGTACACCGAGGCGTCGCTGGCCGAAATGGAAAATCTCATCGCGCTGTCTCAGGGGCGAGCGTTCGCGCTGTTCACGAGCCATCGGATGCTCCAGGCGGCGGCCCAGCGCTGGCAGGGCAACATCCCCTACCCGTTGTTCGTCCAGGGCGAGCTGCCCGCAGGCCAGCTCATCGAGGCGTTCAAGGCATCGGGGCGAGGGGTTCTGCTGGGCGCGTCGAGCTTCTGGGAAGGCGTCGATGTGCCCGGCGAGGCGCTCTCACTGGTAATTATCGACAAGCTGCCGTTTGCGACACCCGACTCCCCGCCCCAGCGCGCGCGCGAGGAGCGAATCCAGGCCGAGAGCGGCAATGCATTCGCGATGCACTCGCTACCGCAAGCCACGCTTCGCTTGAAACAGGGTTTCGGACGGCTCCTGCGCACCCAGACCGACCGGGGCGTCGTGGCGATCTTAGACGAGCGGCTCTGGACCAAGCACTACGGCAAGAAACTCCTCGCCGCCCTCCCCGACTGCCCGAGAACCGACACCATCGACGCCGTCCGGGAGTTCTTCGCGACTACCGTCCTCCCGTGATGGGGACGCCGCCCATGCCGGGAAATCCCAGAGTTTTCTTGTCGGATCCGCCACTGCCCTCGGCGACGCTTCCGATGATTCGCAGAAACACCGGCTTCATGGCAGGATAGTCTTTCGGCGGGCACCAGCAGGACACCGACGCGATCAGCTCCCTACCCGCGACGCAAGCCCGAACGCCCCGGACAGGCCGCCCCATCCCCAGCCCGGTCTTTTTCCCGGAGAACTCGGCGATGCGAATGTCAGCCTTGACGATGTCTTTGAGGGCATCTTTCAGCCCGGCGAGGTCTTTTGTCGAGCCGGTCGCTCCTGCCAGCTCCGTCAGGCCGCCCGGATCTATCGACGCCATCTTCGACTCGGGCGCGGGGATGGGTGTGTCCGTGAAGCTGGAAAAATGTTTTTTCAGCCCGCGCTTCTGGAACGTGAAGACGCCGTTGGCCCGCGAGCCGGTCATGGCCTCGGGGGTCGTGCTGGAACCAAAGAGAAGCTGGCCGGTCATCAGCCCGGCGACCGTGCTCATCGAGACCTCGACATGCGCCCCGCCGGAGTTGAGAATTAGGCCGTCGTCCTCGGCCATCTTCGAGTCGCCCGATGCCTGCCCGGTGCCACTGACGCTCCAGCCCTCGGGGACATCGCAGTTGAACGAGCCATTGGCCGCCTCGAAGGTCGTCCAGGCCGTGGGTATCGTCGGGGGGGCGTCGGGTTTGAACAGCCAGAACCCGATGGCACACAGCGCCGCGACGCCGATTCCCAGCCCGACGAAGAGCGGTACCTTCGAGGGCGGCGGGTCTGGCTCGTAGCTCGGCGCGCGATACCCGATGGGTGGGGAGGGGGAATGGGGAGTCGGGAGTGGGGAGTGGGCAGGCGGCCCTGCGCTCGGCGGCGGCGCGAGCGGACGTGGCCCGGCAGTGGGCGGTGGCGTGGCAGGAGTCTGCGGGGCGGGCGGCTCTTCGCCGCTTCCCCCTCCAATAGGTTTGAGCATCTGTCTGAAATCCTCTCCGAGTGTCTGTTTCGCATCTGACACGGAAAATCCTTCTAAAGTTGCCCCCGGCCCCTGTTTGCCCCCCGGCCCCCAGTAATGGGGGAGAAACTCGCTTACGTCCGGAGGACATCGTGGCGAAGCCCTTAGACGCCCAGGTTCATCTGGGCGGTCCATGTGGGCGGTTCATCGGGCGGCGAGTCAGCGTCGGGGGCGGTATTCGAGGGAGATCAGCCGGGTCGGTTCGGGAGCAGAGGTCGGCTTGCTACAACCGCCACAACCCTCGCACGCGCCGCCTTCGGGCGAGCGCCAGCGCCGGTACACGCGGGCCAGCAAGTAGCCCGCCGACAGCGCAACCAGGGCGAGTGCGATCAGCGACTGAGCCATAGCTCCCCCACCACCCGAACCAGAAACGTCGTGCCCCAGGCAAGGGCGGTCATGTAGGCGATCTGGAACAGTGGCCACTTCCAGCCGCCCGTCTCGCGCTTCACCACGGCGACGGTCGAGAGGCACTGCATCGCGAGGACATAGAACACCATCAGGCAGATCGCCACCAGCGGCGTGTAGGTCGGCGTCCCGTCGGGGCGGCGCTCGGCCCTCATCCGTACGGAGAGACTTTTAGTGTCCTCGGAGTCGCCCACCGAGTAGATCGTCGCCATGGTGCTGACAAAGACCTCGCGGGCCGCAAACGACGAAACCAGACCGACGCCAATCTTCCAGTCGAAGCCCAGCGGCGCGATGGTAGGCTCGATAAACTTCCCTATCTTTCCGGCGTAGCTCTGCTCCAGCTGTTTTGCAGGATCACCGGCGTTTTTCGGGTAGGCGGAGAGCGCCCAGATCACCACCGAGAGCGCAAGAATCAGGGTTCCGGCCCGGACCACGAACTGAGTCGCCTGCTCCCACATCCGGATCAGCACCGTCCGCAGATCGGGCTTTCGGTAGGGCGGCATCTCCAGCAGGAAGCTCGGTGGCTCGCTGCCGGGCAGGGTGCGGGTGAAGACCCAGGCCATCCCGAAGACAGCGAGCAGTCCGAGGGCGTACATCGAAAAAAGAACCAGCGTCGGGAGGGTCAGCCCAAACTCCATGCGCCCGATGTGAAAGCCTGCGACAAGTGTCGGCGGGACGAACGCCCCGATGAGCAGCGAGTAGACCGGGATTCGGGCCGAGCAGCTCATCAGCGGCGCGACGAGAATCGTGATGAGCCGTGCCTTGGGCGAGTCGATAGTGCGGGTCGCTAAAACTCCAGGAATAGCGCAACCCCACGAGCCAAGAAGCGGAATGAAGCTCTTACCATGCAGCCCTACCCGGCTCATCCACCGGTCCATCAGGAACGCCGCTCGCGCCAGATACCCTGTGTCTTCAAGCAGAGAAATAAACAAAAACATCAAAAGAATCTGTGGGAGAAACGTCAGGGTAGTCCCCATCCCGTTGACCAGAGCGGACTGGAGCAAGTCGCGCAGGTCGCCCGGTCCGAGCAGGGAGGGAAGAAGTCCGCCCAGCCGGTCTACCCCGGCCTGAATCCACCCCTTGGGAATCTCGGCCCAGGTGTTCATCAGCTGAAGAACAAAAAGCATTAGCACAAAAAAAATAACATATCCCCAGACGCGATGCAGAAAAATGCGGTCGAATTTTTCGCTCGTGGTCTCGGGGCGGGTCTCGGCTTCCTGGACCGTGCGGGCGACGATCCGCCCGATGTCGGTGTAGCGGGCCTCGGCGACGCTCGTGGCCGGATCGAGGCCCAGCGCCGAGAGCGCGTCCCAGTCTTTCTGGAGATGGTCCTGAATGGCGGGCGACCAGCGCGTCGCCTGCTCCGCGTGGTGCTCGCCCTCGGGCAGGCCCAGAAGCGCGACAGCCTCAGCGCGGGCGATGGACGTGCTCAGGCCGTGGGATTTTTCCAGCATTCCCGCCAGCTCGTCGGCCTCGCGCGTGAGCGGCGCGGGAAGCGCGAACGCACGGGGCAAGGCAGGCGGCGGGAGCGACGCAAGCGTGTCGAGCAGGCCGCTGATCCCGTCCCGGCGCGCGACGTTCACCGGGCAAATGGGCACTCCCAGCTCGCGGCTCAGCGCCTCGATATCGACCTTGCGTCCGCGCCGGGCCGCCGTGTCGTTCATCGTGAGAATCACAATCAGGGGAAGGCCCAGCTCCAGAAGCTGGCTGGTGAGATAGAGATTGCGCTCCAGGTTGCTGGCATCCACGACATTGAGAATCGCCTCGGGGCGCGGACTCTCTTTGACGTAGCCTAATAAAACGTCGCGGGCGATTTTTTCGTCGGGAGAGTGCGGGGTGAGCGAGTACAGCCCCGGCAGGTCCAGAAGCGTGTCGGCTCCGAGCGTGCCCTCTTTGCGCTCCACGGTGACGCCCGGATAGTTGCCGACCTTGTGACGCAGCCCGGTGAGCGCGTTGAAGAGCGTCGTCTTCCCGCTGTTGGGATTGCCGACCAGCGCAAGGATCATTTCTTTATCTGGTTCCCCATTATTGGGGTTAGGGGAGATGGGAGTCGGAGGACAGGACCTGAATGGCCTCGGCTTCGTCGCGGCGGAGGGAGAGTCGGTAGGAGCGCAGCCGGATTTCGAGTGGCCCGCCGAACGCGGCCTTGCGGGCGACCTCGACCTCGGTGCCGGACGTGAAGCCCAGCTCCATCAGGCGGCAGCGGTTCGGCCCACCGACGTGCGCCACGCGGGCTTTCTGGCCCTGTGGCAAACAACAGAGGCTGCACTGGTTTTCTTCGGCGCGGCACTCCTCAGGGAGGGCGCAGTCAATTGGCTCGTCGATCACGGGTATCCTGTATGCTATCAGAGACAATTGTCGGGAGCAATAGTTCCGACCAAAAGAGTCGGTGATTTTTTTTCGAGCGAGGTGCAACCGGGTGTTGCTCTCGGGTGTCGGAGATGTATCACGAAAATGAGGAGCAATAAAATGAAGCGTCTGATCTGCCTTATGGCGTCGTCGGTGGCGATGGGCTGCGCCCTCGCCCAGGTGCCCACGTCGCCCCCGGTTCAGGCTCCGAAACGCATCGGGGCGCTCAAGCTGAGCAAAGTGACCGTGCGCGAGCTGGCGACCAGGCTCACCAAAGAGAGCGGCTTTCTGGTGATGGCCGACGACACCCTGGCCAGTAGCCGCGTCTCGCTGACGAGCGTCGGCGGGAGTCTGGAGACCGTTCTTGCGGAGCTGACGCCTCAGCTTCCCAAGGGCAGCGTTCTCCGGCGGACGCACCTGCCCGCCTCGGCGGCGACCACGCCCGACCCCAACGCCGAGGTCGTCTCGTTGATTATCCAGATCAACGACGCGCTTGCCGGGCCGCTCAACGACGGCGCACGCCCCGAACCCGACGCGCTGATCGTTCAGGGCCGGGTCGTCCCGAAAGACAAAGTCCCGATGGTCTTAGCAGCGCTCGACCTGAAACCGGTCTTTCTGCTCACCAACCCCAAAGGCAAAAGCCCGGCGGGTAGTTTTGCATCGATGCAGGGCGACATCCTGCGGCTCTGGCAGAACATGACCCCCGATCAGCGCAAGGCCGCCGTCGAGAAACAATGGGACGATTTTCTGAACATGGACCCGGCCACGCGCAAGACCTACATGCAGCAGATGATGGAGCAAGGCATGGGAATCGCCCAGAAGATCCAGCAGCTTCCCCCCGGCCAGATCAAGGAGCTGTTTGGCGACCTGATCCCGCCGCCCGGTAGCGGTAGAGCGGGCGGAGGCGGAGGCTAAGCACCGTGCCCACGCCGACCACCGAGACCCGCTGGCAGGGAGTGGCCCAGCCGGTGCTGGCGAATCCGGAGCGAATCGACCCGGACGCCGCACTGGTTCGCGCCCACCTGACCGGCGACGAGGCGGCCTTCGAGCTACTTTTTCGGAAGTATCAGGGGCCGATCTTCAACCTCGTGACACGGATGGTGCGCGGCGAGGACGCCTACGACCTGACCCAGGATGTGTTTATCAAGGCTCTCAAGGCTCTGCGCAACTTCCGGGGCGAGTCGAAGTTCTCGACCTGGCTCTTCACCATCGCGCGGCACACCTGCCTGAACCATATCCGCCACAAGAACGTCATCACCGAGGACTCACTGGAAGAGTCGCAGGAAGACGCCCCAGGAAACGAGCCGACGGACAAAAAAATGAACGTCGCGAAACTTTCCGAGGTCCGCGAGCTACAAAAAGTAGTGGACGATACTCTGGCGACCATGCTCCCCGAGGCGCGAATGATGCTGATTTTAAGAGACTTCGAGCAGCTCAGCTACGACGAAATCTCTCAGGTAACCCAAATGTCGATTGTCAATGTGAAATCCAAGATACACCGGGCCAGGCAAGTGTTCAAGAAGCGATTTGCCCCCCATATGGAACTTTTAGAAGGAGGTATAGGACGATGAACCACCGTGAAGTCGAGGAGCGTCTGTCGGAGTACCTGGAGGGCGAGCTAAGCCCTTCCGCTCGGGAAGAGATCGAGCGGGCACTGGCCCAGGACCCCGCGCTGGAGCGCGAGAAGCGCGAGCTGGAGCGGACTCTGAAGCTGATGAACGCCCTGCCCCGCCGCGAGCCGGTACTCGATATCTGGCTGGAGCTGTCTCCGAAAGTAGACCGGCTTCTGGCGGAAGAGAAGCTCAGCGTGAAGGATCGGGTGCGCCTTCGGGGGACCCGGTTTCTGGCGAGCTTCGCCGAGGGGGCTATCCTCTGGACGCAGGCGCTGGCGATGAACACCGAGGCCCGCATGGGCAAGTACGTCCGCTCGCACCCACTTCAGCAGCGAGGAGACTCCTGATGGAACTCTGGAGCCACGCGGCAAGGTTCATCGCGACCAACCCCTGGATCACGATTCTACTGCTCGTCGCCGGAAGTTTGTTGCTCTTTCACGACCTCCTGACGCCGCTTACCTGGGGCGTGACCGGCTCGCTCGGCGTCCTGGCGCTCGGGGCGGTCTTCGCCGCGCACCTGACGACCCACACCGACGGCTGGATCGGGGTCGTGTTGCTTCTGGCGGGCCTGACACTTCTGCTCATCGAGACGCATCTCCTGCCCGGCCACGGCCTCGCGGCGGTGATCGGGCTGGTCTTGCTCTTTGCCGGGATGTTCTGGGCGCTGGGCGGCAATAAAAACGCCGCGTTCGCGCTGACGGTCTCGGCGGTCCTCACGATGGTGAGTCTGGTGGCGTTCTTCACCTACCTGCCCAAGTCGCCCGTGTGGAAAAAACTCGGGCAGGAGATGCGCCAGCGCACCGAGCTGGGCTACGTCGCCGCTGACAGCCGGATGTTTCTGCTGGGCAAGCGCGGCGTCACGGAGAGCGTCTTGCGCCCGTCGGGGATCGCGCAGATCGAGGGAATCCGCGTGGACGTTGTCACCGAGGGCGATTTTTTAGAGTCAGGCACCGCCATCGTCGTCACCCGTGTCGAGGGAAACCGGGTCGTCGTGGACGACGCCCACAGTGCCCGCCGCACCGAAGAAGCCGTCATAGGATAACAAAAAATGCAGTTCGCTACGTATCTGATACCGATTGTTCTCGGGTGCATCGGGCTGGTGGTCTTCCTCCAGTTCTGCCCCATCGGGCTGTGGATCACGTCCCTGGCATCCGGCGTCCAGGGCGTGAGTCCGGGGCTTCTCATCGGGATGCGCCTTCGGAAAGTCCCGCAGGAAAAAATCGTCCTGCCGCTGATCGCCTCGGTGAAAGCCGGGCTGGACATCAACGTCAACCAGCTCGAAACGCACTACATGGCCGGGGGAAACATCGAGCGGGTGGTCCAGGCGCTGATCTCGGCGGCGCGGGCGGGCCTTCCGCTCACGTTCGAGAAAGCCTCGGCAATCGATCTGGCGGGGCGCAACCCGCTCGAAGCCGTGCAGATGTCGGTCAACCCGAAAGTCATCGAGACCCCGATTGTGACGGGCGTCGCCAAGGACGGCATCGAGCTGAAAGCATTCGCCCGAGTCACGGTCCGAGCCAACATCGACGGCTACGTCGGCGGCGCAGGCGAGGCGACCATTCTCGCCCGCGTCGGCGAGGGAATCGTGACGACCATCGGCTCGTCGATCACGCATAAAATCGTTTTGGAGAACCCCGACGAGATCTCTCGGACCGTTCTCAAAAAAGGACTCGATGCGGGCACGGCGTTCCAGATCGTCTCCATCGACATCGCCGACGTAGACATCGGCTCCAACATCGGCGCACGGCTCCAGACCGACCAGGCCGAGGCCGACAAGAAAATCGCCCAGGCCAAGGCCGAAGAGCGCCGCGTCATGGCCGTCGCCCGCGAGCAGGAGATGAAAGCCTACGTGCAAGAAATGCGCGCCAAAGTCGTCGAGGCCGAGGCCCAGGTTCCGCTGGCGCTTGCCGAAGCCCTCAAAGCCGGTAATTTAGGTGCCATCGACTACGTGAACCTCAAGAATCTCCAGGCCGACACCACCATGCGCGAAGGAATCGCAAAAATGGCCTCCCCGGAGACAGCAGCGGGAACGAGTCCATAGTTCATGCGCATTCCTATCGGAGCAGGGCTTTATTACCTGGCGAAGCTCTTTGGCTGGCTCGTGGAGCCGCAGGGAAAAGATAGCGCACCAGCCCCGGATGAACAGAGCCTGGCCGAAGCAGCGTCGGATCGTAGGCGTATCCAGACCATTGTTCAGGACCCCACGCAGGGTTCTGCGCTGGGCATCGGGCCACGTCGAATCTACGCCAAGAACCCGGAAAAGCCCGATGAAGGGGAGGATAGATGATCGCTTTTGTGGCAGAGCTACTTGTCGGATTCTTAAGCGAGCTGGTCCAGGGACTCTTTCATCTGGGATTTTCCGCGATTGTAAATCACATGGCAGAAAAATAATGCCTAAAAAACCGCTGAGTACGCTCGAATACGATCTGGGAGATTTCCAGATTCGGCATCAGCCGCTGGGCGAGGACTCGATGCTCCGAAAAGCCCATGGCGACGCGACCGTAGGCGATGCGCCGACGGCAGAATCGTTCCGGCAAAAAGTGGCCGCGATGGAGGCGGGCGAGGACCGACGCGCTATCGTCGAGACGCCGGAACCGACGCCGACGCCCGTGCCCCGGCTCAGCTCAAGCGATGTTCTGCGTGCTCTTGTCTACGGCGACGCCCTGCTCAGCCCCCCACCCGGCGCGGCGTACTTCAAAAAACGCATGGGCGGCAGGGTAAACTGAGAGTGTGATTCTTGCCGAAATTCCCGCTACGGTCTCCGACCCGATAAACGCCCAGATTCTCAAAGTCTCCGAAGACCGTATTCAGGGCTTCTCGTCTGACCCGTTCGGCGAAATTGCGCGGCTTTGCGAGCTGCCCGTCGAGACGATCTTAGAGAGAATCCGGGCGATGCTGGAGGCCGGGACCATTCGCAGGGTGCGGCAGACGCTGCTTGCAACCAGCCTGGCTCAGGGGGCGCTGGTGGCCTGGAACGTGCCGCAAGACAGGCTTCAGGCCGCGTTCGAGACACTGCTTCACGACGATCCGTTCTCCGGGCACATCGTGATCCGCTCCACCGACGCAGAAACCCCCGGCTCGATCTACCGCCTGTGGACGACGCTGAAAGTGCCGCAGGGCTACTCGCTCGAAAAGCACGCGCTCTGGTGGGCCGAGAGAATCGGGGCGGAGTCGGTGAAGCTCATGAGCGCAAAGAAGCTCTTCACACTGGGGGTCGGGCATCTGCGCCGCCGCGAGCTTCAGATCGGGGCAAAATCCGATGCGCCCGGCGCGGTTTTAGACACCACTCTTGTTCAGCTCACGCCGCGCGAGTGGGAGGTTCTCATTGCTCTGAAGCGCGAACTGACACCCGGTGAGATCGTCCGGGCGGTCTGGGAAGCTCGCGCCAGAGAGACCGGGCTGGACTTTTCGCTTTTCTGCACCATCGCAGCAAGTCTTTCGGAGCGTGGCGTGATCGGTCGGTTCTCGACATTTTTAGAGCACGTCAAGCCGGGCGCAGCGGGCGAGCGGGTGACGCGCTACAACGCGCTTTTCCACTGGCGCGTCCCGGTGGGCCGCGAGCTTGACGCCGGGCGGGAGGTGGGCCGCTTCGAGTGTATGACCCACGCCTACTGGCGCGAGGGCGGGCCGGAGTTCGCCGATGTCAACATCATGGGCGTCGCGCACGGTTTAGATAAAGAGCTGGTTCTCGCTAACAAAGCCGCTATCGATGCGCACTTAGAATCTGTCGGGATCGCCGTGAGCTACACCAACGTCTTCTGGGGAGGGCGCAGCGAGATCAAGCCCAGCGAGATCGCCCCGCAAGCCTACTTAGAATGGTGCAACAGCGTCGGTCTTGACCCGCAATTATTGCGGGATGCGGTGTGAATCTTGTCACAGAGAGCGGCAATTTCGGGTTTCCAGACGTAGAATCGAAGCCATGAACGCTGTGAAACCCGTCGCCTGGCTCGCCTGTGGAGCATCGCTGGCCGTCGCCGGGTGCAACGGCGGTGCGGCAGAGAAGAACTACGACGCGCCTGTCGATCTCTCATCGCGTACTCCGAGCCGCGTAGCCAGTGCCTCCGCTCCTGCGCCCTCACCGGGGCGCTTCGTGCCTGCGCCGCCGCCGCCACTACCGCGCGCCGAGGCGAAGATCTCCGGTGTCGATCTGGGCTACGCCGACAAAGAGCTTCCGGCGCTTCTCGGGAATCTCTGGTACCCCGATGCGCAAATTTCCGCCTGCTCGCACTCCCAGCGCAGCAACGGTGCCTGGTCGCGCGTGACTCTCGTAATGCCCTCGGACGAAAAAACGCGCGACATCATCAACTACTACGAAGTCCGCTATCCCACCGGCGAGCGCAAAGGCAACGACGAGTACACCTTCACGGCGGAGCGCCCCGGCGACCATAAGCCCGTCAAAGTTCATCTCGTCCGCGCCACCGACGGCTCCGAAGCCACCCAGTTCGTCGCCCGCATCGGCGGATAGATACCAGCACAATAAATGTGCGGCACACCCAGCCGCTGGGTACCCGGCGAAGCGCCAAGGCTCCTTCGGAGCCGAGAACCACAGGCTCCGCAGGAAAGAGCCTTAGCTGAGAGATGAAGGCTTTTCGCCGCATTAATCGGTTAATACTTACCGCTTTCTCTCTACGGAATATTTTTTCATTTTTTCTCGGCTCAGACCTTGACAGAACAGTCCCTTTCGGATTATACTTAACTGGAAGCAGAGCCTGCCACAAGCAGAGCCTGCCGTAACCGAAAAGAGGTAGTGCGATGCGAAGTTTCGTTCAAAAAGTGTTTCCTCGTCGTCCCATTCTGGGAATCTTTCTCAGTCTGGCTATCGTGGCCGAGATCGGCCTCATCGTCAAAGCCGATGGCGGTGCTCCAGGTACGCCAGAAAACCCCACAAGCCTGAAAAACATCGGGCATGTGAACAACATCTGTATCTATGAGTATCAGGAAGATGGTTTCTGTAACTATTTTCCCAGTTGTTCACGTACCTGTGGATTGGGTACACGACCCAAAAAATGGTATCACACAGAAACCATCAGTGGTGCCTGCGGTTCAGCAGGAGACCCCATGAACGATCCAGGTTGGCCAGGCTGGACAGCATCCCAAACAGGGGGAACGATTGTCTGGGCCAGTGACATCACACCCCCACCTCCGTAGCTTCAATGAGTTTCTGACATAGGGTGATGGTTCTTTATAATCATCACCCTCAATAGTATCCAAGAGGTAATTAAGATCGTGAAAACAAAAAATGCATTCACTCTCGTGGAAATTCTGATTGTCATTGGCATTATTGCTATATTGGCAGCAATATTATTTCCCGTTCTGGCAAACTCCAAGAAGAAATCACTTTCTGCCAAGTGCCAATCCAATCTCCGCCAAATTGGAATCATGATTTCTATGTACAAGCAAGACTATGACGGAGCTTATCCAAATGGAAACGCTTTCAGAGATGTCCTACGACCGAAGATCAACACAGACAAACTACAGTGTCCAACAGCGCTCATTATAAAGAGATTTCCTGATATTCCCGAATATAACAGAGATTTTACAGGATATGGCTTTAATGTAAGACTGGTAAGTCGATACTGTGAAGATATGAACGACCCCTGTGAAGGTCCGGTGATGGATTCTACTGTTGTCTATCCAGCAGTAACAGTCTATTCTATGGATCAGGCTCAAGAAGATGACTACTCGACTGGCCCCAATATGTCCGTTATCAACGACCCACATCCTGTTTATAAAGAAGAAGGCTGGCGGCGTCACAACGGAGGAGCGAATGTTCTTTTTTGCGATGGGCATGTGAAATGGCTTCTGGATACGCAGATTCAACCAGCCGTGCCAAAGGTCGGCGGTGAGAACATAAATGACGGAACTAAACCAACTTTTGCGATAAAAACAAAATAATTTACGGAATTCCGGTGAGTTTGTGGGTTTGCAGGCTCAGTCGCCACTGGGGATTTTTCAGGCAGTAGGCAATCGCAGCTTTTGTGTTCTGCGCGGTGCGCGGGCCGTCCATGGGCTGCAAGAAGAAGTGGACGAACTTTAAATTCGCGAACTTTTCTGGCTCGCCGCCAAGCTGCGGGTAGACCAGTTTCAGCTCGTCGCCAGATTTTAGAACTAAATCCGCGCCGATTTTTGGGCTGACGCAGACCCAGTCCAGGCCCTCGGGAGCCGGGCGCGTGCCGTTGGTCTCGACGGCGACCTCGAAGCCTACCGCGTGGAGCGCTTCGATAGCGGGTTTGTCTAACTGAAGAAGAGGTTCGCCGCCCGTGCAGACGACCAGCGGCTTCCCGCCAGAACTCTCGGGCCACTGCACCAGAACGGCACCGGCAAGGGCTTCGGGAGCGGGGAATTTTCCGCCATTCGGGCCATTGGTGCCGACGAAATCGGTGTCGCAGAACTGGCAGATGGCTTTTTCCCGGTCTTCCTCGCGCCCGCTCCAGAGGTTGCAGCCCGCAAACCGGCAGAACACGGCGGCCCGGCCCGCCTGTGCGCCCTCGCCCTGAAGCGTGTAGTAAATTTCTTTGACCGAGTATGCCACCGGGCTACTTGCCTAAAATAGTGTCGTCGCCGGTGACGAGCTGGGTGAGCTGCGTGGCGAAGTCGTCGGGGGTGAGCGCATCCCAGAAGCTCTGAAACGCTTCGAAGCGGCGCAGGCGCTCGGCCTCGGTGGCTTCAATGAGCGGAACCAAGCCGACCTCGGCAAGAATTTTAACCGATTTTTTCTGCTCGCGCTTTCGCTCCCGCACGAGGGATTTTTTCAGAATCGGCAGCAAGACATCGAGGTCGTGGATCGCGCCCAGCTCGCTCTGCATCTGCTCGACCGTTTTTAAGAGCGCCTCGGCGTCGGCGTCGAGCGTGGGGAGAAAGATTTCGAGCGTGTAGCGCAGGCGCTTGGCGGCAATGCGCAGGTCGTGGAGCGCCTCGATGTTTTCGATGTCACGGGCGGCATCGCCGAGGTCCAGAAGTTCCTGAAGTCGAACGAGAAGCACGGGCGCGGACGCCCGCAGCGGGGCGGCGGGGTTGGTGAGTTTCCAGAGCGGGAGCGGGCGGGCCATTTTACTCGGTCTCCCCTAAGAGCCGCCTGAGGCGCTTCTCCAGCTTGCCCTTCTCCAGCTCCTCTAAAAGCTTCTTGAGCGAGCGCCGCTCGCGGGTCCGGCGGCGACTCAGGCGGTCGATCACCCGGCGAATTCCGACTTTCTGGTCGTCGGGAAGTCCTTCGCAGGCCTCGCGCAGAGTCTCGATCTGGACATCCAAATCCCGCACCAGGCTGAACCCCTCGGCGAGCCGGGCGACCTGGCGCTCGGCCTCCTGGACGGCATCGGCAGGAAAGAGCTTGGTGAAGACCGCCAGCGATGCCCGCAGCCGCCGGGTCGCGACGCGCAGATCGTGGACCGCCGCCGCCTCACCGCGCTGGACACCGGGTAGAGCCGCCAGCAGAAGCGTAAGCTGATGACGGAGCACGGCGCGGCCTGCCTCGGTAAAAGGCACATCGGGGGCGAGCGGGGGCAGGGCGGCTGACATCGTGGGTGGCGCGTCAGTGTAGCACGGCGGCGCGGTAGAATGCAACCATGCGCATGCTGCTGGGAGTGCTGGGTTTTCTGCTACTGATGGCGGCAGGCTGTCGCCCTGCCGGGCCTTCGACCACCAGCCGCTTCTCGCGCCCGCCCGACGGCACGCTGCGGGTGCTCTTCACCCGGCTCTCGCCCGAGCATCTCAAGTGGAGCCTGATCGGGGAGAGAAACTGGCGCAAAGCCGCTGCACAAGACGCCCGCGTGAGCCTCACCGATGTCTACCCGCTCAACGCCACGGACCAGCGCGGCGGCTGCAACACCTGGGAAGTGGACCTCACGACCCAGAAAAAGCGCTGGAAGCTGAGAATTCATGGCTCCAATGGCGTCACGGCGGAGTCGGAAGGCCCGCTCGACGGCGAGCTTACCCTGCGCATCGATGCCGATACCGAGCTGCGCCTGCCCGCCGACACGACCCTGGCCTCGCTCGGCAAGACCACGCTCCGGCTCCAGCTTGCCCGATGACGCTCCGTCACAGAAATTCCACGCGGTGCGTTCTCTTTTCCGGAGAAACCGCAAGCTTGCCGGTCGAAAAACCGGGCAGGGCTGCCGAAGAAGAGATAACACAACCATGAAACGGCGCGACGCGATAGGCGGACTGATCGGGGGGCTGCTGGCGCTACCCGCGCTCGGCAACGAGTCGATCTATCGCTCGTCGTCGCCCAGCCCACGTGGCCGGACGTTCTCCGCCACGCCCGAGCTGCTCTGGCCCGCGTTCCCGAGCGGAGCGCGTCAGGTTCGCAGCGTGCGGCTCCAGGTCGGCGCGCGGGAGGTTTCCGCCCGCTTCGACGAAGTGCGCGGCATCGTCGGGAGGCCAGAGTCTCCGCTGCCCACGGGCGAGCACGAAGCATTGGCCGAGGTCACGTTCGACGATGGCTGGCGGGCGAGCATCCGCTGGCGCTTCACCGTCGCGCCCACGCCATCGCCCGCGCCCGCGCCGCCCGCTCAGGCCCGCGAGATGCTGGAGCAGGCCAACGAGATCCGCCGTAGCGCAAGCCTTCCCCCGATGGTTCTGGATGCCCGGCTGTGCTGGTCCGCCGCGCGTCATAGCGCCTACCAGAACAAAAACAATGTCTTCGGGCACGGACAGGCTCCCGGAACGCCGGGCTTCTTCGGGCAGAGTCCTCAGGACCGCGCGACGGCCTGTGGCTTTGCGGACGGCGTCTACGAGGGTGTCTGCTCCGGCGAGAGCGGGCCGCGCCTGGCGATCAAGGAGCTGTTTTACGCGCCGTACCACCGGCTGGCGTTTCTCCAGCCCGATTCCGTCGCGTTCGGCGGCAGCGTCGTGGGGGAGTTTGCGACCATCCTCTGCCAGGCCACGAAGAAGAGCGAGGTCGTTGTGTGGCCTGCGGCGGGGCAGAAAAACGTCCCGCTGAGCTGGGCGGGCGACGAGATCCCGAACCCGCTTCGGATGCATGCGGTCCGCGCGGGCAGCACGGTGGGAACCATTATCAGTTTCAGCTACTTCTCCCCGGAGCTGGACGAGGTTTCTATCACGTCGGCGGCGGTCTGGGCACCGGACGGCGAGCTGGTTCCTTTGTTTCTCAACGCCCCTCAGAACGACAACGAGCTGACGAACACGGCGTTTGTGATTCCGCAGAAGCCGCTCAAGCCCGGCGTGACCTACACCGTCTCGGTGCTGGCGAAAGTGACCCGAACCGGCGCAGAGATCCACCGCCAGTGGACCTTCACCACGGAAGCATCGAAGAAGTAGCCCCCGGCCTCTTTAATTTGCCCCCTAACCCCCAGTAATGGGGGGACCGGATAGTCCCCCGAAGCGCATGCTCGTAGACTCGCAAAGCTTTCGCCCCCGCTGATTCCCTCGTTCCTCGGGGCGGAGGTTGGGGGCAGTCCCCCGTCCCGACGAAGGAGGCGGGTACCCAGCGGCTGGGTGGCGGGGGCGAGGGAGCCTTGGTCGCTGGCGACCAAGGCGACACTCGGGGGACAACTCCCCCATTATTGGGGCCGGGGGCCAACCAGCTATCCGCCGTAGACCAGGGCTTCGTTGCTGTAGTCGCTGGCCTTGTCGCCGCGTTTGGCGCGGATTCGGTAGCGAACGGAGACACCGGGGCGCTGCCCGGTGTGTTCGTAGCGGGTTTTTGTAACGGCATCGACCATTACCCACTGCGTGGACTCTCCGGTGCGTGCCTCGACAACATAGATCGTGCCTTGCCGGTTGCCTTTGCTGTCCCAGCGGAGCTGATTGATCCCGGAGTCCAGGCCGGTGACGACCAGGTTGGCTGGTGTGGCGAGAACGGGAGCGGTCGGGGTGGTGTCGCGCGTGGCGATACCGAGCTTCTCTTTCAGCTCGTTAGGAATTTTTTTGTTGTTACGAACCTGCCCGGCAAGGTCGCGTGCCTGCCCTTCGGCAGTGGCGCGTGCGCTTGTTTTTCCGGTGGTGGCAGAGCGAGCTTCGGCCTGTACCTTGGTAAAGGTCGCGATAGCGGTATTGAGGTCGGTGAGAGAGTCTTCGCATTTCTCCAATTCCCGCTCGTCGAGCTTGAGAATCAGGTTGTTCTCTCGTGCGACGGCGTTGAAATTGGCGAGCCAGACGGCGAATTCGGTGTCGTTCTGCGGAATCCTATCTTGAGGCATGGTTTTGTTTCCTTACCCGGCAGCGTCCTTTTATTACTTTTTGTCATCAAGTACGTACCAGACGCCACGAAGTACCTACCTGACTTAGTGCAACTTCTGCTTTTCTCTTCTGGGCACTTACCCCGTGCCTCTACTTTTTTGATCCTCCACCTGCTCTAAATACTTCAAAAGATTAGTTTTAAGTTCTGCAGCCATTTCTCCCTTAGCCGTTTTCAGACGATTGCGCCAAATTTCGACTGCTACCTGTTTTGTCTCATCATCTCCATGTTCCAATAAATTTCTAACTGAATTAGAACGTACTTCATCATTAGTACTTTCAATAAGTTTTAATATGTTTCTACATGCTATATTTTTTTCTATAGGATCACCGTATTTAAGCAAAATATAATTTAATTTACAAAATATAACCTCATTTTTAATATCTAAATTTGAAATTATTTTATTTATTATTTCTTTTTTATCATTAATCTTATTTTCTAATAATATCCCAATTGATTCTAAAAATATATTTTCGTTATCACTATCAACAAGTAAAAGCATGCATTCTATAGCTATATTTTTATCTACCTCGGTCCCATATTGCAATAATCTTTTCGCTGAACTTAGCCTTACCGATTCTTTATCACTATGCAATAATAATATGAAATTTTCAATGACTTGACGATTTACAATCAAATCATTGCACCTCAGCAATATTTCACTTGCCCATATACGCCGGTTTTCATTTCCACTATACATAATTGGCAGAAGGATACTAACTGCTACTTTTTCATCTTCTTGATTTCCATATATTAACAAATTTGCCCCATATGATATTTTTCTATCTTCATGTTCATTAACAACTGTCTTTTTTATGATAGACATTAATTCTTTTTTTAAATTCTTACTTCCATGAGTCAATAACACATCACAATAAAAATTAATAGCATTTTTATTTGCATTTTCATTTTCTAAAAATTTCATCATGGAATCTTCTACTTTATATTTCATATCCCCGCTGTCATATCTGAGTAAATTTTCACCAAAGAAAGAACAAAAATTCTTGTTAGTGTTATTGAACAGGTAATACCATTTTTCAATACAATATTTTCTCTGAATTTCTCCCCCTATATTATAAAATCTTCTTACAATATTATTTGTCTCAATTGAGATATCTTTTTCAATTTCAAAAACAATCTCATCCCATATATTTTTACAACGACCATCTATATTTGACGCGTTTAATATAAACCGATATACTGAGTCGTCAATATTTATATTAGAATCTACTAGTAATAGTAACTCATCAATTAACCAAGGTTCTGCTTTTGCCAGCTCGGGGAATGTTCTGGAAAACTTACCGAGAGATTTTGCGTACGCGTCACCGGGGTTTTCTCTGACGATAGGCAGAAAGGCACGCAAGACTTCGGCGGCAAAAGAGGCGGTCAGGCCAGAGTTATCGCAGATACAGTCGATGGCAAGCAGGAGATTGCGGTGGACGATTGGCTCCCATTCATCTGGCTTTTCGTGCCAGAGAGAGCGAACCAAAGCATCAGCATCTTCAGAAACACCAAGGCGTTTTGAAAGATCACCTATAGTGAGATATAAAACTTCCTGGTATCGAGGGCTGTGGCGATAGGGCATGAGAGCAGCGGTGGTATCTACGCCGCGCGAGGTAAAATGGCGAGCGGTTAGATACTCTTCAAAGGTTGGATGCCAGAATGCAAAGTAACCATCTGCGATCTCTTCTAAAATTCCTGCACGCTTAGCGGCAGCATCCAGATAGGTCTTTGCCAGCTCTTCGGGGTTGCTCTGTTTCTTATCTTGCAAGATCTCGGCCAGCTTACGTTCTAATTTCCCTCGCTTAACATAACGGAAATTTTCATGCATCCAGGCAGCAACGCGGGCCAGTACATCAATCAACGAAGCAACGGGAAGCTCATTTTGAACAGATCGTGCATCTATTTCTTCTCGGCGCAACTTGTTCCAGTTATCTGCCAACAAATTAATAATTCTTTCGTAGAGAACCACACGATCTTTAGGAAGCTCACGTTCTTCCCAACAGAGAATTGTCATAATAACTAACAAAAGCGGATTAGAGGCAAGTTCTTTTGTACTTTCATGGCGACGAATCTCAGTAATGACTCTGTCTGCATTCTCGTCAGAAATGTTTTTACTACGGAGAATGGTAAACCACTTTTGCAAGAATTCTTCGATCTGAGCCGGAGTGAATGGTAACATATCATAACGTGTCGGTGCCTCGCCTCCGTCCGGGGTTCCAATAGGCTCATATCCATAAGGTCGTGACGTTACGATGCAGCGTCCACAAAACGGTGCAGATAGAAACTGACGCACCGCTTCCGCCGCAGATTCACGGCGAGCTTTCTCCGGAATTTCATCAAGACCATCTAAGAGAACGATGACACGCCCCGCAGAAAGTTCCTCCACAAAGGCTTCCCAGAGCACTTCCCCACCTTCCTGGGTGAGCTTGAACTGTAAATACTCCAGCAAGGTTATCTTTCCCGACTCACAGCGCCAATCTTCAAAAGCCGCCAGTGAGAGCAGACACGGAACCACAGATTCTATGGCACCTTCATCTGCTGCGAAGCGCCGCGCCACATAGCGCAGCAACGTAGTCTTGCCGGTGCCAGGCCCACCAACTACTATCGCCCGCCGTGACTGCTCTAAAACCTGATCCAGCGGTAACGTTTCTTCTGCTTTTTCGGTTTTCCAGTGCCGTCGTCGATGCTCCTCGAATCCTCCCAGTAGAGAAACACGCTCATCAGGCGATGTATAACCTTGATCCAGCCGCTCTAAATCACGCCCCGCTCGTATCCAGTGTTCGTCGCGCTCACTCTTGAGATTCGGAACCACGTACACTTCGGAAAGCGGCAGATCGGCGATGCTCTCGTTACGCCCCGTTCTTCCAATTCCCCGCCGCGAGACACTTCCACAAGTCTTCTCGACACGCAACAAGTACCCAACCAGCGCCAGCTCTTTCAGTGCCGCAATATCCTCTGGAGTCGTCGCCTCGATCTGCTGCTGCACGATCCCCTGGTACGCCGTCTCTACCAGCGCCGAAAGAAGATACCGATTCTGCTCGGACTCCTCCGCAATGCGCTGCAAAAGCTCCGCATCCGGCTTTTTTTCTTCGTCTTCCGCCAGCTTCCCGATCAAGTCAACCGTTGCAGCAGCGAACGGCCCCACCACAGGAACCTGTTTGATCTGCTCTTCCCCAACTTTGGCAATAAACTGAAGAGCGAGTCGCAACGGTTTCCCCATCCGCGACTGCCGAATCGCCCGAGAACCCGTAGAAACAGGAGCCTCGGGCAAACTCTCGGAAGCATCACTCAAAGGAACCAGCGCATCGGCCATAGAAAACTCCGCAACAACCAGCAATAGTGTAATAATACCGCAAAACCCATCTCCCTTCTCCCCCTTCCCTCACGCCGACGAAGTCGGAAATACGTGAGGGCAAGGGGGACGGGGGGATGGGTGCCGGGGGAAACTTACTCCGCTGTGGCTTGATAGAGCGCGAGGGTGCCGTCGCCCCGGTGCATCAGAAGCGTCTGGCCGTCGGAGCTGGACTGGCTGGCGCGGATCGAGTAGGGCTGGCGGGTCTCGGGGTCGAGCGGGAGCGGAAGACGGGCAACGGTGCGTCCGGCGCGGTCCAGCGTACACAGAGAGCGGTCCATGTCGAGTACCGTGATGCGGTTGCCGCTGGCCGAGAGGGCAACTAACTCCGGCGCGAGGTACGAGCCGCCCCGATCCGACGAAAGACGCTTGCCGTCGCGGGCGAACAACGACAAGCGACGCTCCGACAGATCCCCCGTGCTGTAGTGCGAGACCGCGACGAAGCTCAGCGCGATCACGCCACCATCTTCGCTCACCCGGACACGTGGCTCGCTACCCGTGATTCCCTGCTCCCACAGCCGTAGCCCGGTATGGGCGTCCCAGACGAGAAGCCGGGCATCGGTCGCGCTGGCGCGGCGGCGTGGACCGCGCCGGGAGAGCGCAACCAGAGTCGAGCCGTCGGTGGAGAGCTGGAGATCGAACCAGCGCGCCGGGTCCGGGTCGCGATGCCGCCAGGTATCCTTCGGACCGCTCACCCCGGACGGCAGCCAGGTTCCGCAAGCAAAATGCTCCCCGCTATCGCCGACGGCCAGGCTCTCCGGATAGCCCTCGACCCGGAGCGTCTGTGGTGCAGCCGTCGAAGCCCCGAGCGGGTAGCGCGTGAGCGAGCGGTCGCCCGCGCCCACGAGAAGGGTCTGGCCGTCGCCGCTGACGGCCACCGACCAGATCGCACCGGGCGCTTTCTGAGTCCGTGCCCCGGCGTCGCCGAGAAGCGCATCCAGAATCAGAACGTCGGGGCGCTGCGGGGCGAAGCGCTTCCAGACGAGCACCTGTCCGCCGGGAGCCGCCAGAAGCCCGTCGCGGCCCGGCAAGGGTTGGGTTCGCCAGAGCTGACGCCCGGTCTGGCTATCCAGCCGCCGCACCCGCCCCTGGGTGTCGGTCCAGGCGATCACGCTCCCATCGGACGCGAGAGAAAAGCCGTCGAGCGCGGGCACGGGACGTTGCCAGCGGAGGGTCCAGCGTGGCTTGCCGTCGCCGCCGGGCTTTCTCATTGTTTGTCCAGAAAACCCAGAAAATAACGGGGGAGTGTCAGGTCGTCGGTCAGCTCGGGATGGAACGCACTCGCCAGAAACCGTCCCTGCCGCGCCAGAACTAACTTCCCGTCGTAGCGAGCCAGCTCCTGAACGCCCTCGCCCGCCTCGACGATGTACGGAGCACGGATAAAAACCCCGCGCAGTGTTCCCAGCGTGCTCGGAATATCGGCCTCGAAGCTGTCTATCTGCCGCCCGAACGCATTTCGGGCCACGGAGATATCCATCAAGCCCAGCGTCGGCTGTCCACCCCGCTCCTCGCCGCTAACGATTTTCTTTGAGAGAAGAATCAGCCCGGCGCACGTCCCCCAGATCGGCCCCTCGAAGTTCTGAATGGCTTCAAAGAGCTTGTAGCGAATTAGAAGCTTCCCGATGGTCGTGCTCTCGCCACCGGGAATCACCAGGGCATCGACGCCAACAAGCGCCTCGGGCGTGCGGACCTCGACGCTCGTCGCCCCTACGCGCTCCAGAGACCGTGCGTGGGCCGCAAAATCTCCCTGGAGCGCAAGTACGCCTACTTTTTTTACAACACCTGGCACCATCTCTTATCCCTCCCCCCTTCGCCCCGAGGTCGCGAAGCGACATTGAATGTCGCTTCGCGACCGAGGGAAATAGCCGGAGGGGGTGCCGAGCTTGCGAGGCGGGGGAGGTTGTTCACCAGCCGCGCTTGTCGAAACGCTCGCCCTCGCTCAGGGTGCGGATATCGATTCCGACCATCGGCTCCCCGAGATTTCGGCTGGCCTCGATCAGCTTGTCGAAGTCCTGGTAGTGCGTCACGGCGTCCACGATGCGCCTGGCGCGCTCCGCCGGGTCGCCCGACTTGAAGATTCCCGACCCAACGAACACGGCCTCGGCTCCAAGATGCATCATCAGGGCGGCATCGGCAGGAGTTGCCACTCCGCCCGCCGAGAAGTTCGGGACGGGCAGCTTCCCGGTGCGGGCGATCTCTTGAATCAGCTCGAACGGAGCCTGTAGATTTTTCGCTTCAGTCATCAGCTCGTTCTCGTCCATGTTCTGAATCTTGCGGACGCTCGCCATGACGGTGCGCATGTGGCGCACGGCCTCGACGATGTTCCCGGTTCCGGCCTCGCCCTTGGTGCGAATCATGGCCGCGCCCTCGCCGATGCGCCGCAGAGCCTCACCGAGGTCTTTGCAGCCGCAGACAAACGGCACCTTGAAGCTGTGCTTGTAGACGTGATATTGCTCGTCGGCGGGAGTCAGAACCTCGGACTCGTCGATGAAATCGACGCCCATGGCCTCCAGAATCCGCGCCTCGACGAGATGCCCGATCCGGCACTTGGCCATGACGGGAATCGTGACGGCCTCCATGATGCCCTGGATCATCTCCGGGTCGCTCATGCGGGCGACGCCGCCGTCCTTGCGGATGTCCGCCGGGACGCGCTCCAGCGCCATGACAGCCACCGCGCCCGCCTCCTGTGCGATCACCGCCTGCTCGACATTGACGACGTCCATGATGACGCCGCCCTTGAGCATCTCCGCCAGCCCGACCTTTGTCCGCCAGGTCGCTTTTTCTCCGCTCACTTCATTCATAATGTTCATTGTACCTCTCTTATAAACGCAAAAACGCCCACGGGGTTCCGTGGGCGCTTGTTGAATTTCGATGCGCCAGATGTCAGCGGCGACGTGCCCCGACGAGACCTTTGTAGTAGTTCGATTTGAAAAGCGAGTCCACGCCGACCTTGCCCTGATTGCTGCTGGCATGGATGAAATACCCGTTGCCGATGTACAACCCGCAGTGCCCGATCCGGCCCTCGCGCTTCATGTCGAAGTAGAGTCGGTCGCCCGGCTTGAGGTCCGACCAGTCCACTTCCTCGCCGACCTGCGCCTGATCCGCAGCGACCCTTGGAAGCTCGATCCCCATCTGGCGGTAGCAGTCGCGCACGAACGCTGAGCAATCGATCCCCCGCCGTGACTCGCCGCCGTAGACATAGCGGGTGCCCGACCAGCCGAACGCATGCCGGAGCATGTTCTGAATGGTCTCGGGCGCTCCGGAGTAGTCCAGGCGCGGTTCGCTCTCCTGGCCTTTGGGAGCCTCGGGCTGCTTGCGGGCGGGCGCACCGCTGGAGATCGTGACCTCGGTCTGATACCCCTCGACGATCTCGATATTGCTCTTCTTGACCCAGCCGAGGGTCTGGTTGACCATCAAGACACCGTAATACTCATCCGCTTCGTCGGCGATGGCAAGGTTCGTGCCCTCAGGAATCGCGTAGAGCAGGTCCGACTTGCGGCTCTTGCCCGCCCGAATCTCAGCCTTCGCGACGATGACTTTACCGACGCGGGCCTTGATAACCCTGGGGGTGGCAGCTTTTACCGCCGCGCGTGCCGCCGTCCGCCCCGAGGACCGGGACGAGAGCGAGGGCAGGGTCCGCGACTGTGCCAGCGCGGAAGAAGCGAGACAGACGCCGCTGAGTGCAAGGAGAAAAGGACGCAGTGTCATAGGCTCTTATTATCGGACAAGTGAGGGAGAAACGCAAGGCACCCAATCCCCCGCCCTCGTAACACCCAGCGGCTGGGTACCCGCCCTTCCCTGCGGCAGGGAAGGGCGGGTACCCGCTTGCGGGTGGGGGGATTGGGTGAACTACCGCTTGGAGAACTGGAAGCCGCGACGGGCGCGCTTGAGGCCGTATTTCTTACGCTCTTTGACGCGCGGATCGCGGGTCAGGAAGCCGCCGCGTCGCAGGACGACACGCAGCTCGGGGTCTGCCTCGACGAGCGCCTTGGAGATCCCGTGACGAAGCGCCCCGGCCTGGCCGGAGATTCCGCCGCTCGCGGTCTTTGCGACCACCGAGTAGCGCCCTGCGGTGCTCGTCGCTTCGAAGGGCTGAAGGATCAGCGCTTCGAGGGTGCGGCGGCAGAAGTACTCTAAAAGCCCCTTGCCGTTCACCGAGATCGAGCCGTCGCCCTGGCTCAGCCAGACCTTGGCAATCGCGTTCTTGCGCTTGCCCGTTGCATAATAGCGATTCTCAGCCATATTATTCCTTTGCCGATCCCTTGACCTGCGCTTCGTGCGGGTGGGTCTCACCGGCGTAGACACGCAGCTTGGTGAGGATCTTCGAACCCAGCTTGTTGTGCGGGAGCATGCCCTTGACCGTCCGGTAGACCGCATAGTCGGGGCGCTTCTCTAAAAGCTCGCCCTTGGCGACCTGCTTGATACCGCCCGGATAGAGCGTGTGGTGATAAATCGGCTCGTCGGCCTTGTTATTACCTTTGTAGATGGCTCGCGCCGCGTTGACGATAATGACGTGATCGCCGCAGTCCATGTGCGGGGTAAACGTCGGCTTGTGCTTGCCGCGCAGGAGCTTGGCCGCCTCGACACACAGGCGGCCCATCGACTGCCCGGTTGCGTCCAGCACAACCCATTTTCGCTCAATCTCACTCGGCTTGGCCGAATAGGTCTTCATTTTCTTCTATCCTCTGCCCCAAATCGAATCCCGTCGTAGTCCACGCGGACCAGACAGAGTCCTTTTGCCGGTGCAAGTGCCGGGCAATTTGCCCGACTCCGGCTCTGACGAATCTGCCGGACATCGTCCGGCCCTAATTTTCCACGCCCCACCAGCAGCAGGGTCCCGACCATCGCCCGAACCTGCGAGCGCAGGAACGCATTCCCCCGGACGCTCACCAGAACAACGTCCCGGTGTCTTCGTACCACGAACCGATCCAGTGTGCGCACCGTGCTCCGCCCCGGTTCTTCCGGTGCTCCGAAGGCCGCGAAGTCGAGGCTCCCGGTAAGCTCCTGCGCCGCACGTGCCATCTGCGCAACGTCCAGCGGGCGTCGCTCGTAATGAGCGAAGCGCGCCAGCAGCGCTGAGCGAGCCTGGCGATTCAGAATCGCATACCGGTAGGTCCGGCTCGTCGCATCGAAGCGGGCGTGGAACCCCTCGCTCGCTTCTTCTGCACTCCGCACCGACAGATCGGGTGGCAGGAGCACGTTGAGTGCGTCTGCGATCTTCTCTGTCGGCAGGCTCCAGGCCGCCTCGAAATGCACGACCTGTCCGCTGGCATGAACCCCGGTGTCGGTCCGTCCGGCTCCGTGGACCCGAACGGCGACGCCCGCAACCTGGCCGATGGCCTGCTCCAGCGTCCCCTGCACCGTCCGCTCGCCCTTGCCTTGAATCTGGAACCCACAGAAGTCGGTTCCGTCGTACTCAATTCTCAGGCGATAGCGCATTTCCGTTTCCCCTAACCCCAATAATGGGGAACCAGACAAAGATTTTACATCTGGCTCCCCGGGTACCCAGTCGCTGGGTGATTGGGGCCGGGGGATACTTCAGTCGTTGACGAACTCCAGGATGACGGTAGGAGCGCCGTCGCCGCGACGGATGCCCTTTTTCGCCATACGGGTGTAGCCGCCCGCGCGCTCCTTGAACTGCGGGGCGATCACGGTGAACAGCTCCTTGACGATGTCTTCGTCGTCAGCGCTACGGCCACCGATCTGCGCCCGGACGATCCGTCGGGAGTGCACGGTGTCGTCGTTCTTGGCACGGGTGACCAGCTTCTCGATCAGCGGCTGCAGGTCTTTCCCGCGCGCCTCGGTCGTCTCGATCCGCTTGTAAATAATCATGGAGCGCAGCAGGCCCTTCAGAAGGGCGCGGCGCGCGTCCGACGCCAGCCCGAACTTGCGTCCTCCGATACGATGTCGCATTGGTTATCCTTAATCCTCGTCGTCGCCGCTCAGGTGGCTGGTGTCGCCGTCGGAGTCCTTGAGCGTGAGACCCTGTGTCTTGAGCTTCTCGATGACCTCAACTAAAGACTTTCGCCCGAAGTTGCGGATGTTCATCAGGTCTACTTCCGAGATCTGCGTCAGCTCGCCCATGGTCAGGACGTTCGCTTTTTTCAAGCAGTTGTACGTCCGGACCGAGAAGTCCACCTCCTCGATGCGTGCATCGGGGATACCGGCGGGCATGGTGTAGCCCCCCACCGACAGCGGAAACGAGCGCACCGAGGTCGTGTCCAGCTCAACGAAGCGCTGGAAGTACTCGGTGAGCATCTGTGCCGCCTGCGAGAGAGCCTCGCTCGGCTTCATGGTGCCGTTGGTCCAGATCTCGATGACGAGCCGCTCGAAGTCGTTGCGGTTGCCGACGCGATGCGGATCGACGTAGTAGTTGACCTTCTTGATCGGGCAGTACGCCGCAGGCACCGGAATCTCGCCGATGATGTCGGAGCGAAACGCCGCCTTGTCGGGCATGACGTAGCCCCGCCCGCGCTCGATTCGAAGCTCCAGATACAGGCTGCCGGTCTCCTCGGAGATCGTCGCCAGGTAGCACTCGGGGTTCGCGACCTCGACATCCGCCGGGCAGATGACGTCTGCACCGGTGATCCGGCCCGCACCCCGCGCCTCGATCCGAAGAAGGCGCGCCGCGCCTCCCAGCTCGTCCGGGTCGTCGTCTTCGTCCAAAATTTTAACCGCGAGGCCCTTGAGGTTCAAGAACAACTCGGTGGCGTCTTCTTTCAGACCAGGGATGACCTGGAACTCGTGCTGGACCCCTTCGATGCGCACCGACGTGATCGCTGCGCCTTCGATGGACCCGAGCAACACACGTCGCAGGGAGTTACCCAGCGTGTCGCCATAGCCCGGCTCCAGCGGCTCGACGGTAAACTTGCCGTAGGTCTCGCTCTGCTCTAAAGTCTCAATACGCGGAACCACCGCTTCCAAAACTGCCATAGGGATCTCCTAACGGGAGTAGAACTCGATGATGGTGCTCTCGTTGATCGTCGTATCGACCTGCTCGCGGCGCGGCGCGGCAAGCACGCTTCCCGTGAACTGGTTCGCATCGAGCGAGAGCCACTCGGGGGTCTTGCTTCCCCGATTGGCGAGGGCGTCCTGGATCGTCGAGACCCGGCGCGAGCCTTCGATCACCGTGATGGTCTGACCGGGGCGCACCTGATACGACGGAATGTCCACGCGCTTGCCGTTCACCAGGAAGTGGCCATGGTTGACCAGCTGGCGAGCCTGGGCGCGGCTCATCGCAAAGCCGAGACGGAACACGACGTTGTCCAGGCGCATTTCGAGCAGCTGGAGCAGGTTCTCGCCCGTGACCCCACGGCGACGGCTGGCCTCGCCGATATACCGACGGAACGGCCCTTCTAAAACGCGGTAGACCTGGCGCATCTTCTGCTTCTCGCGAAGCTGCTTGCCGTAGTCGGTGATCTTGGCCGGGCGGGCGTTGTGGCCGTGCTGACCCGGAACATAGTTACGCTTCTCAATACCACACTTTTTAGTGTAGCAGCGCTGGCCTTTGAGAAACAATTTCTCACCGGCGCGGCGGCACTGACGGCAGCGGGCATCCCCGCTGACGGAGTTTTTCGATTTTGACATACTCTCTCTTCCTCCCGAACCGTAGCAGTTCGGTTTACGAGACCCCTCAAATCCCCGCCAGGCGGGGACGAAAGCGCAAGCGCTTCAGGGGACTTTCAGACGCGGCGACGTTTGGGTGCGCGGCAGCCGTTGTGGGGCAGCGGAGTGACATCGCGGATGACGCTTATCTCCAGCCCGACCTGGGCGAGCGCACGGATGGCGGTCTCTCGACCCGATCCCGGCCCCTTGACATGGACATCGACCCTTTTCAGGCCGTGCTCCTGGGCGCGGCGAGCAGCGGCCTCGGCGGCGAGCTGCGCGGCGAAGGGAGTACCCTTCTTCGTGCCCTTGAAGTTCACCGAACCCGCCGACGCCCACGAAAGCGCGTCGCCCTTGGTATCGGTGATCGTGATGATCGAGTTGTTGAACGTGCTCTGGATATGAGCGACGCCCACCGAGATGTTCTTGCTGACCTTGGGCTTGCCGCCCCGGCCTGAGGAAGCTCCTGGTTTTCGTGCCATACCTTACTTCTTCGCCTTCTTCTTTGCGCCGACCGTGCGCCGTGGTCCCTTGCGGGTACGGGCATTCGTGCTGGTGCGCTGACCGCGTACCGGAAGGCCGCGCCGATGGCGCATTCCCCGGTAGCACTGAATCTCCTGCAGACGCCGGATGTTCATCTGGACCGTGCGCCGCAAATCACCCTCGACGCGCCAGTCGCGCTCGATGATCTCGCGCAGCTTTGTCACTTCAGCCTCCGTTAAGTTGGAGACCTTCGTGGTCGGGTCGATACCCGCCTCCGCCAGAACCTTGCGTCCACCCGAGAGACCCAACCCGTAGATATCGGGTAGCGCATACTCGATTGCCTTGTCACGCGGCAGATCCACGCTTGCAATACGTGCCACTGTTGCTTTACTCCTAACCCTGCCGCTGCTTGTGCTTGGGGTTCTTGCAGATGACCCGCACGACACCCTCGCGCTTGATCACCTTACACTTGTCACAGATTTTCTTGACCGATGCTCGAACTTTCATCGTTTTTGCCTTAGTTGCTTAGTCTTACCGATACCGGTAGAGAATGCGTCCGCGCGCCAGATCGTAGGGCGAGAGTTCCACCAGAACCCGGTCTCCCGGCAGAATCCGAATGTAGTGCATCCGAATCTTTCCCGAGATATGGGCCAGGACCTCGTGGCCGCTCTCCAGTTTGACCCGGAACATGGCGTTGGGGAGGTTCTCGGCGATCACGCCCTGAACCTCGATGCCTTGCTCCTTCTCCGGCTCGTCGCTGGGTGTCGGTGCGGGCTTGCGCCCTCCTCCACCACGTCCGCCGCCGGGACGTCCCCCTCCGGGTCGTCCGCCGCCGGGTCGTCCGCCGGGCCGATAGCCTCCTGGTCTTCCTGCCATACGCTCTTTCGCTACTCACCTTCTGCGGAGAAGTGTTAGCACCTCCGCCCCCTCGACCGTTATCGCCACCGTATGTTCGATGTGTGCCGAGAGGCTGCCATCTTTTGTCACCACGCTCCAACCGTCGCTCTGGACCAGAACGTCGGCTCTGCCCAGGTTGACCATCGGCTCTATCGCGAGCACCATACCCGGCTCCAGCCGAGTGCCCGTCCCCGCGACCCCGAAGTTCGGAACCTGCGGCTCTTCGTGCAGCTCCCGCCCGACGCCATGGCCTACCAGAGTCCTCACGACGGAGAACCCTGCCGCCTCGACGTGCCGCTGGATCGCCGCGCCGATGTCTCCCACGCGCCCGCCCGCTCTGGCCTGAGCGATGCCCGCCCAGAGCGCCTCACGCGTGACCGAGACCAACCGCAGCGCCGCACTGCTCGCCTGCCCGACAAAGAACGTCTCCGCACCGTCGGCGCAGAAACCGTCTTTGAAACAGGCGAAATCGACGGAGACCAGATCGCCCTCCGTCAGCACCCGCTCGCCCGGCACTCCATGAACGACGCCGTCGTTCACCGAGATGCACAGACTCGCAGGGAAGCCGCGATACCCTCGAAATGCAGGAGTCACCCCCCGCGAGAGCGCGACCTGCACTGCTACCCTGTCGAGCGTCGCGACCGTGATTCCCGCGCGGAGAGAGCCTCCCACGTGCGCCAGAACCTCGGCGACGACCTCACCGGCAGCGCGGATGACTTGCACCTCCGCCGCCGATTTACGCACAATCGCCGAGTATACCGCAAAAGCCTGTTCCCCGCAAGACGAGTGTCAGCGAGGCGGGCCGCCAAAGCCGAAACCGCCGCCGGGTCCGCCGATCTCGCGCATCATCGATCCCATCAGCGGCATCAGGTTCTGCATGAAGCCCCGGCGCTGATCGGGCGACATGCTTTTGAGAAGGCTGCCCATGACCATTCCGGTTTGCTGGAACATCTGGCCGAACGCCTGCACTTGCTGCTCCGTCGGCATCGAGAGAATTTTCTGGACCTGCTTGTCCACGGCGCTTTTCTTCTGGTCGTCGGTGAGCGCGTCGAACTCGGACGAACCCGGAGCGACCCGGCTCGGGTTGCAGATCACATAGACAGGTTTCAGGCCCAGCGCCGAGATGACGCCCTCAGCCTTGTCCGCAGGAAGCTTCTGGCCGAGAACCTCGACCACGCCCGGCTGCGACGCCCCGACGCCCGGATAGAGCCTGCTCTGGGCCACGGCGTAGTCCACCAGGTCGTCGCCCTTGAACTGGCGTCCAGCGGGCAGCGGCGGCAACCAGAGCTTGGCCCAGATCGCTCCCGCAGGCAGGCCCTTGACCAGCTCGTCGAGCGTCTCTTCCAGCGTCTCTGCCGTCACGGCTACTTTCGGCGGCTTGACCTGCGCCGTCGCCAGCAGCGACGACGACAGAACGGCCTGACCGGATTCTTTCTTGATTCCGGTCAGGACGTAGTTCAGCGCCTTTGTCTTGCCAGGTGCCGCCGTGGTCGGCGCACCCTGCGCCCAGGCACCCGGAGTCAGGGCGGCCAGAAAAAGTGCCGCCAGGATAACGTGCTTCATAAAATTTCCCCCGACGGATTATACCCGAACGGCACCCATCCCCCGGTGCGTTTTACGGCGCGTAGTATTTGTCGCTCTCCGCCAGGTACCCGATCAGGGGCGTGAAGCCGAACTCCTCGGCCCAGGCAACCGTCTCCTGCCAGCGCTGGTGGCGCATGGGGTCGGTGGATGCCGCAGCCAGAAGATGCGGCGGCTCGGGGAGGGGCGCTTCCGGTTCCTCGTGCCTGTGGAGCACCGGAGCGTCCCAGGCGCGCTCTTCCTCCTCGAAGTCAAGGTCGAAGTCGCCGCCGACGCCTGCCGACGACGCGGCCTCAGCGACCTCTTCCTCAGGCGTGACCTCAGGCGGCGGGGCATTTGCCAGAATCTCCGCACACTTCTCCTGCCAGGCGCGCGTCAGCCGGTCGTGGATCTCGTTCCACTTCCACGGGTACGGACAGATAAAACCATCGTCTTCCATGCACACAGGTCTCCCAAACAGACTGACTCCTCTCGGCGGCGACGCCGGGGGAGGTCGTGCAGGAATTGTAACCGAAGTTTGGTGGTTTCTTACGCGCCGGGGCGATTTTTTTCGACAAAAATCCCGCCGAACGCGCCGTGCGAGCAGAAAACCTCGACGCCCGACCCGACGATGCAGCTCTCCAGGTGCGTCCCGGACTTCACGACCGCGCCGTCCCAGAGGATCGAGTCGATCACCCGCGCCCCGGCCTCGACGACCGCGCCCGCGCCGACGATGGTGTAGCCCTCGACGGCTCCGTGAACCTCGGCTCCCGCGCACACCACGACGTTGCCCGAGCGAGTCGCACCGACGGGAAGCTCGGCATGCACTACGCCGTCTAAAATATCGAGATGAGACTGTCGGTACACGGGCAAAGACCCTACATCTTTCCAGTACGCCCCGCTCGGAACTCCGACAAGCCTCTCTCCCGCGCTCAGAAGCCCTGGAAGAACGTCTTTCCCGAGGCCATAGAACGTATTCTCCGGAATAAAATCCAACACTTTCGGGTGAAACACATAGATTCCGGTATTGGCCAGGTTGCTTTTAGCGTCTTCGGGCAGGGGCTTTTCTTGAAACGACGAAATAATTCCGTCTCCGTCCATCACGGCAACGCCAAACTCACGGGTTTCTTCGACAGGAGTCACTCCGATGGTCGCCATCGCATTTTTTTCGTGATGAGTACGAACAATTTTTGAAATATCCATGTCGGTCAAATCGTCGCCGCCGATCACTAAGATCTGTTTCTCACCCGCAAAAAACTCGGAGACGCGTTTCAGGCCACCTGCATCGCCCCATAATTTATCTTCGCGCGCATAGGTAATTTTAACGCCATAATTACTGCCGTCGCCCACGGTTTCGATTAATTTATCCGCGAGATACTGGACATTGATCACAATTTCGTCGAAGCCGTGCCGACGAAGCAGGTCACAAAGGTGCCCGATCACCGGCTTTCCGACCAGCGGGACGGCAGGTTTGGGCAACGAGCGCGTCAGCGGGTCGAGCCGCGAGCCGACTCCAGCCCCGAGTATCATCGCCTTCAAAACTTGTTTTCCTTATCTGGTTCCCCATTATTGGGGTTAGGGGTCATCAAACAAAAAACTCCCGGATCGACGCAGCAACATGATCGAGCTGCGGGCGGGTCAGCTCGGGGATGATCGGGATCGAGAGAACCTCGGCGCACGCTCGCTCGGACTCGGGGAAGTCGCCCCGGCCCGCGCCCAGGTACGCATACGCCGGGGCGAGGTGCAGCGCCTCGGGATAGAACACCCCGCTGGAGACCCCACGCTCCCCGAGAAAGGCTTTCAGGGCGTCGCGCTGCCCTGAGTGAACCCGGAGCGTGAACTGGTGGTACACGTGGACATTCTCGGGGCGGCAGATGGGCAGCGTGATTCCAGGCGTCCCGTCCAGCTCGCTCCGAAAGAAACACGCGTTGTCGCGGCGCTCGGCGCTCCAGGCGGCGAGCTTCGGGAGCTTGACCTGGAGAATCGCGGCCTGAAGGGCATCGAGCCGGGAGCAGACCCCGATTTCTTTGTAGAGATACCCCCCACCCGAGCCGTGGAACCGGAAGAGCCGGACTTTCTCCGCGAGGGCGTCGTCGTTGGTTAAGATCGCGCCGCCGTCGCCCGCCGCGCCCAGGTTCTTGGTCGGGTAGAAGCTCAGAGTCGTGAGGTCGGCGAACGCGCCGAGCGGCTTGCCCGAGCGGGTCGCGCCGATAGCCTGCGCCCCGTCGGCGAGCAAAGAAATTCCGTGGGCGTCGGCGAGGGTCTGGAGGGCTTCCATCTCGGCAAGCTGCCCGAACAGATGCACCGGGACGATGACTTTGGTGCGCTCGGTGATTTTTTCTTTTACTTTTTCCGGGTCCAGATTGAACGTGTCCGGGTCGATATCGGCAAAGACGGGCGTCGCGCCCAGAAGCGCCACCGTTTCCACGGTCGCGACGAACGTGAACGGCGGCGTAATTACCTCGTCGCCCGGCCCGACTCCGAGGGCTTTGAGCGCGATCAGCAGGGCGTCGGTGCCGTTGCCGACCCCGAACGCATGCTTTGCGCCGCAGCTCTCGGCCAGCGCTTTCTCAAAGCTCTCTACCGTCGGGCCTAAGATGAACCCACCCGAGTCCATCACGCCCGCTATCGCCGCATCAAGCTGGGTTCTCAGGCCCGCGTGCTGCGCGGCCAGGTCCGCCATAGGAACCTTCATAAGAGGCATTGTACCCGGCTACGCTCCTGGATTTCTCACCAGCCGTGTGCCCCGTGCGATCACGGAGCGGGCCGCAAAGACGCACGGCAGATCGATGGTGACCTCCGGCTCGACATGACAGTGATCGTCTAAAATAACTCCCGTCAGCTTCACTCCGTCGGCGACGATGCAGTTAGCTTCGATAATACAATCCACGACGGTCGCATTCGGCCCGATCCGGCACCTGGGACCGATCACCGACTTGCCCGTGATCGAGGTTCCCGAGCCGATGCGGGCGCACTTGCCGATGTGCACGGTCGGAGCGATATGCGCCGTCGGGTCCACCTCGACGCCCTCTTCTTCCCAGTAGCCCATCGTGGTCCACTCACCCGGCACCTCCACCGCGATCTCCCGCGAGAGAATGGCCTCGGTTGCCTGGCGATACTGCTCGGGCCTTCCGATATCGAGCCAGTAGCCGTCGCCCGCGATGGCAAAGATCGGCTTGCCTGCACCAAGAAGCTGGGGGTAGGTCTCGCGCTCAATGGAGACGGGCCGCCCGGTCGGAATGTGGTCCAGCGCCTCGGGCTGCATGATGTAGATGCCCGCGTTGATGTAATCGACGCCCGTCGGCTCGATGTTGGGGTTGGCCGCGAGCGCTTTTTTCTGGGCCTCACTCGGCTCCCGAAACTCCAGAACCCGGCCTTCGTCGTCGGTGTCGATGACGCCGTAGGGCGAGGGCGAGGGCACTTCCTTGAGGGCCAGCGTGACCAGGGCGCTCTTTTCCTGGTGGAACGCAATGATCTCGGAGATATCGAAATCGGTCAGAATGTCGCCGTTGAGCACCACAAACGTATCGCGCCCGGCCACCGACTGGGCGTTTTTAATGGCTCCTGCTGTCCCGAGCGGCTGCTCTTCGTTGACAAAGTGCATGGTGACTCCAAACCGGGAGCCGTCCCCGAAGTGAGCGGCGATCTGGTCGGCCATGTAGTTCGTGCAGAAAATAATCTCGTCGATTCCATGGCGCTTCAGAAGCTCGACCTGATACTCCAGGAACGGCTTGTTAACGACAGGGATCAGCGGTTTGGGGCGGGTGTAGGTCAGCGGGCGCAGACGAGTTCCGGCTCCTCCGGCAATGATAATGCCTTTCATAGACTCATTTCACTTCCTCTATTAGGTAGCGCTTCAGGTCGTCCCCGTGGTCGGGGTCGGCGAGCGCAAAGGTTATAAATGCACGCCAGTAGGTCTCGAAGCTCCCGATGTCGTGGCGAGTTTCTTCTGGCAGGAGCGGCACGGCGGCGGCGGGCGTCCCCCGGCCAAGCAGGGTCTGGATCGCTCCCGTGAGGTTCACCTCGCCGCGCGTGTCGGGTTGCGCTTCGTGGAGCGCAGCGAAGATCTGGGCGGGCAGTCGGTAGCGCGCGGCTACGGCAAGCTCGCTCGGTGCCTCTCCTAAGGCTGGCTTCTCGACAATGCCCTCTATCGGAAATGCCTCCGACAACGAAGAGCTACCTACGGGCTTCACGACGCCGTAGCGGGAGAGTCTCTCCTTCTCGACGCGCTGAACGGCAATCGCCAGCGGGGCACTCACGGCAAGCAGACGGCGAACAATCGCGCCCGGTTCCGACTCGACAAAAACCGCATCGCCCAGCGCGACTATTAGCTCGGATTCGCCCTGAAGAAAGGGCTGAGCACGTAGAACGGCATCGCCCAGGCCGTGCATCTCGGGCTGAATAGCGTACTCGATGCACATTCCTTCGGATTTTTTGCCAAAACGACTACGAATCAAGGGTTCTTTGGCAGGTGAGACCACAATTACAACGCGAGAGAGGCCCGAAGCGGCGAGTTCGGCGAGAATATGCTCTAAAACCGTGCGCCTGCCGAGGGGTAAAAGCTCTTTAGGGAGAGAGTCTGAGAGTGGCCGAAGGCGCGTCCCCCACCCTGCGGCGGGAACGACGGCGGCTTGAAGCGCACGGGGCGCGTTTTCCGGCAGCGACATAACAAAAAGGACATCGCCTGCGTCGGGCCGCCGTTGTCCCGGGCGCGTCCTCTCCTCTTCCTATTTCCATGCGGCGTCGGTTCCCGACGCCGCACCAGAATATCGCGCTTTTGGCTCTGTGTCAAAGGCTCAGCGAGCGGACGCCACACTCGTCTCGATCAGAGCCGTCAGCCCGACGCCGTCCAGCCGACGGATTTTAAGCGGGTTGAGGCTGTCGCTCGGAATCAGGTAGCGCACCCGGCCCCGGCCCCGGTCCAGCGTGTCGTTCCACTGCCACAAGGCGTTGAGCTTCGGCAGAACTTTCGAGCTACCAGAAACCTGCGCCGCTCCGATCCAGGCGGCCTGGCCGAGCGTCCCGGAGACCACGACGCGCGTCGGGGCGGAGCCGCGCCCGCCGGTGACCTCGCGAGCGAAGCGGTCGATCCCGGCCCGGTTTGCGTTCACCACGGCGGCCAGCGCCGCGCCACGGAGCACATCGCCAGAACTCAGCCCACGCAGTGCTCGCGTAGGCGACGACTTGCCATCCAGCGCAACATCTAAGAGCGCACTCAGCCCGACCTTGTCCACGCGCCGAAACTCCCCCGGATTGAGCGAGCGCGACGGCACGAGGGCCTTCACGCGCCAGAGATGGTCGCCGATTTTTTTGGTGCTTTCGAGCTGGACCACGGCTTTCACCTGCGCGACGGCGTCTTTCGGGCCGACGACCTGCGCCGCGCCTGCGTAGCCTTTCTCGCCCACCGAGACTATCGGGACGACCTTCGTCATCTGCGCGATCTTGCCGCCATGCTTGCCCGAGGCCGCGTTGAGCAGGTCATTGAGCTGGCTCGCCGTCGCTTTGACCGCCGCCCCCACAACGATTCCCTTGAGCGCCTCTTTTCCGAGCTTCTCCAGATCGACGCTCTGTGCCAGCGCCGAGGTCGTTGTCAGGCCAAATGCCACCAGAGTCAGAGAGAATTTTCGTGTGTCCATGCCCTCTTAGACTCTCTTTTTGCGGTTTCCGTGTCCGGGTGTGAGCTATCTCACAGGCTTCGGGTAGCATCGGGCAGGGCAAACGCCTTTGGATTTCGGTGCCTTTGTACCGTGGAATGAATTCCCGGCTAAGACGACAAATTCGACCTGCGGTTGGGCAGGAGCGCCGCGCTCCGTGCCGCAAGCCAACCTTGTCGAATCCAGGAATTCTCTAAATTTTTTAATTCGACAAACCGAGCTTGCGAGGTGTCGGTCGAATTCGTAGTGATAGCCGCGAATTTATTCGACGGTGAAAGTGCAGTAATTATCAACGAGCGCAGTCAACGGCACAAGCGATTTCAAATGCGTTTGCCCTGGAGCATCGGGCCAGAACCGGGGTTGCACCGCAGGCGATATACTTGACGAGCCGATGAACCGCCGAACGCTGCTCTCTCTGTCTCTTGCTCTGCCCGCGCTCGCCCATGCCCAGGACGGTGTGAAGGTTCGCGCCGACGAGCCGCTGGCCTCATCGACGCCTCAGGTGCTCTCCCCGCCCGAGGGCTATGTCGAGCTGCACCGACTGCGGCTCGCGAATCGCAGTGGCGGCCCGATTGAAGTCTCGCTGGACCACGGGCAGAGCTGGCGGACACTCGGGCGCGTGACGCGGCCCGCGACGATGACCGCCGAGGGGCACATCGCCGCCGAGTACGCGCCTCCGGGAACCGTGGCTGCCGTGGCGGTTCACGGAATCCGGATGCGGATCAGCGCCGACGACAGCATGCTCCACGCGCCCCGGCTCCTCTCGATAGTGCCACGCGAGTTCGTCGGAAACTTCAAGCTGGACGGCTACGGCGGGATCGTCGCGGCGAGCGCCGGAATCGGGACGGACATTCCCGCAGGCGCGTCGCTGTTTCGCGGGCTGGCCCCGCTCACCGGCAACCCGATTTTTATGGAGGACTCGTCGGGGCGCTACGTTCCGATGCCGCCGACCTATCTTCCCGAGGGCAAGGGCGAGATTTTTCTCATTCCGGTCTGGACCCCCGAGCGGCGGCTGACCGAGGTTATCTTCGAGAACAAAATCGGCGGCGCAGTGACCATCACCTGGTCGGATCGGCGCGTCGAGCAGGTGGCGGTTGTCTGCAAGCCGCTGCTCGGGGTCGGGCGCTTCGACGGAACCGCGTTTACCGGAGTCGGGCGGATCAACACGGCACACACCGGAGTGATTACGGTCGGAACCGCGCCCGTCGATGCCCAGGAGCCGGAAGGGGTCGGGCGGGAGCGACGCGGGGGCTTTCAGATCAGCCCGGCCTGGCACAACAGCCGCTGCGCCGAGGCGGGTGCCCCGATGGTCCTCACGGTCGGAATGAAAAACCCGGCAGGCCACCCCGACTTTCACCTGCGCTCGCTCGAAGGGGTCGCGCCGCTCTTCGGGGGCAGTGTCCCGCTGATGTCGAGCCGGGCGGTCTGCGAGTGCGCTATCGACAACGGCCCGTGGGAGCCGCTCCCGACGCTCGTCGGGTCGATCCCCGACGGCCTGACGGCAGGCTATCTCAACCGCCACTGGAAAAGCCAGGGACTCACGCGCACGTGCCGAAAAGGCCTGACGGCGCTACGCATTCAGCTTCCCAAACTTGCGCCGGAAACGTCCAAAGCTCTCGCCGAGATCGCGATCAGCGAGTACAAGAAAATGCGGCTCGCCGCCGCCCGCTCAGGCGAGGCCCGGATCGTCAAGGGGCTGCTCGCGCTCACGGCAACCCCGCCCGATATTCAAAAAGTCTCTTTCGTGCGGCTCATGGTCGATGGCCGTGCGCGCGGCTTCACCAACGTCCAGCCGTTCGTCGTCTCCTGGGACACGACCGCCGTTTCCGACGGTGAGTACGTCGTGGAGGCCCAGGCTCTCGACGAAAACGGTACCATTCTCTCCGCCAGCGCCAAACGCGTCTACGTCTTAAACCAACCATGAAACCTGATTCCATTGACTCTCTTTTAGAACAAGCCGCTTCCCTCAAAAAGAAGCTGGTCGAGTTCGGCAGAAAGCCCAGTATTTTCCCTCACTTCCAGGAAATGCTATGGAATATGTCCGATGATATTAATTTTTCTACTTCGCTTTCTCAAGCCGAGCAGATAGTCCATTTCGACACGTTTCTCTTCGAGTGGAAGCTCCCTAACGGCGATACCGTACGGAATCGGCTCTGGAAAACGCAGACTAAAGCGCTGTCTCCCGAGGAAAGAGAAATGCTGGCTGGCTGGGAAGACCGAATCGAAGGCGTTTTCCACGTAGAAAATTCTGATAACAATGGTGCTATTTGTTATAACATCGTTGATGGTCTTTCTTATCGGATTTTCTCCAATGTCGGCGCTTCTAAAACCAAATTATTTTTCAAAAAAGATTCTTTTATCTATATGAAAATAGTTCCTGTGAAGGATATCTGGGTTCTGAGTGGCCATGCAAACCCATTCCCAGACGGCAGAGCAAAACAAGCTATTGCCATAGCCCAGGAAATCGCACAGAATAAACCCGAATTAGCTTTTCGGGATCCAAACAGACTCCAAGCCACCTGGAGGGAATCAGAAAACCTGGCTCGCGCTTTTGAAGAATGCTTTAGCAGTGATATTGTCGTCGTGAAACCAGCAGAACTAGCTGACATAATGCTTCGCTTTTTTGACTATCATACCAATACGTTCCGTGGTACGGATGGCAAAACAGTAGCGGAGCGCGCCGGGATGACAGATGCACCGATACAGGCTCCTCCTATTGATCTTTTGGATATGACTGAAGTCGGAATACGCTCGGTCGGGCTGTTTGCCCATCCCAAACAAGGGCTATGCTTTCTTATCGAGTACGCCACGATCCTGGAAGCCTTCGAAAAGCCGCAAAAAGCCAGCCGGGGCCACCACAGGCGTCTGGTTCTGGAGTACATCGAAGAACCCTCCGCACCTGCCGCCGCTCTGGAACGACTCGCAAATGAAGATGTCTCCCGACTCTCAAAGATGATCGGCAATGCGATAAAACGCCCCGATTTTGACTGGGCAAGAGACCATGTAGCACTTCTTAGCCCGCATAAACCCGTCGGCGACAGCCCGGCCTATCCACAGATGATTATAATCGACACTTCCCGCTTTGAAAAATATTTTTAGCTATTGAAGGGCAGGTGAACAGCCTGCCCCTCTCGATTTTTGATCTCTCAGCCAAGTTGCCCCAGTCTCTCGGTGAGCTTTTCGCGTTTTTCTAAAAGCTCGGCGTGCTGGGCGCGGGTCTTTGCGACCACGGCCTCGGGCGCACGCTGGGCAAAATCGGGAGCGCTCAGCCGTGCGTTCAGCCCGGCCAGGTCTTTTTCGATTTTTAGCAGCTCGCTCTCGATGCGCTTCTTCTCGGCCAGAGTCGCCTCCGGGCTGGACTCGGGGCGCGGCAGACGGACATCCCCAAAGCGCGTCGGCTGGAGAAAACCGTCCCCTTCCGTCCCCGCAAGCGGGGAGACTTTTAAGGTGATGCGGGTCAGAAACTCGATCAGCCCGGCGTTTTCGAGCAGAACCGAGCGGGCGTCGTCGGTCGGCGTGACAAACGCCTCGCCGCCTTTTTTGAGCTGGTGCGCAGCCTGAAGCGCCCGAATCGCCGTGACGATCTCCTGGACGATCTCAAACTGCGCCTCGGCAAGCGCGTCTCTTGCCCCTGAAGCCGGGTACGGCTGGTTCATCAGGAACGTATTCGTCTCGCCCGGAAGCGCCTGCCAGATCGTCTCCGTGAGATGTGGCAGGAGCGGATGGAGCAATTTCAGGGCTTCTTTGAGCACGAACAGAACGCGCTCACGGGTCGCATCGGTCTCCAGTGTCGGCTTGGCGGCCTCGACGTACCAGTCGCAGAAGTCGTCCCAGAAGAAGCTGAACGCCGCCCGCGCCGCATCGTCCATATTGTAAGAACCAAGCCCGGCATCGACGGCCTCAATCGCCCCTGAGAGCCGCGAGAGAATCCAGCGGTCGGGGAGGGTTTCCCCCGGCCCCGTCATCTGCCCCCCAGCCCCCAGTAATGGGGGAGAAGTCACTTCGGTCCCCCCATTACTGGGGGTTAGGGGGTCGCTATCGGGGCTGGGGGATGTCGGCAGGTTCATCAGGACGAACCGGCTCGCGTTCCAGATTTTATTGGCGAAGTTTCTTGCCTGCTCGACCTGCTCCTGGCGATTGTCCCGGATCGGCTTGAAGCGAATGTCCTGGCGCTGCCCGGCCTCGCGGAGGAGCGAGAAGCGCAGGGCGTCGGCTCCGTAGAGTTCGATCAGGTCCACCGGGTCGATTCCGTTGCCCTTAGACTTACTCATTCGGCGACCGTGTTCATCTAAAACCGTGGCGTGGATGTACACATCGTCGAAGGGTTTTTCGCCCATAAACTCCTCGCCCGTCATGATCATCCGGGCGACCCAGAGATAGAGAATTTCCTGCGCCGTTGAGAGCAAGCTGGTCGGGTAGTAGTACGAAAGCGACGGGCTCTTTTCCGGCCAGCCGAGCGTCGCAAACGGCCAGAGCGCCGAGCTGAACCAGGTGTCTAAAACGTCCTCGGACTGAAGAATGTCTTCGGAGCCAAGTTGCTTGATGGCACTCTCACGGGTTGTGGCGCAGATCCAGCTTTGCGAATCTTCCGGATCGGCGTCTATTTTACGCCAGACAGGAAGCCGGTGCCCCCACCAGAGCTGGCGAGAGAGCGGCCAGTCGCGGATGTTTCCCATCCAGCGTAGATAAATCTCTTTGTAGCGCCCCGGCACGAAGTTCACCGAGCCGTCCTCGGCGGCCTGGATCGCGTTGTCCACCAGGTCGGTGCCCGCCATCTTGCAGAACCACTGCCGCGACGGCCTTGGTTCGATCACGGCTCCGGAGCGGTCGCAGTACGGCACCACGTGCCGATGTGGCTCGACTTTCACCAGAAATCCCTGGGCGTCGAGGTCGGCCACGATTTTTTTGCGGGCCTCGAAGCGGTCCAGCCCGGCGTAGGCACCTGCGGCAGCGGTCATTTTCGCGTCCGGCCCGATGACTTCGATGCGCTCCAAACCGTGTCGGTTGCCCATTTCGTAGTCGTTGGGGTCGTGGAACGGCGTGATTTTCACGGCTCCGGTTCCGAACGCCGGGTCCACAAAATCGTCGGCGAGCAGCGGAATCTCGCGGCCCACGAGCGGGAGCGTGATTTTTTTGCCCAGAAGTTTCGCGTAGCGGGCGTCGGTGGGATGAACGGCCACGGCGGTGTCGCCGAGCATGGTTTCCGGGCGGCTCGTGGCAACAATGATGTCGCCGGAGCCGTCGGTGAGCGGATAGCGCAGGTGCCAGAGCGAGCCGTCTTCCTCGCGGTTGTCCACCTCGGCGTCGGAGATAGCCGACAGAAACGGCGGCGACCAGTTCACCATCCGCTCGCCCAGATAGATCCAGCCGCGCTTATAAAATTCTTCAAACACCCGAAGAATCGCGCTGGCGTAGCTCTCGTCCATGGTGAAGCGCAGGCGGTCCCAGTCGTAGCCACACCCGAGGCGCTGCATCTGCCCCACGATGCGCGTGCCGTACTCATCTTTCCACTCCCAGACCCGCTTTAAGAACTCGTCGCGGCCCAGGTCATGGCGGGTTTTTCGCTCCTCGGCCTTGATTTTCTTCTCCACGACGGCCTGAGTGGCGATTCCGGCGTGGTCGGTGCCGGGCAGAATCAAGACGTTGAAGCCCTTCATGCGCTTCCAGCGGCCCAGGGTGTCCATCACCGTGTGGTTGAGCGCGTGGCCCATGTGGAGCGCCCCGGTCACATTGGGCGGCGGTATGGTAATGCAGTAGGGCGTCCGGTCGTCGGGCGTGGCGGTGAAGCAGCCTGCCTCCAGCCATTTTTTGTAGATCGCGGCCTCGGCCTCTTGCGGCTCGTAGCGTGTCGAAAGTTCCATACAACCCCCTATCCCCCGCCGGGCGGGGGCGAAAGCAGCGCGCTCGGGGGCAGAGACAAAAAGCCTCGCGTCCCCTCGGGCGTCGTTGCCCAGGGACGCGAGGCTTTCAGAAAGTTTTGAAGCCACGCGCGGTACCACCCCGGTTCGGGCACAATGGCCCGCACTCAAGCGTGCGCTGTCTCGGGCGCAACCCGGCTTGCTCAGAAGGCGACGTTCAGCAAGATCGTTCCTGTCGTGGCTCTCAGCCGATGACCACGACTCTCTGGCGGACTTCCCTTGCCTACTCTTCCGTTCGTCAACGCAAGCATCCTTATCTTATCAACGATCCGAAAGATCAGCAAGCAGGCGCAAACTACAAAAGCTGCTGGCGCTCCATCTCCAGCCAGACAAACGGTGCTTCTTTTTTCAATCGAGCCGAACCAATCTCTCCCGAAATATAATCATTGAAATACTCTACTCTTTCGTCACGACAATCCTGGTCATCCAATCCTAATCGCTTGATTGTCTTATCAGCGATATCCCATTCTGGCGTATTGATAGGAAGATTGATCAGAATCTCTCCCGTAAGAAAATCAATACGAAAAGAATCTGAAGCTACGGAGAAAGGGTCTAAAACATCGTCAAATTTATTCTTACGAGTATTCATTTTCGAACAAGCTAACCGATAATTGCTCCACTCATACGCCTGTGACAGAGCCGACGATTTTGCAATAAAATGATCCACGCTACGCGCTCCTGTTGTTTTTGGAATATACCGACAAACATACGCACAAACACCGTCGTACGAAGTGTACAGATCATCCAAACAGTTTCGCCAATAAGATTCCAGGCTTACTCCTTCAGGCAAAGGCTGATTAAGATCTATTCCCTTTTCCTGCATCCATTTCAATCCAAGCTTTCGTACCTTTTCGTCAAAATTCGCAGGTTCCGGTTTCCGAAGTACCGGAATCACTTCAGCCAGCCCTTTTTCTGGGCGATATACTCCCAGCGGCGCAAAAACGGATCATTTTCCGCAAGTAACCTGCGTAATTTGAAATCAATTTCTTGCGCTTTTTCTTGATTGAAATCATCGGCATTCATGGCAGCGCTCGCCTCATCGATGGCCTGCTCCGTCTCCGGCGCATACCCCGATTTTTGATCGAATGCCTCACTCTTGAGCCACGCATCCGCATCACCCCGTCGATACCAGGGGCGCTTTTCGATTTTCACTTCGCCGTCTACCAAATCCAGATCAAACCATGCATCTTGTTCAGGGTCAAAATACGGCTCCAAGGATGCCATTATCAAAGGAGAGTGAGTTGTCGCAATAATTTGAATATTAATCCCAGGGGAAATCAAATCAATAGCTAACTCCAAAGCACGCATTATATTTTTTTGCCATTTTGGATGCAAGTGACTATCTAATTCATCAATTAACAGAGTAATTTTATTTACTTTTTTAACCCCTCGCAAATCACTTGCTTTTACATGCTCTATCCATGACCATAAAAGTAGATAGATTAAAGAGATAATCCGTCGAACTCCAGACGACATAAAAATAATAGGAATGACATTGGATCCAATTTTCAAAGTTGGCATGTCACGCACATCATTCACATCTATCCGGGTTAGTTCGCCTACAGAAAATTTTTCGTTTTCATTAGGAGATATTATATCAATTACACTTTTCAATAACGCATACTCAAAACGCTCTTTAGTTTGCCATGATGCCCAATCACGAATTAAACCATTACAAATAATTCTATTCTGATAATTTAAACCTTCAAGAATTTGCGAAGAATCAAATATATATGCTTCTGATTCAGAATCTGAATATCCATTTCTTGCAGGATCCCACAATGAATATCCACCATCGGGTTGAGCATAAATAACAATCCCAGAACTAATAATCCTATCATCATTTCGAATCCAAATTTGTTCTTTTTTATCAAAATAAGATGTGATAAATACATCTTGATTTTGTCCAGAGAATTTGCCAGAAATCACCCCCTTCTGGTTCTTATCTGGCAGTATCCTCCTACCAAAACTTATATTTGAATTAATATCTGATGGCCAACATAATGTTGACAACCACCACAAAATATCTAAAATGAAAGATTTACCAATACTATTATCACCAGTAATAATATTTATCCGACGGGCAGGACTAATAATCATATCAGAAATAATTCCGACATCTGAAATACGAACTTCCATGAGATCAAAAATAGATTCATCGATATTTTTTTTCAATATACGATTTCGGACAGGATACATAAACTTATGTACTGAATCATCAATAATCGAAGCAATTTCATTCGGCAACTTATTCTGACCAAAAACAAATAAAATATCTGAAATATCAGAAGGTATCGGCGAATCGTCAATTAAGATAGGTATCAGTAATTTTTCTTGCTTACTTGCGTATTTTTTTGCCTCTTCTATCTCATATTTAAAAAATTCATTATTAGAGGCCAAAGAATTTCCAGACACAAAATATAATATTACATCAGAATCAATTAATGCTTTTTCAAGAGTATCTCTCCATTTAACACCTGGATATAGCAACATTTCATCTATAAGTATTTCATTACCCATATTCTGAAGATATTCAGATATGGGATGAACAATTTTGCTATCTCTGTGAGAATAAGAAAAATATATTTTTGCCATTACCAGTACCGATCAAATAACTCGCTGACGGAGTCGTCGTGGTGGATTCGTTTTATGGCGTCGGCGAGCAGCGGGGCGACGGAGAGAATCGTGATTTTCTTCGCGCCAGGGTGCTGCGCGTGGGCGAACGGGATCGTGTCGGTGATAATCACCCGGTCGAGCGGGGAGTCATGAAGCCGGTCCATGGCGTTCTTCGAGAGAACGGCGTGGGTGCAGCACGCGGTCACACTCGCCGCGCCGCGCATGAGCAGGGCTTCTGCGCCGAGAGTGATGCTGCCTGCGGTGTCGATCATGTCGTCGATCATCACGCAGCGCTTGCCCGATACGTCGCCGATGATCTCCACAATCTCCACTTTGTTGGGGGCCGGGCGGCGCTTGGCAATGATCGCAAGCGGCGTGTCGAGCGTCTCGGCGAGGGCGCGGGCGCGGTGCACTCCGCCTTCGTCGGGCGACACGACGCAGGTATTTCCGTTGACCAGCCCGATCTCGGTCAGGTGCCTGCCGATCAGCGGCCCGGCATACAGATGATCGACCGGCATCCGAAAAAAGCCCTGAATTTGCTTGGCATGAAGATCGAGACAAACGATGCGGTTCGCGCCGGAACCCGTTAATAAATCCGCGACGAGGCGTGCGGTGATCGGCTCGCGGGGCTTTATTTTTTTGTCCTGACGGGCATAGCCGTAGTAGGGAAGCACCACCGTGATACGCGTCGCCGAGGCCCGCCGGAACGCGTCGATCATGATGAGCAATTCCATCAGGTTGTCGTTGACGGGTGCGCAGGTCGGCTGGACGAGAAAAACGTCCATGCCGCGTGCGCTCTCCTCGACCTGGAAGCGAATCTCGCCGTCGGCAAAGCGGGTTAGATGGGAGCTACCGGGCGTCGCGCCGAGGTGAGCCGCGATGGACTCGGCGAGCGCCGGGTGACTGGAGCCAGAAAAAACGCGGAGCGTATCGCCTTTCACTTCTCACTCTCTCTCCGGGCCTTGCGCAAGGCCCACCAGCCGTCCTTGTTCTCCTGGCGCGAGCGGGCTATCGCGAGTGCGCCCGAGGAAACTTCCTGCGTAATCACCGAGCCTGCGGCGGTCGCCGCGCCGTCCTGAACCGTCACGGGGGCGACGAGCGTCGTGTGGCTCCCGAGAAAGACGTTCTTGCCGATGGTGGTCTGGTGCTTGTCCCAGCCGTCGTAGTTGCAGGTGATGGTTCCCGCCCCGACGTTGGTGCCTGCCCCCACCGACGCATCCCCGAGATAGGTCAGGTGGCCCGCGCTGACATTATCCCCCAGATTCGCGTTTTTCGTCTCGACAAAGTTGCCGATCTTGACATTTTTTCCCAGCACGGTGCCGGGGCGAAGCTGCGCGAACGGCCCGACTTTGGACCCATCGCCCACCACGGAGTCTTCAATCACGACGCTCGGCCCGATCCGGCAGTCCGACCCGATAGTGGTGTTGCCCCACAGGTGGACGCCCGGCAGAATCGTCGTGTCGGGGCCGATGGTGACACTGGCATCGATGTAGGTCGTCAGGGGGTCTAAGATCGTCACGCCGTCCAGCATGTGTTTTTTCAGTATTTTTGCCCGCATTTTCTGGTTCAGCTCGGCCAGCTCCACTCGTGTATTCACCCCGAGAGTCACATCGGGGTCGGGCGAGATCACGGCACGCACCGGAAGATTTTTCTCTCTAAAAATCCCGATGGCGTCCGTTAAGTAATACTCGCCCTGAGCGTTTGCGGGCGTGATCTCGCCCAGCGCCGAGAGTAGAGCGGGCGTATCGAATGCATAGACCGCCGCATTGATCTCTTTGATTTCTCGCTGCTCAGGGCTGGCATCTTTAAATTCTACAATGGCCTTGACATTGTTCTCGGAGTCTCTAATAATTCTTCCGTAGGCTGCCGGATCGTCTAAAATCGCCGTCAGCAGAGTGACGCCGCCCGTATGTCCGTCTAAAAGCTGAGAGAGAACCTCGGCAGAGAGCAACGGGGCATCGCCGGGGAGAACTAAGACCGGGCCAACGTGGTTTTTGAGTAACTCTCCGGCCATTTTAACGGCGTGACCGGTGCCTTTTTGCTCGCGCTGCCAGGCAAATTCTATCGAGTCGCCATAGCGCTTCTGAATCTGAGCCATCACGCGCTCGCCCTCGTGCCCGATGACAACGATGCGCTTCTTGATGCCGGACTCGGCGAGAGCATCCAGAATATGAAATAAAATCGGTAGGCCGCAGACGGGATGCAGCATCTTCGGGATCTTTGATTTCATCCGGGTAGACTTACCCGCCGCGAGAACCACTGCTGCCGAAGACACTGCCATAGCCCGCGAGTATAGCACTTGGACGCCCTTCCCGCCACGCGAAAGATCAGCGGCTGATTTGGGTGGCTGCAAACTCCGCCCAGAGGTCTTTTACAGGCTTCCCGGTAGCTTCTTCAAAAATTTTGTCGTCGTAGCGCTTTTCTTTCATGGCTTTATCCAGCTTTTGGACCAACTGATGATCGTATTTATGGGTCAGATACGCCAGAAAATACGCTGTTACTCGGTAAGAATCTGTATAGTTGTTCTTAGCGGTGATTTTTGGGCGTGGCGCTTCTGGTTCGTAGCGCCACCAACGAATATAATCGGCGATTCCTTCGACCAGCCAGCCGGGCGTTTTGTTATCGTCGGGGTAGGCTTGAATAAGATGGGTCATTTCATGGATCATCATGCCGAAATCATCGGGGTGGGAGCGCACCCACGTCGCGCTGACGAAAATCCCTCCACCGGTTGCATAGGCGGGCGCGTTCTGCTGGAGCTGAAACGTCACTTTGATTGTTTTTGCAGGCTTGCTTCCCTGGGTGCTGAGCAAGCTCCAGACAACGGGATACCACTGCTCCATCAGCATGGCGGCGCTCTTTCCCCACTCGGCAAGATCGGGGGCGGCGCTGGAATCCACCTGAACCCTGGGGGCGGCGACGAACTTGCTCGACGAAAGCAGGTACGCCTGCCGGGTCAGAGCATCGCCGGATGGTAGCGCTGGAGTCTGCAAAAAAAGAGAGAGACAAAGAAGGGCATGCATGCCTTCAGTGTACGTCGCTCCGGGCAGAGTTTCAATTCGGGGTGGTGGCGAAGACTCTCAGAGCAGCAACAGTGCCGAAGCTGTCTCGAATCACCAGGAGCGAGAGCAGGGCGGCGCGGGCGAGCTGGCGCGGGCCGCGCTGAGTGAGACTGAACGCGGCGGGATAGGCGCGGGCGACGGCGTCGTCCACGCGCTTCATGTAGCTGACGCACTCGCGGGCGAGCGCGATGTCCTCTTTGTTGATCGCATCGGCCAGGCGCATGCCCAGCTCGATAGCGGCACTGACGCCGGGGCTGAGATGGGTGCTGGCCCAGACTCGCTCCTCGGGACTCTGCGCATAGAACAGGACGTCCGCAAGATGGCGGCTGGCGTGGGCGGCCACCCAGAGGCTCGCCATGGTCTTCTTGACCCCCTCCAGACGCTCTTTCTGGCGCAGGCTCAAGGCGCTGTGCAGGATCAGCATCCGAAGGCGCGACTCCATCGCCTCCGACTCTTCCTCGAAGTGCCCGAGCGTGACCGTGTTGCGAGAGTCGAGCTGGTAGACGCCGCAGCCCGCCAGCACCGCTGAGGTCGTGACCGCCAGCGTCCCCAGCATTTTTTCCAGGGTGTCCAGCTCCGGGCAGGGCGGGTCGGGAGGGAGTTTCCCCTCACTATTTCGCCGCAGCTCCACGGGAGCATACGCGATATCGAGTTTACTGTTGCTGCTCCAGCTCATTTTGATTTGCCTGACACTTTCCTTTAGTATCGGTTTGCACACACCGTGCCTGAGAGCACTTTAAAAATAAACCCGATAAAATGCCAGATATTATGGGAACGCACTGGTTGCTGGTCTCGTCGCCGGAGAACTTTGAGGTCTCAAGGGCGCGAGGATTCGATATCGCCGGAATGAAGAGTCGTCACCGCAAGAAGGCCGAGACGGTCGCAGCGGGCGACACGGTTCTGTTCTATCTGGTAGGACGAAAGGCCATCGGGGGCTGGGCGAGCGTTACCGGGCACTACACCGAGGACGACTCGCATATCTGGGACTCCCGCAAAGAGGGAGAAGAGTATCCGTTCCGGTTTCCGATAGAAATTCAGTGTGCGCTCTCGCCCAAAAACTTCGTCGAGGTGGAGCCGCTCATCGACGCCCTCGAATACCCTAAACGCTGGCCGCGCGCCAACTGGACACTTGCGTTCCAGGGCAATGTCCACAGGCTCTCCGATCACGACCACGCTCTTATCGTCTCCGCTATCGAAAACGTCAATGACTGAACTTAAACGAAACATTGCTTTTGCGCGGGTCTGGACCGTGCATCCCGAGCCGATCCTGCCCGCAGACCTCGCCGACGATCTGACCGACCGGGGCTTCGTGCCGGGCACCATCGACGTGAACGGTGAGGGGGCGCTGATGAACGAGGTGGGTCTCGCCGACGCCCGGCTGGTCGAGGACGGCGAAGGGCTACGCTTTGTCAGCCTCAGCTCGTCCAAGGGCGGCGGCTGCGTCGTGCGGGTCAAGACCGCCACCGACGAGGCCGACCCGGTGCCGCCCACGGGCCGCAACGCCGTGCGCCATCCGCGCCTGGTCTACTATGTCGAGGCGGCAGGTCCGGCGCACTCGGATCGGAACCTGTGCGAGAACCTGGCCGAGGCGCTTCTGGTGCGCACGGGCGGGCTTGCGGAGGTCGTCGGGCGGGGCGTCAAGGGCAACAAGCCGACGATGTACCGCAACCGCTGGCTGGGCCAGATCAAGGGCTGAGCCGTGCCCCAACTCGTCATCCTGGCCGGACCCAACGGCAGCGGCAAGTCCACCATCGCAAAAACTCTGCTTCCGCCCGAAATGCCCTACCTCAACGCCGACGACATCGCCCGCGATTTGAACGAAGCGCCGGGCGTGAACGTCAGCGCGGGCCGGACGCTTCTCGATACGCTGGACCAGCTTGCTCTTGCGGGCACGGACTGTGCGGTCGAGACGACGCTCTCGGGGCGGGCGCTGGCAGGGCGAATCTCCCGGCTGCGCGAGGCGGGCTGGTCGGTTCGACTGTTCTTTCTCTACCTGCCCAGCCCGGACCTTGCGGTCGCGCGGGTGCGCCAGCGGGTGCGCTCCGGCGGCCACGACATCCCCGAGACAACCGTCCGCCGCCGCTGGGCCGGAGGCTTGCGCGGCTTCTACGAGCGCTACCAGCCCTTATCCGACGAGTGGGTCGTGCTGGACAACACCACGACCGACGCTCCGAGCGTGATCGCGCTGGGCACGACGCCCCAGCCAACTCTTTGGAAAGCCATGCGAGAGAGCTATGACGCCTGCCGATAAAAAGCCCCTGGACCTGACCCGCCTCGCTATCGAGCTGAAAGCCGCAGGCGAGGGCGTCCGCGCCGCGCTCGCCGAGCACAAAAAGCGCCGCCAGTCCATAGTCGTCTGGCAGAACGGCAAGGTCGTCGAGCTTCCCCCCGACGACATCCCCGAGGGGGCCGAAGAGAGCTGAGGGATAGCACCAAAATGGTTTCGCCTGCGGAGCAGGCTTGGCGCTTCGCGCTTTTGTCGTCACGCCGAGGATGCGTAGGCGCTCAGCTCGGCGAGCCGGGGCGGGGCGGACGACTTTGTGACACGCAGGCGGGCGGCACCGGCGAGGGTTCCGGGAAGCTTGATGAGCCGACATGCGCCGATGCTCTCGCCACGGGCCACCTCGCTCCAGGTACCGTTGGTTTGCAGATCCAGCGCCCAGCCTTCGACGTTCTGGCCGCCCGCCAAATCCTCCCGAACGCGCACCAGTCCGACCGGGGCGGGCTTTTTCCAGACCAGCATTTCCCGCTTTCCCTTGCCGAGCGGCGCAGCGAAAAGGGCATCACGCAGCCGGGCGAAGCCGCGCAAAGACGCGATGTCGCTCTCGTGCCAGCGCCCGCGCCGATCCGGTGGGACATTGAGCAAGAAAGACGCCCCCCGCCCGACCGACTTGAGGTACAAATCCAGCAGGTTCTCGGGCGTCCGCACCCGGTCGCTCTCGTGGAAGAACCAGCCGGGCCGGATAGACACGTCACACTCGCCGGGCAGCCAGATGTCGCCATCGCGCTCCCCCGAGTTCAGCCGCCCCTCAATCCCCTCGCCGCCCGGATGCAGCCCCGCCGAGCGCATCGTCGCCCAGCACGGCTCGCCCGCGACCCCGCTCTCGTTGCCGATCCAGCGAATGTCCGGCCCGGCGTCCGAGAAAATGCACGCGCCGGGCTGAAGCTCGCGGACCAGCGCCCAGGTCTTCTCCCAGCCGTAGTAGCGCAGCTTGTCGATCTTGCGAATCTCGCGTGCGCCGCCATAGAACCCGTCGCCGCCGTTTGCACCGTCGTGCCAGACCTCAAACAAAGGCCCGTAGTGGGTTAAAAGCTCCCGAAGCTGCGCCCGATATATCTCCACGTACTCCGGGGTTCCGTAGGCCGAGTTATTTCGATCCCATGGCGATAGATAAACTCCAAAATGAATTTTTTGTTTCTTACAGGCATCCGAAAACAATTTTACAACATCTTTTTGAAACGAACTTCTGGTGATATTATGCCCGGTTGTTTTCGTCGGCCATAAACAGAACCCATCGTGGTGCTTCGCCGTGAGAATCAGCCCGCGCATCCCGACTTCTTTTGCTACTTTTGCGATAGAGTCCGCATCGAAGTCGGTCGGGTTGAAAATCTGAGGGTCTTCGTCGCCGTAGCCCCATTCTTTATCGGTGAACGTATTGGTCGTAAAGTGCAGAAACCCGTAGAACTCCAGGCCATGCCAGGCAAGCTGCCGCGCGGACGGCGTGGGACGTATCGAACTCATGGGACCATTATAACCCCGGCATGTTGGCCCGGCATTAAAAATACCGGCCTTTTAAAAGCGCACCTCCGGCGCAGCACAAACCCCGAACATCGTTCGGGCATTGGAGCGACAACCTATTCCTGTAATTACAGGCCAGAGACTTACTTCGAATAAAATTTTAATTTTAACACAAAACATCACAAGTAAACATTTTACGTTATTACTGTTTAACGACTGTAAGAATTCGCTGAAGTCTTTGTTGAGTGTCATATTTTTCTCCGTGAAACTCGCGCCGAATCTCTTCCAGGGCTGCGAGGCGATTCTCAGGCGGTTGAGCTTGCCAATAAGAAAAATCCGTTCCCTGGTTTTCCAGGTGGACGATTCGGACAACAGGTGCGATCATATCTCATTCTATCGTGCGGAGACGACGCGGATTTTGTAGCTGCCGATGTCGGCGGCGACGCGAAAAATGTCGGTGATCTCGCCCTCGGCCAGCTTCAGATGCGTCGCGTCCGCGAACGGCATTCCCCACGTTGGCTCCAGCGCGACCCAGCGCCCCTCGCCCACCCAGACCTCGGGCCAGGCGTGGTAGACGAAAAGTCCATCCACGTAGGCCAGCCCGACGCACTGCTTGGTCGGAAGGCCCGCCGCCCGCGCCAGCGCCGTGAAGTAGGTCGTGTAGTCGCGGCAGACACCCCGGCGGTCGGCGTTGATGTCGCGGGCGGTGCGGAGCGCAGGAATGGACGCGTCGGGCCGGATGGCGTCGTGGACGAACGTCGCGAGCTTGCGGGCGACCTGCGCGGCGTCTTTCTCGCCTCCCAGCACGGCGCGGGCCAGCGCCCGAAACTCGGGGTCGTCGCTGCCGACGTAGGCCGTGGACCGCAAGAACGGGCGCAGCGGCTCGGGGGCCAGCTCCGGCGTCGGGTAGAGCCGCCCCCCCGAGCGTGGGAGCGGCCCGGTCGCAATATTCACCGTCACCAGGCTCCCGTCGCGGGTAATCTGCTGGATATCGTCGGACGCGGGCAGCGGGCGCGTCACACCGTCGAGTTCGTAGCGAGCCTCGCGGAGCGTGCGCGGCTCGGTCAAGGCAACACCCGTCGGAGCGGCCCCGATGAGCAGGCTCAGCTCCGGCAGTGGGCCGATGGGCGCGGCCAGCGCAATCTCTTTCGTCTCTCGGCGCAGCTCCAGCCCCAGCGCGACCCGTGCCGAAAGTAGCTCGCCCCGCTCGCTGAGAAAATACACGCCCGGCGAAAGCGCGTTCGTCTCGGTCAGCTTGAAGGCCAGCAGCGCCGTCTTGCCCAGCGTCAGCGGCTGTGGCCCTTCCACGAGCTGCTCGGTGTCCACAAGCTGAAGCGCATCGACTAAAAAAATCTTCCCGAAGCGCCGCTTTCCGGCCTCGGGGCGCAGGGGGACGCCCGCGCCCGGCTCCGTGAGAAACGTCTCGCCGTCTTTCAGCTCGAAGCGGCCTTCCTTGACGGTGCCCTGAATGTCGGCCCGAAACCGAACCGCCCGCGCCTCGTAGGTCGCCCGGACGGTCGTGGCACGCCCGCTCGACTCGCTCCGGCTCTCGGACGCCAGCGGGGTTCCGCTCCTCGGGTCGGCCCAGGTGGTCGTGTCGCTTTTAAGCTCGCTCCCCTTGCCCAGCACCGAGAGCAGCAAGCGCATCTTCGACTCGGTCTTCACCGCAGGCTGCCCGTCGCGCTCGGCCCCGTCGTCGCGCGTGAGGGTTAAATTTCCCAGCTTGGCACTCTTGAGATAGACCCCGAAGTAGGTAGTCTTCGCCTCACGCGCCCACGCCGGGGAAGAAAAAACAGCAATCAGGGCAAGAGCGATAGCGAGAAAGCGCATAGAAAACTACCAGCCCGCAAGGAACGTGCCACAGATGCCCCTTTCTGTACAGGTCCCTGAAGGAACCTGCTGCACAAATTAAGCACCGTGAACGGCGCTACGAAATCTGGTGGACTTGCAGGGGGCCGGGTACACCCGGCCCCCTCTGCACACGTTACGTTGGTGCAGCGCCGTTCACGGTGCTTTGACCCGTGCAGCAGGCTGCTTTAGCTGCCTGGAATCTCCCGCCTACACCTCGCCCAGGATCGCCGCCGCGCGGGCGTCGTACTGGTCTTTGGTGATGAAGCCCGCTTCCATCAAGCCCTTGAGCTTGGTGAGCCGCTCCTCCAGCGTTCCCGAGGGTGCGAGGGCAGCGATGGGAGAAGGCTCGGGCGTGACGCTCGCAGGCGGGGCGACGGACGCGACCGTCACCGCAGCAGCATCGGGGTTGTAGTTGATTTTCTCCAAATACTCCGTGACCGCTTGCTGGTACGGCCTGAGAATGGGCCGCTCAAAACGCCCGTTCTGCGCCTCGACATGCCCGAGGAGATCGCGCCCAAGCTGCTGGACACCAATTTCCACTAACTTCCCCTCGATCATGCGGTCCAATTGCTCTTTGAGCTGCGGCTGATCGCACAGAAGCAAGACCAGCTCGCGGCCCTCTTTCGGCGGCTTGCTGGCGGTCTCTTCGTCAGTCTCGGCGGCGCGTACCAGCTTCGCTAAATCCCCCGTGATGGCGGTGAACGTCCCGAGCGGGTCGGACTTCGCCATCCCGAACCGGTCGCGGTAATGAGCGATGAAGCGCACGGTTTCTTTTGCGCCGACGGCGGTGTACTTCACCTCTTTGTCTTCCGCGATCACGCCCAGCGCCCACCCGACACAGAACGTCTGCCAGGCTTCTTTCTGGTCCTCGAAGCTCGGTGGCCCGATACGCACCCACTCTTTCACGTCTTTTCGGGTATGAATGGGATTCGCGCTGGAGCCTGCGGCGCGGGTCTGGTCGTAGGCGAACCGATAGCTGTCCATGCCTTCGAGAAGCCGCAGCGGGAACGCCGCTCGCTCTCTCAGGAACAGCGCCTGATGCGGCTCGTTGGAGTTGGTGATCTGGCCGTCGCGAATTCCCTGAACCGTGTCTTTCAGCATCTGGCGAAACACCTGCCCGGCCTCCGAGCGCGGCTCAGAGCCGTGCAAAACTCCCACAATGGTTTGCTCTTTGTTCTGGTGGTGCTTGTAGTTCGGCGCATTCTCTTGCAGATGCACAAATGGCTGGGAAAGCCCATGGATTCGCCGCAGCTCTTCCACGGCGCGGTCGGTTCCAACCCCGAATTTCTCGAAGAATTTCTCTAAAACCGACTCCTGCTCGACGTTTTTAAAGACGTTTCGGCAGCGAGAGAGAATGCTGGTTCTGAGCCGGGCGTTCTCGATCTCTTTGAGGCCGTAGATGCTCCCGCCCGTGCCCAGCTCGGTGAGAATATCGGCAGCCGTGGTGCTGACGGTCGGGTTGCCGGGATCGGTTCCGTTGCCGACGTAGGCGGCGTAGCGTGTCTCGATATCGCCGCCTTCATACGTCGCAATTCCGCCCTCGCCCTCGACCCGGCGGCCTTTGTCGAAGATCACCAGTCCGTTCACATCGACCGGATTTTCAATCGCAAGCTGCTCTTCTTTGCGATAGAACGCCTCAAGGTTCTTCATCCGCTCGATGTAGACATCCATCTCCGTTTTGGCCTCTTCTACGTTTTCGATAAGTTGCTCATAGAAGAAAACCGCCAGATTTGCAACATTGCTGTCAAGCATTGCGTTATCCCACTGCCGCGCTCGACTCAGATAAATTTCTTTTTCTTCATCAATCTCTTTCTTTTTGGCGTTGGGAATCAGCGCGAGCGCGAAATCGCCTGCATAGCCGTTGATCTTGCCCAGAGTTGCATCACGAGCTTCTGCAATGCCAACAAGCGACTCTGTTGCTTGTTTGGAAAATGCTCTCAAGTCACGCGCATAAGCACGAAAACGCTCCTGCATGATGTCCAGGCTAACTCTAACCGCGCCATGACGAACATTAGAATCGTTGACATTGACACTGATGAAATTTTGCAGGGTTTTCTTTTGTGCCAGTAGCAGCGTGGCAAAGCTCTGCTGGATTCGGAAGATATATTCTCCCAGATTGGTTCTTTGCCAGATCAGAGGAAGGTTCACGTTATTGTCGATATTTTTAAAACGAACCTGATGTTCTTCTAATTTTGCCTGAAGAAAAGCAGAGACCTTGTCATGACCTGGATAGTTGACGTTGAATTGTGTATTGACATCGTTCCAGAACTGCATCGCCAGGTTGTTGACCGATTGCCCCGTCTCCAGGTCGGCGACAGCGATCTGACGCTGCACGGCATCCGGGCCGAACGCGAGACGCCCAATACGGTCTTCCGTCCACGGCCCCAAGTTGCCAATCTCGGTGAGCGGGACGGTCCAGCGGGTGAGAATCTGCCGCGCCAGCCGACTTGCACACGCATGCATCACTTTGTCCTTGGGAAAGTGAATCGCAGCGAGTCCCATGGCTAAATAGTTCTGAGGGCAGCCCAATTCGTCGGGCTGGGTTAAAAACTGGTCGAAGTTGTCGCGGTTGGACTTCTTCTGGCGCTGGAACTCGGAGGTTAAGTCCAGAAACACCGAGTGGCCGATCATCTCGACCATCTTGTCTACCGAACCCAAGTTGGCTTTGGGACTTGATGTATCTACCAGGTAGGTATAGCGAAACGGCGGGTCGGCGTTCTCGATTCCGGGCTGATCTGCCTTGTACTGAGCCGTAAATGTCGTGGAGGCATCGCTGTAGTGGTTTAGTTCGAGCAAACTTGCATAGGCATTGGGGCGATTGTCTACCGAAACCGCACTGGTGTTGGGTGGAATCGAGAAAATCCCCACGGTTTCAAGCATCCGCTGGGATTTTAATAAATCTTTGACGGTATAGGCTAAGTCTAAAAACATTCCCGAGCCTGTGCCGCCCAGAAGCGACCCCACGACGTACACCGTGACGCCCTCAGAGACCTGAAGACCGTTTTTAATGGCGGCGGCTTTAGCGGCGTCCTTGGTGATCTCGGAGTACTCTTCCTCGATGCGCTTGGCGATGGTGTCGTAGTTCCAGAAATAGGCCAGCCGCCCGCGCGCCCGGACCGCGCCCGCGCCCTGATGAATGTCGCCCGAGAGCGTCCGGGGATCGAGCCAGTCTCTCAAGTGGGGGTACTCGCGCAGGTTTTTTCTCAGCGCCTCGACCCCATGCACCGACGTATGGATCTTGTCGGCGTTGTCTAAATTGGCGGCATCGGAGTAGTTCGGGTTCTTGCCGAAGATCGCCTGGTCGGTATCGACGAGCAGGAAACTGACTATCGGGATCTTCTCCAGCGAGCCGTACTTCTGGATCAGGCGCTGGCGGACATCCATCAAGATCTTGTGACCGGTCCCGCCCACGGCGATGAGCAGCGAGCGCGAGACCCCGCGCAATTTCTGGTCGTCGTCGGTGGCGAGCGCCTGCGCCGTAGCGACGGGCGCGGGGCCTCCATTGGTCACAGGCAGCGGGGGCGGCTGGGGGGCGGCAGGCACAGATTCGTCAGGCATACTTACGATTATACTCCGCCCTATCAGACGCACGAGTCGTTGTGTGGGTTGCGGAGGAAAATAAAAAAATCTGCCCTACATGTGTTAAATTCTAAAACTATGGTATATTGCCAATGTGCTACTGTTTAGCACTACAAGAAAGGAGGCAGAGATGCCTACGTTTTTGAACACCATCCTCACACGGCGGGGGTGGATCGCAACCATCGGTGCCCTTGCTATGTCAGCAAGCGTTGCCCTTGCCCAGTACGGAGGCCCTCCCAGCGGCGGAGGCTACGGTGGAGGCGGCAACCAGGGACCAGACCTGAGCAAAGGGTACTGGGAGAAAACCATCACCTACAACGGCTCCCTAGAAGAGACGACCCCAACCTACTATAGTAAGGACTACTGGACCAAGTTTGGGCCTGACTACCGAACCGGAGGCGTCGGCCCAGGCGGCGAGCTAACGTTGACGACATCAGGCTCTATCCACTTCAAGTTCAAATGGATTTCTGGTACCAACAATGTACCTGCTCCCAAGAAAGTCCTGCTTGCTGAGACAGGATCGGCAAGTTCTCAGGCTCCCCTTCATAACTTGAAATGTGAGTCCAAAGTCGTTATCGAAGGACAAACCTATCCTGGCACGCTGGCACCTCCGACAGACCCTAATGTCCCACCCACAATTCAACTGATGACTGTCTCAAAAACCGTCTGGATTCTTAAAGACGTTCCCACCACAGGTGCTGGTTCCGGGATTATAGAGTTTGATATCAGTCCTTCTGCTGATATGCATGGGAAATCGATCCCCGGAGACCCTCTTTCTGAAAACGGTGCGTACATCAGTTATGGAGCAAGCGCAAGCCTGTGGAATGTCCAGGTGGATCTCAAGGGAACCACGGAAGACGCCCAGAAAAACCTGCATCTGCTTACCGGCCAGGCATGTGAACCCAATCTCGCGATGCCAGGTCTCGTGAAAGAGCTTGCTATCAGCCGCAGAGATAATCTGGACAGCTGGCAATCGGCTTCTGCACCAACTATCAAGAAGAACACTCTCAATAAGCCTCTGATCGACTGGGAAATCACTGGTGCGGGAATCTTCAAGTCATTCCAGACAGGCAATCCTGGAGGGATGGTCGCACTTTCTGCCAGCGATAAGCAGAAAGTCTTAAAACCCCAGTTCTTCGACCGAATGAGCGAGAATGTCCAGGTTGAGTGCCTGACAGCAACTCTGGACATTACCTCCACGAATACCGATGTTCGTGCCCCGCTTCCTGCGATCACCAATACCCAGGCAAAACTGCTAAGCTCGGATAAACCTACCTGCACCGCAGAGAACAAGCGAGGCTGGGTCCAGATTTATCAACCTTCAGGATATCCCGGCTACGGTATGAACTGGGGCAGCTTCGCTCACAACGGAGTTGCAGGAACAACGACGACCCAAGGTGAGAACTGGCGGCACGTTCAATACCTGATCCCCCAGCCCTTTGCTAACAACGTCGGCAGCGGGTGCTTCGGACAGCTTATCACGCTAAATCGTCAGCTCTTTCGAAATGTCTCTACGGACCTCTTTGGAAACCCCCTGTTTCCACCTCGCTACGTCCATCCTCAAAATGGTAACATCGGGTTGGATTACGGCTTCCCTTACGGTCTGGCATCCGGTAACGCGGCTGGAGAGGGAGTCCCACCTCTCGCTGGCTCTTGGAATCTGCCCTTTCTCGGTTTCGGTGGAGACTCGCCCCGGCAAACGCTGGGACAGCAGGTGAACGATGGCGGCGGCACCGCCTGGTATCAATCAACCGCCAATGACAGCATGAGTACCTGGATTTTCTTTGTGCCCCCTGCAAAGGACGGACTTCCCACCTCTTGGGTGCCTATGCAGACCTACTCGTGGGGATGGGCTGGCACCGCAGACCGAACCCTCGTACCTCCATCGCCATGGACACTCTCAGGAACCAATCCCGCTGGTCCTGGAATTATCGACGGTCCCGCTTGGACAAACACCGACGACTTTCCAAACTGGACACGGGTTCATCCCTCCCCGTTCTCCCTGGTGCCTGGTTAAACGAAACGAAAGGAACAAAAACAATGAACAGAAAGACTTGGATCGGTAGTCTGGTGCTGCTTCTGTGCGGAGCGGCCACGCAAGGGCAAGCGCAGGCCCAGGACACTGCCAAACCGGGGGCGATCCCTCCCAGCGTCGTCACTCAACTGAACACGCAATCTGCGATGTACAACGAAGCCCAGAAGCTCTTCGAGGCAAAGCAGTATGTTGATGCTCTGGAGCTGTACCGAAAGGCTTTTGAAGTAGATGGCTACTTTGCCGGAGCCTTTGCGGGCATGATCGACTGCCATCTGGCTCTGGGGAACCGGGGCGAGGCCCTTGCGCTCTACGAGACGTTCTTTCGTCCCCAGAAAACGAGCGGCGAGGTCAAGCCGCAGTTCCGGTTCGGCAACACCCCCTTTGCCACCCGGCGCGGCCTGGACTATGTCTTGCTTCTCTCGGAAACAGGGCAGCTTGAAAAAGCACGGATGACTCTGGGCACGGTGAAGTCAGGCTGGCTTCGAGAGCGCCAGGAGCAGCTTCTTCGCAGTCGAATTCCGTTCGACGGCCAGGAGGTTGCCACAAAAGCCTCGCGCACCGACATCGCTTTTCAGGTAAAGCTGATTCAGGGGACGGAGTCGCTTCTCCAACGCGATGGATTCGTCAGCTACGGCGAGCCACGGGCGACCACCCGGCTGGAGGAGGCACAAAAGCTCTCTCCCGGCTCGCCACTTGTCAGCTACTTGCTGGCGGAGAGCTACTGGCGCACTCCAGAACAAGCGAATAAAACTGCTGAGTTGCTGCTACTGAGCCTCAGGCAGGGGGGCAAAGCAATGCGTCCCTTTGTGACCCAGTGGCTGGACTCCAGCTTTGTCCGCGCCCGAGCAAACGACTCGGATACCCAGCTAAAGACCCTTCGTGGGAAGCTCAAGCAGGAACTTGAGCCACGGTAGCTCAACTCAATGGCAGTGGAGGAGAAATTTCTTCCACTGCCATCAACCTATGGTCTCGACGTTTCCTAATCACCAGGTTTGCGTATGCTCTCGTGGAATAAATATGCTCCCGGAGGTTTTTTAGATTCGTTTCTTCCCAGACACGTTCGATTCTGGCTGCAAAATCGTCGTCGGTGAGCTTTGCGAGGTAGTGCAGATACGCATCCGGGGTACTTCGGACATCTTCGCGAATTTTATAAACTCGCTCGGTATACCAGTGCTTCTGGTCGGCTTCGCTGGCATCTAAATACAGAGAAACATCGTAGAATTTAAGAAACTCGGGCTGAAGGGCATTGACTCCTTCGATAATTACCAGATCGGGCGCTGTGATTAGCCGCCCCTGCTCGTCGGGGAGCGGGTCGTAGAGGGTGTGGGAGTAGAGCGGGGCAAGCGCCGGGCGGCCTTCTTTGAGCGCTTGCAAAAACGTTAGGAGCTTTTGAGCGTCGTAGCTCTCGGGAAAGCCTTTTTTTGCGAGAAGTCCCTGCGCGGAAAGCGTGTGGGTGGAAAGCAGAAAGCCGTCGGTGGCGACGACGATCCCCTGGCGCGGGGCGAGCGACAGGGAAAGCTGGGCGGCGAGCGTGCTCTTGCCCGCTGCAACCCCACCGCCAAGACCGATCAGCCGGGGGACGCGCTCCCGAAGAAGCTCCGTCAGGCGCACCCCGGCGTCGCTCACGCTACCCTTTCGGGCCGCCCATCTTGGCGCGCATCTTCGCCTCAAATGCCTTGACCTTGGTACGCTGCGCGGGCGTCAGGATCGCCTCCGACTCCTTGCGCTGACCGTCCATGAGGGGCTGCATCTGTTTCATCATCTGGTTGCGCAGGGTCATCATCTGCTGCTGCGTAGGCTTGGACTTCATCAGTTTCTCCTGCTGCGGACGAAACTTGGCCATCAGCGCCTCTACCCTGGGCTGGAACTTCTTGTTGATCGCTTCCAGCTTTGACTTTTGAGCCGGAGTGATGCCCAGAGACTTCTGGAACGCCGCTACCTCGGCCTGCACCTGAGGATCCTGGGCGCGAACAGGGGTTATAAATGCGGTCAGCGCCAGCGCCGCCGCGAGGATTGCAATGCGAAGTGTCATAAAGATTCTTTCTCTCCAGCCGTCAGTGTACCACTACCTCATGGGATTTCTGCCAGGCGGCGAGGTAGCGGCTGGCCCTCGGGTTCGTGGCGCTCCAGTGCGGCTCGGTGGGCGAGTTTGCCAGAGCAAGCAGCCCGAGCGCCGCGCCCTGCAGAACGCTTGCCATGTTCTTGTAGTCGATCTTCTCCCAGTGATCGCCCGCGCCGTGGTAGTCGGGGTAGACGAACGCCGTGCAGAGCGTGTGGGCCGGAATTCCAAGATCGGCGAGGGCCTGGTTGTCCGAGCGGGCAAAGAAGGCATCGGAGAAGCGCGGGTGTTTCTCGACTTTTATCCCGACCGGACCGGCGGCTTTCGAGAAGATCGGGCCGATGTCGGAGTAGTCGTAGCCCGTCATGCTCAGCGCCCCGACGCGTGCGCCTTCCGCGTCGTCGGTGCGCCCGATCTGCTCTAAATTAATATGGGCGACGGTTTTTTCGAGGGAAAAAAGCGGGTTTTTACCATAGAACCGCGAGCCGAGCAGGCCACGCTCCTCGCCGAAGAACGTCATGAAGACCAGCGTCCGTTTGGGGCGAGTTTTAAGCGCCGCAAGCGCCCCTGCCAGCTCGATGACGCCCACCGTGCCGGAGCCGTCGTCGTTCGCGCCGTTGTAGATGCCGTCCTCGCCCTCGGGAGCGTCGCGTTTCCCCAGATGATCGTAGTGCGCCGTGACTAAAACATACGTGTCTTTCAAGACAGGATCGCTCCCCGGCAAAACCCCCACGACGTTTCGGACGGTCTCCAATTTGTCCGAGCCACGCGGCGCGAGCTGGCTCGTCTGAAAAAACGTCCCCTTCTCGCCGCCCGGAGTCAGCCCCGCCCGCCGGAACTGCGCCGCGATGTACTCGGCGGCAAGGTCCAGCCCCCGCGAGGGCGTCGCGCGACCTTCGAGCAGGTCCGACGCGATAAAAGAAAGATGCCCACGCAGCGAGCTTTCGGTGATGCTGAGAACCGGAGATGGCGCATTTTGAACATAGCAGATAACGGGAATCATAAATTTTATCCTACCACAATTTTTATGCGTAATTAAAAACTATGAAACAAAATATTTTATTTTTTAATGGATTTCTGTGAAATCATTTGGGCAAATGTCGCAATTTCTTTGCCCTGTAAACCAACTTGACCAAAGTATGATTCAATATATTCGCCATTTGCATAAAAACTAATTCTTTTTTCCGGCGAAATTTTTTCTACAGCACCATCTGACCATAATACAATATCGAATCCTGACGGTTCATATTTGACTCGATGAAAGAGACGACTATTGGCAATACCCACACGCGAGCTTCGATTCATTTTGCTATACTCTCTGCACACCATCCAAATATCGCGCTGACCTTTTTGGGGAGAAGCGGGCTTTCGCGTTCCATCAGGACGATTCGCCCAGTAAGAAAACTCAAACGGTGAGCTTTTTCTATCTTTGGTTTGCTCGCTACAGTTCTGATCGGGAAGATAAAAGTCCTCAGATTCAGAAAGTAGTTGCTTTCCATCTAACTCTCCTCTCATCAACACGCCCGGCGGAGGTAGTTCATTATTTTTTTTCCGATAAGCGTCCAAATATTTATAAATTTTCTCAAATCTTGTGACTGCATTTTCCGGATTTCCCGAACAGGAGTCCGGCAGGTCTCGGGTCCAAAACAACGACACTGGCTTTTTTTCATAAACCGGCCAGTAGTTACGATGAAATGACCATCCAACCGTAAAAAAAGCTACGATTAGAAAAAAGGGAAGAATTTTTTTTAATTTTTCGTTTTTCACAACAACAACTCCCCTTAACTCAGAGATTTACATTAAAGATTCAAGGCTATATATTTTCATCAGGAATTCTCCACCTGTTTTTGTCTACCAGGGAAGCTCGTCGGTGTAGGGAATCCAGACGTTTTTGATCTGGGTGGCCTCGCGCAGGGCTTCTTGAAGGTCGGGAAGCGGGCTTTCGGGGGTCCAGAGTCGCTTCATGTTGCCCGCCGATAGCGTCTCCACCGATTTTTTGAGGTCTTTGGGCGCGGCGATCATCCAGACGCCTTCCACGTCGTCGTGCCCGGACAGCGTTTCGAGCAGGGGCTTTTGCTTGCCCGTGACTATATTCACGACGCCCGCCGGGACATCCGAGGTTTCCAGAACCTGGTAAAGCCGGGTTGCAGGAATCGGGTTGATCTCGCTCGGCACGGCCACCACGACGCTGCCCATCGCAAGGGCCGGAGCGACCGCGCTGATAAAACCCAGCAGCGGATAGGCAGCGGGGCACCCCACCCCGATCACGCCCAGCGGCTCCGGAATGGCGAGGGTGATGGCTTTCTGCGCCACCCGGTGCATGGCTCCATCGTACTTGTCGGCCCAGGCCGCGCACGCAAACAGAACCTCGATGGATTTTTGGAGTTCGTCCGCGTCGAACGACTCGGCGCGTTGCTCCAGGTTCTCCGCCAGATAGTAGAGAATCTGCGCCCGTCCGTGCCCGCTGGTCGTCGCCCATTTCCCGGCGGCGGCCCGCGCGGCTTCCACGGCGTTTCTAATATCTTTGCGGTTGCCCTCGCCCACCTCCAAGTCGCCGACCCGCAGGCTGTACCCCGAGTCAGGCCGGACCTGCTTGCCCCCGATAAACAGCTTGGGCGTCTGGTCCATCTCCCCGGCGCGCTCGTTCCTCGTTGCCGCCCCTCTTCCCGTTTTGCCTCGTTCCTCGGCGGAAGAGGGGTAAGACGTGGTGATGTACTCCCAGAGGCCCTCGCGTCCGCCCTCGCGCCCGAAGCCGGACTCGCGGAAGCCGCCGAAGCCTGCGGCGGCATCGAGCAGGTTGGACGAGTTCACCCAGACGACTCCGGCCTTGAGCTTGCCCGCGATATCCAGCGAGAGGGTTATATTTTCCGTCCAGAGGCTCGCGGCAAGCCCGTAGCGCGTGTTGTTGGCAAGCGCCACGGCTTCGGCGGCAGTGCGAAAGGGAAGGGCGACTAAAACCGGGCCGAAGATCTCTTCCTGAACGACCGTGGACGCCGGAGAGACGCCCGTCAGCAGCGTCGGCGGGTAGAAGCAGCCTCCACACTCGGACGCCGGGCAGGTTCCCTGGAAGATGTCTGCGCCCTCGGCAACGCCCGCGTTCACCAGCTCGGTGATTCGGGCAAGCTGCACCGGAGCGACAATCGCGCCGATGTCGGTCGCCTTGTCCAGCGGGTCGCCGACACGAAGCAAGTCCATGCGCCTTCGGAGCTTCTCTAAGAATTTTTCTTCGATGCTCTCTTGAACGAGCAGGCGGCTCCCGGCGCAGCAGACCTGGCCCTGGTTCAGCCAGATCGCATCGACCACGCCCTCGACCGCGCTGTCTAAATCGGCGTCCTCGAAGACAATAAACGGCGACTTTCCGCCCAATTCCAGCGAGAGCTTCTTGCCCGAGCCTGCCGTGCTCTGGCGAATCTTCCGGCCCACGTCCGTGGAACCCGTGAACGCAATTTTATTGACATCGGGGTGCGCGACCAGCGCCGCGCCCGTGGTTCCGTCGCCCGTGACGATGTTAATAACCCCTTTTGGCAGCCCGATGCGCTGGCAGATCTCGGCAAACAGCAGCGCCGTGAGCGGGGTGAACTCGGCGGGCTTGAGAACCACCGTGTTGCCCATCGCAATGGCGGGCGCGATCTTCCACGAGAGCATCAGAAGCGGAAAGTTCCACGGAATGATCTGCCCGATGACTCCCAGCGGTTTTGCACCCGGCATTTCGGTGTCGCGAAGCTGCGCCCAGCCCGCGTGGTGATAAAAGTGCCGCGCCACCAGCGGAATGTCTAAATCGCGGGTCTCGCGGATCGGCTTGCCGTTGTCCAGAGACTCTAAAACGGCAAAGAGCCGGGAGTGTTTCTGCACCTGCCGGGCCAGCGCATAGAGAAACCGGGCGCGCCCGTGTCCGCCCAGCGCTTCCCAGCCGGGCTGCGCGGCGCGTGCGGCCTGCACCGCTCTCTCGATGTCTTCGTCGCCGCCCTGCGAAACCGTCGCGAGAAGCAAACCCGTGGCCGGGTTCGTCGTCTCGAAGCGACTCTCTCCGGGCCGGGTGAACTCGCCGTCGATGAAGTGCCCGAACGTCGCGTCGTGCTCTTTCAGCCAGTCGAGCGCCCCGGTGGCGCTCTCGGGAGCCGGGCCATAGGTCATCGTCTTGAAAATCTCCGCCACACTTGCCATTTGGTACAGAGTATACGTTATTCATTACCGTGGAATAAATTCGTCGAAATTCTGTCCACGAAGGTGGACATTCTTACCAAGCCGGGAATTCATTCCACGGTGGTGGCTGAGACAAAAGTCCCAGGTCGCGCGGGGAAAATCCAGGGCCTTTGCCTCAGGCGCAATCGTCGTGCAGGGGTGAAAATAAAGTATGGAAAAGCCCGATCCCTTTCTTGTCGGCCTGATCGGGTTCGCGACGACCGCTATCGCGTTTCTCTGGGGCGTTCTCACCCATGGAGTTCTGATGGCGATCTCAAACGGAGGCTTCTTCCAGGACCGGCAGCTCGCTATCGTCGGCTATGGGATTGTCTTCGTGCCTCCCGTGCTGCTGGCACTGGTGCTCGGCTTCTTACCGATTCCCGCCCTGTATCGCCGGGCGGCGGGCGCGGGAACAATTCTCGGAACTCTTGTCACTCTCGGGCTGATTTCGCCGTATCATTAGAATCTGGAGGTTTCTTAAAACACATGCGCGTAGTTCTCGCGGCGCTTCTGGCGCTCATCCCACTCACCCTGGCTCACGCCGAATCGTACGGCTACACGGGCAAGGTCGGCTCGAAGGTCGCCTATCTCACTATCGAATGGCCCAAAGGCAGCGCCAGGAAAGCGGGCTGGTTTATCACGGGCAGCTACTCCCTCGTCGAGAGCGACAACAAGACCTACCAGCTTCGCGGCCAGAACCCGAGGCAGGGTCGGCTCGTGCTGGAAGAGTACACGGGCGACAAGCGAACCGCGACGATTCGCCTGAAGAAATCCAAGGTCAAGGGCAAGATCACCTGGTCCGGGACGATGTTCAACGCGGACGGTCGAAAAATCCCGGTCAAGTTCTCCCCCGACGACGAAGACTGCGGCTGCTGACCTATCCCACTACCCAGCCCCCTCTGGCTCCCCCTTCCCTTCTCCCGACGAAGTCGGAAACAGAGAAGGGCAAGGGGGCCGGGGGGATGGGTCACGCCGCGACGGGGGTCGGGCTGATGCCGCCGGTGGGCCGGTACTTCTGGAGTGCGATCTCGATGAGATTCGCGCTCGGCCCCATGAGAGTCAGGGCGTAGTACGGCGCGTGGATTCCCCAGCGCCCGCCGACCAATCTCAAGATGCATTCCATGGTCGCGACACTGAACGCGACGATAGTCTGGGCTTTCTTGCTCTGGGTCGTGGTCTTCGGGTCTGTAATCATGAACAGAATGAAGAGCTGGTACATCGGGCCGGTGATCGGAGCGGCTTCCGTGAGGAACGAATCCCCCGTGAAGAACGTCCTGACGTAGGAGTAGAACAGAAAGAACCCGATGTAGGTCAGGCAGATGTGCAGCCGCTTGAGCCGCGAGACGATGAACAATCCCAGCGCCCAGATCACCAGCCCGGCATAGACATGGTTCCCCCACTGAAAGCTCAGTGTTGAGACACTCTCGTGGGCGAAAAGCAGCAGCAAGACAATTCCCAGGTTCGACGGGTTCCACAGATGCCGCCCGTTCACCCGAATCACGTACTTACTCACTATCGAGAGCGCCGCAACGACCGCGTAGGGCCACCACTCGGGCGAGCGAACCAGAATCCCGCACGAGATTCCGCTGACATACGCGCTGGCCAGATGCGGCATCTTTCGGAGAAACAGAAACCCCATGAGAATCTCGACCAGAATGCTGACGAGAATCGAGGTTGCGGTTTTCTCGGGATGCTCCAGAATGCCGTACTTAAAATTGCCGATGAGAAGAATGGTGGAGATCAGCAGCGGCGCGATGTAGCGGCTGTCGATCTGAAACTTACTGAGTGTCACTTCTTCAGGACTCCTTTACTTCGTTGATCTTGCCGAGGGTCAGTTTCGCGCCCTCGACCGTCTGAATGGTACCCGAGGGCCAGCGGATTTCGAGTTTTTCCAGCGTACTGGTTTTTCCGAGGCCAAAGTGCAGCGGGCGCTGGTTCTGGGCGCAGAACCCGATTCCCCCCGTCACGACCTGGGTCTGTTTCTGGCCGTCGAAGAACGCCGTGACGCTCGCACCAATCGCCGAGCGGTTGGACTTCACGCCCTCCAGCGAGACGGAAAGCCAGCGGCTGTCGGGGCTGACTTTATTTTTGTAGAGCAGCAGCGGGCCTTTCTGGTTGGCGACAAGAATATCCAGAGCGCCGTCGCCATCTAAATCCGCCACGGCCACCGCGCGTCCGTCGAAGCGGTCCGACGCACCCACAGCCTGCGCGACCTCGGTGAAGCGCCCCGCGCCGTCGTTGAGCCAGAGCCGCTTGGCCTCGTAGCCCGCCATCGAGCGTCCGCGCAGCGGCGGCCAGAGCGACGCATCCTGGACCAGCACCGCGTTACCCATCGCGACCTTGCCGTAGTCGAACCAGTAAAAATCTTTCGGGTCGGCGGAGATGTAGCCGTTGGTCAGGTACAGGTCCTGGAAACCGTCGTTGTTGAGGTCCGCGAACTGCGCCCCAAAGCTCCAGCCGCCATCGGCGACCCCGAGGCTCGCGGCTTCGTCGGTGTAGGTCAGCGAGCCAGGTTTATCTGGCAGCCAGAGGTCGTTGTTCTGAATCAAATTGCCTTCGCTCTCGGTGATATTGGTCCGGTAGATCGCCAGGCGTCCGTCGTTGTAGATATCGCCAAAAGAAATATTCATCCCGGCCTTGGCCTTTGCCCCGATGACAGTGCCATCCGCGACGTTAGTGAACCTCTTGCCGCCATTATTGAGCCAGAGTTCGGCCTTGCCGTAGTCGTTGGCAAGAATAATCTCGGGGAATCCATCGCCGTTCAGGTCCGCGACGCCAGCGGCCAGCGTCCAGGCTTTCGTGTCGATCCCAACTTCTTTGGTGACATCCGTGAACTTCCCCGTGCCGTCGCCCTTCAGCAGATGCCGGTCGGTGCCGTTATGGGCAAAGCTCAGGCTGTCGGGCATGATGCTGGTGTCTTTGAGATTCCAGAGATCCAGCCCTTCGGCAAAATACCCACACAAAAGAATGTCCAGCTTGCCGTCGTTGTCAAAGTCCAGCAGCACCGATGTGTTGGCGTTCATCCACTTCGGGAGATTTGCCGTCTCGGTAACCCTGGTGAATTTTTTCCCGGCATCGTTGTGAAGCAGCTCCGGGCGGCCCCACTTGTAGACCAACAGATCCTCGAAGCCGTCGTTGTCGTAGTCCCCGAAGAGCGCCCCCATGGACGTCCCGGTGCCCTTCTGATTGACGTCGGCAACCCCCAGCTTCTCGCCGACATCTTCGAACTTCCCGTTGCCAAGATTGTGAAATAACTTATTTTTGGAGCCTTCCGCGCTGTCGGTGACATAGACATCGGGCTTGCCGTCGCGGTCGAAGTCCGACACGGCGACGCCCGCGCCCATGTCCGCGACGCGCGGGAGAATGGGGTCGAGCTTCGGGTCGAGCTTTGGCGGAGTGTGCGAAAAGTCCAGCCCGGCGGCCTTTGCGCCCTCGGTCAGCGTGAACCCGTAGCGGCTCAGGGCATCGGCCACGGCGGGACTTGGCAGCTGAAGCCCGCTTGCCGCGCCGCCGTTGTGCGCGTGCTCCCGGTTGCGGTAGGCCGCAAAGCCGATCAGCCCGACAAAGATCACGGTCGCAATAGCCCAGGGGCCGCGCGTCTTTCGAAAGTCTTTCTCGCTCATGGTGTCATCGCCTGCGTGAACGCCTCGGTCGTCACCCGGCGCGTGTGGTACTCGAGAAAATCTGCCTCGTGCGCTTTATAGACCGGATCTTCTTCTAAAAAGTTCGTGCGCGGGTAGCTCGTGCGGGCGTGCGACGGCAGCGGGTGGACCGTCTGGCCCCACTGCGTGTTCACATTGCCGTCTTTAACCCAGCCATCGCCGATCAACATGAAGTCGCGCACCTGGCCCGTCGCCGGTTTTGCGATCTCTTTGAAGCGTAGCGCCAGCTCGTCGCCTGCGTTCATGATCACGTAGCGGTCATCGATCTTGCCCAGTAGCGGCTCGACGCTCCCAAAACGGGTGTAGCAGCCCTCTAAATCGCGCCAGCGCGGGGCGGTCCCGGCGAGATTCGCATAGCTCTCGGGCAGCTCCGGCGAGCTGGCATCTTTTGCGACCACGTTGGAGAAGCCCCGGTAGCGCAGGTCGGCGCTTTCCGACGTGAGTCGCGTAGACTTCGCCGTGGCATCGGGCAAACCTTCCGCCCAGCGAATCTGGTCCCAGTAGACCTCCAGATTGGTCCGAAGCCGCACTTTTCGGGCCGCGCCGGGCTTGAACAGAGTGTCGATGCGCAGAACCACCGTTTTCAGCTTGCCCTCGGGGAAGCCTAAATTTGGTTTTGCCAGCGTCCACTTTCCAGAAGCGTCCGGGGTCCAGAGCGAGAGTCCCTGCGGCGGAGCCTGACCGGGGTTCTGGCTCAGCGCGACATTGACCGAGCTGTCGGTCGGGTGTAGCCAGCCATGTGCGATCACGTAGAGCGGCGCACCCTTCGGAGCCGAATCGGGCAGCGAGATTTCGACCCAGTGATCTTTCGTCACGCCCTGGTACTGCCCCCGTCCGAAGTCATCGAGGTAGTTCTTGTCACGCTCGGCCAGAATCTGGCTGGCGTCTTTGCCGTCGAAGCCCGTGGCGCTTGCCAGTGGTTGGGCAGCTTTCGTCGAAATCACCTTGAGCAGCGGCTTTTCTGCGGGCGAGAACCGCTCGTCGATCCAGATATCGGTGCCGACCGGGTGATCCACGGCCATCAGCCCGAGATGGTCGAAGAAGTGTGTCTCGCGCAGCTCGGCGGTCACTCGCAGGTCGTAAAAACCGCCCTGGGGGGCAAGCTGATCGCCCCGGATCTTGACCCAGTCCTCGGTCTGGTTCACCCCAGCCGTCGCCTGGGCATTGATTTTCAGCCCGACCGGAGAGCGCCAGATGCAGTCCGTCACGAACGCGAACTCTCTCCCGTTCCAGGCAAACAGAAACGGACACGACCCGCCGAGCCGCTGATCCGCCACAAGAACCTTGTTTGCGAAGTCGAACTCGCCCTGCGGGTTGCCGTTAGGCCAGAGGATTCGGGCCGCATCTAATCTTGGGTTCTCCCCCAGACCGATGTGAACCTGCGGCCCGCTGAGGGGCAGCTTGCGGTACCAGAGTCCGGCGCGAGCCTCCAGCTCCCCGCCGATGGCGTAGGCGTTGATCTTGTTGCCGGGTTCTTTTCCGGGAAACGCCGCCTTGAGCGTGAACGTCTGGTAGTTGTATTTTTTCGTCGGCTTCGCCAGGGCACGGGCCGGTTTTCCGCCCGCCCGCCCGACCAGGTCCAGAGCGCCATCGTCGCTCAGGTCCGCCACGGAGTCTACCGAGAGCGGGATACGCGTCGGAGCTTGCAGGTGCTTTCCGGTGGAGTCCCTCAGAAACAGCTCGGATTTGTCTGTTCCGACGACTATTAAATCGACGCCGCCGTTGTTGTCCATGTCTTCCGCGATCAGTCGCCCGGCCATGGCGCTCGTGCTCTTTGCCAGCGGCTGAATCTGCCATTTTTTGTCGTCGCCGACGCAGAGTGCGCTCACCGTGCCCGACTGCGAGACCAGCAGATCGAGGCGAGTGTCGCCGTTGACCTCCGCAACGGCAAGCGCGGTGACGCCGACGGGCGCGGGCGTCCCCGCCCAGGGTTCAAAGAGGCCGCTGCGCTGGTTGGCGAGGACGTGGAGCTTGTTGGCGCTGTCGATAACGGCCAGGTCCGGGTCGCCGTCGTTGTCGAAGTCGGCCCAGGCCAGGTCTTTGATCGGACCCAAAACTCCGGGAAGCTTGCCGGAGAGCGCGACGAACGAGCCGTTGCCGTTGTTCTGAAGCACCTGCGGCCCGCCCGTCGCCTGCGAGACGATCAGGTCCAGGTCGCCGTCGGCCTCGAAATCGACGCTCCAGACGCCCGTGCTCGGAGCCGCCGTGACACTGACCGGGAGCTTGCTGGCCGCCGTCGCGTCCGTGAAACCGCTCGGGCCGTTTTTCAGCAGCCGAAGCCCGCCCGGTCCGGCGACGGCAAGGTCCAGAAGAAAATCGCGCGGGTCGCCGCCGAGCTTCATCGCGCCGACCTCATCGTTGACATCAAAAGCCGCGAGTGCCGTGGCTCTCCCCGGAGCCGGGAGCGGTTTGTCGCCCGCGAGTACCCCGGTCTGGGTCGCGACGAAGACCGTGGGGGAACTCTTGTCGTCGAGGGGCACGGCAAGCGTCGTCGTGGCGGGGATGCTCCCCAGCGGCTCGATGGCGTAGCTCAACGCCGTGTCCGGCTCAGCGGGCGCGGGCGCGGGCACGACCAGCTTCAACGGTTTTGTCATCGGATTTCCCGGCGGGGAACCCAGCAAAAACGTCGCTTTTCCCAGATCGCGCAGGCCGAGCTGCCAGTCTATGGTGCGCTGGGCCTGCCCCTTCACCCCGAAGTACCCTCGGCGCAGGGTTCGTCCATCCAGGCCGGGAAGCTCTTTGATAAACGCATCCAGAACCGTGCGCTGCTCCGCCGACCAGACCGCTGTCCGCGCCACAAGCTCGGGGAGGCGCTTCTGAAAGCCTTCTTTATCTTGAGCGCCTGCGAGTGTTTCGAGCAGCAGGACAAGCGCCGCAAAGTTCCCTGGGCGACGCCTCAGAATTTCTTCGTAGGCTCTCTTCTTGATCGTCCACTCGTCGGCACCACGGGCTTTGTCGGCAGCCTGAGCCAGATAGTAAAGTGCCTCGACACCTTCGGCATCTTTTTCCGAGGCTTTCTGATAGATCTTCCCCGCTTCTTCAAACTTACCCAGGCTCTCGGTGATCAGCCCCCGCAGCACCAGGACTTGCGGGTCGTCCGGGGCCAGCGCCTCGGCGCGTTTCAGGCTCTTGTCGGCCTCGGTGCTGTTCTGGCTACGCAGGTAGCTGAGCGCCTGGTTCGCCCAGGCCGCAGGCTCGCCGGGTGCCAGCGTCGTCGCTTTTTCGGTGAACGCGGTCCGGTTGTTCGCATCGTTGACCTGGACCGCGATCACGGAGGAGTAGAACGCGGAGACGGCGTCGCGGTAGGTCGGGTCGCCCGGTTTCGGAACCATGGCGTCGGCGGTTGTGACAGAGCCGCCATTGGAGCTGGGGCAGCGTCCTGCCATCACAAGAAGGGGCAGAGCAGCGATGGCAGCCCCTCGGAGTAATTTTCGAGTCATAGAAATTGCTATTGCCTCAACCCTGCCCTGGAGCGTCTGGTTCCCGGCAGGGGTATTCGTAGAGATGATACGGCATGCTATACTGCGCCGTCGATGAAATCCGTTCCCGTTCCTCTGCGTGGTTTTTTACTGCCGCTGCTCACCTTTGGTATTGTGATTGGCTTCTGGTGGCTGGCAGCGGCGCGCGGCTGGCTGGTGCGCGTCACGGGAGAGAGTACGCACATCGATCTTTTCCCCTCCCCCACACAGACAATCGCCGTATTTCGGGAGCTTGCGACTTCGGGGACGCTCCTGTCGGATATTCTGGCTTCGGTGGGGCGGCTGTTAATCGCCTACACACTCAGTGGTGCCATCGGGGTGACGCTCGGACTGTGGGTTGGTCAGCAGCGCCTCGCTCGCGAGGCGCTGCTCCCCCTGCTCAACTTCCTGCGGGCACTCTCTCCTCTCGCATGGATTCCGTTCGTGGTCCTCTGGATCGGCGTGGGCGACGGCCCGGTGATCGTGCTCATCGTCGTCACAACTTTCTCATCGACAGCAGTCGCGACGGCAGCGGCGGTCGGATCGGTGCCCAGCGTGACCTTCAAGGTTGCAAAAGACTACGGTATCCGTGGGCTGCACCTTCTGAGTGGGGTAACGTTTCCCGCCATCGCGCCTCAGATCATCACGATATTACGTGTCACGCTGGGCGTCGCCTGGCTTGTTCTGATAGCAGCCGAGACGGTCGCGGGCGAGCGCGGGCTGGGCTTCCGGCTCCAGGATGCCAACAACGGGTTGCGAGCGGACATGATCTTCGCCATGATGCTGACCATCGGGGCGCTCAGTGCGATGTTCGACCGACTTCTGATGCTTCTGACAAAAATCCCGTCGGTGCGCTGGGGCTACGACCGATGATGGAGCTGCGGGGGGTTGGGCACTCGTTTGGGTCCGTCGAGGTCTTAAGGCCACTGGACTTAACCGTTGCGCGGGGCGAGTTCGTGGGAATCGTCGGGCCGAGCGGGTCGGGGAAGACCACGCTTCTTTCGATTCTCTCGGGGCACTTGAAACCGTCGGTGGGAGCCGTCACCCGGACAGGAAAGACCCGCACCGTCTACCAGAGCGACGGACTCTTTCCCTGGCGGACGGTTCGGGGCAACATCGCGCTCGGTGCGAAGTCTCCGGCAGAGGTCAGCGAGCTTTTAGAGCTGGTCGGCCTGACCGAGTTCGCCGATGCGTTCCCTCATCAGCTCTCGGGCGGGATGCGCCAGCGCGTCGAGCTGGCACGCGCACTCGCGGGAGACACGGACTTGCTGCTTCTGGACGAGCCGTTCTCCGCGCTGGACTACCTCACCCGTTTAAAAATGCGCGCCGAGCTTTCCCGGCTTCTTTCCGAGCGCCCACGCACCGTTCTTTTAGTTACCCACGACATCGAGGAAGCCGCCCAGCTTGCCGACCGCGTTCTCGTTCTCTCTGAGCGCCCCGCCGTGGTTCGTCAGACCCTGACACTCTCCACGCCCCGCCCGAGAGAGGTCACCTCGCCCGCCGTCGTCGAAGCTACCCACCAGATTCTCTCAGCCCTCGGCCTGGAACGCTGACGTTCCCGCGTCCATAGACTTTTTTCGGATGCATCCGAAGAAGCCTTTTGTCCATCCGAAGAAGCCTCGCGTCGGTCCGAAGATTCTTTGCATCCACACGAGGCTTTCTCGCAGGCATCCGAAGAAGCCTCGGATGCATACAATGCTTCTTCGGATGAATGCGAAGAACCTTTGCGTCCACACGAAGAATCTTCGGGCCAGGAAACAAAAGGCAAATGTCGTGCTGGCATCGTCTTGCAGGGACGATTTTCCTTAGAAGAAACCCAAGTTGCTACCCTCTACGCCGTGGATTGAAATCCCGGCTGAATAGGCGGTTCGACCTCCGTCGAAAAAACGCGGTTGATAGCTAATAGTTAGTATTGGGTCTGTCCACGAAGGTGGACATTCTTACCAAGCCGCGAATTTAACCCGCACCGGGTAAGCAGATCCCTACAAGTTCGGTTACACCGAACCCACCCGAGTGCTTCGAACCCACCCGAGTGCTTCGTTCGTTCCTCACTGCGCCTCGCCCTCCCTTCGCGGCGAAGGGAGGGTGGACACGAGGGAAACGAGTGGCCGGGTGGGTTCGGGTGGGTTCGGGTGGGTTCGGTGTAACCCTAATTCTAAATTTCTGCTTACCCCTTGGGTGCGGTGTTCGACGGCATACAGGTAGCAACTTGGGTTAGAAGAATCAAACCCGGCGACGAACGGTTGTCTCTCTTCCGGGCTATCCCGTATTAAATTCAGGGAACGATTTCCCCCGTGCCCTGTTAGCAGGAGCATGACCAAAATTCAAATCAAACAGCTCAGCACAGTCTGCTTTGTGCTCGGCTTCGCCTCGATCTTAGGCTCGATAGCCATCTGGTTTCTCACCGGTGGAAAGAACCTCGAAACTCAGGCGCACGCCGAGCGCTTCGGCATCTTTGTCGGGCTGTGGGCACCGACGTTTCTGATTCTTTCCAACCGGTTCGACCGCTACGCCGAGGACAAAGCCTGATTCGGGCTATAGAACTTCCTCGATAATCAGCTCGCAGCCGTCGTCGTCGGTTTCGCGGACGCCAACGACGACCTGGAGAGTCTGCCGGACGCGCAGGCGGCGGGGCGCACCCGCCGCCGTCGGCTCGACCGTGATCGCACCCTCCCGAACGTCGAGCAATCCGTCATCGAACGTGACGGTGGAGCCGCTCAGCTTCCAGGAGAAGCCGACGAAGCCCCGGTAGGTGACGGTCCCGCTCTGGCGCAGCACGATGGTCTCCGCCGCGCCGCAGTTGAAGCTGATCCGCGCGTTGGCCGCTTTCTTCAGCGATGCGGCACACGGAACGTCCACGCCGCCGCCGGTGTAGGTCGAGTTGCCCCGAATCGCCACCAGCTTCCAGGTCTTCTCCGTCGGTCCGGCAAGAAGGTCGCGCGAGACCTCGGTGCTACCGCTCTTGCCTCCTCCGCCGCAGCCCGCCAGAACCGTCAGTGCAAGCGCGGCTATGCTTAAAAATACGTTTTGTTTCATCGAAGCACACTTCCTTCTTCGTAGTCGCCGGGGTTGACACCCGGCAGGTCGTTTAGCGTCGTTCCGCCCTTGACGCCGATGTAGCTGTTGTCCGTTTTGCTTAAGTAGTAGCGGTCGTACTGGTTGTCCACCTGAAATGTCCGCCCACTCGATCCCGCGACGGTATGCTCGTCGTTGATGTAGTTGAGAAAGCCGCGCTGATTGTTGTCGCTCGCGGCATCGCGGGCGTTGTAGGCGGCAGTCGAAGCGTCCCCGGCGGCGTGGATCGCGTCCATCCGGGCCTGGTGCCGGACGGCCATTCCATTCAGGTTCGCCATGTTGCTTGCGTGGTTCACCCGAAGCTGCTCGGTGCCCGCCGCGATCTGGGCCATGACGTACTCGTGCTGGCGCTGGCGGTCCGCCGCCGCGACGCGCTCCTTCTCTTTCCACTCGGGAAGAGCTTTTTGCGACCAGATCAGATGAAAGAGCGTCTCTTTGTGGCCCAGCGGGTCGCCCGTGCTGACGATGCCCGCCACCGACGCTCCCCAGATCATCCCGCCCATGCCCCAGGTCGTGCCGTAGACCGCGCCGCGCCGGGGCTTCCCGCCACCCTGGGTGAACTCGAAATCGACCCGCGCCGAGTGAAGCTGGCTCAGATTCGCCCCGGCCTTCTGCGCCGACTCCCGGTTCCTGGCCACCAGCTCCGGCTCCGGCGAGACGCCCGTGATTTTGAAGCCAGGAAGCTTCCCAAAGCGATTCTTGAGGTAGCCCGGAAGAAACTGTTCGGCGGCCTGGTAGGGCTGCACCTTGACGTTCGGGTCGGAGTAGTTCTGCGGAACCGCCGCGTTGGGTTCCACGAAGCTGGGCATCTTCGGGTCGTTGTAGAACAGCGCGGCGGCACCGTCGGGGCTTTCGGCGGTCGCGATATTGACCGTTATAATCCCCTTGCGCTTGAGATAGGCATCGTTGCGCCAGCCCTTCGGCATCTCAATCGTGAACGCCCCTTCTGTTGGATCGGTCTTCGTTTCCCACTCGCTGACGTTCATTGCATCTCCCTGAACTTTGCCCATTTCTCCCATTTCGCCCGCTTCACGCGGAACGGAGACGTTCGGGTTGCAACCCATCGTCAGAGCGCCGAGGGCGAGCAGCGCCAGCGCGACGCTCCCCGCTTTCACGGCGTCCCTCCGAACGACTCCAGAACGTACTCGAAGCCCGCCGTCCGAATCAGACCCGGTTTGCCAAGTTGCGCTTCGTCGAGGACTTTCAGGCGAATGCGAAACACCGCCGTGTTACCCGTCGGGCCGTCGTCGGTGACAACGTAGTTTCCGGTGATCGGCGGATCACCGGCTTTACCGATGTATATCAGCGGACAGCTCAGCGTCGGGCCGTTCGGGTTATCTTCTTGCAGGCTCCAGGACTCGTCGAACGGCTTCGTTTCTTCTCCGAAGGTAACGCGCGACTTGCCATCGGCGCGAAACTCAACAAAATCGTTGATACTACAGACTCGGGTATGCAGAAATTTATCGTTGTCATCTTTCTGGAAGTAGGCCGATCCGCAAGGCTCCTGGTCGCTCGTGTGTCCGGAAGGGGGGAAATACTTATCGTTGGGTTTCATGGCGATAAAGCGCCAGCGCCGACTCCCCGTTGACGTGTTTCCCGAGAGCAGAATCTCCAGCGCCGAGCGCGTCGGGGACGGGCTGGCCGTCGGCGAGGGGCTTGATGTGGGGTCGGGCGTCGATCCGCTGCCGCAGCCGATCAGGGCACCGCTAAGAGACAGAGTGGCGAGAACGCTAAAAATAGAGAGTTTTCGTTTCACGGCTATATCCCGGTCTGCTCTTCGAGCACGAACTCGTTGCCGACTTCCTCGGGATCCGGAGTGCCCGTGCCGGAGTCGGTCTTGGAAGTTACCCGGAATCGCAGGTACCGCCCGCCGAATTCATTGGCTCCTTCGTCGGTCAGCGCGTACACGGAGACGACGCGCTCCGCGCCGGTTCCGAGGGTGGTGCTGAGCGTACTGCCAGAAAGGGTCCACGTCCCGTTGGTCTCGGGGCCGCTCGTGGCGTCGCTCATCGTTTCGTTGGAGAAAAACGTGACGTGCGCCGCTCCGCCGCAGCTCACGTCGCCCGAGCCGTCCTTGCGTGCGATGCTCACCGGGCAGGCCTGATCCGCCCCGGTGCCGCTGAAGAAACCGTTGGGCCGCAACGACTTGAGGCGCCAAAGCTTCGTCGTCACCGTCGCGCCGCTGCCGGTTCCCGCCAGGGTCGTCCGCAGGTTCCTGCCGGGCGCGGGAGTCGGCGTCGGGCTTGGCGAAGGAGTCGGGTTGGTGTCGGGCGTTCCACCGCCACCGCAGCCGAGCAGCGCCATCGTCGTCATCGCTAAAGCCGTCACTAGAATCGAATTTCGTCGCATCGTCGAAGTACCTCCGTGGTTTGCGTGAAGTCTACAGACCCACCGTGAGGCCAGCGTGAGGTGCTTGTTTTCGTCCCCCGAAGCGCGTCCGTCGCGAAGAGTCCCGTCGAGTAAATCTGCGACTAAAAATACAACATCCAGAGGGTACCCGAACCTTCAGAAAGCGAGCGATAGGTGCGCGGCGCACCATCGAGCTTTCCTCGTCGAATCGGTCTATTCGACAAACCGGGCTTGCCCGGTGCAGGTCCGGGTACCCTCTGGGTGTTGTAGTCGTAGCCGCGAATTTATTCGACGGAGAGATACAGCTTTCGTGCTACACTCTTTTCTGTGGGCTGGCGCATTACCCTGCTGGGGAAAATCGAGGCAACGCGGGAAGAGAAAACGCTTACGCGCTTCGAGTCCTCTCGCGCCGTGGCGCTGCTTGCCCGCTTAGTTTTATTCCCCCAGCGAACCCACCCGCGTGAGGAGCTGATCGAGCTGCTCTGGCCCGAGGTCGAGCGAGAAGTTTCGCTGGTTCGCCTGCGTCACACGCTCCGGACGCTACGCCAGCCGCTCGAAGCCGGGCTGCCTGCCGGAAGCGTGCTCATCGCCGACAGAATCGCCGTCCGAATCAACCCGAACGCGATCCAAACAGATGTGGGTGAGTTCGAGAAAGCCGTCCAGCAAAAAAATTTCGAGAAAGCCCGTGGAATTTACTGTGGCGAGCTGCTTCCCGGTCTCTACGACGACTGGATTTTAGAGGAACGCTACCGGCTCGAAGCACTCGCCGAGGGGATGCCCCCCTCCCCCGTGCCGGGTACCCAGCCGCTGGGTGGGGGCGAAAGCGAAGTGAACTTGCGAGCGGAGCGCTTCGGGGGACAGCTTCGGGTAACCCTCGCTCTCCCCCCCTATCTCACCGCGTTCTTCGGAAGAGAAGCCGAAAAAGAAGCCGTGAGCCAGTTGCTGGGAAGAGCCCGACTCGTCACGCTCACGGGACTCGGCGGAACGGGGAAAACGCGCCTCTCCGTCGAAGTTCTCAGAAGCGTCGCACCAAACTATGAATATTCTGGCTTCGTTGCGCTGGGAGAGTGCCTCGTGGCGCAGCAGATTCCCGGAAGAATCCGAGACGCGCTGGGACTGCCCGCCGTCAACGCGGACCCGCTCGACCAGATCGCCTTCAAGCTCGCGGACGCTCCCGCGTTGCTAATTTTAGATAATTTAGAGCAGCTCGTAGACTCGGGCGGCGCGGAGCTTGTCGAAACTCTGCTTGCACGGCTGCCCCAACTCACCGTTCTCGTTACCTCGCGCCGGGCCCTGAGCATTCCAGGCGAGAGGCTCTTTCCCCTCGAATCGCTCCCAAACGCAGATGCACTCGCGCTCTTTCTCGACCGGGTTCAAGCATCGCGCCCCGGATTTCACGTCACGGAGGGAAACCGGGAAGACGTTCTCGCCGTCTGCACGGGCCTCGAAGGGATTCCGCTCGCCCTCGAACTCGCTGCCGCTCGAATCCGGGCCTTCTCGCCGTCCGAGATGCGCGCCGAGCTTCAGAGCAGGTTCGACTGGCTGGCGCGAACCGGGCTGAAGGGCGACAAGGATGACCGTCACCGCTCGCTCTCGGCGGCGCTGGAGTGGAGCTGGCGGCTTCTGCCGACGGCTCAGCAGCGGTTTCTTGCCAATTTGTCGCTGTTTCGTGCGCCGTTCACTTCTGCCGAGGCCAGCGGCGTGACGGACTACCCCGACGCCCGCGAGCGCCTCGAAAACCTGATGGCAGACTCGCTGGTCCAGAGCGTCGAGAGCGAAGAGTCGGGCGAGACGCGCTTCGCAATGCTGGAGACGGTTCGCGAGTTCGCTTGTCCACGTCTCCACGGCGACCGGGAAGCGCGGGCGCGGTTTCGCGCCCACTACCTCGCCCACCCGACGCGCGACGAAAACATGGTGCGAGCCTGGGAGTACGCCCTCGACGACGGCGACGGCGAGGACGCCCATGCTTTTGCGAGCCGCTACGAGCAGGACTGGACCGGCAGACTCGGCGTCGCGCGGGCGCTCGACTTTCTGATTCGTACCCGCAGCCTGCCGTGCGACGACCCGAAGCGGCGGCTCGATGCCGCCCTCCTACATGCCGAGTGTCTGCTGCGCAACTCGGACCGCCAGGGCGCGATGGCATTGATGGCAGAGACCGTCGCGCCACTGGAGGAAGTGGGCAGCGAGCTTCTCGCGGAGGCGCTCCAGCTCCAGGCGCAGATCGGGCTGTACGACGCCCCCCAGGAAGTCACGCTCGCCCTGCTGGAGCGATCCTTGAGCCTGACCCAGACCCCGCTGCTTCGGGCGCAAGCCCTCCGCACCAAAGGCTGCCTGCTCTGCCAGACACCCGATTTCGACGCCGCCGAGCCAATCTTCGACGAAGCGGCGGCGCTGTATGCCGAAGACGCACCCGGCGTAGGACGGCTTCTCAACAACCGGGGACATCTGGCGCGCAGGCGGCGTCAGTTTGAAGAATCGCTCCGGCTGTATACGCTGGCCGTCGAGTGGGCGACTCGGGCAGGCGACAACATTCTGGTACGAAACAGCCAGAGCAATATTCCGGATATTCTTGCCTGCCTGGGTCGCCACGCCGAAGCCGTGGAAGCGGGGCTGGCGTGCCTGAAAACGGAGGAGGCGCACGGGGACCGCCACCTGATCTTAAACGCCCTCTGGAACCTCGCCGACGCCTTTCTCGGAACCGAAGAATGGGAGCGGGCCGCACGGCTGCGTAGCGCCTCGGCGGCGCTCTGGGTGCGAGAGGTGCGCCCGCTCTCCGACGAAGACCTCGCCGACGTGGAATGCTTCCGCGCCGAGCTGTCAAAACACCTTGACGAACAAACTCTTGCCCGGCTCTGGGCCGAGGGCGAAAAGCTCACCCTCAAAGAAGCCCTCGCCCTCGCCCGAACCTGACTTTCGTAGCCTCGCCCAGGAAAGCTGCCCTCTATGTTTCCTCGACCTCCTGGATGACGATCTCGACTCCGTCTTCGTCCGTGTTTCGCACCCCGCCGACGATGCGGCTGATCTGCCGAAGACGAACCCGCCGACGCCCGTCTGCCGTCGGCGGTTCCAGCGACGCCGAGGAAGTGAGAACCCCAAGCGCACTTCCCAGGTTCAGCGCCACCGTCGAGCCGTTCAGCGACCAGTCCACACCCACACCAAGATACGTGAATGTGCCGATCTCGCGCATCACAACCAGATCGAAGGTGCCACACCGAAACGAGAGGCTTGGATTCTTGATTTGTTTGAGCGCCGCCGCGCATGGCGTATCGACGCTGCCACCCTCGTAGTTCGCGTTGCCTCGAATCGAGACCAGCTTCCACGTCCTCACCGACCCGCCCGTCAGCAGCTCGCGCGTGATCTCTGAGTTCTCGCCGCCACCACCATTTCCACCGCCGCAACCCATCAAAGCGAGCATCATGAGCGCCGCCGAGGTTAAACTTAACATCTGTCGTTTCATCGTTTTCTACCCTTTCTGATTCCTACGGACTGACGACGACGTAGGCGTTCTCCGCCTCCGTCGTCTGCGACGCGCCAGCGACCTCGCGCCGAATGCGCTGAAGGACGAGCCTGCCGCTGCTACGAACCTCGACCGAGTCGGTCGTTTTGCCGAGAGCGCCGCCGAATTCGATGGTAAGCGTCGAACCGCTGAGGCTCCAGGTTCCGGTTCCAGGAGTCGCCCCAATGCTGTACGTCACCTGGCCGCTCTCGTTGAACGTGATCGTGTCGGTCGGGCCGCACGCCCAGGCCGCTCCGCCGCTGATGCGGGTGTAGCTCTGCGGACACTCCGCGAAGCCTTCCGTGTCGTCGTCGCCGCCGCTGAAGTTCCGATTGGCGCTGATCAGCGAGGCTCTCCAGACTTTGGAAGAGCCGCCGGTCAGTTGCTCCCGCGTCGGAGCCGCGTTCCCCCCTCCACCGCCGCCGCAGCCTGCGCCCAGCGCCATCAGCCCGAATGCTGATACAGATAGACCAAGTTGATGTCGTTTCATTTTCTTTTCTTTCTGGCGAGCAGACCCGCCACTGCGCCGAGCGAGAGCAGAGCCAGCGTTCCCGGCTCGGGAGCGGCGGCGCTGGACGTGCGCCCGTACTGAAGGTGGTCTATCTCGATTCCGCCGCTGGCGTTCTGGATGGCGATTCTGCTGATGCCGCCAGGAGCGATCACGCCGTAGAACCGATCCTCGTCTGTATTACCAAAGAAAGTTGGATCTGCATGGCTGCCCGACAGCGAGCCAATCAGAATATTGTCCGCATCGAAGGCTTGAAACGAAATTGCGCCTGCGCCATCGGTCCAGACCAATCCGGCATGGGTGGGAAGTCCTCCCAGTGCGCCTGCATTGAAAGTGAAGCTGAGTCCAGTGGCTCCATCGATGGAGAAGAAGCTACGCCCGGTAGTGCCCAAGCCATCTATCGTGCCATCGTCGGCGTCCACGGAGTCTGCAGAGCCGCCAGGTCCGACGACGTCACCCGCCAGGGCGCTCACGCCAGGCGTATTGAGCAGTCCATCCTCGAAGGTTTCCCGGTGAAAGTAGCTGGTAAACGAAAGGCTTGCAAAGGGGCTGATCGCGCTTCCTGCGCCGGGCAGAGTGTTGTCGAAGGCAAGGTAGGGCGTTGGACCGATAAGCTGAGCGCTTGCAGGCGAGGCGAGCAAGAGACCGACAATGCCTGTCCCCAGCAGGCAGAGCGGGGTGAGAAAAGTGCAGATTGTCATCAGTTGTCGTTTCCTTTTGAACTTGGAGCGAGTCTACAGAGCTTGCGTATGGCCAGCGTATGGAGCTTTCGTGCTACACTGTTTCCTGTGAGTTGGCGTATCACCCTGCTGGGGAAAATCGAGGCAATACGAGAAGAAAAAACTCTCACACGCTTCGAGAGTTCGCGGGCCGTCGCGCTACTTGCCCGCTTAGTTTTATTCCCCCAGAAAGCCCACCCACGCGAGGAACTCTGCGAGCTGCTCTGGCCCGAGGTCGAGCCGGAGATCGGCAAAAGGCGTCTACGCCACGTTCTGGGAACGCTCCGCGCCCCGCTCGAAGCCGGGCTGCCCGCCGGAAGCGTGCTCATCGCCGACAGAATCGTCGTCCGAATCAACCCGAACGCGATCCAAACAGATGTGGGTGAGTTCGAGAAAGCCGTCAAGTTAAAGAACTTCGACGTCGCCAGAAAGCTCTATTCGGGCGAGCTGCTCCCAGGACTCTACGACGACTGGATTATAGAAGAGAGATACCGGCTCGAAGCACTCGCCGAGGGGATGCCCCCCTCCCCCGTGCCGGGTACCCAGCCGCTGGGTGGGGGAGAAAATAAAGAGCCTCGGGTTAGCCTCGCTCTTCCGCCCTACCTCACGACGTTCTTCGGAAGAGAAGCCGAGCGGGAAGCCGTGAGCCAGTTGCTGGGACGGGCGCGACTCGTCACGCTCACCGGGCTGGGCGGAACCGGAAAGACACGCCTCTCCGTCGAGCTTCTTCGGAGCGTCGCGCCAGAATACGAATACTCGGCTTTCGTTGCACTTGCCGAGTGCATCGCCGCAGAGCAAATTCCAGGGCGAATCCGTACCGCACTCGGTCTGCCCACAGTGTCTGCCGACCCACTTGCCCAGATATGCTGGCACCTCGCAGACGCTCCCGCACTGCTAATTTTAGATAATTTGGAACAGCTTGTGGACTCGGGCGGCGCAGAATTTGTCGAAGTTCTACTGGCAAGGCTGCCCCAGCTCACCATTTTAGTTACCTCACGAAAAGCGCTCGGAATCCCAGGAGAGCGGCTATTTCCGCTCGAATCCCTCCCCGAGCAGCCGAGCGTCACGCTGTTTCTGGATAGAGTTCAAGCATCGCGCCCTGGATTTCATCTCACACCAGGAAACAAAGACGACATTCTTGCCGTCTGCAAAGGGCTTGAGGGAATTCCGCTTGCTTTAGAGCTTGCCGCCGCCCGAATCCGGGCCTTCTCGCCGTCCGAGATGCGCTCTGAGCTTCAGAGCAGGTTCGACTGGCTGGCGCGAACCGGACTGAGGGGCGACAAAGACGACCGTCACCGCTCGCTCTCGGCGGCGCTGGAGTGGAGCTGGCGACTTCTGCCGACGGCTCAGCAGCGGTTTCTGGCCAATCTCTCGCTGTTTCGCGCCCCCTTCACCGTCGCCGAAGCAGTCGGCGCGACGGGCTACCCCGACGCCCGCGAGCGCCTTGAATCGCTTGTTTCTGACTCGCTTGTCCAGAGCGCAGAAAGCGAAACGTCGGGCGAGACGCGCTTCGCTCTGCTCGAAACCGTCCGCGAGTTCGCCCTCGCGCGGCTGGATGAAGCAGAAGAAGCACGGGCGCGGTTTCGAGCGCACTTTCTTAGCCACCCGACATTCGACGAGAACACCGCGACCGCCTGGCAGTACGCCCTCCAGGACTCAGACGGCGACGATGCTTACGGCTTCGCATTGATCGAGAATGCCGATTGGACCGGCAGACTCGGCGTTTCTCGCACCCGCAACTTTCTGGAGCGTTCACGCGCTTTGCCTTGCGCCGATTCCTGGCAGCGTCTCCTGGTCGCGCGGCTACTGGCAGAGTGCCTCGCTCGGATTCCAGATCGGAAAGGAGCGATGGCACTGATAGCGGAGGCGGTTGCGCCGCTGGAGGATACCGGGGGCGAGCTGCTGGCGGAAGGCTTGAAGTTTCAGGCGTTGGTCAGTCAATATGAAGTTGCGCCGGAAGTTACCAGGGCGCTCCTGGATCGCTGCCTGATCCTGACAAGCGACGAAACCCGCCGCGCCGATGCCCTGCGTCTCAAAGGCGCTCAGTTGCTGTGGACGGATCGTTTCGAGGATGCGCGGGAGCTATTCGATCAGGCGGATCGCCTCTATCCGAACGAGGCACGCGGGAAGCGGCTCCTGGTGGAAAATCGAGCGCATCTCGCCCGGCGACGGGGAGATGGCGCGGAATGCCTCAGGCTGATGGAACGTGCCACCGACCTGGCTCAGGCGGCGGGAGACAGCGCGATGGCTCGAAACTGCCAGGCCAACCTGCCCCCCGCGCTTGCTCAATTGGAGCGCTGGGACGACGCCATTTTGCAGAGCCTTCGATGCATCGAAATCGAGTCGGCCAATGGCGACCGATTTCAGTTGCTCTCCGTTCTCTGGAACCTTGCTTGCTACTATCCGTACGTCGGGCAAGCCGCCCAATCGGCGAAGCTGATCAGCGCCGTCGCGACCCTCTGGGAGAGTGAAGTACGCCCGCTCTCCGAAGAAGAGCAGTCCGAGCTGGGAGAGCTTCGCCAGGAGCTTACGGAAGTGCTGGGCGAACCCACCATCGCCCGGCTCTGGGCCGAGGGCGAGAAGCTCACCCTCAAAGAAGCCCTCGCCCTCGCCCGCCGCTAAAACAGGAAAAACCCGTCTTCGAACTCTATCTAATCGTCATGACTGAGCGATGGTACCTGGACGCCAAAGTGATATTTACCTTTGCCAACAGAAGTATTCAGTGTATCCAGAATCCCAAAGACATCATCATGAGGTCCATTGATAAATAGCGGCTTACCATTCTTACCAAACTTGAGCGGCAGGAGTTTTTTAGGGCGTGGCCCGAGTAATTTCAACGCTTCGATGCCATCGGGGTGTGGCTCAAAGCCCAGTTTTTGGGCATATTCGATAGCCCCGTAGACCATCGACTGTGCCTGCTCCAGCGTAATTTGCTGCGGTCCTCCATAGGGGCTGAAAAGACCTGATTTTATCTTTTTATACTCTATAATATCAGATTTCCGCATCGGTATCGCATCTTTAACCCCCAGGCACCAATAATCAATCATGAAATTAGAATAGATGTACTTCCCACGGTCCATTCGGGCGACCATCACATGAGAAAGCCCGAGAAGCTCGCGTTCCATGGGATCGAAGTTGTTGTCCTTACGCTTGTTCTCAAAAAGCCAGCGCAGACAGAGGCTATCGGTCAGGCACTCCAGAAGCTCGGGAAGCTCTCCCCGCGCCTCGCGCTCGGCCTGTTCCTGCGTCGCAACGTCCCGCAAGACGGCCTCGACGGCGGCGGGGCGAAGTCCCAGTTTTTTAGCGATGTTTTTGGGCTGCCAGCCGTCTGCACGGAGCGCCAGAATCTCTTCGTCGTTCATACTGCCCCGATTCTATCAGGCCGGGCGAGGATGGTACACCGAGAGCAATGACGGAAATGTGCAAAAGACGACGCTGAGCGCTGACTATCCCAGCGCGGTAAAATACAGGATAGAAAAATGAACGCTTTCCCCCAACTTCCCCCGACAGCGAGTGGCCGCCCCCGCTGGAATCGATCCGCCTGGGAGTTTCTGGAGAACGCAGGTCTGCTTCAAGGCAAGTACGAGATCATAGACGGAGAGATCATTCTCAAAATGCCCCAGAACTACCCTCACTCCGCTACTATCAATCGCCTCTTTGCCTACGCCATTCGACTGGTAAACGGCGAACTGGACCGAGTTCGCTCTCAGACCAACATCACCATTCAGGGCGTCGATGGCGAGACGAATCGCCCCGAGCCAGACATGGTGATTCTCCGCGAGCCAATCCGAAGGGTTCCTGCCGGAGACGACGTACTTCTGGCCGTGGAAGTTTCTGACACGACGCTGGCGGAAGACCTCGGCTTCAAGATCGGTCTCTACGCCCGCGCAGGAATCGAAGAATACTGGGTTCTCGACCTGCCCCGCCGCCGCCTCATCGCATTTAGAGACGCCGAGAGCGGAATCTATCAGCGCCGCGAAGAGTTCACCGAAGAAACCACAATCACCCCCGAATTTGCCCCCGACGCTGAAATTTCCCTTTCTGAGCTTCTGCCACCCGTGGAACTATAATCTTATTTTGCACAAGGCATTGCAGTTTTTACAGGCATGAGATAGTATGCTTGGCGAACCCGAAAGCATCACCGAAAAGATGGTAAGCTTTAAGAGTCTACAATTCAGAACTGCAACTCCCGAAAGAATCATGAGCGTCCAAATATTGAACAGGGCAAGCCCTGAGTTATCGAACCTGTAGGAAGTAAATTTTCAAGAATTTTCCCATGGATGAAAACATAAAAATTCAAATATTAAAACATCTCGAATCTTCTAAAGAAGATTTATATAATGATGTTTCAGATGCATATGATAAAAGAGGAAATGCTTTTGGGCGGGAGAGATTTAATTCCTGGAAAAGTCGTTTTACCAAATTTCTAGATGAATATCTTCCCGGTGAAAAGCAGAGATTGAATTCAAAATTATTTCGAATGATATATGGAGTCAGTCGTTCAGATACTCCGGCTGAAAACTTTTGGCGTTATGACGGAAGCGACTGTGAAGCATTCATAGATTCTCTAATAACTGACATCACCAACAACGACTACGTATTCAAAATCTCAGAAACAAAAAAGGAAACCGAAATGAACACCGCTGCTCCTGACCCGAATAAGATTTTCATCGTCCATGGCCATGACGATCTAACCAAAACAGAAGTTGCTCGATTCATTGAAAGACTGCAATTTGAAGCCATCATTCTTCATGAACAGCCAAGTGGTGGAAAAACAATAATCGAAAAAATTGAAGAGTTTACAAACGTTGGATTTGCGATAATTCTTTATACTCCTGACGACAAAGGAAATGCAAAAGCAAAAGCAGACATAGGAACCTTAGATTTCCGAGCACGACAAAATGTCATTTTTGAACACGGCTATTTAATTGGAAAATTAGGAAGAGGTCGAGTAATACCTATAGTTACTGATCAATCTATTGAATTACCAAGCGATATTAGCGGCATGGTATACCTGAACTCTATTGATTGGAAAATAAAAATTGCAAAAGAAATGCAACATGCAGGATACGCTATTGATTTTAATAAAATAATTTAAAACAACATTTGTTTTTGGAAGGTTCTCTTCGGCGCGGTACACTGAGGGTAATGACGGAAAATGTGCAGAAGACGACGCTGAGTAATGGCGTCCGGATCGTCACGGAGTCGATCTCCCATGTGGCGTCGGTGGCGGTAGGGCTGTGGCTGGCCGCTGGAAGCCGCGACGAAACTCCCGCGCAGGCGGGGCTGGCCCACTTTTTGGAGCACATGCTCTTCAAGGGCACCGCGCGCAGGCCCAGCTCCAAAGAGATCGCCGACGCCCTGGAGAACGTCGGGGGGTATCTGAATGCCTTCACCGACCGCGAAGTGACCTGCTACCACGCCCGCGCTCTGGCCGAAGATTTGCCGCTCTCGCTCGATCTTCTCACGGACATGTACCGTAGCTCGCTCTTCGACCCCGAAGAAACGGCTCGCGAGCGCAAAGTGGTCTTAGAAGAGATCAAGCGCCGCGACGACGACCCGGAAGACATCGTCCACGACCTGTTCGCCGAGGCACTGTTTGGCTCGCACCCGCTCGGGCTGCCGGTGATCGGGACGGCGGAGCGCGTGGCAAGCTTCACCCCCGAGAACCTCCGGGAGTTTCTGGCGCAGAACGGTGGCCCGGAGAACCTGGTAGTCGCTGCGACCGGAAATTTAGAGCACGCACGGGTCGTCGGGCTGATCGAGGAGACTCTCGGAGACCTGCCCAAAGCGCCGCCGCGCAAGAAACTGGCCGCGCCGACGCCTGCCACCGGAATCTTCACCACGATTCGGCCCGATGAGCAGGTGAACTTTGTCATCGGGGGGCCGTCGCTGACCCACTTCGACGAGAGCCGGTACGCCGCCGCGATCCTGGACGTGATCTTAGGCGGCTCGATGGGCAGTCGGCTCTTCATCGAGGTTCGGGAGCGGCGCGGGCTGGCCTACTCGGTCGGCAGCTACCCGCAGCTCTACCGCGAGGGCGGCTACTGGGCAGCGTACGGCGGCACCAGCCCCGAGACCTTTGAAGAGTGCGTGGAAGTCGTCTGCGCCGAGCTTCAGAAAGTCCGCACCGAGGGCGTCACCGACGAGGAACTGACGCGCGCGAAAACGCAGTTCCGCTCCGCGCTCATCATGGGCCAGGAGTCGATGAACTCTCGAATGATGCGTATCGGAAAAGCGGAAGCCATCTACGACCGAATCTCGCCGCTCGCCGAAGTCAGCGCCAAAATAGACGCCGTCACCCGGAACGACGTTTTAGAGCTGGCCCGACAGCTTATCCCCGAGAGCCGCGAGAGCCTCACCATGGCCGCCATCGGCCCGCTGGAGTAGCTTTTTTGCTGGAGACTTTGCCCGAGCTTGAGATCGACCATGACCGGCTCTTCAAAGAGCTACTCACGACGTTCTTCGTCGAGTTCTGCGAGGCGTTCCTGCCCGATGTCTATTCGTATCTGGACCGGACAAGCATTGAGTTTCTGGACAAAGAAATCTTCGTCGATGTGACCCAGGGACGAAAATACGAGTCAGACCTGGTTGTCAAAGCGAAGTTTCAGGAAAAAGAAACGTACTTTCTGATTCTGGTGGAGAATCAATCGACCGCTCAGTCAGACTTCCCCAGGCGGATGTTCGGTTATTTCTCGCGATTCTATGAAAAATTCGACCTTCCGATCTACCCGGTCGTCATCTATTCGTTTGCAAAACCAAAGAAAAAGCAACCGGAGAAGCATCTTGTTGCGTTCCCCGGATTTGTTGTCAATCAGTTTCACTTTCGCGTGATCCAGCTTAATCGGCTCCGCTGGCGAAGCTACCTGAATCAGCCCAACCCGGCGGCAGCCGCGCTGATGGCGAAGATGCAGATCGCCAGTAGAGACCGGCCCAAAGTCAAGGTACAGTGTCTACGATTGATCGCGACGCTACGGCTCGATCCGGCGCGCTCACAGCTCATCGCAGGCTTTGTGCACACCTACCTGCGCCTGAACGCACAGGAGCTGCCACGATTTGAGAGAGAGCTGGACGAAGTGCCTGTCGAGGAGAAAAAGACGATGGTGACATTGACCAACGAGTGGATCGAAGCCGGAATTGTCAAAGGCATCGAAAAAGGAATGGAGCAAGGTAGAGAGCAAGGCAGAGAGCAAGGCAGACGTGACGAAGCCCAAAACCTGATCCTGCGGCTCGGGACGAAACGTTTCGGAGTACCATCCGATGCAACGGTTGCCAACCTGGAGGCCGCCAACCTGGAGAAACTGGAAGCGATTGCCGAGCGATTGCTGGAAGTGGAGAACTGGGAGGAGCTTTTTTCGTGATTCGTGTGGCGATAGCCGGGGCGCAGGGGCGCATGGGTAGCGAGGCGGTCAAATCTGTAACCGAGGCCGAGGGCATGGAAGTCGTCGCACAGATTGAGCTGGGCGATGATCTGGCAACCCGGCTGAAAGAGACTCGGGCGCAGGTTCTGGTGGACTTCACGGTTCCCAGCGCGGCGATGGGCAATATCCGAACGGCGCTCGGGTGTGGCGTCGTGCCGGTGGTCGGAACCACGGGAATCACCCCCGAGAACCTCGACGAGCTACGTCAGCTCTGCACCCAAACAAACACGGCGTGTTTTATCGCGCCGAATTTCGCCATCGGAGCCGTTTTGATGATGCAGTTCGCGGCGCTGGCGGCAAAGCACCTCCCCGACGTAGAAATCATCGAGATGCACCATGAGAGAAAAGTCGATGCCCCGAGCGGAACCGCCGTGAAGACCGCGCAGATGATCGCAGCGGCGCGAGCAGGCACGCCCGCCCCCAAGCCCGGTGACGCGTTTGAGAGCCACGTCGGGGCCACCGGCGGCACGGTGGACGGCATTCAAGTTCACTCGGTGCGCTTGCCGGGCTATGTCGCAAGCCAGGAAGTGATCTTCGGTGCGCCCGGACAGCGACTGACCCTGCGCCACGACTCGTCGGATCGGGCTAGCTTCATGCCGGGCGTCGTGCTGGCCGTGCGGCGCGCACCGGATCTTACCGGGCTGGTCTACGGGCTGGAGCACCTGCTCTAAACGTCCATGCTGCGGCGCATCTTCGAGAAACGCATCGCGCAGAAGATCTATCTGGGCTTCGCGCTACCCCTTGCGGTTCTGCTGGTGGCCGGAATCTTTGTCCCGATCTTCGTCTGGCTCTCGCTGGAAGGGTTTCGAACCCAGTACGATGCCCGCGTCGCCGTCGCGCTGAGCGCCGAGCGAATGAGTAGCGGCGCGGTCCAGACCCAGGCCGCCGCCCTCAGCCTCGCCCGCTACCACGATGCCCCGTTCCAGGCCGAGCTGGTGCGAACGCGCGGAGTCGTCCGGGATGCCAGTATCGACCTGGCGGGAGCGCTGGAGAGTGCACCCGACGACAAGACGCGGGATGCGTTTCGGAGCGCCGAGCAGTCGTTTCGGGTGTGGTATCGCCAGGTGCAGGTGGGCAATCGACGCGCGGCATTCGACGGCACCCAGAAGCGCTTCGAGGCTCTCAAGAGCGCTGCCAACCAACAGCGCGACACGTTCCAGCCCGTCTGGCGACGGGCGGAGTTTGCCCGACGCGCGGTCGCCGGGATCGTCCCACTGCTCGCCGTGACGCTCTCGGTGCTGATCGGGCGGGTGATCGCGCTCGGAATCACTCGTCCGCTCGAAGCCCTGACCCAGGCCGCGCGTACCCTGGCCGAGGGCAGCGACCCCGACGCGCTCCCGGCGAAGCTTCCCGACGACGAGCTGGGCGACTTGCAGCGCACGTTCATGGAGATGGCCCGCGCGATCCGGACTCGCGAGGCCGATCTGGTGGCGCAGAACGAGACCCTGGGCGACACCCGTCGGCGCATCGAAGCCGTGCTCAACGCCACCAACGACGGCATCGCACTGCTCAGCCGCTCGGGCGAGATCTCGCTGGTCAACGAGCGCTTTGCCTACTTCTTCGGGCTGGAGCGGACGTTTCTGCTGAGCCAGACCTTCGAGCAGGTTCGGCCCCATATTCTCTCGCGCTTCACCAGCCGCGACCGGGTCCGCGACAAGCTTCGGGCGATTTTACGAGACCCCGAGCTGGCGACCGAAGAGACGTTTGACTTGCTCCACCCGACCGTGCGCACGGTCCGGCTCTTCACCGCGCCAGTCCGTGAGGACGAAGGCGACGAGCTTTTAGGCCGGATCGTGGTTTTAAGAGATGTCACGCGCGAGACCCAGGTGGACCGGATGAAGTCGGAGTTCGTCTCGACCGTCAGCCACGAGCTTCGCACGCCGCTTACGGCGATCCAGGGCTATGTCGATCTGATTTTGGAGGGAAAGCCCGGCCCGCTGACCGACACCCAGCGCGAGTTTCTGACCATGATGCAGAGCAGCAACCAGCGGCTCACGGCGCTCATCACCGATATTTTGGATGTCTCCCGGATCGAGGCGGGCAAGATCGAGCTTCGGGAAGATGAAGTGAACTATCCGCCGCTGGTCGAGCTGATCGTCAAAATGCTCCAGGGCGAGGCGCTCGCACGCGGCGTCGTTTTACATGCCGAGATCGCGCCCGGCTCGTACCCGCCGGTTCTGGGCGATACCGAGCGACTTCAGCAGGTGCTCACCAATCTGATCTCCAACGGGATCAAGTACACGCCGTCCGGCGGCTCGATCACGGTGACGGTTCGCCCTCAGGAAAGCTACGTAGCAACCTGCGTCGCCGACACCGGCATCGGGATTCCTCGGGAAGATCGGGAGCGGGTCTTTGAAAAGTTCTACCGGGCCGACAACTCGACCACGCGCTCGGCGGGAGGGACGGGCCTGGGGCTGGCGATCTCAAGAGCCATCGTCGAGCGACTGGGCGGCTCGATCTGGGTGGAGAGCGAGGCGGGCGAGGGCAGCCAGTTCTGGTTCACCCTGCCGCTGACGACTCCCGAGAGCGACGCGCCACTGACTCCCCCGGAGCAAGTCGGGGCGGATCGCCAGCTCTATCTGATCGCCGGAGGAGACACGGGCGCGCTGCACCGCATCGCCCATGCGCTCCGTCCGCAGGGCGTGATCGCGTCGGCGGCGGCGACCCCGTCCGAGGCGCAGCGGCGGGTGCGCGGGCTACGGCCCGATGCGCTACTTCTGGACCCGCTCTCCGAAGGGTTCGATGCCAGGGCGCTGCTTCGGGCGCTCCGCGAGGACAAAGCGGTTCGCCGTCAGCCACCGGTGTTTCTGTACTCGCTACGCTACGACATCGCCGCCGCCGAGCTACGCGACCCGCTGGCGCTCACCGCGTTCCCCACGAGCGACGCCGCGCGGCTGGGCTTCGAGGCGACCCTGATGGCGGCGATCAAAGACGGGACTCCCCCACCCCCCGGACGCACGCCCATCGCTGTCGCGCTGGGCGATGAGAGTTTCGGGGAGGCGCTGGAGTTGCTTCGTCGATTGGGCGCGAACCTGCTCCTCGCTCCGAGCGTCGAGGAGGCAGACCGAAAGCTTGGCCCGCTGATGCCCAGCCTGATCGTCGTGGATGCCCGCGCCGCCGACGCGCCGCTGGGCGAGGTCGGGGCGCTACTGGCTCGCGTTCGCGGCCACGGTCGCACCGGGCGGCTTCCCGTTCTACTGGTGGTAGATGCGGGCGATCCTTTGCTGGCCGCCGATGTTCGGGCATTGCTCCCACTGGGCACCAGCCCGATCCCGGTCGAGCGTTTAACGCGAGCGGTTCGGGACCACCTGAATCAAAGCTCCCAGGTCTGAATCGCCTGCATCAAGGGAAGATTGGTGAGATCCATGTCTATCGGCGTGACCGAGATGAACCCGCTGTCCACGGCCTCGATATCGGTTCCAGGTTTCCCCGCCGCGCCATCGGGCTTGCCGCCGACCCAGTAGTAGGGCCTGCCCATCGGGTCGTCGCGCTTCATCACCCGGTCGATGTAGCGCCGCTCCCCCTGCTGGCAGAGCTTGACGCCAAGAATCTCGGCCTCGGGCAGGTTCGGGACGTTCACATTGAGCAGCGTTCCGGTCGGCAGTCCGTGCAGAGCGACTTTTGGCGCGAGCTTCTGGGCGATGAACCGGGCGGCGGTCTCGTAGTGCAGGTGCTTGTCGTAGCTCGACGTGCTCACGGCGATGGCCTTGAAGCCCAGAATGGTCGCTTCCATGGCCGCTGCCACGGTGCCCGAATAGATTAAATCCCACCCGACATTGGGGCCGTGGTTGATCCCGCTGACCACCAGGTCTACCTCGCCTCTGGTGATCTCATCGAGGCCAATCAAAGCGCAGTCGGAGGGAGTTCCGCTGACCGCATAGCCCGGCGAGCCGTCGGCCAGCTCGACCTCGGCCACTCGGAGCGGCTTGTGGAGCGTGATCGCGTGGCTGCTGGCGCTGCGCGGACGATCCGGCGCGACCGTCGTGACAGAAAAGCCTTCGTCGGCGAGCGCTTTGCGAAGTGCGAGCAAACCAGGGGCAAAAATACCGTCGTCGTTGGAGAGAAGAATCCGAAGGGACATATCCGGTCAGTGTACCACCCGACTACTCCGGCCAGCGAGGGATTGAAATCCCTCGCAGGGCAAACGCATTTGGATTTTGCGTCACTGGTCCCGTGGAATAAATTCCCGGCTACGACTACGAATTCGACCTTCAGGACGCAAGCGTCCCTCGTCGAATCAAAGAATTTCTAAGAATTTCTAAGATTCGACAAACCG
>JANLTX010000085.1:0-30311 GCA_031363095.1 Armatimonadota bacterium | reverse complement strand
CTCATCGACGTTGAAGTACAATGTCGTCAGGAAGGTGTCTATGCAGAGCATGAGCGGAGCGCTCCTTTGGTCGGGAATGCTCCTAATCTACCGCAGGCCACCTTCCATTTCCAATTCACAACAAGCGTTAAATTCGCGGCTTTACAAGAATGTCCACCTTCGTGGACAGGCTCAACAATAGCCAATGAGTATCAACAATCTTGTTTCGACGCAGGTCGAATCGCTTACTCAGCCGGGAATTTATTCCACGGCGCGAATCGGGATAACGTCTAATGAAAAAACGCGGCGCACCGGCAGCATTTCGTATGGACAACGGCCCGGAGTTCATCGCGCTTGCCCTGCGCGGGCTGTGCTGGCGCTGTGGAATCGAGGCGGGGTACATCGATCCTGGGAAACCCTGGCAGAATGGTTTTGCCGAGAGTTTCCATTCACGGCTGAGGGACGAATATCCGGGTACCCACTTGTGGGTGGGGGAGGTATTCTGTGGAGTGAAAGACGCTCAGGTGGGGCTGGATGGCTATCGTCGCTACTTCAACTTCGAGCGATTCCATTCCAGCCTGGGGTACAAAACGCCGCTGGAGTTTGCATGCTGGAGCGCCGCGCTCCATGCAACTCAGGAGAAGGCCCTAAAAGCGAGCGGAAAGCTGGGCGGCTTGTCGGCAGGCTCTCCGGTGGCGAGGGCGGCGCAGGGGCAGGAAAACTGAGGACGCCGATGGTACACAAAATGGGGGCAGCTCAGCCAGACCCTCCCTCCAGTTTGCTGATTTGCTGGGCTGGAGATGAGGAGAGGGGCATTGCGCCCCTAATTCACAACAAGCGTTTTATTCGACGGTGACTAAGAATCTGCGCAACAACCCTCTCCCGGCTCGTTCCTCTCGCCCCCTTGCAGTCTCTGAGGGATATACTCTTTTGGGAGATTTTTATGCGGGGAACCAAACTGACTGTATCGATCAAAGCGGTGGCGTTCGCGATCAAGGGTGACGTGCCCGAGGACGTGAAGCTGGAGCGGCTTCGTCTTTTTCTGGAGCAGGAAGCGACGCGCAAGGGGGCATCCGCCTGGACCCTGACGAACCGGTTCTTCAGGGCCTTGTAGACGGCAAGGACGAGTTTTTCTTCTACAACGGGCCGAAGGGTCGCCCACTCGCTCTACCGGAGATACCCCATTTTGCGTAGAGCGCCGTGTAGAGCAAGAAGAAGACCAGCCGACCCGACGTAGCCAGGGCAGAAAAACGACCGTTTCTTTGAACACCGAAAGGGAGAGGGGCGGGCGCGGCCTCGTGCGAGGTGCTGGAGCTTCGGGCATAGTCAAAAAACGGGTATACTTTATCTACGTACTATAGAGGTCTGTGTCGTTGGGTATCCTGGTACTCTTGAAGGCTTCCTTGACCAATCTATCAAAATCTATCATAATCGGTTATGATTTCCCCTAAAATCGATTTCTATTCACCCAGCCAGGAGATACTCAAGCTCGTCGCTGAGATAGACGAGTTCAAGGGGGCATGGCGGCTGCTCCGAAACATCGCACCTGAAAGGCTCACGGCGCTTCGGAGAGTCGCGACCATCGAAAGCGTCGGGTCGTCCACGCGCATCGAGGGCGTCCAGCTCACCAACGCCCAGGTCGAAGTGCTGCTGTCGGGCCTTGAAACTCATTTGTTTTCGTCGCGCGACGAAGAAGAGGTTGCGGGGTACGCAGCGCTGATGGAGACCATTTTTTCAAGCTGGGAGCACCTGCCTCTCACCGAGAACCATCTCAAGCAGCTCCACGGGATTCTGCTGAAGCACTCCACCAAGGACGAGCGTCACCGGGGGCGCTACAAGACCCTCGCCAATCACGTCGAGGCGTTCGGACCGGACGGCGAGAGCCTCGGGGTCGTCTTCGAGACCACAAGCCCGTTTGAGACGCCGTTTCAGATGGCCGCGCTGGTGTCGGAAACGCGGGAAGCCCTGGATGCGGGCCTGGTCCATCCACTGCTGATTCTTGCGTCGTTCGTCGTTCGTTTTCTGGCGATTCACCCGTTTCAAGATGGCAATGGGCGGCTCTCTCGCGCCGTCACGACGCTTCTGCTGCTGCGGGCGGGCTACGGCTACGTGCCCTATGCGTCGCTGGAGAGCATCGTCGAGGAGAACAAAGAGAGCTACTACCTGGCGCTTCGACGAACTCAGGGGACATTGAAAGAAGGCACGCCGGACCGGGAGTCCGCCCCGGACCGGGAGTCCGCCCCGGACCGGGAGTCCGCCCCGGACTGGGAGTCCGCCCCGGACCGGGAGTCCGCCCCGGACTGGGAGCCGTGGCTGTTGTTTTTTATTCGGGCGCTACACACCCAGAAATCGCGGCTGGAGAAAAAGATCGAGCGCGAGCAGCTTCTGGAAGGGGACTTACCCGAGCTTTCGCTACGAATACTGGAGCTGGCGCGCGAGCGAGGCCGGGTGAAAAGCTCGGAGATCCTGACGCTCACGGGCGAGAAGCCGGGGACGGTTCGCAACCGCCTCAACGAGCTGGTCGCCCGTGGCCTGCTGAATCGCCATGGCAAAGGCCCGGCCACCTGGTACACGCTCAACTCAAGATAGAAAGATTTTTGCATGCTGATTGGATACGCGCGGGTTTCGACGACCGAACAGAACCTCGACCTCCAGAAAGACGCCCTGACCGCTATCGGGTGCAAGCGGATTTTCACCGATACCGCAAGCGGTGCCAGGGCCGAGCGGCCAGGACTGACATCGGCGCTGGAGCAGTGCCGGGCGGGCGACACGCTTGTCGTCTGGAGGCTGGATCGGCTGGGGCGCTCGCTGCCGCACCTGGTCGAGACCGTCCGGGAGCTGCTGGATCGGGGCGTCGGTTTCAAAAGCTTGCAAGAGGCGATAGACACGACGACCTCGGGGGGGAAGCTGATTTTCCATATTTTTGCGTCGCTGGCCGAGTTCGAGCGCGACATCATTCGAGAACGAACCAACGCCGGGCTGTCGGCAGCGCGGGCGCGGGGCAGAAAAGGCGGTCGCCCGCCGGGCGTGGACGAGAAGAAGCAGAAAGCTGCGCTGGCGCTCAAAGCGAGTCCGGCCTACTCGGTCAAAGAAATCTGCGAGATCGTCGGAATCTCCCGAAACACCTACTACAAATACACAAAGTAAACTATTGTTTGTTGCGGCGGGGAGGTGGGGACCGCCGCAACACGCCCTCTCCCCTCCGCCGTGACACCGATTTTCAGGAGGTGCACGATCATGCGTGTAGCGAGTCTGTGCGCAAAACGCACAGCAGACGGGTACGCTTGGAGCAAATCAAGTCTATGGAACCTACAAGCAACACCCTGCGCCTGCATTCGGAGAACCCGCGCTACTTTACGAGCGACGGGAAACGCGCCCTCTACCTTGCCGGTTCGCACACCTGGGCGAACTTCCAGGACATCGGCTTCGCGGGCGATGCCCCCTTCGATTTTGCGGGCTATGTCGCGGAACTTACGGAGCGCGGACATAACTTTGTGCGCCTCTGGAGCTGGGAGCACGCCGCCTGGGCGACATGGAACCCGGAGAAGCTTCTCTTTACCCCGAATCTCTACCGACGCACGGGCCGGGAGCTTGCGCTCGATGGCGGCCCGCAGTTTGACCTCACCCAGATGGACCCGGCGTATTTTGATCGCCTGCGCGCCCGGCTGATCCACCTGCGGCATGCGGGAATCTACGCGGCGGTGATGCTTTTCCAGGGGTTCAGCAGCGAGTGGATCTGGCACTACGGCGGCGGCTATATCAACTACGGCAACCCGTTTCTCGGGCATCCGTTCCATCCGAAAAACAATATCCAGGGCTTTGATGGCGGAAAAGACAGTCACGCTCGCGTCGATTTGCATAACCCGGAAGTACGGGCATATCAGGCCGCCTATATCAAAAAAATGGTCGAAACCGTGAACGACTTTGATCATATTATGTTTGAAGTCACCAACGAAGGCCCGGATATCGCCTGGCAAGAGTTTGTCATGGAAACGGTGCGTGCCTGCGAGCAAAACCTTCCGAAAAAACATCTTATCGGAGTCACCGGCCACGGCGGGGTGTCTCTTGTCGAGATGCAAGGGTCGAGTGCGGACTGGATCGCGCCCGGTTTGCATGACAGCAAGCCTGCCGATCTTATTCTCGATCCACCTGCAACAAAAGCGGCGGATAAGCTAAGTATCTTAGACACCGATCATGTCTGGGGCACGGGAATGGACTACAAATGGGTCTGGCGGAGCTTCCTGCGCGGGCACAACGTCCTGTTCATGGACCCCGCATGGCCTCTGCCGGGCTGGTTCGAGCCACTCAAGAACGTCCGAAGCTATCCCGGCTACGAGGAAGGCCGAAAGGCGATCACGCAGACGATCCGTCTGTCAAAGCGCCTCGATCTTGCCCGCGCCGCGCCGTGTCCAGAGCTTGCCTCCACCGGTTTCTGCCTCGCCGACATCGGCCAGACCTACCTCGTCTACTACCCCGACGGCGGCACAGCGACACTCGATCTCTCGGGTGCCGAGGGGACGTTTCAGGTAGAGTGGATCGACCCGATTCACGGAGCCATCGTGCCGGGCAACCCGCTGACCGGCGGCAAGCCCTGCACCCTGACCCCGCCCTTCGCAAACGACGCCGTGCTGTACGTTCACCACTAAATTTTTCTGGGGGTAGCCCAAAAAGAACTACCCCCAGAAACTCAGGCCAGGTCGAAGCGGTCGGCGTTCATGACCTTGTTCCAGGTTGCAACGAAGTCTGTCACGAACTTTTCCTGCGAGTCGGCGCAGGCGTAGACCTCAGAAATCGCTCTCAGCTCGGTGTTGGAGCCAAAGATCAGATCGACGCGGGTGGCCGTCCACTTGACCTCGCCCGTCTTGCGGTCGCGGCCCTCGAACGTGTCCTGGGCGTCCGAGGTCGCCTTCCACGTCGTGCCTGGATCGAGCAGGTTCGTGAAGAAGTCGTTGGTGAGCGCCCCCGGTTTTTCGGTGAACACGCCGTGCTTCGACGAATCGAAGTTTGCGCCCAGCACCCGCATTCCGCCCACGAGCACCGTCATCTCGGGCGCGGTCAGCGTGAGAAGCTGGGATTTGTCTACGAGCAGCTCCTCGGCGGGGGTTTTATGCCCCGGTTTGAGGTAGTTTCGGAACCCGTCGGCTTTTGGCTCCAGGGCCGCAAAAGACTCGACATCGGTCTGCTCCGGCGACGCATCGGTTCGGCCTGGCGCGAAGGGAACCGTCACCGTGTGACCGGCGTTTTTCGCCGCCTGCTCGATGCCCGCGCAGCCGCCCAGGACGATCAGGTCGGCGAGCGAGACGGGCTTGCCAAGCGCCGCCTGGATGCCCGCAAGCGTCGCCAAAACTTTTGTCAAACCTGCCGGATTGTTCACGTCCCAGTCTTTCTGGGGAGTCAGTCGGACGCGCGCTCCGTTTGCGCCGCCGCGCTTGTCGGAGCCACGGAACGTGGACGCCGACGCCCAGGCAGCAGACACCAGCTCGGGCACCGACAGCCCCGACGCCAGAATCTGGGACTTCAGCGCGGCGATGTCGCTCTCGCCGAGGGGAGCGTGCGTCACCGCCGGGATCGGGTCCTGCCAGATCAGAACTTCCTTCGGGACTTCCGGCCCCAGGTAGCGGGAGCGTGGCCCCATGTCGCGGTGCGTGAGCTTGAACCAGGCACGGGCAAAAGCGTCGGCGAACTGCTCCGGGTTCTCATGAAAGCGCCGAGAGATTTTCTCGTAGATTGGGTCGAAGCGAAGCGCCAGGTCCGAGGTCAGCATCATCGGCGCGTGATTTTTAGAGGGGTCGTGGGCATCGGGGATCGTGTCGGCCCCCGCGTTGTCTTTGGGCTTCCACTGCTTCGCCCCGGCAGGACTCTCCGTCATCTCCCACTCGTAGCCGAAGAGATGCGTGAAGTAGTCGTTGCTCCACTTTGCGGGCGTGGTCGTCCAGGCTCCTTCGAGGCCGCTGGTGATCGTGTCGCCGCCATGGCCCGCGCCGAACTTGTTGTTCCAGCCCGTCCCCTGCTCCTCGATGCTCGCCCCGGCGGGTTCGCGGCCCACGTACCTGTCGGGGTTGGCAGCGCCGTGCGTCTTGCCGAACGTGTGTCCGCCTGCGATCAGGGCGACGGTTTCTTCGTCGTTCATCGCCATGCGCCCGAAAGTCTCGCGAATGTCATGGGCGGACGCCAGCGGATCGGGGTTTCCGTTGGGGCCTTGCGGATTCACATAGATCAGGCCCATCTGAACCGCGCCCAGCGGGTTCTCCAGCTCGCGCTCGCCGGTGTAGCGCTTGTCGCCGAGCCACTCGGCCTCTCCGCCCCAGTAAATGTCCTCTTCCGGCTCCCAGACATCCTCGCGCCCCCCGGCGAACCCGAACGTCTTGAAGCCCATCGACTCCAGAGCGCAGTTGCCGGTCAGCACCATCAGATCCGCCCACGAGAGCTTCTTGCCGTATTTCTGCTTGATCGGCCACAGGAGCAAGCGGGCTTTGTCGAGGTTGGCGTTGTCGGGCCAGCTATTGAGCGGGGCAAAGCGAAGCATCCCCGCGCCCGCGCCGCCGCGTCCGTCGCCGATGCGGTAGGTTCCGGCGCTGTGCCAGGCCATCCGAATGAAAAACGGTCCGTAGTGGCCGTAGTCGGCGGGCCACCAGTCCTGGGACGTCGTCATCAGCTCAAAAAGTTCTTTTTTAACTTTTTCCAGATCGAGAGTATTGAACTCCTGAGCGTAGTTAAACGTCGCGCCCATCGGGTTGGACAGGCCCGAGTGCTGGCGAAGAATGTTCAGTTTTAGCTGATTGGGCCACCAGTCGTGGTTTCTCATGCCACTACCAGCACTATGTTTGAGCGATCCAGCCGTGAACGGGCATTTTCCTGAGGTTGATGAGTTATTTTCCATTGTGTTGTTGTTTTCCCTTGTGACATGCAGGGCAGATGCCCCAGAAGATGACCTCGGCCTCTTCGATAAGAAATCCATGCGTCGCACTTGGCTCTAAACAGGGGCGCTGCCCGACGACGCAGTCAATATCTTCTACCAGGCCGCAGCTTCTGCAAACCAGGTGATGATGGTTGTCGCCGACCCGTGCTTCGTAGAGCGCCGGGGCGCTTGCAGGCTCGATGCGCCGCACGAGTCCGACATCCAGCAGGGCATGAAGATTGTCGTAGACCGCCTGCCGAGAAAGGCTCCCCAGGTGCTCCCGCGCGACGACAGCAATCGCATCGGCATCGAGATGCCCGCCACGGTAGACCGCCGCCAGAACCGCGAGGCGCGGCGCGGTGATTCGCATTTTCACCGACCGCAGCTTCTCCTTGAGCGTTTCCACATCTGTCAGCACGGCACGATTATTCCACACAGTCTGGGTTTTATCAAGAAACAGACTGGATCAAGATAAATCTATTTTCTCACCCCGGCTCCGAACCCACCCCCTGACCCCACCCCCTCCTCGTTCCTCGTCGGATCCTCACACCCAGCCGCTGGGTACCCGCCGCAAAGGGAGGGCGGACCCGAGGGTTACGAGGGGCCGGGTGGGTTCAATAAGCAATTGGCTATATTCAGAGCCATTTCTCCACAGCGCTCCAGAAGCTCATAAAGCTGCCTGGCAATGCTTTTTCTGTCGGCCACTGGGGAAAGAGAAAGGGCGGGGCGTCTTTCTCGCCGGGCCAGTGCCGCGTCGCCGGATGCCCGACGCTCCGCACCGAAGCGGTGCCGCAGTGGCCAGGAAGCTCGCTAACTTCTCCCACGAAGACCTTCAGGCCGGGGACGTTCCTTGCCAGCGCCAGCAAGAACGTCATCCGCCGCTCGGAGATCGGGAAGCGGGAGAAGTGGGACGGCTCCAGGACCAGCACCCGAAGCCCCGGATCGCTCGTGCGCCAGGTCGGGCTGAGGCTCCAGGGATGGTAGAGCAGCACACGCTCGCCGGGCGCGACGATGACATCATCGCCTTCCGGTAGCGTGCAGAGAAGCGACGCCAGGCGCGTGGCTTGCAAGACCTCCGGGATGCCCAGCTCGGGAAGCGCTTCGTAGTTCACGTCCAGGAACGTCCCGCGTTGCCGGTTCTTCGGGTCGAACTTGTTGAGGTTGTCTTGATTGGCCCGGTATTTCTTGCTGGAGAACGTCCCGGCGACCCACTGCCACGAGAGCGTGTTGCTCGCCAGGTCGCCGTCCAGAAGGTGGTAGTGGTACCAGGCAGCGAGCGGCTTCCAGTGGACCTGCGCCAGGTTGGTTCCGAGCATCGCGGTCCACATCCGGGCGTGGTTGTGGACGTAGCCGACCTCATAGAGACAGCGGATAGAAGCGTCGATGGCGTCGATGCCCGTCGTCGCGTCCAGAAGAGCGACGGGAACCTCCTCGCGCTCCCGGACGGGCTCCTGAGGGCGCTTGATGTCGGCGAAGATGCCCTCGCCTCTCTCCCACCAGACGCGCTGGAAATATTCGCGCCAGGCAAGCTCGAAGACCAGCTTGTAGCACGCTCGCTTGCCCCCCTTCGCGTAGGCGACGCCCTGCACTTCGGGGAGTGTCAGAGCGCCGTGCGTGAGATACGGGCTGAGCCGGGTCACTCCGCCGTCGAGGGCATTGCGAGTTTGGGCGTAGTATGCCGGATCGATGGCGCTGAGTCGCGCTTGAATCGATTCGGTATCGGTCGGAAAATCAGTCATAGCGCCTCCGTGGGCAGCGAGACGCCCAGGCGCTCTTCCAGCGAGGCGATGCGGGCAAAGTGCGCCGCCTTTGTCTCGGGTTTGAGCCTGTCAAAGAGCGACACCATCATCGACGAGCGCTGATTTTTGAGAAACAGGGCACGATGGCGGTGGATGAAGCGCCAGTAGAGTGCGTCCCAGTCCGCGCACCAGTCTCCCTTCGGCCAGTCACCCATTTTGCGCAGATACGCGCTGCCGCAGAGGTACGGCTTGGTCGTCATCAGGCCGCCGTCGGCGTACTGGCTCATGCCGTAGACGTTGGGCACCATGACCCAGTCATAGGCATCGACGAACTGCGCCATGAACCAGCGATAGACCTCATCGGGGTGGACTTCGAGCAGCAGGAGCAGGCAGCCAAGCACCATCAATCGCTCGATATGGTGACAGTAGCCGGTCTCGCTTACGCGCTGGATCACCGTGTCGGCGGGAGCCAGCCCGGTGGTTGCCGTCCAGAAAGCCTCGGGAAGCGCGTTCTCAAAGCCGAAGAAGTTGGTGGTGCGCTGCTTTCTGCCGAGGCTCTCGTAGGTGCCATGGACGAACTCGCGCCACCCGACGACCTGGCGCACGAAACCCTCCAGGCTGGCGAGCGGGACGGCGTTCACCGTTGCAAAGTCCAGCGTCGCCTCCAGGACTTCACGGGGCGTGAGCAGCCCTGTATTGAGGGCGGGCGTGAGCACCGAGTGAAACAGCCGACCATCGCTGGCGCGCATGGCGTCTTCGTAGGGACCGAAGTCGGCCAGGCAGGTTTGCAGAAAGAGAGCCAGCTGCGCCCGCGCCTCGGCGTGGGTGACGGGGTACTCCGCCGAGCGCACGGGCAGAATCATGGCCCTGGGAATCGGTTTGCGGTTGTCCTCATCGAAGCTCCAGCGTCCCCCCTGCGGCTCCCCGGATTCGTCCATGAGCAAGTTCAAGCGACGGCGCTGCCATTTATAAAAATCGGCCATTGAGGTGCGCTTTTTGCCAGCGAAATACTGCTGGCGCTCTCGGGTCGGGGTGAGAAACATCGGTGAGGGAAGCTCCTGAAGCGTGAGCGCCGCCAGCGACTTCTTAACATCGCGCTCCAGCCAGTCGTCGGATAGCTCGTAGTGGCTGAGCCTCTCGATGCCCTGACTTTTCAGCCGGTTTACCAGCTCGCCGAGCGGCTCGCCCGTGATTTCGACGGACTTCCCCGCCTGCCGGAGCGTGCTGGCGAAGGCCGCCATGCTCTCGTGGTGGAGCCTGAGCTTTTCGGGATGAAACGCAAGCTGGGAGAAATAGAGCGGATGCTCGTGAAGAATGACGCGAGTGACTTTCGGGTCTACTCGCGTCTGGTCAAAAAGCTGGTGAGGAAAAAGAAGATAGAGCACTCTGCGAAGTGTAACAAAAAGTTCCGCCCACCGTTCCCTACGTCGCATGCCGTTTTGTGACAGCTCGGCGGGCGCTTCGACATGCAAGAAAAGGAAAACCTGCGCGTTGGCGTCGGAATACGCGGCGCGGTGATTCGCATTTTCACCGACCGCAAACAGACTGGATCAAAAAGCACTTCCGGGTTTTCTGCACCGGGCCTCCAGAAGGCGATTTTAGACGCGTTTTGGGGCCACAACGGGAAATCAGTCGCCGGGCACCCCGAAAGCCGCTCTACGGGGCACACAGGCGTGTCAGAAGAACTGAAGACAAACTGGGCAAGAGTATAGTGGGTCATTTGCCTTGTCTGCATAGATAAGGTATCGTGCCTTCATGGCACGCCGTAAGAAAGACCCGCTACGAACCTTGACCGATGAGGAAAAGACTTTCCTGGAAACTCTCGCCCGAGCCCGAAGCGCACCCGCTGACCAGATTGCCCGAGCTACCGGCATTCTAGCAGTGGCAGCAGGCAACTCCTACAAAGAAGCGGCACAACAGTGTCACCTGAGGCAAGGAAACACCATCGCCGGTTGGGTCTCTCGTTTCAACGTAGAAGGCATCGGTGCCGTGGTTGCTCGGCATGGTGGCGGACATACCCCACGCTTCACAGGAGAAGTCAAAGAGAAGATTCTCCTGCATCTGTTGCGCTCTCCCCACCCTGAAGTGGATGGGACAAGTGTCTGGACAATTTCGACATTGCGGAAGGCGCTGGCGAGGGAAGGCATTCTCCTGAGCGGCTACAGCCTGTGGGGATTGCTTCGCGAGGCGGGGTACACCTTTGTCAAGGATCGCTCCTGGTGTCACACGGGCCAAGCCAGACGCAAACGCATCCGTAAAAGCGGTACGGTTATCGAAACCGTGTTAGACCCCGATACGGAGGCGAAAAAAAATTAATCGAGGCGGCCTACCAGGAAGCGGAACGCGAGGGGATCGCTCTCTGGTGTCAGGACGAGGCTGGTCCCTATCAAGCTATTGCGCAGCCCGGTGAGCGTTGGGCCAAGGGGGGTGAGACAGGCCGTTACCCCCATAACTATGTTCGGGCAGGAACAGCAAAGATGCTGACACTTTTTCACCCTGCGACGGGGGCTGTGCGGGTTAAGGGAGTGGCACGTAGCACCAATGCCATCCTGCATCCGTGGCTTAAGGAAGAGGTGAGTCAAGTCTTGGCGGCCCTGCCCCGCCCGATTGAGTTGCCCCAGGAGCAGAATCGCGCCCGTTGGGAGCGGTGGCAGGAAGGGCTGGGGGTAAAGTTTACCTTGTTGAGCGAGTTACCCCCTTTACGTTTGTTGCTCGTTTGGGATAACCTGACGGGGCATTGGAATGCGGATTTGTTGGTGTGGCTGATGCGCCAGGGAGTGATGGTCCTGTTTACGCCGATTGCGGGTAGCTGGCTCAATCTTGCGGAGTCGATTCAGCGTATCCTTGTGCGGCGTGGTTTATCTGGCCAGAGTTTCGACAGTCATGAAGCGGTGATGTCTTCGTTGGAGGCAGTGGCGCGAGGGTGGAATGCCGATCCGACGCCGTTCGTTTGGGGTGGTCGGCGCAAGGCCCGTCGGGATCGTGCGCGAGAGCGGCACCGCCTGGGTGGTTCGTGTGGCTTTACGCGCCGTCCGATTCGGAGACGATGGAGTGGAAGTTATCTATGCAGACAAGGCAAATGACACACTAGGGAGTCGAGGTAGCAGATATCGGCGAAGAGAAGCGCGAGCCGGTAGCGGCAGTCCGACCGCACCTCCGGAACGCTCCAGGGGGCGAGGCTACGCTCCATCGCGCTTCCTCGCTTTCCGCCCCGTGTGAACCGCCGTGATCGGCTTGCGCCGCCCGATCGGCACGACTATCGGAATCGAGATGGTCGGGTAGACGACTGAGAAGTCCTGTTCTAAATTCCCTTCGTCGGGGGAGCTTTTCTTTTTTCAGGAGCCGCAAGGCTCCTTTCTATTTTCCTGAGATGAGCACGAAAAAGTATCCCAGGCTCAACACCATGGCAAAGATGGCGACGATTTTCCAGCGTAGGGTGAGTTGCGCCCAGCCTTCTTTGCCCTCCAGCGATTCGCCGCGTGCAAGATGCTCGGACTTGTAGCCGGGGAAAAGCACCAGCGCAAGGCCGGTCACGGCAAAGCCTGGACCCGCCGCGCCGACCGAGAGAAAGCTGCCCCTCTGGTGCGCCGCTTGCCAGGCGAACCAGGTTAGCCAGACGCTGCAAGCAAAAATAAGTAAACCACCGAGTCGCTCCAGCCAGCGCGGGATCGGTGTCATCGCGTCGCTCTTTCCGTTAAAATAGTGGTTAATACGGGCGAGAGGCCGAGGTAGTCGCCCATCCGAAAGTGAACCTGAGGGTGACGCGCTTTCCCTTCTTCGAGCAGGGTAGGGAGATCGTCGCAGACGTGGGTGCCAGTGTGCAGGAAGTACGGCACCGCAATAATTTCCTTTGCACCACGCTCCGTCAGAGCAGTGATGGCCTCGGGGATCGAGGGGGCGTTGCACTCCATGAAGCCCACCTCGACCAGAGGGTAGACCCCGCGCCCGCGCAGCTCTTCCACCACTTCCCGCATCGCGTCGTTCGCGCCCGCCGTGGGCGAGCCGTGGACCAGAACGAGAAGTGCTTTCACGCTGCACCGCCCCCTTTCGGGCAGGCGGGCGTCGCAAACAGCGGGCAGGTGTCCACACCCCGGCACGAAGAACTTGCGCGCTCCAGCGGCTCCCGCCAGGCGTCGGACTCTCTTGCGCCCTCGGCGGCATCGAGAAGGGCGTCGGCCAGGCGTGTATCGAACCCGATGGCGGGCGCGACGGTGAAGCTCAGACGGGGGAATTGGTTTTTAAGCGGCTCCAGCGCGGCGGGAAGCGCCCGCTTGACAAAATACCCTGGAGCCAGAAAGTAGGGCAGTATTTGGATCTCTGTCACGGATGTATCCCCGGCCAGTGCCTCGACGGTTGTTGCCAGGCTCGGCTCGGAGTAGTTCAGGTACCCGATCTCCACCCGCTCGAACTGCCCAATCTCGCGAAGCCGCGTCGCGTGGGCCTCCAGCGCCTCGCCCGCACCGCAGAGCAGTGAGCCATGGGAAAACAAAACTAATGCCGTCATCTACCTGGGATTCTACCCTCAAAACAGGCTCATTTGTTGCTGGCCGGGCGGGGTGGGGACGGGATGACCGAGCTGCTCCATGAGAGAAAACAGCGTCGCGGGGGCGTGGCCTTCGTAGAAGTTTCGGGCGAAGATCAGGGCGTCGGGGCTGGGTTCCAGCCGAGCGGCCCAGGTCTCAAGCTCGCCGCTTCGGTCGAACTGGCGCTCGTCGAAGCGGGCGACCGAGCCGTCCTCGCCCAGAAGCCGCAGGTAGGTCGGCGTGTGCCCGAAGTCGATTTTCTCCGTGGTGACGAGCTGAATTTCTTTTTCTTTGAGAAACGCGGGGATGTCGGTCTTGAGCCAGCTTGCGTGGCGTAGCTCGACCGCCAGCGGGAAGCCGCGCCCGCTTACTTCCTCGAAGAACGTCTCGAAATTTCGGCGCTCGCCCGACTCAAGCTCCGGGGGGAGCTGAACCAGCAGGCACTGGAGTTTCTCGCCCAGCCCGGCCTGGATCGCGTCGGCGGCGAGAAGCGCGTCGCCCGATGCGTCCCCGAGCAGGCGTTTTTCGTGCGTGATGGTGCGCGGGAGCTTGGCGGTGAAGCGAAATTCTTTCGGGGTCTGCTGCGCCCAGCCAGTGAGCGTGCCGTGCCGGGGGATTCCAAAGAACGTCGCGTCGATCTCGACGACCGAGAAAATCTTCGAAAGCTCGGCGAGCATGCGCTCTTTTTTCGTATCCCTGGCGTACAGCGGACCGCACCAGTCGGTGTAGATCCAGCTCATGGTTCCGAAGCGCCTCACGGCGTCGCTCCGAGGTCTACCCCGTTGAACCGGGTCGCGGCGGGGACCACGCCCTCGCTCGCCCAGACCTCGACGGCTCCCATGGCAGAAATTAACACATCGTCGATAGTTTTTCGGTCGCCAGAGGAAAACCGCGAGAGCACCCAGTCAACTTGTTTGCCTTCGGGTGGCTCCCCGACGCCCAGCCGAAGCCTGGCCCACTCTTCGCTTTCCAATCGCGTCGCGACGCTTTTCAGGCCGTTCTGCCCGCCCGAGCTGCCCTTCGCCCGGATGCGCAGTCGCCCGACCGACAGATGGATGTCGTCGCAGATCACTAAAAGCTCAGACAGGGGAACTTCTTCTTTTTTTAAAATCGCTGAGACAGACTCGCCCGAGAGGTTCATAAACGTCTGCGGCTTGACCAGCAAAATACTCTGGCCGCCCAGCGTTATTTTTGCCACCTGCGCCCGATCCCGGCGGTTGGTGATGCTCGCTCCGGCGGCTTTTGCCAGCGCATCGATTAGCTCAAAGCCAATATTGTGGCGGGTTTTTGCGTACTGCAAGCCCGGATTTCCCAGCCCGACGACGATCTTCACGAGGCTATATCGTAGACCCGGAGGGCGTTTCTAAAAAAAAGGGCCTCCCGCTCGGTCTCGGGGCGCTCCAGAACGATCTCGTCGAGGGCGTGAACCCACTGCACCAGGTCCACCGAGTTCTTGCACACGGGCCAGTCGGACGCAAAAAGCACCCGCTCTGGCCCGAACGCATCAAGCGTAAAGTTCACAAACGGCGCGAGCTGCGGCGCAAGCGGCTCGGTCGGGTCGGCCTGCGCGACGATCCCGCTGAGCTTACAGACCACGTTGGGGCACGCGGAAACTGCTTCTATTCCCCGTTTCCAGAGAGCGACTTCGTTCGTCAGCCCATGAATAGGCGCGTTGCCGCAGTGATCCAGCACGAAGTTATTTTGCGGAAGCTGCCGGGCGCAGGTCGCGGCGTCGGCAAGCTCGAAAGGCCGGATGCAGAAATCAAAGAGCAGGCCGCGCTCCCCGAGAAGCGCAAGGCCGCGCTGGAAGTCTTTTGTCAGGCACTGACCCCTCGGCGCGTCGCCGTGGAGCACCTGCCGAACTCCTTTGCGTGCCGGGTGCGCCGTGGCATCCAGATACGCGGCAAAGCCCGCACTGGCGACCAGGCCCCCGATCACGGCCCCGACCATCGGACTTGTGGGATCGTCGCACAGCCCGTAGACATAGCGTGCCTCGGCGACTTTCTGCGGGGCGCTGACATCCACTTCCATGTAGATGGTTTTCTCGATTCCCAGCCCCGCACTTTCTTCCAAATAACGCTCCGGCGGGTGGCTGCCTGAGAACGGACCGCCCAGCGGTAGCCACGGCAGCGAGAACTTTTCTAAATCCCACAGATGCTGATGCGTATCGATTCGGTTCATCAACTCAGGTTTTCTCACTCAGGGCACGCCAGGCTTTTCGGGTCGTGGGCGGGCAGACGGCCTCGACGCCAAACGCCTCGGCAAGATGCTTGCGAAGGAGCGCGACCGTGACTTCGGTGCCCTCAGGAAGCCCGTCGATCACCGCCGCGACGCTTTTGGGCGACGGCAGGAGCATTCGCCCGGTACCTCCGAAGAACTTCACCCGCTCGGGCGGGATCGGGACGATGCTATCGTCCATCGCAGAGCCTCTCAAACTCGCTGATATCTTTGCGGATCACATCGAGCGAGGCGGTCCAGAACGCTTCCTGAGTGATGTCGATCCCGAAGGTCTGCGCGAGTGTCTTTGCATCCGCCATGCCCGTACTTGCCAGAAGCTCATCATAGCGGGCATGGAAGCCGTCTGGCTCTTGTTGATACACCGCGTAGAGTCCCAGTGAGAACAATAAACCAAACATATAGGGAAAATTATAAAACGTCGAGCCGTAGTAGTGCCCTTTGACAGCCCACATATACGGGTGAAGATAGTTTTCATCGAGTCCGTCGCCGTAGGTTTGTTTCTGAGCATCCAGTATAAGCTGATTTAGTTCAGAAACCGAAAGCTCGCGGGTTTTTCGTTGCTCCAGAACGGCTTTCTCGAAGATAAACCGACTGGTGATGTCTACTACGACCTGACAGGCATCGTTGAGTGCGCCTTCTAAGAGAGAAAGGCGCTCCACAGGGCTTTGGGCCGCTTTCAGGGCGGCATCATTGATGATCGTCTGGCAGAAAATGCTCGCGGTCTCGGCGAGGGTCATGGGCGTGCCGCTCTGGAGAGGCGTACGCTCGCTCAGGCAGCGATTGTGGTAGCCGTGGCCCAGCTCATGGGCCAGCGTGCTCACGGCGTCGAAGCTCGGGGAGTAGTTCTGGAGAATCCGGCTCTCGCCCGAGCGCGGGCACGCACAGAACGCGCCGTCGCGCTTTCCGGGCCGAAGCTGGCCGTCGATCCAGCGGTTTGTAAATGCTTCGCGGGCGAAGTCGCCCAGTTTTTTCGAGTAGCCGTCGAAGTTCTCCGCGATAAACGCTTCGGCGTCGGGCCAGGCCCAGCTCTGGCTGGTCTCCCCGACGGGCGCAAACAAGTTCCACCATGGCAGTTTTTCCGTGCCCAGAAGCCGGGCTTTGGCTTTCAGATACCGCCGAAAATCCGGAAACGACTTCTCTGCGGCGCTCAGCATGGCCGTGAGCGTCGCTTCGTCGATGTAGTTCGAGAAACAGGCGGCTTCAACGGGCGATTTCCAGCCGCGTTTGCCTAAAAGAAGACCCGTTTCGTATTTAATCGAGTTCATCGCGCCCGCCAGCGGCAGTGCGACCTGCTTCCAGGCGGATAGCTCGGCTTCATACGCGGCTTTGCGGACGGCCTCGCTCGGGTCGGTGGCACGCTGGCGGACAGCGGGCATGGGCAGAGATTCGCCTTCGACCGTGACTTCAAGCTGGCTGGTGAGGTCCTGATGCAGCTTCGTCCACGCGACGGACCCGCCGAGGGAGAGCTGCGCGGCGAGCGTCTCTTCGTCGGGGGGCAGCAGGTGCCGGGCCAGCGTCTGGGCGCGGCGCAGTCCGAACTCGTGGGCACGCGCGACCTCGGAGGTTTTCAGAAGCTCCTCAATGTCGAGTGTCCCGAGCCAGGCGGTGTAGCGCGTTCCAAACAGCGAGAGCGCCACCGAGTCGCCTCGTAGCTCGCTCATGACGGCCTGGGCGGCTTCGTTGGTGGCGTCCTCCGCGATGAGCAGCGAGAGGTATGTCCGAACCGTGCGAGCCTCGTCGAGCGCCTGGTTCAGCGCGGTCGTGACGAAGTCGTAGGTCGCGCCGGGGGGAATGTCGAGCGCGGCGATGCGTGATTTGAGGGAGTCGAGCGCGGCGAGAAGCTCGGGCGAGGTGAGCGACGGGAAGATCGTGGTCAGGTCCCAGCGGGGCGGCGTCGTACTGAGCGTGGCAGACATAGCCGAATTGTAGCATGCCGGACCCTCTTAATGGTCACTCTCAAACGAGATTCGGCGGTAGATTTCTCGAAGGGGGAGCGTGAGAGAGAGCGAAGGGAGAGAGATTATCGCGTCCAGGCCGCTGTGAACCGTAAAGACCCAGGTAGACTCACTCTGGCGGCTGTAGTGCTCCACCAGCGGCAGGCTCTGGCTCACCAGGACATACTCCCGGAGCGACGGAAGCTGGCGGTAGTGCGAGAACTTCTCGCCCCGGTCATAGCTCGCCGTAGAACTTGACAAAACCTCGACGATTACCACCGGGTTACGAAGGCAGTCGTCGCTATCGAAGATCGGCTCGCAGGCCACGGAGATATCCGGGTAGAAAAACGGCCCGGCCTCGAAGATTCGCACTTTCTGGTCCGAATTAAACGGCTCACAGGTCTCCGAATCGTTGAGTGCGTTCGCTATCGACACATAGGCTTGCCCGGCCAAACGGTTATGGCGCGGTTTTGCGCCCGCCATGGCGAGTATCTCCCCGGAGATGAACTCGGACTTCTCTGTGGCTTCTTTTTCACGCTCCAGATATTCTTCGGGAGTGATTCTTGGGACTTTCAGGGCTGCCATGCTTTATTTTATGTCTTCTTTCAGCGCAATGTCGTCGAGCCAGAACGTGGTCTGGGCGTCGGCGTCGGAGACGAAGCCCCACCAGGCGAGCTTGTCAAACGACTTCCTGGAGCCGCACGCGAGGCCCGCAAGCTTGCGCGGCGGGGTGCGGCCCGGAAGCTGGACGGTCAGCTCCCAGACGCCCGAGCCGAGCGCGTGGCGAATCGCAAAACGCACCCAGGACTCACTCGGGAGCGTCATCAGGGTTTTTCCGCCCACCAGAAGCTCACCCTTCTCGATTCTCAGCGACGGCCCGGTCTTGTACGGACTCGCGTCGTCGCGCCACTCGTGGTAGAAGACTGCGCCCGGCCCGAGGCGCAGCCCGAAGCTCCCGACGAGCACGCGGCCCAGCTCGCCCGGCTTGAAGAACAGATGCGGGTTGTAGCGGCCTTTCTGACCTGGCGCGTCGGTGAACTTCAGCGACTTTTTCCCGGAGAGAGCGAAGTCGTCGGCCACGAATATCCGGGCGTCTTTGACATCCGGCTCGGTATAGACCGTCAACCTACGGCCCGTCGGCGGCTGCCCGACAGCAAGCTCTTCGAAGTCCAGCGCGAGGGGCCGGGGCGGCGGGGGCGGCGGAAGGAGCGGGTAGGCGCGCGGAACTTCGCCGGTGTAGGGCTTCTGTCCCTTGCGTCCGGTGAGCGCAAAGTCCCACGGCACGAACCCGATCTTTGCGGCGGGCGAGCCGGGCTTCAGCCGGAAATCTCCTTTGAGCGGATCGGTGAACTTCGGGTCGGCCACCAGCCCGGTTTTGTCGGCCTCGGGAAGCTGCGCAGATCCGTCGGTTTTCCAGTAGAGATTCCCTGAGAGAGAATAGTTCACGTCGGGCGTCCCGGACCAGTTCGAGCCAAGCAGCGGCCCTTCTTTCCAGAGGATAATATTTTTCTCCAGGGTGAAGCTTTTGTGCTCTTCGGCACGGGTCCGCATGAGCTGTGCTTGCGTTCCGAACGCAAAAATATTGTTTTTAACACTATTTTCTCGGCCATAGTGCTGATGAAACGGAGCGGAGCGGGTTTTATACACTAAATTATTTTCGGCAATAACTCCAGTGGTGCCTTCGTCGAAGTAAATTCCCCAGCCACCGTACTCATCCGATTCTATTTCGGAGATAATATTGTGGTGAAGCGTCGTTCCGGGCGCGACGCCAAGCGTGTAAATTCCGCCCATGTCGGACAGGACGCTCTGCCCGATCTTCGAGATTTTATTGAACGCGATCTCGTTGTGGTGTGCGCCGCTCTCGCCGTAGCCCCACGACCAGCCGGGCGAGATTCCGGTGTAGTAAAAATCCGTGATCTCATTGCGCAAAATTTTGTTGTACGGACTGTGCCCCAGCCAGATTCCGATCCCCGCCGGGGAGATCCTGCCGCCATGAGCGATTAAACAGTCGGTCACGGTGATGCGCTCGGTGAGCTTTTCGTCGTCTTTTTGTCGCTCTTTCTCCCCGATCTTCACCCCGCCCGCCCCGAGATCGGTCAGCGTGCAGGAAAGAAGCTGACAGTCCTTGCAGCCCGCCCCGAAGCTGACGGCCCACGCCCCGACGTTCTTCACGGTGCAGCGCTCCAGCGTGACATTTCGCCCCCCGACGATCTCGATGGCTGCGCCCTGGTGCGCCTCGGCCTGCCAGAAGCTATCGCCCGGCTCCGGGCAGCTCCAGGCGGCGTGTGCGAAGATAATCCCGCCAAAATAAACATCTTTTGCGCCGTCGATCTGTACCAATTGACTCAACCGTGGTGCAAAAATTTCTGATTTGCCAATTTTTTCATCAAACAATGGAATATAGGTGAGAGTTTGGGTTGGTTTATCTAAAAACCACTCGCCTGGATCACTGAGAGCTTCTTTGACGTTCTCTAAAATAAAACGCTTGCCCTCTGAGAACGCCTGAAAGCCTTCTCTTCCGATAGTCTGGCCGGTAAACTCGACGATGTTCGCGCCCTCGCGGATTCGCTTGATCTTCATTCGGGCCATAGTCCAGACCTGAAAGCACAGAACCTCGATCTCGCGCGGCTGGCTCCAGGTTTCCTTGAGCTGGCCTGGCTCGAACGCCAGACGCTCGTAGCCGCGCCCCTCGGTCAGAGGAAGGTCTTTTGCGACTCGGTAGTAGCTATTTTTCGGAAAGCGCGGTCGGTAGCGCCGCTGTCCGTTTACATAGAGCTGCTCGAAACTCAGCGCCGTCTTCGCTTCCCAGCGTCCTGCTCCGGCCTGCTTGATGCCCAGCTTCGTCCCGCCTGAGAGCGTCACGCTCTCGCCGGGCCAGGCTTCCATGCGAATCCCGGAGTGCTCTCGGGTGAAGGTCAGCGTCTCGGCTATTTCGTAGGTGCCCGTGCGCAAGAAAATCCGCTTGACACTGGTTCCACGTGCCGCCGCGAGCGCCCGCGCCGGAGTCGCAAAGGGTTTATCGAGACGGCCCGTTCCGCGCTCGTCGCTGCCTTTTGGGGAGACATAGAGAGCCGCCTGATCGTTCTGCGCCTGCGCCGCGCTCCCTGCAAGAGTCGCCCCCGCCGCCGCCTTGAGCAAAGTCCGTCGCTTCATGCCCTCGATTTTACCTCAGGCACGGGAAAGCGAGGCGAGGTACTCGTCGTGGGCAGCCATCAGATTGCTGGTGACCCGATCTACCCCGCGCCAGTCGAGCGTCTCCGCACCCGTCTGTCGTAGCGTCGCGAGCGCCAGAAGTCCGACCGTCGCCGCTTGAACCTTCTCCGCGCTCAACGGCTGGATCGGGCCGATGGGTCTCGTCCAGACGCTGCAATTTAGCTGCGCCGGGACGAAGCGCACCAGCTGCTTGCGCTGCGCGGGCGTCAGGGCTTCCAGAATGTCGGTTGTCGCTGTCGAGAGCTGCGTCGTCAGCCCGGCCCGAATTGCATCGCTCAGCGGAAGAATGTTCAGCGCCAGCGCATCAAGCAACGTCGGAAGCTCCGCCCGCTCCAGCCGTCGCTTCACCGGCTCCCACGCCTCGGGTTTGGCAGCCATCACGCTGTTTTTAAACAAAGAAATCAGCCCGATCAGCCCCGTGAAGGGTACTATAGTTGGTTTCCAGAAATGCAGAATGCTACCCAGCATAAATACAAGCATAAAAATCATTCCAGCAATGGCAATTCCGACAATAATCGGAGAATTCTTCTGGCATTGCTGGAGAACTGCAATCAAACTTGCATCGGTATGTCGCGCGACGACAGTCGCAGTGTCGCCTTTGCGCAGGGCCTTGCCCAGCTCTTTTAGCTCTTGTGCCTCGTTGCTCGTCGAACCTTGAAATCGCAACATCGGTTCTATTCTATCCTGCGATACACTTTGAGAATCATGCGGGGAATCGTTGTGGCGAGCGGAGTTGCGGGGGCGCTGGTGCTGGCCCGAATTGGCTATACCCGGAGCTTGATCTACGATTTTCTGCTCTGGAACTTGTTTCTGGCCTGGGTGCCGCTGCTGCTGGCGCTGTGGTTTCAAAAGACAAAGAACCGCTGGGGGCGGCGCGGGCTGGCGATAGGCTGGCTCAAGCAGCGGCACGGCGGCGAGAAGCGCTTTTCTCTGGGCTGGTTCGATGAAGACTATCTTCAGGACGGCCCGATCATCGTGGCCTGTGGGCCGGGCAGGCAAGATCGGCTTTTTGCATCAGGACATCCGCCCTGGGCGTCGTAGATACCCCTTCGCGACCGAGCGATCAGCCGGGGGAGGACGGGGATGTCGAGAGAACTCTACTCGGCTTGCTGGAGCTGTTTGGCGATATCGCGCAAGACCCGTGAGGCGTCCTGCTCCTCGGCCATGAGGGTTCGGAGGCTCTCGTCGGCGGCGGCGGACTCGCCGCCACGCGCCCGCACAATCGCGACCTGAAGATCGACCTGGGCGCAGGCGATGGCATAGCGAGTCACGACCTCGCGCAGGTGGGTGTTCTCTGCCCGAAGCTGCTCGATTTCCTGCTCGGCGTGGAAATGCCCTCGCAGGGCTGCAACCTCGCGGCCCAGTCGCCTTGCGTCTTCTTCTAACTGATCGATTCGCTCTTCCATGCCAGGACTTCAAAACTCTGGTACAATCGCGCAAGAATTCACGGCGATTTTCTGAAGGTCCACCGGGCAAGTTGCATGCCTGCAACCGTTGCGGGGGCTTCAGAGTACACAATACGGTATTTCTCCCAGCGCCCATGGCAACTCCTGCTGCGGTCGGCAGTTTCACCCTGGACAGCGAGCTTCGCTTCCTCAGTATCGAGGCGGGCAGCGGAGCTGCTCTGTCTTCGGACGCCCGCTCGCTACTCGGTAAAAGTCTCTGGGATGCGTTCGATAGCTCCTGGAAGACCCTGCTCTACCCCGGCCTGCGCCGCGCTCAGCGCGAGCGTGTCGGCGTGAAATGGGAGGGCGTCCATCCCGAGAGCGAGATTCGCTACGCGTTCGAGATCGAGCCACGCGCCGACAGCTACGCCGTCCGGTTCCATGCACTCGCCGCGCAAACTCCCGTTCCCAGTGTCCCGATTCGGAGCGAGACCCCAAAAAAAACGAACGACCCCGACGACGCTTATTTTCAGCGCGCCGCCGATATGCTCGTGGTGCTCTCGGCCACCGAGGGACGGATTCTCAGGGTCAATCCGGCCTGGAACCGAACCCTCGGCTACTCCCCCGACGACGTGGACGGGCGCTCGCTGCTCGATTTAACGCACCCCGACGACCGCGCCGACGCCTACGCCGCGCTCCAGCACACGCTCCGCGCCGAGACCGACAGCCCGATCCACTTCACCTGCCGGATCAAGAACGCCCAAAGCGAGTACCGCTATCTCCAGTGGTTCGCGACGCCACACCCCGAGGCCGATCAGGTCTATGCCGCCGCCCGCGATGTGACCGAGAGCCGCACGACCGAGCTTGCGATGCGAAGGCAGGCGTCCACGGATGCACTGACCGAGCTTCTCAACCGACGCGGCCTCGAAGAAGAGCTGAGCCGGGCGCTTATCGAGGCGTCACGGCTCAAAAAGCACCTGGCCGTGGTGTTTATTGATCTGGACCGGTTCACGCCGATCAACGACTCGCTCGGCCACGATGTTGGCGACCAGATGCTCCAGGTGATCGCAGGACGGCTCAGCGCCACCGTCCGAACCGGGGATTTAGTCGCCCGGCTCGGCGGCGACGAGTTCGTGGTCGCCCTCACCGGGATCGCCTCGCCCGCCGACGCCGAGTCGGTCGCTCAGAAATTGCTGGCCGCCATCACGGCACCCGCGACACTCGCAGGCCACGAACTGTTCGTCACGGCGAGCATGGGAATCAGCCTCTACCCGCTCGACGGCGGCGATGCCGACACGCTGATTAAAAACGCCGACGCCGCGATGTACAAGACCAAGCACTCCGGTCGTGCTGGAGTCGCGCTGTACTCGGAGAAGCTGCCGGAGCAAGATCGAGCGAGAATCACGATTGAGTCGGGGCTTTCGCAGGCCATCGAGCGCGGGGAGCTTCGTCTGTTCTACCAGGAGCAGCGCCACGCCCGCACCGGGAACCTGGTCGGCTTCGAGGCGCTCCTGCGCTGGCACCACGCCGAGCACGGGATCATCGGGCCGGGGCAGTTCATCCCGCTCGCCGAAGAGACCGGGCTGATCATTCCGATGGGAGCCTGGGCGATGAGCGAGGCCACCCGGCAGGCGTCGGTCTGGGAAGCGCTCGCGGATGGCCTGAACATGTCGGTCAATGTCTCCCCGCGCCAGTTCGCCGAGAGTGAAAAACTAATTCAGTCGGTCAAAGACGCCCTGAGCGATTCGTCGTTCAACCCGGAGCTTTTAGATTTAGAGATCACCGAGTCCATGCTGGCGGGCGACGCGGGCGAGCTGAAGAGAACCCTGTATCGGCTCAAAGACCTCGGCGTAAAACTGTCTCTGGACGACTTCGGGACGGGCTACTCGGCGCTTGCCATGCTGCCTCAGCTCCCGTTCGACAAAGTGAAGATCGACCGTAGCTTCATCATGCGGCTGTGCGAGAGCGACAAAGACGAGGCGGTGGTCCGGCTGGTGATCGAGCTGTCGCACACGCTGGGCATGAAAGTCGTCGCCGAAGGAGTCGAGACGCTGGCACAGTACGAAAAACTCACGGTCCTGGGCTGCGACGTGCTGCAAGGGTTCTTCTTTGGCAAGCCGCTCCCGCCGGGGGAAGTCCCGCTGCTTCTTAGCTCCAAGAGTGCGTAGTCTTCTCTCCCGCTCGCCCTGGCTCGCCGCTGCCACTGTCATTTTTTTTCTACTCGCCCTCGCGCTGATTCCGGTCTTTGTGGTTCGGCACAAAACACGAAACGCACAAAAAAGTGCTCCCCAAGGCCCGCTCTCCGGGGTTCTGGTGGTTCTCGATCCGGGGCATGGCGGCGAGGACTCGGGCGCGGTGCGCGGCGGGATGCGCGAGGACGCCCTGAACTACCGACTGGCCGCCGAGACCGCCACGGCGCTTCGTCAGCGCGGCGCGACCGTCTGGCTGACCGTGACCAGCGACGCCCTGAAGCTTCCTGGCAATGCCCCACTCAAAGCTCCAACAGATGCCCGCCTGATTTTCAATAACGAGCCGCTTCGGGTGCGTCATCTCTACAGCGCCAACACTCTCTGGCGACGCGCGGCGCTGGTGCAGAAAGCCGTGAAAGAGCAACCGGGCAAGCGGGTTTTCTTTATCTCGCTCCACGCCGACTCGCTGGAGTCCGGACGCTGGTGGGGCGCTCGGGTCTACCGCGACACCCGCGACAAGGGCGAGTGCCGCTTTGCCCGCGAGCTGCTCGCCCGCTTGACAAAAGAGAATTTTACGTTCACCAAGAACGCCCGGATTATTCCACGCGACTACGGAGTGTTAAATCCGCAGTATAATCCCGCGACCCAGAAAGCCCTGCTCGAAGCTTTTACTCTTTCCAGCAAGCACGACCGAATCCGCGCCCGCAGCCCCGAGTGGCGCTGGAGAGTCGCCCGAATCATCGCCGAGTCCGTCGAAGCGTGTATCAAGAAGTAGGTTCCCCCGGCCCTTTAGTTTTGCCCCCCGGCCCCCAGTAATGGGGGAGACAGAGCGGGTTCTGGCAAAACGCTCGCCTTTAAAACTGCTCCCCTCGCCTGCGTCGGTGCTCCTCCTGGCTGCGTAAGTAGTGCGCTTGCCTGCGCAGGTGCTACACACGGCAGCGTCAACCGACATCTCCCCCATTACTGGGGGCCGGGGGGAGCCGTGCTACAATGCCCCATGCGTTTTATAGCTCCAGTGCGACGTGAGGTCATTACCCCGATCCATAGTTCTACGTTTGACAAAGGCGGAACGGCAAAAGTCCGAAAACAGGGCGGCAACCCGCGCCAGATCAACGGAACCTTTGTCTTCGATGGCTCGCAGGACGGCGATAGGCAAGTAGACCCGCAGATCGCAGTGGGCGGCGGGTTTATTCTCCACGGAACCAACAACGGGCTGATTATTTATGATAAGCAGGGCAACTACGTCCGGGGCGTCCCGCAGTCGGAGTTCAACCAGGGAATCGACCCGAAATTATTGTTTGATGTTCACAATCGAGTTTTTGCGTTCGATCTGTGGTGGTACTACGACAAGCCGGAAGTCAAGCCAGTGAATATCTCGGTATCGGAAACCTCCGATCCACGTGGGGCGTGGAACACCTACCCGGTCCCGGCGCAGAAGGCTGTCGATGGCGGCGCGATTGGCTACAGCCGCAAGTGGCTGGGCTATAGCTTTCCCGGCGGCACCGAGTGTACGTTTGTCTTAAAAACTGCCGAAGCGAAAGCCGGTAAACCTGCCACGGTCTATCACTTTGCCGGGAGCCTGGGCAGCCCGGCCATGGTTCAAGACCCCACCGACGACCTGTACTTCGTGGAACTGACCGACACGGAAATTATCATTACAAAAGTTTCCGAAGCCCGCGACGGCACCCCGATTGCCCTGTCCGTGGCGCGAAAGCCGCACGGGTTCGCGCATTTTGAGTGGCCGCCACAGTCGCCACAGAAAGGCACGAAGCAGACCACGGCGTCGGGTGACAGAAACCCGAAGAACCTGGTGATTCAGGGCAAGCATCTGTACTTCTCGCAAGCCGTGGAGATCGACGGGCGCGCCGGGGTTCAGTGGCACCAGTTCCGCCTCGACGGTACAAAAGTCCAGAGCGGGCAGCTTGCGCACAAAATCAACAGCTATATTCAGACCACGCTCGGGGTGAACAAGCGGGGCGACGTTCTGATCGGCTTCCAGGAGACCGGCCCGGAAATGTTCATCAGCCCGCGCTGCGCCCTGCGCCTCGCCCGCGACCCGAAAGGCACCACCCGCCCGATTCTCTCCCTCGGCGAAGGCCAGGCCGCCACCAATGGCGTCTCGTGGGGCGACTACAGCGGCACGGTGATCGACGGCGACAACCGCCTCGACCTCTGGACCGTCCAGAGCGTCGCCGGTCCTGATGGCAAAGGCGACACCGTCATCGCACGGGTTTCGGCGCGGTAACCCAAAATTATTTATGGAGAAATGAGCCTTTTTCATGAATCTGCACACTGGGGAAGTGACGCCGCTGACTTCTACCCCGATTCGCCCGCTTCCAATCTGTGGTTTTTGATGTTCTTTCTCGCACGCTTAGAAAATCTATGATATAGTGCCTGGGTAGAAGGCAAAAGCCAATTTCAGATTCATCGTCGAATCTCACACAACCTGATAGAAATGGAGACTGATTTCTCATGGGAGTTCTTCGCAACATAGCATCAGCCTTGCCCGTCGTTCTTGCAATAGGAGCTACGCTTTCAGCATCGCCCGCAGTCGCAGATGATGTTGAATTCTGGACATTGGAAACATTGGATACCACTCCAATTGAGCAGCAGTTCCCGCCGTATACTACGGCCACAACTTCGTCTTCTGGTTTTAATCCATCAGGATCAGCACCGCCAACCTTAACGGCTACTGCTGCAGGTGGTCGTTCCTCGAACCAAGGACCGCCAAGCGCAGGATCAACTGCATCAATTGCAAAAGCATACAGAGTATGGGCAGTAACTGACCGGCCTCAGTTTCAGGCACTTGCAGATCTAACAATGGATAACACAATGACTATTAGTCGCTCAGGTTCAGCAGCGGCATCAGGTGTTTATTCCTACATATTTCCCGATAGTCAATACACTCTAGCATCGACAAGTTCAGGCGCGTTTCAGGTACATTCGTATAATCAAGTAGGCGCACGTTATACAGGCTTTGGAAATTTGATACCTTTTGACATGCAAGGATACCAGCCTTCATCTTTCTGCTCTTGGAGTCCAACAATAGGTTCATGTGGGTATGGTCAATTTACGGGCATCGGCTCATATAGCGCAACCAGTACTACGAAATTGATAATGAGCTTCAAAACAGGACCAGGTAGCTCGCCATATTGACCTGAATTTCCCTTCGATTGATTGAACTACGGGTGTATGTAGCCATATATGCATCCATAGTAAGGAAATTAATGTATACTCTCCTAAGCAAAAGTCAACGGCAGGTTTTTACTGAAAATTTGCGGCTATATGCCAAGAATACAGGCTATATCCTCTTTTTGGAAGGAATTCCAAATTCTTGCATGAAACCATATTCAATACCAGAGATTCGATACAATATTCGATGGTTAAGAGATTTTCTGGAAAAATTCGATTTAACTCCCAAAATAGTTAATGGGCAAAGAATCATAATAAAGAAGCGATTTAATTCGCCTTTCGAAATACCTCCTATATCTTGGCTTGAATACTTAGATATATCCCAGCAAATCCTCAATAGCTTCGAAAAGGTTCATGGCAATAGAAAGACTAATGCTAACGAGATTGGAACAAATCTAACGCCACGGGAGTCCCAAGCAATTAAAACAGGGATACCTTTAGTGTACTTAAATCCAATAAGCCGTAATGCAGCGCTGTCACTTTTTTCTTATTCAGTCACAAATTTCAGTGCAGTTGATTTTTTACAAATTACAAAATATAAATATAGTGATCTCAGAATTACAACCGACCGTAATGTAATTTCATTGAATCTAAATAATCAACCAATGCCATTTTCAATAGGGAAATATCTTCGAACTAAAATCAATTTAGACTATGACTACATATGTATTTTGCACTTTGCAAATGAACATGATTTTAGGGTATCTGAAAAAGTAGCAAATAAACCTTTGGCAGTTTTTGGAGATTATTCAAAAACAGATGTTATTTTAGGATTAAGAGACCTGTATAATATAAAATTACACCGTCGTAACGGTGTAGATATTTACGACACAGCAAAAATACCGCAACCCAGTTCCATTGATGAATATATCAAATTTTTAACATTGATTTTTCCTGAAAGTTTCAAGTTATATTTTGAATCAAAATCGAATTATCAATATCAGAGTGAATATAGTAATCAAAATCAACATTTTTTCAATTTAATACTTTCACAACAATTACTTGAGCGTAAGCTATTATCTTTGCCAATTAATTTTTTTAATGGTTTCGAAAAAAGTTTAACAGGATTTATATTATGCAGCGGTATGTTTCAAAGAATGATTGATTTAGCGAGAAAACTCAAAAATATTTCTCTACAGGATTTAATAGTATCAGTTAATCATCAAAATGCAAATTTTGTAACAATTCAGATTAACTTTAACAGAAATGGGAAGACTTATAATTTATATGAAATCACAACGCGAACATCACCAATGCGATGATTAAAGATTTTTTTGGTATTGTTGATTTTCCTTCAGACGATTTACATATTGGATCATCTAAAGCATCGCGTGAGTTGTCATTATCTTTAATGAATACTACAAATACGGTTACTTACATTAATAATCAAATAAACTTCAATAATTCTCATAAACGTTTTTTATCTCAAGATAGCTTACCTTATCATTTAGCGAGTAAAAAAGTTCGTACTTTGCATAACGTTATGAATATCGATTTTCATATGATGAATTTGCTTAGATTATCATATTCCAGTGTTAATGTCCCTATTAGTTGTACTGTCCATGGATTTTCTGGTTATCAATACTATATATCGAATATTATAGGAATTCGTGATTCAAATTTACAGCCTTATGATTCTCTGATTTTTAGTAGTAAAGCAAGTCAGCAGGCATTCTCATCCATATTGTTACATAGTAAGATAGGTTTTAAATTTAATTCCACGATAATTCCTCTCGGATACAATCAAAATATTTTTAGACAATTAGACAAAAAATTTTGCCGCAATAAACTAAAGATTGATCCAAATAACTTTGTTCTCTTGTATGTTGGACGTATAGATTCTGCATCAAAAAGCGATTTGACTATTTTAATTAATGCTATGCATAAAATTATCAACCTGAATAAATCGGTAAAATTTCAACTTATAATTGTTGGTAATGGTGATAATGAAGAAATCCAAAGATTAATTTCGGCATCTAAAACATTAAAAATATCGAATTCAATAAAAATATGCCAGAATATTAATGATGAAAATCTTTGTTATTACTATAATATTGCGGATATTTTTGTTAGTTTGTCTGATACGTGTCAAGAATCATTTGGTTTGACCCTTCTCGAAGCGTTAGCATGCGGCCTGCCTGTAATCGCTTCTGAGTGGTCTGGTTATAAAGAAATTATTAATGATAATATTGGTTTTACTATTCCTACAATATGGGATAACTGCCACGATGACATTCAGAAAGCCGCATGTTTATATGGATGGCGATATGAAGGAGTCTTAATATCACAATCAGTTGTAATAAATTTTGATAAACTCATTAACTGTATCCAAATACTTGTAAAAAATCAAAAAATAAGAAAAAAATTTTCAGAAAATGCTCTTCTATACGTAAAAAATTATACATGGGATGATACTTCGCTGAAATATTCTATATACTGGGAAAATATGATTTCTTATTCAAATAGTTTTGATAAAATTGGTAACTATAAAGAATTTTCAATTCCATATTTTGATATTTATCACAATTATTCCACTCATAATCTGCCTGTGTATTATTTATCTTTGCCAATTCACAAAAATACAGACGATTTTTCAAATTTAATTTTAACTATGAGTGAATTGTTTATTTCTTCAGATTTAGTTAAATTTATACTGCGATATGTCAGAATGTTTTATAAATACAAAATTACATATACTGACTTTGCTGCTAAAACTTCACGAAAATCAAAGGTATCACTTGATATTATAAAGAGACACATTTTGTGGATGGCAAAACATAATTTAATATCTTTACTAATAATTGAATAGTATTTAACATAGGGCGTTTTTTAGCGAAATCCGAATTCATGCCTTCACGAAAAAGGCTCAGTTCAACTATCCATAAGTACCCATTCATAAATGTGTTATATCATTTTAAAGGGTCTAACCTTTGAAGGTCTAAAATTGATATGGAGCGTATCGCCCACCGCATGCAGCGCTTTCCACACGGCAAAATGCAAGGTGCCTTCATCAGCATAGTC
>JANLTX010000025.1:0-36868 GCA_031363095.1 Armatimonadota bacterium | reverse complement strand
AGCTTTGTGTTGTGTCGTGACATTCCCCCGAAGCGCTACGTCTCGTTCCTCGTCTTGCTTTCGCCCCCGTGCCGCACGGGGGAGGGGGGACAGGTGTAACCGAACTTGTAGGAATCTGCTTACCCAGCGGCTGGGTGTGAGGGTCCGACGAGGAACGAGGAGGGGGTGGGTTCGGGGTGGGTTCGGGGTAACACGACCAATCAGCTTCTGCTTACCCAGCCGCTGGGTGTTTGCCGGACGTTTATCGTCCTGGTTTGATCCTGGTACCTCATCTGGAAACAGAAAAAGGTAAAAAAGCTTCCTGTGTCGAATCCGGGATTGCCATGATGGGAATCTCGTCCGATGACCCGGATATCAACTGCCCCGACTGCCGCAGTTTAATGATCCGGCTCGATAGCTACGAAACCGCTATCGATGCCCATGGACCCGATGCCGCTGGCGGCGGGTTCATGCCTGTGACACGGGGAACGGTCGGTTTTCTAATACTCGACGGGCTGATCAATATAATTTTTGCCTGGCGACACCGAGCCAAGGCGCACAAAATCTGCGACGAAAATCTACCCGACTACCCGAGTAGCATGGTGTGCCCGGCTTGCCTTTTTGTCTACAAGCGGCGATAGTAGGTTTATGAGCGATGTTCTGACGTTGCCGCCACTGGCTCTGGTGATTCTCTGCGGGCCTTCCGGGTCGGGCAAGTCCACGTGGGCGAAAAAACACTTTCTGCCCAGCCAGATCGTGGCCTCCGACGACTGCCGCGCGATGGTTTTAGACGACGCCGCGAGCCAGGCGGCCAACGACGATGCGTTCTCGCTGTTTCATAACATCATCGAGCTGCGGCTCAAGCACCGGCGCTTCACGGTCGCCGACTCGACCGCACTCAAGCCGAAAGCCCGCCAGCACCTGCTCCAGCTTGCCCGCGAGTGGAAGGTTCCGGCGATTGTCCTGGCCTTCGATGTCCCGCTCGATGAAGCCCTGCGCCGCGACGCCCGCCGCGAGGGACGAAACGTCGGGGAGCGTGTGGTGACGCGCCACCGGCAGCAGTTCGAGCAGGCGCTGGTGGAGCTGAAAAAAGACATGAGCCTCGCCGCGCTCTATGTCCTGACGCCCGAGCAGATGGACCGGGTGAAGATCGAGCGAACTCCGCCGCCCACCGACGGGACGCACTTCGACATCATCGGCGATGTCCACGGGTGTTTAAGCGAGCTGTGGGAACTCTTCGAGAAGTTAGGCTACGCTCCCGACGACAAAGGACTCCCCCGACATCCGTCAGGTCGGCTACCGGTGTTTGTGGGCGATCTCACGGATCGCGGGCCAGACTCGCCGGGCGTCCTCAGACTGGTCGTCGAGCTGGTGGCCGCGCAGGCCGCGCTTTTCGTCCCCGGCAACCACGATCACAAGCTCTTCCGAATGCTCCGGGGCAGCGATGTGAAGAAAACCCACGGCCTGGACCTCACCGACGAGCAGCTTCAAGCCCTGACCAGCGCCGAGCGCGAAAAACTGACCACAGACACCCTCGCGTTTCTGGAGCCCCAGCCGATCTACCTCGTGCTCGACGGCGGACGGCTCGTGGTGGCGCACGCCGGAATCAAAGAAGAGTACATCGGGCGCTGGGACGACGCGGTGGCCCGCTTCACTCGCTTCGGCGACGTGGTCGGTTTCGAGAAGACCGGCATGCCGATCCGCCGCGACTGGGCGCAGGAGTACGCGGGTAGCGCCTTCATCGCCTACGGCCACACGCCGCAAGAAACTATCAAGTTCGTCAACCACACCGTGAACCTCGACGGCGGCTGCGTCTTCGGCGGCTTTCTCGCGGCCCTGCGCTACCCCGAACAAGAAATTGTGACAGTGCCCGCCCGAGAAACCTACGCCGAGCGGAACCTCCCTGCTTCGGATTCCGTAGAGTAACCCAAGTTGCTACCTCCCCCGGCGTGACCGCCGACCACCACCCAGCCGCTGGGTACCCGGGCTGAATCCCTCGGTCGCGAAGCGACATTAAATGTCGCTTCGCGACCTCGGGGCGAAGGGGTATCTACGATGCGCCGGGCGGGAGACCAACTGAGACTTTCCCTCTTCTTAATTCTCCCTCTTCGCCCCGAGGAACGAGGGATTCAGCCGGAGAGGGACGAAAGCGAGCCTGCGAGCGCTTCAAGGGAGAGGTCAAAAGAGGGAGCAACTTGGGTAGCTCTACCGAATTTGGCCCGACCGGAGTACAATCACGCCATGTCAATTCGCATCGGCTCTCTATTTTTGGCCGTCGTCGCCGTCGCTTTCCTCTTCTCCGGCGCGGCTCGGGCGCAGACTCCGGTCGCCGGGCCGGTGTTTCTGGATGGACAGGCGCAAGTCGTTCCCGCTTTCGCCGACGAGAGCGAGTGGATTCGGGAGAGCCTGTGGGTGGAGACGGAGTTCGACTCCGACCGGAACGGCAAGCGTGACCGGATGTTCGTCGATGTGACGCGCCAGAAGCAAACCGACAGTGAAGGGCTTCGCGTGCCCGTGATCTACGAGTCGTCGCCGTATTTTGCCGGAACGTCGGGGAACGCCGACGTGAACTGGGACGTTCGCCACGAGCTGGGAGCGGAGCCGCCCGCGCGGACGATTCATGGGGAGATCGGGTTCAATCCCAATCGTCGGATGATCTCTTCGTCGCTGATTCGAGCGTGGGTGCCGCGTGGATTCGCCGTCGTCCACTCGGAAGCGCCCGGAACCGGACTCTCGGAAGGTTGCCCGACCGTGGGAGGTTTGCCGGAGCGGCTGGCACCGAAGGCCGTCATCGACTGGCTCAACGGGCGCGCCAGAGGCTTTACGACCCGCGACGGACAGTCAGAGATTCGCGCGACCTGGTGCACTGGCAAAGTAGGGATGACCGGAACGTCGTACAACGGAACCATTCCGGTTGCCGCCGCGACGACCGGCGTCAAGGGATTGGAAGCGATTATTCCCGTCGCGCCGAACACGTCGTACTACCACTACTACCGATCCCATGGCCTCGTGCGCCATCCCGGAGGCTATGTCGGCGAGGACATCGACTCCCTCTACGACTTCATCAACAGCGGCGAACCGGCTGGCCGCGCGGTTGCAAATGTGCTGTACCGCGATGATGAGTTTGTCCGAGGGCGCGACCGTCGCTCTGGCGACTACAATGCGTTCTGGGCGGAGCGCGACCTGCTGAAGTACGCAAAGAAAATCAAGTGCGCGGTGCTCATGGCCCACGGGTTCAACGACTGGAACGTCGTGCCGGAACACAGCGTGAGAATCAGCCAGGCGGTCAAGGGGCGGGTGCCTCTCCTTCAGTATTTCCACCAGGGCGGACACGGCGGCGATCCGCCGTTCGAGCTGATGAACCGGTGGTTCACCCGCTTTCTTTACGGCGTACAAAATGGCGTCGAGCGTGGACCGAGAGCCTTTATCGTTCGCGAGCGCGAGCCAGGTGGCCCAAGGATCGCGATAGAACCCACATCCTATGCGGACTATCCCAACCCGGACGCCTCGCCTGCCACGTTCTTTCTCACCAAAGGCGGCGCAACCAGCGGAGCGCTCACTCTGGAGAAACAAAAAAAGCAGGGCCAGGAGACGCTGATCGATGATGTCGCCCTCGGTGCGCCCGCCCTCGCGAAAGCAGACGACTCTCCCCATCGACTGATCTATGCCACGCCCGAGTTGACCGCGCCGCTTCATCTTTCGGGTACCGCCCGCGTGACGATTCGGCTTTCGTCGAGTGCGGCGGCGGCGAACCTCTCGGTGTACCTCGTCCAGCTCCCGTGGACGGATGGCCCCATCGGGACGGCGAACCTCATCACGCGGGGCTGGGCCGATCCTCAAAACGCGAAAGCACTGAAGAAAAGCGGCGACTACCACTCCCAAAATCGCGGAGTGCCTCTGGTGCCCGGCAAGTTCGTGACGCTCACCTTCGACCTTGAGCCGGACGACCAGATCATTCCGGTCGGCAAGCGAATCGGCCTGATGGTTCTCTCCAGCGACCGGGACTTCACTCTCTGGCCCAATGCGGGAACGACCCTGACGCTCGATCTTGATGCCACCCGGATCACTCTCCCTATCGTCGGCGGGGCGACAGCTTTCCAGCGTGCGGTCGGTCGCTGAATATGCCTATGAAGAACCAGATGCTCGCTCTTTTTGTTGTGTTGACGCTTACCAGCGTCGCGCAGGCCCAGTTCCAGATTAAGGGTCCGAACGGGAAACGAATGCAAAATTCCAGCCGCCCGGATGCCCGGTATCGGTTTGAAGGCGGCGCAGGCTCGTCGTTTTCCACCGATTATTACTTTCGCTGGGAGAAAGACCATCTGCAGATTCAGTCGGTGACTATCGGAGCCGAGGAGAAGCCTCGGGCGATGAAGAGCCTGTTTTACTACGCCGATTTCTCTTCCATGGCCACGAAAGTCATCCCCACCGGGCTTGCTGGTGCTGAAGGCTTCGATTGCACCCTGTTATCAAAGAACGGCGCGACGATTCCAACGTACTCTCTCTCTAAATCGTACTATGCAGAGGGTATGCAGGCCCAGGTTATGGTTCAGTTCGCCACCCGAGAGCAGGGCGAGGCATTTCTAAAGAAACTGGCCGCAAAAAAGCAGTCCGTGGGTAGCGCAAAGCCCGCTCGGATCACGCTGAAAAAGAGAGCGTACGGGCGTGATTAGACCGATGTATCACTTTTGATACATGCGTTTTGACACTTTTCAGCGGACGCTTCCCGTGCTACGCTGAAAGCATGAGAATCGCTTTCTTTGTGCCCGTGCTCGCCGTTGCACTTTCGCTGGCCACCAGCGCCCACGCTCAGTTCACCTTCAAGGCCGTGGGCGGTAGAATCATCAGCAGCAAAAAACCTGCCGATGTAAAGTGGTCCACGAAGTTCGATGATGGCACCGAAATTCGTCACGAGACCTACTTCACCTGGGAAAAAAACCATGTGAATATCCAAATGGTTGATTGGTTTGAGGATGGAGTAAGAGTAGCGTCCATCGAGGAACTTATTTTTTACTACGACAGTTTCAACAACAAAAATCTACGTATCAAACAAGAAAAATACGTATTTAACTACAGTTTTTCCTTTCCTGAAGGAAAATTACTACCATGGCGAAGCCACTATCAAACCATCACTAACGGTAAGATGAGAGACTTTCAATCTATTTATTTTGCTACAAAAGCAGAGGGAGACGCTTTCCTTGCAAAAATGGCAGATAAGCAGCTGGAAATGGCACTGGATCTGGACTATATTGCCCCACCAAAGCTTGTCATCGCGGAGGGTTATGAGGTTATCGATTCGGACAACAAGTCAAACGATACCCCTGCACCGGTGAAACCGAGCCAGCCAAAACTCACCCGAGCTGCAGTTACTCTGGTGAACAACTCCAAGTGGGAGGTAAAACTGACTTTTCAGAATAGCCCGAACGCTAATAGCTCCCAGAATGCCGATCTTAAACCAGGAGAGGCCTATGAGATCAAGATCGACATCGGGGGCCAGGTGCATACACGAGGGCAGAAAGTCCGTCAGCTTCTACTGACGATTACGAAAGAGATGCACAAGACGAAAGTTGTTATCGCCAAATGAAGAAAACTCTACTTGCCCTCTCCGTGATTCTCGCGCTTTCGGGAGCTGCCAGTGCTCAATTCACGTTCACCGGGTTCACCGGCAAGACCATGAAGAACTCTGCCCGGCCCGATGTGCGAATTTCGGGCAAAGACGCCCTGGGAAAACCGACAACTGCGCTGGAGCACTACTTTATCTGGAATAAAGACTCTGTCAAAATCCAATCGGTGATGTACGACGCCGGAAAACCGAACATGGTGCGCGAGAATCTGTTCTACTACGCCGATTCCTCCCCCAAAACGACCGAGGTGAAAGAATCGGCGGCGATGGCAGCGGCAGGCGAGAGAAGCATCGAGTCGATCCTCTCGTCCAAAAACGGTGCAACTGTCCCGACCTGGGAGAACACCGATGTCTACTACTCCGAGGCGATGCGCGATCTGGTCGGCCTGACGTTTGAGAACGTCCCGCAGGGCCAGCGCTTTCTGAAGAAACTGGGCGAGATGCAGCGCCGCACAAGTGCGGCACCGAAGCGAGTCACGCTCAAGTCCGTGATGCGCGAAAAGAAAAACTAAGAAACCCGAAACAGCTATGAAAAACACTCTCTTCTCTTTTGCGTTGCTTGCGATCACCGCTGTGGCAAGCCAGGCGCAGTTCAGTTTCACGACATTCGACGGCAAGACCGTTGCTAACAAGAACAAGCCCAGCGTGACGCTTAAATCACTTGATACAACCATGTACTACACCTGGGAAGCCGACTTCGTTCGGGTTCAGTGGTTGACATACGTCGGGAAAGACCTTTCTGTCGATGAAACGCTGGTATATTACGTCGATTCGGACCCGGTAATGCCCAAGTTTGAAGAACTTCCGGATTCTGGTGTCGGGGCTGATCTGAAGTCGAAAAAAGGCGCGACGATCCCCCATTATAACTGGAGAATAAACTCGTACTACCAGCAGATGGACGCCACGACAACGGTAATGTTCGCTGCAAAAGCCGATGCTACCGCGTTCTTTGACAAGCTTGCCCAGAAGCGTAAGAGCGCCAAGGCTCCGGCAAAGCGCATCGTTTTGAAAAAGATCCTCAAGGAGAAGAAATAACGCATGAAACGACACTTATCCCTGGCGCTTCTCTGCGGGCTGCTGCTCCTCGCCGCGCACACCCCGGTTCGCGCCCAGTCCGATATGAATCCCAGCGAGGAGCTGGCGAAGTTTTCCACGCCCGCTCAGAAGAAAAAACTTGATGCCATTAAGAACTCGCTGGACCAGAAATTGGTGGCAAAACTGGGAGCATTTCAGGCTGATATGACAAAAAAGCTGTACAGCCTGGCAATGAACCCCACCTATCAGCCGCAGTTTACGGAAGCCGAAAAACTCTCAGAGCCGGAGCAGAGCGAGAAGAAAAAAGAAATCTGGAAGAAAATTGCCGAGGAAATTCGCCCCAGCTCCGAAAAAGAGATTTCGGCGCTGATTCGTGGGTTGATCACCGGGTTCTTCACGGATGCAGAGAAGCTCATGACCGTCGCGCAGAAGCCCAAGTTTGTAAAAGTCAGAACCCGAATGATGGGTATTCTCGATAAAGAGCTTCCCAAGAGTGTTAGCTCTATGTACGACTCGTTTATTCCGGTGAAAGAGTAGCTATGATTCGTCAGGAAGCAATTACCTGGGAGAAGCGCCAGACTCTGCCCCGAAATCCGGCGAGTGCTGCCTACGGGCCGGGCAGACCGACGACAAAGGCACGGCTGAGCCTGGTCTCCCAGCAGCGCAACGAGATCACCGACAGCGACGCCTGGCTTGCCCAGCACAGCGCCGGGCTGCCCACTCGGACGTGTCCGCCCGCGCTTCCTGCGACCTTCGGGCCGGGGAAGTTCGTGGTCGGGACGTACGAAAATCCGGCTGCCGTCGGGGTTTATGGGGCCGTCAGTCTGTCTGCCGGGACATTCGTCGTCACCTTCGAGCCGACCGAAGAGGGCAACGACCGCGCCCTGCACATCTTCGACTTCGCCCGGTGGGTGCATGGCAACAAATCTCTCTGGGTCTACACCGCCCAGCCCGATGACAAAACTCTGTTTGTGATCGCGTCGTCGCCGGGTTATGCCCACGAGGTCGCTGGAAAGACCGGTTATCTTGCTGCGCTGGAGTTAAGCTCGGGTAAGTTGCTCTGGCAGGCCGGACCGCGCGTCGCAAACACCTATAATTTAGCGATTGGTAAAGATTTTCTGATCTGTGGCTACAGCTTTACCGCAGAACCGGATTATCTATTTCTTCTGGATAAGAAAACAGGTCGAACCCTTCAGAAAATCCGTGTCAAGAGCGCCGTAGAACACCTTCAGCTTGTGGACGACAGGCTCTACGTCCGGTGCTATGACGCTGACTACGTCTTCAAGGTTTTGTAGCATCGTGCAACTTTTTTCTGCCTGGCGTGCCCTATCGCGTGGGAGTGAAAAATGAACTACTACCTCGAAGCCTTTCGGAAATACGCCGTCTTCAGCGGGCGGGCGCGACGCTCGGAATACTGGTACTTCACGCTGTTCAGCATGATCGCCATCGCCATTCTTCGGACGCTCGATCAAAGCTCCGGCAGATACAACGACGAAACCCACAGTGGAACTCTGGAGAGCATCTACGGGCTGATCGTGTTGATTCCAACCCTATCTTTGGGTGTCCGGCGGCTCCATGACACGGGTAGAAGCGGCTGGTGGCTGCTCATCAACCTGGTTCCGGTCGCCGGGTGGATCATCAACCTGATTTTTGACCTTCAGGACAGTCAGCCGGGGTCGAACCAGTACGGCGCAAGCCCTAAGGGCCAGTTTTAAGGGTCAGATAGGCGATCTCGGGGCGGCAGTTGAAACGGGGGGCGAACCAGGCGGCATACGGCAGGGTCGCCACCCCGATACCGCGTCCGAGGAACGTGAGCAGGTCGCCGCCGGGGTCTCGGCCCAGGATAGCGCCCAGCTTCTGTCGGTCGAAGGTGCCGCAGTCCAGCCTTCTTGAGAGCGGGTTCTGGGTTTTTACCGCGCCGTAGCCAGGAATTCGGACCTGCCCGCCATGCGTGTGGCCGGAGAGCATCAGGTCAGCTTTATCGGCCACGAGCGCGGCGACCTGCGGCGAGTGCGAGAGCAAGAGTGTGAAGCGCTCGGCGGGCGAACCGTCGAGCGTTTTCTCTAAATCCGCCCAGCCGTAGTACGCATCGTCGCACCCGGCCAGCGTGACGGTGTCGCCACGCAACGTTAATTCCTGCCACTCGTTGATAAATAAATCTACGCCCAGAGCGCGTAGCCCGGCGTAGAGGAACAACCGGCGCTCGCGGCCCAGCTTGTGCTCGGCGTTGCCCGCCACCGCGACATTCGGGACGTCCGGGAAGCGCTCTCGCACCTCGCAAGCCAGCTTCAGGGCACCCTCGACGCCCTCGACGCAGCCGATAAAGTCGCCGCCCCAGACGATCAGCTCGGGCGTCTCTTTCTGTGCATCGAGAAGCGCCAGCAGCTTTGCCTCGCGCGGGCCGAAGCTCCAGACGTGCGGGTCGGTGAGAAAGAGCACCCGAAGACCGTCCCAGCTTTTGGGCAGCCGGGGCGGAAACAGCGTGGTTTCGGTCACTTCGAGGCGGAGCGGCTCGATCTTCAGGGAATAGTACAGCGTCGCGGCCCCCAGAGCGCCGAGTGCCGCGCCGCCCAGAAACCAGCCGTTCACGAGAGCGGACGCACTCCCCGGTGAATCCGCCGTATTTTCGAGACATCGCGAATCATGCGCAGTCCGTGCCTCAAGTGATCGCCCCGCTTCGTAAACGCCGCCGCGCCGTCTTTGTGCTCCCACTTGACGGGCACTTCGCGAAACCTGAGTCCTAATTTCTGGGCCAGATAAATAATCTCGACATCAAAGCTGAACGAATTCAGGGTCATTCGACTAAAAATCTCGTTTGCCGCCCGATTTGTAAATATCTTGAAGCCACACTGCGTATCCACGACGCCAGGAAGCGCGAGTGCTTGCACAATTTTATTGAAAACTCGCCCGGAAAGCTCGCGCAGGCCCGGCTGATGTTTTAGAAGCTGTGAGTCCGGCATGTCTCTGGAACCGAACACCAGCCCGACATTAGACTCTTTAATAATCTCATAAATTCTTGGAATTTCTTCCAGCGGGGTTGCCAAATCGGCATCCATAAATAAAATATAGTCTCCTGTGGCTGCAAACACCCCTGTTTTCACAGCTGCCCCCTTTCCCTGGTTCACTCCAAGCTTAATTAGTCGCACAAACTCAAATTCCGACACCAATTCAGCAGTTTTATCCGACGAACCGTCGTCTACGACAATTAATTCGTAGCTTATTTTCAAACCATCCAAATAGTTTCGGATCAAAGGCAGGTTCCCCGGCAGTCGTTTTTCTTCGTTGAACGCCGGGACGACGATGCTCAAATCCATGGGGATATTGTATCATTGGGGCAGAAATGAAGATTATTCTGGGGGCAGGCGAGCAAAACTGGGACGGCTGGACACCGACACACCGGGAGCAGCTCGACCTGACCGACCCGAGCAGCTTTGCCCGCTACTTCGGCGAGAGCCGGGCACGAAGATCGTGCGGCAAAAGGGCCTCGTGCCTCGGCCAAGCCTGCTTCGCAGGCGCAGCCATGAAATGACTCTCGGCTCCGACGGAGCCTTGGCGCTTCGCCCCGTTGCTGCACGATCTTCGTGCCAAGCCATACCCCGAACTGGGGCTGCTACCGGAAAGTTCTCGATGCGATTGAAGGCCAGGAATAGTCAGCGGGTCTGAAGGGGCGTGAAAGACGCATTAACTCTGACCGGGGTGGCGCTCGCTGCCCTGTTTTTTTCGGGCTGCGGCGGCGGTGGCTCCTCTCCGACCCGTCTGGCGCAGGCGCAGGCCCGCTGGCAAACCGCGAGTATTTCGCACTATGCATTCACGCTGGAGCGAAGTTGCTTCTGCCCGCCCGATAGCAACGGGCCGGTCCGCATCGAGGTTCGAGGCGGCACCGTCGTGAGCATCACAAAACCCGATGGAAGCCCGATCACCGGAGATTATTTCTCCGCCTACGACACCGTTGAAGAGCTTTTCGAGGTTGTTCGGAGCGCCGAAAACCGCCCTGCCGCCTCGATAATCACGGACTTCGACCCGGACAGGGGCTACCCGACGCGGATATCCATCGACTACATCGCGCAGGCCGTGGACGACGAGGTTAGCTACAGCGTCAGCGACTTTACGCAGCTTCCGTAGCTTACTTTTTACCAGCGTCGGTCATGTCGATCTTTGCAGCTTCGATCTTCTCGGGGATGAACTGGCGATCCACAAAGGTTTTTACGTCCACGGGCTTGTCGATGATTTTTGCTTTGAGAGCCATGTCGCGAATCTTCGTCATCTCGGCATCGCCCGGCGTGAGCTGGCGATAGCTGACGCGGCCTGGATCGCTTAAAACAAATTTAATTAGCTTTTCGTCCTGGGTGAAGTACGGCGCGGCCACTTTTGCGGCCTCATCGCGGTGGGTCTCGGCCCACTCGCCCGACTCGGCAATCCCACGCACTAAATCTTTCACCAGAGCGGGCTTTTCAGCGATTAATTTATCGGAAACCACCAGAACGCACGAGATAAACTGCGGCCAGATGTCTTTGGCTTTGTATAAAACTCGCCCGACACCGGTTACTTCGGCTTTTGCGGCGTGTGGCTCTCCCACGAAATAGCCTGCAATAGACCCCGAAGCGAGCGCGGCGGGCATCTGCGGCGGTGGCAGCTCTTTGAAGACCAGATCGCCCTCGGCCATGCCCTCTTTTTCCATCAAGTCACGGATTACTAAATGCTGGTTGGAGAACTTGCTGGGAATCGCAAAAACTTTTCCCTTGAGGTCTTTGAGGCTCTTCGCCGGGTCGCCCTTTGCCACAATCACCGTCGAGCCGTCGCGGTGGCCGAGGTAGACGATCTTGCACGGGACGCCCTGCTCCTGGAGCTTGAGCGCGAGCGGCGCGATCATGAAGGTCGCGTCGAGCCGCCCGGCCTTGAACGCGTTGGCGACATCGGGCCAGGAGAGATATTTTTCCGACTCGAACCGAGCCGTGGTGCTGGTGCGACTGGCAAAGTCGGTCACCGGGCACGTCAGGTGTCAGGTGACGGGCAGAAACCCGACCTTCAGCGTCTCTTTGGCCGTCTTGTTCGGCGCGACCGATTTCGGGCAGCCTGCGAGCGTCAGCGCCACGAGGGGAAACAAAAGAAAAGTCCCGCGATTCATGCTCCGAGTTTACCGCGCAGAAGAAGCCTCGGGCGTGGCAGTGCGGGCGAGGGCAGGGAAGCGACGCAGCCGCAGGGCATTGGAAACTACCGAAACCGACGACAGCGCCATGGCAAGCGCGGCGAGCATCGGGTCTAATTTCCCCAGCGCCGCCAGCGGGATTCCCAGAACGTTGTAGCCGAACGCAAAGAGCAGGTTCAGCCGGATGTTTTTCATCGTCGCGCGGGAGAGCGCCAGCGCATCGGGGAGCGCCCGCAGGTCGCCGCCTGAGAGCGCGATGTCCGCCGTCTCCAGCGCGATATCGGTCCCACCGCCCATCGCGATTCCGACAGCGGCGCGAGCCAGCGCGGGCGCGTCGTTGATCCCATCGCCCACCATCGCGACGCACCCGGTCCGCCCTGCCACTTCGTCGGCCTTGCCCTCGGGGAGAGCTTCAGCGTAGATTTCGGTGATTCCAACGTGCGCGGCCACGGCTTCGGCGGTGGAGCGTCGGTCGCCCGTGAGAAGAACGGAGGTAATTCCAAGCTTTTTCAGCGCCGCGACCACGGCGGGCGCTTCGGGTCGGAGCGTGTCGCCGAGATGCGCGACTCCGGCGAGCTTGCCGTCCACTTCCACAAAGACCTGGCCGGGCAGAGCTTCGTCGGCCCCGACAAAGCGAGCGGTACCGGCGCGAACCTTGTACTCGCCGACGCGAGCGGAGATTCCCTGGCCGGGGATTGCGAGAAACTCCGTGGCGGGCGGGAGCGGGCCGGGTGCGGCTTGCACCAGGGCGCGGGCCAGCGGATGCTCGCTCCCCTGCTCGGCGGCGGCCAGGACGGGCAGAAGTGTCTCGGGCGTCCAGGGTACGCTGGTTTCCAGGAAAGTTAGCTCCGGCTTGCCCAGAGTCAATGTCCCGGTCTTATCGAGAAAAACGGTGTCGATGCGAGCGGCCCGCTCCAGCGCGTCGGCGTTTTTGAAGAGTGCTCCCAATTCCGCCCCGCGCCCCATCGCGACCATGATCGAGGTAGGCGTCGCCAGGCCGAGAGCGCACGGACACGCGATCACGAGCACGGCGAGAAACCGGGTGAAGCTGGCAAGGGGTTCCAGCCCAAGAAAGAGCGAGACGCTGAGCGTGAGGGTCGCGATCATCAAGACGGTCGGGACGAACAGGGCCGTCACCTGGTCGGCGAGGCGCTGGATGGGCGCACGGCTCACCTGGGCGCGGCGGACGGCTCGAACAATCCCTGCAAGCCGGGTTCCGGCTCCGGCCTGCGTCACCCGAACGAGCAGGCTTCCCGCGCCGTTGACCGTGCCCGCCGCGACGCTCGCCCCGGCTTCTTTGGAAACGGGAAGCGGCTCGCCCGTGAGCAGGCTCTCGTCGAGGTCCGAGTGCCCGCTCAGAACCACGCCGTCCACCGGGACGCGCTCGCCGGGCCGTAGCCGAACGGTCTCGCCTGACTTCAGGGCGTCGGGCGCAACATCTTCTTCAGCGCCATCCGGCCCGACGCGATGCGCCACGGACGGAGCGAGCGCCAGAAGCCGCTCGATAGCCGCGCCCGTCTTGCCTTTTGCCCGCGCTTCGAGCAATCGCCCGAGAAGAAGCAGCGTCACGATCACGCCCGCCGACTCGAAGTAGGCGTGGTGCCCGAAAGTGTGCGGGAAGGCCGTGACCGCGACCGACCAGAGATAGGCGCTCCCCACCCCGAGGGCGACCAGCAGGTTCATGTCGGCATCGCGGGTGCGCAGCGACGCCCACGCGCCCCGGAAGAACTCGGCCCCGGCCCAGCAAACGACGGGCGTCGTGAGAAAAAGCGCGAGCCAGCGATTGCTCCAGAGCATCGTCATCTCGCCGATAAACACCGGCAGCGTGAGAATCAGCGCGACGAGAAAGCGCTGTGATTCCCCCAGCCCCAATAATGGGGAACCAGACAAGGAAAAAACTTCTTCTGGTTCCCCGTTATCGGGGTTAGGGGACGCGGAAAACCCGATGGCGTCGATGGCGCGGGCGATGGACTCCGGCTCGGTGCGGGCCGGGTCGTAGGCAAACGTCCCTTCGTTTGCCAGCAGGTTCACGGTGGCGTCGGCGACTCCGGGCACTTTTCGCACGGCCCGCTCCACCCGCCCGACACACGCCGCGCAGTGCATCCCCGAAATTTGCAGCGTCGCACTTACCGTCGATTCGGTCGGATTCGAAGCCGTAGGCAAGGGCGAAAGACGCTCGCCCAGCTTGAAAAACCAGGCAAGCGCTCCGATTACCAGCGCCCCGACGAATAAAAAAACCATCTCACCCGATGATACCGCTCACGGCGCTTCGGGTTCCCACCCACACAAACGTGGGCGTCTGGGCGAGCAAGCTCGACGAAGTCGCTCCGCCACAAAATCAGGTTGGTATGTCGCGGAGCGACTTCGTGGCGAGGAACGAGACGCCCAGGTTTTTCTGGGCGGAACCAACTCCCCGTGTTCATATGGGCGGGAACTCGAAGCTCAGCGAAACAACTGTGCAACGATGTACGAAACCTTCATTCCCGGTTGAAGAAAAAATTCAAACTGCACTCTTGCTTTTCCCGCTGAAGAAAACGGAGGCATTTCGTAGGAGGGATTGGTAACCCCTTCAGGTTCATGGCCAAAAAACATATGGTGTATTTCATTAGCCAGAACAACCATGATTAAGAATTTACAATTTTTTTGATTTTTTTGCCATTTTTGTAATTCTAAATTCATCACAACTTTTCCTGATTTCCCATCTTTATCTTGCAACTTAAAATCAGAAATAAAAATATCGTTTACTTCGAAATTTGTCGATCTTGCCCGCTGAACAAAACTGCACAGAGAACCCAAATAATTTCCAGCGTTCGGTTTTGCAAAAATTGGATATTTAAAAACATTTTCGCTGCATTTAAGGTAGATACCATTAGTTATCAACTTCATCTCAGAAGCGTTTATACTTCGACTCAATTCTTTAATATCTAAGAATATAGATGAACTTTTTTTTAAGTTCAAAGCATGTGCAAGATTTGTTCTTTCCAGCTTAACTATTGTTCTACTTGAAAAAATTGTATTACTTAGATACAAAAATTGTACCTGATTTAATTTTAGAATTTTCTGATTGCTCATAATTTCTTAACCATAAATCAACCAACATGGCAAATCGTTTACAGAAATAATTCGCATGTCAATATAATATCATATGCTAAATAAATTTACTAATTTAGTATAATTGAATCAGTTTCTTCTGAAGCATCGACAAGCGTCACAAGAATCGGCGGCCTACTGGGATAACTTTCTCCACTACGTACATTTCTTCTTGAAGGTGGTGAGTCAAACCATGGAATAAAGTTACCTGTATTTTGTCCAATGCGACAAGTTCTCCACCATACATTTTTTAAATACGATCCGCTTCGAAAATTATCGCCACCGACTTGTGCTATACTTGTCATTCGCTTGATTGACAAACCAACCCCATCTCGTCTTGCATAAGGAGCAATAGAAACTAACGTTTGAGTCACTATTCGCGGCACAGTATTTGGTACTGAGTCTAAACCAGTAGCAGAAATCGCGATTAGCTGCGGCTTATTTACAGTTCGTGGCAAAGTCTCGAATGTCATATCAACAGCTGAGCCATATGCATACCTTCTGGGCAAACCACTCTGACCAATACCAGGAACATTCGTAAATAATGCCCAATTTCTCTTGGCAGGGCTGTATTGAAACCCTGCATCTAATTCTGAAGTACCGCTGAAACCTGTGTAGATATAAGGGGTATCACTGCCTACTGTTCGTATGCTGATCTCATGAGGTAAAGTTACATATGCATAGGATGCTGAGTATCCAGCATATGACGTTACTCTCCGATATGGACCCGTACCCGTAAATTGGAAATTGGAAACTGGGATTTTAACAATACAATATTTACTGCTTCGACCAACCACAGAATCTGTATTAGACGAAAGCAAGCCTGAATCAAAGTTAGGAACAGGCATTTCCGTAATCTTTCCAAAAATTTCTATACCATCGTAAGTATAAGCACCATTTCCCAAACTGATTGCGGTGTCTACTTGCTTCATCGATGGCTTGTTACCAAAGACTTGCCCTTGTTCACCTACATAAGTTACGTTGTCTCGCGAGCTTATGGGTAGCTTTCTAATGATATCTCGCATTACTTCTCGTTCTTCCCCTTGAATTGCAGGATCAATGTAAGATTCAACATCCTCTAAAGGCTCGACAGAACTTACCGCTTGGCTCGAACTTATCTGAGCCAAACTAATAGAGTAATTTCCCAGAAACAGTATCGCCAGAATGGGTAATGCACACGCAAACAGTGACTTTCGAAACATCTCTTCGAACCTTTCTGTCTTGCCCAAAAGACCTCGCTATTGAGGTGTTCACTTAACTCATTTTAGACTTTGTGTGAGTACCAACAAGATATATTGGGTTTTTGCCATTTTCCACAACTATCAAAACCTTTCATATCACCTAACCTGAGCTTTGTCAAATTAGCTATTTTCCGTTTCCGTTTTTCCTTCCAGCAAACACCCGACGGTCATGTCGCCCAGGACGTTGACCATGGTTCGGCAGCGGTCTAAAAACCAATCGACGGGAAGAAGAAGCAAGACGAACTCGGTGGGCAGATTCACGGAGCGAAAGACGAGAAGCATCGTCACGAGGCCCGCTTCGGGGATTCCGGCGGCACCGACCGACGCAACCACGGCCATGAGTGCGACGACGACCTGCTGCCCGAGGCCGAGCGCGACTCCTGCGCCCGCGACGGCGAGGGCCTGCGCGACGAACAGCGGGGCCATGGCTTCGTACAGCGCGGTGCCGTCGTTGTTGAAGTTGCTGCCCACCAGCGCCCCGAGTCGTGCGTTTTCTTCCCGCAAGCCGACGCGCTTCGGGTCGCGCAGGCACTGATACGTCAGCGGCATGGTAATGCTCGACGATGCCGTCGAAAACGCGGTGAGCAGCGCCTCGCGCCCGCCCGAGAGCAACTTGAAGGGGGAGATTCGTGAGGAGATAGAAACCCGAACCAGGTAAAAGCCGATCTGGAGAACCAGCGCGAGCAGCACGGCGACGATGAACCCGAGCAGGGTATGGAACGGCGCAAAGCCCTCTTTCCCGATCACCGCCGCCACGACGCAGAAAACGGCCAGCGGGACGAGCTGAATGACGGCGTGCAGCGCGACGATCACCGCCTCGAACGCGGTGGCGACAAAGTTCTCGACGGATTTATAGGCGTCGCGGCCCTCGGCGAGCTGCTTTTCCCGCACATGGCGCAGCGCGAGACCAAAGACGACGGCGAGTACGATCACCCCGATCACGTTGTCGTCCACGTGCGGCTTGAGAACGTTGCTCGGGACTTTCTGCTTGAGGTCGTCGAGCGGGTCGTAGGGCTTCCGATCCGCGTACTTCTCCGTCGTGCTGGCCGGAGGCGGCTTAAGACCCGCCCCCCACGTTCCGGGCCGGATGACGTTCACCACGACCAGCCCGATCACAATCGCCACCAGCGTGTTCGTCGCCAGAAAGAGGGCCATGCGCCGGGCCGTCTTGCCTTCGATGACGCTCTGGAGCAGGGCGCTGAGAATGGCCAGGAAAATCAGCGGTGTCGCGAGGGCTTTGAGCAGGCCGAGCACCAGGCCGCTGACATCCTTGAGCGTCGCCGCTTGCTCGCCGCGCCCGGTCGCCTGAAATATCAGCCCGCCCACCACTCCGAGCACAAGAGCGATGAGGATGCGCCCATAAAGCGGGGTTTTCTGCCAGGTGGCCCACGCACGCGTGAGTCCAGAGGGTTCGGGTTGGTCCATGGCGCATTATAACCCGGCGAAACAAAATAAATTACGTCCGGAGGACATCGTGGCAAAGCCCTTAGACGCCCGTGTTTATACGGGTGGGACGCCCGACGTTCATGTCGGCGGGGGTTAAATGGGTCCAGAGCGCGGCTTCCTCGGGCTGGCCGAGCGCCTCAAGGTCCGCGACCAGCGCCCGGAGAACGTCGCGGCGGCAGGCGTCCAGGCGCTCTCGCTCGGCGCAGGCCCACGGCTCGGTCCAGCCCACAAGCAGCGGCACCCGCGTGAGGGCCAGCGCCGCCTTGAGCGGCCCGAGCCGCGCTTCCCGGTTTTCCGCGAGAACCGCATCCTGCACCGCGTCCCAGAACGCCCGCACATCGACCACGGTGCCGGGCAGGAGCGCAAGCCCGTCGCTCGTCTCCGTCAGCGGCGGATGCTCGCCCAGCGCCCGCCGAAGCATCGTCAGGGCGTAGCGCAATCGCTGCCGCCGGAGCGCCTCGCCCGCGTCGGGCCAGAGCGCCTGCCCGATTCGTGCCCGCGTGAGGTTCGTCGGCGTGAGTGATAGCAGCGCCATCAGCCGCCGTGAGTCTCGCGTCCGCGTCACCAGCACGCGCGGGGAATCGTCGCCCTCGGCGGCCACCCTGAGTTCGCCCAATAAAAAGACCCGCCGTACCATGCCATCAAGGTACCGGCGGGCCGCTTGCAAACCGTTGGCAGAATGCTTTAGCTAATACACTTCTTACACCAAGGTGTCGCAGAAACGTTATGAATCTGATACTGCTTCACTCCACCCACAGTACCTACCAGCTTGGCGGTTCCATTGCCACAAGGATCGTAACACAAACCAAGCGCAGCACAGCTTGCTTCCGTCGGAATTTGAGCAATATCTGTCGTGAACATCATATCAAACTGATCTTCATTGATATTGGAAAGAACTTCTACTGCACCGAGGGTGTTTGTTGCCACAGTTCCTGGATCGTAGGTTAATCCAGCCTGGTTGACCTTGAAGCAAAAATCATTCGGATTGGAAATTATTGTTGCGATATTAGTAAAGATATCTCCTGTACCATCATTGAGATCAAGGTGTAGCCTGATAGAGTCTCCTGCACTATCTGCTTTCGCATAAATCACAGTTGGACTAACAGTAGTCAAAGGATTTACTGCGGCGGGGCTAATCGCTGTAGTTGGTGGTTTAGCGAATGTTTCATGCAAATTGGCAATGTTGCTCTCGGCAGCAGGAGTTACGGCACCACCAGCCATAATACCCCTCAGCGGCGGTCTTGGGATGCTTACAGTGAGCAATGGGCGACCATAAATCCCCATAATTCGAATCTCACTTGTGATGTTTGCATTGTCGTACTGAAACATATACACAATAGATTTCATTCCACTTCCCAGTGCAATTTCTTGCAGGAAAGAATTCCAGACAGGGAGGCCCAGGACGCTTTGGGGATCTGTGATCAGTGTCCTGATCGTTGTGACATTATGCGGTCTGTCAAGTTGAAAGAACTGGTGGTCGCCAGTGATGGTCGAATTATAATCAGGCATTTCGAATTCCTTTGTTTTTGAGATCAAACCCCAGCCGATTCCGGGATGCTTCAAGCAACCGAACTGTACCTGCCTTGCGTTTGCAAAACGTTGGCAAGATCAGATTTTTGGGAGATTGCCCGCAGAAGACTGGCAATTTCTTTATCCCAGGAGAAATCTTTGTCTTCTATTGAGAGAGGATCATACCACAACTTTTTTCGATAAATCTCAGGTATCGCATACCAGTGTTCCAGCGCTTTATTTTTATTTCGACTATCCAACATTACATTTATACAAGCACAAATCCATGAAGTATGTACCATTAGTTCATTTTCTTTTTGAATTGAAAATATAGAAAAAATATTCTCTAGAAAATAGGCTGATGGGTACATCATTTTAACTTCCATACAAATCCTAAGACCTTTAACAGAACAAATCAAACAATCCTCTAATTTATTACTGCGCTTATACATACTTGACAGTCGAAGTAAAACATACATTTTTTCCCCAGAGTTCAAACGTGATTCAATTGCGGCCAGACTTTCTAATCGGTTATCCATTGAAATTACATCATGATAAAAATTGAATTTTTCTATCTCAAAAATAATTAATTTTATTAAATACCCATCATCAATTCTAATCTCATTACTATTATAACTCTTTAACATATCTATTGCTGTATCCCAATCACCTAATGAAATATAAAGATTAGCCAAATCTACTTTTGTATCAATTATAAAATCCAAATTGTTATCCTGCATCGCACAATCTAATCTTTGCCTCCAATACTGTACAGCCAATGCTTCATCACCCAAAGATCTATAGATTGCACCGAGAAATCCAAAAATCGAAATTTTCGACGAATTTTTTTCAACCATTTGACAATGATTAGATATTTCCTGGAAATCTACCCAATATCCAAGATCGTAAAGAACTCTCAGTATGTTTTTTACAATTATCATTGTAAAATCTTCATCGTTTTTATCTAAACAATAGCTAATTACATTCCTAATATTTAATATTTCTAAATTTATCACTAATTTATTTTTATTACCTAGTCCTTTTTCTCTGTTTTTCTCCATTATCTTAAATAAATCAAGGTAAAATACAAGATATTTTTCAATATCGATTAAACTATGTTGTAGGTTATCGGTGCGAAGCAGTTCACACAGAAACCCATTCATTCGAAAAAATGTGTACTCAGAATCGCTTTCATACGTCTTCGTAATAATCGAGCAAGCTTCCAACTCTTCTAAATCGTCGAGGGCTTCGGGGCCGCAGACGGCGAGGGCGGCTTCGGGCGAGCAGCCGCCGCGAAAGACGGAGAGCTTGCCGAGGGTCTGGCGGGCGCTTTCGGTGAGCAGGCCGACGCTCCAGTCGAGGGCGGCGCGGACGCTTCGGTGGCGCTCGGGGAGGTCGGGGCGGCGCGTGGTGAGGAACCGCAGGGCGTCGGTGAGCTGGCCGAGCATCTGCGCCGGACCCAGAAGCCCCGCGCGGGCGGCGGCAAGCTCGATAGCGAGAGGGACGCCTTCGAGCAGCTTGCAGATATCGCGAACAACCGACTCAGAGCCATCGCGAGCGGCGAAGTCATGGCGCTCCTGGCGGGCGCGGGAGAGAAACAAATCGAAGCCGTGCCGGGTCGAGAGCGGCCCGAGAATTAGCTCGCGCTCTTCGGGGGCGTCGAGGCGGCGCTGGGACGTGCAGAGAAGGGAAAGAGCAGGGCAGCTTTGGAGCAAGTCGCCCGCAAGCTGGCCTGCGTGAGAGCCAAGCTGCTCCAAGTTGTCTAAAAGCAGAATTCTCGGGGCGTCCGGCTCGCAAAGCCGGGCGACGATAGAATCTCGGGGCGCGTCGGTGGGCGCAAGGTCGAGGGCAAGGCGCAGGGCTTCCCAGGCGCGGCCCGGCTCGTTGCAGTCGGCAAGCCCGACCCAGACCAGCGCGACGCCCGCCGAGGCTTCGCGGGCCAGGCGGGTCTTGCCCATTCCGCCCGGCCCGGTGATCGTGATGAGGCGCTCGACTCGCTCGGGGGCGCGGAGCCACTTTCGCAAAAAAGAAAACTCGTCGGTGCGCCCGAAGAACCCGTCGCCCGCACTTGAACCGACCGGGGCGTCCTCGATGCGGGCCGCGATCTCGTCCCAGTCGCCCTGGCCGGGAAAGCGCTCCTCGCCGAGCCGCACCCAGTGCAGGGCACGATCCCAGCGCCCGATCTCCGCCAGCGCCGAGGCCAGCGCGACGGTGGACTCTGCCTGCTCCGCCTCAAACCGGCGGCGCTCGCCCTCGGCCCAGTCCGCAAGAAATCCCGGCAGCGGCTCGAAGAACCCGCGCTCCAGCAGTGCTTCCAGAAGCTCGACCCGGCGGGGGGCGGACGGCTCGCGCAGGGCGACGTGCGCCTGATGTCGCCAGGCTAAAACGTCGCAGGAGAGTGCGTCGGTGAGGCCCAGCGAGGTGTTGCCCTGGGAGCGAATGATCTCGGACTCAGCCTCGAAGCCGCGCCGGGCCATCGTCAGGGTGTAGCGTAGCCGGTCGCGCTGGGTTTTCTCGGGCGTCTCTGGCCAGAGCGCCTCGCCCAGCTCGTCGCGGGTCCGGCCCGACGGCTGGAGGGCGAGCAGCGCCAGAAGTTCCAGGCACTTACGGTCCCGAAAGCGGGCCACAGCGCCGCCCGGCCCGACCACTCGGACCTCGCCCAGAAGCTCCATGCACCAATTGTTCACGTTACGCGACTATTTCGCGACAGAGGGCCGTCTTCCCTTCATAAAGATCACCTGAGCATCGATCTTTCGCTTGCGGGCCTCGGGTTTGCGCCTTACGTAGCTCCCATCGGGGCGCAGATCGCGGGCATTGACGTTGTCTGAGAGCAGGGTCGGGAGCACGAACTCTAAAACATGGGCGCGGGCCGCTGCATCTTCGACAGGAAAAACCACTTCCACCCGGCGATTCAGGTTGCGCTCCATCAAGTCTGCCGAGCCGAGCAGTAGCTCCCCTGCCCCACCCGACTCGAAATAAAACAGCCGGTTGTGCTCTAAAAACCGGCCCACGAGCGAGACGACCCGGATGTTCTCCGAGATTCCCTTCAGCCCCGGCACCAGGCAGCAGATCCCCCGGATGATCAGCTCGATCTGGACCCCGGCCTGGCTTGCCGCATACAGCAGCCGGATCATCTCTTGATCGACCAGCGCGTTCATCTGAAAAATCATCCGGGCGGGCTTCCCGGCGCGAGCGTTCTCGGTCTCCCGAACAATTCGGTCGCGAATCCCCTCGCGCAGGTTAATCGGGGCTACCAGAATTTTTTTGAATGTCTGCTGCTTGGAGTACCCGGTCAATAGATTAAATAAGTCCGTAACATCGGATGCCAGATCGGGGTCGGCGGTAAGCAGACCGAAATCCGTGTACAAACGGGCCGTAGAAGCATTATAATTCCCGGTTCCCAGATGAACGTAGCGCCGAATCGCGCCACCGGGTTCTTTTCGGACAATTAATAATAATTTTGCATGTGTTTTTAAACCAATTAAACCATAGACAACATGAACACCTGCGTCTTCAAGTCTTCTGGCCCATTCGATGTTATTGGACTCATCGAAGCGGGCTTTCAGTTCGACTAAAACAGCTACCTGCGTGTCTACATCGCGTGCTTCGATGAGCATCGGGACCAGCGGTGAGTTGCGGCCCACCCGGTAGAGCGTCTGCTTGATCGCGAGCACCGATTCGTCGCGTGCCCCGGCCTGAATGAGCGATAGCACGGGCGCAAACGAGTCGTAGGGGTGCTGGAGCAGAATGTCACGCTGGGAGATAACGCTGAAAATATCCCCGCCGCTGGCGAGCGCATCGGGGACATGAGGGGTGTGGGGGGCATCTTTCAGGTCGCGCCGCTCCAGGCTCAGCAGCTCCATGAGCTGGTTGAGTCCGAGTGTCCCAAACCCGCTCTTGCCCGACGCCACGACGTTGCGCGGGTCCATCTCCAGCCCGCTCACGAGCTGGGTTCGGAGCCGGGCGGGCATGTCGCCGTTCACTTCAAGCCGCGTGACGAACCCGAAGTGGCGCTTCTCGATATCGGTCTCGACGGCGGCGAGCAGGTCTTCGGCCTCGTCTTCCTGAATCTCGATGTCGGCGTCGCGCGTCACCCGGAACGGATAGACTCCGCGCGTCACGTATCCGGGAAACAGTCGCCCGATATGATGCGCGATCACTTCTTCGAGAAAGACGAAGCGAGCGGGTGCGCGGCGGTTGCTCTCGGGGTTGGTGCGCACCAGCCGCGCGAGACTTCCGGGCACTTTGACCCGAGCGAAGTGTTCTTTTCCGTCGCCCGCGATGACCACGACCAGCGAGAGCGTCAGGTTGGAAATGTGCGGGAACGGATGCGCCGGGTCCACCGCAAGCGGCGTCAGGATGGGAAAGACTTCGTCGTCGAAGTAGCGCTCCAGCCGTTCTTTCTCGGCGTTGGTGAGAGCCTCGTAGCCACAGACCTCGATGCGGCGGGCCTTGAGTGTCTCCTGAAGCAATCTCCAGCAACGGAGCGCCGCCACCACCAGCGCCTCGGTGCAGGCGGCCACCTTGTCGAGCACTTCGGTGGATGTCATGCCATCGGGTCCGACCTCGGCGACCCCGGCTTTGCGCTGAAGCTGAAGCGCCGAGACCCGGATCATAAAGAACTCATCGAGGTTGTTGAAGAAGATCGCGAGAAACTTCACTCGCTCCAAAAGCGGATGGCGCTCGTCGAGGGCTTCTTCTAAAACCCGCTCGTTGAACGACAACCACGAAAGCTCCCGATTGATAAACGGAAAACTCTCATCGACAGCCTCACCACTACTTCGGTCCCGTGACATAATAGTGGAAGTTTACCGCACCTGCGGGCGACTACCCGAGAAGAAGCTCTTCCCAGCTCTCCACTTGCAGCAGCCGATCCGCCCACTGTTCGATCTGCTCGGGCGGAGCGCTCTCTACCTGGCTCAGAACAGCCGCGCTCGGCGTACCCAGTCGTCGCTCGGCAAGCCGCAAGAGCAGCGCCCGCTCCCCTTCCGCCCGACCTTCTTGACGGCCTTCTTGACGGCCCTGGGCGAGACCACGCTCCAGGCCGCGTTCCATGCCTGTCTCCATCCAGCTCGTGACGATTTCCATAATGTTTTCTTTCTCCTGGGGAGCCAGCTCGCTCCCGACAATCGCTCTCTCGAAGCGAATCACTTCCTGGCGACTCAGGCGCAAGTACGTGTCCACAAACCCGGAGATCAGCCGCATCCGCGCCGGGTCCAGCTTCAGCGTCGCCAGCAGACGCAAGCACTCCAGCTTCACCCTGGGGCGGTCTCGCTCGGCGATTTTCATCTTCGCCATCAGTGCGCTGGCTACCGGGTTCTGCTGATGCACAAACCGCTTCCAGGGCAGCCGATTGAGCTGCACGACCCGATAGGAGTAGCGTAGCACCTCGCCGTCGGGAAAGCCAATCGTGTACCGGCTCGGCTCAGCCCGCGCGGGCTGATCGTAAGAAAATACGACTATTGGATAGACCGGCAGGTCGTATTTTTCGAAAAATCCGGTGAAGTAGCGTAGCATTCTCCGCCCGAAGTCGGCTTCGGGTGTGCTCTGATTCTCGATGTGAATCAGAAAAAATGCGTCTCTCTCGGCAAATCGCACCCGCGCGACGATATCGGCTTCGTATTCTTTGCCATCGAACAAACTGATAAAGATCTCTTTGTCTAAAAACGTGATCGAGTCGCGATCCAGAACCGCTGCAAGCTTCGGGAAGAAAAGCTCGATAAACTCGACGAAAAAGGTCGTCAGAAGCTCTTTGAACAGCCGGTCGTGGTCGATCACCTCTGTATTTTACCGCAGGCGGCAAAACAAGGGTCCGTCGAACGTGGTGCCAAAGAGCGACGCGCCGGAGAAGTCTGCGCCGTGAAGCATCGCCCCTTCCAGAGCGGCTCCTTCGAGGTCGGCGTCGGTGAAGCGGGCGTCGGTGCAGTCCGCGCCTTCGAGGTGAGCGTTGGAGAGGTTCGCGCCGGTGAAGTCGGCTCCCACGAGCCGCGCCCCCTCGAAGTGGGCATCGCGCAGGAGCGCCCCGGCAGCCCTCAGGCCCGAGAGATCGCGCCCGCGCAGGTCCGTGCCGCGCAGGTCCAGCCCGGTGAAGTCCCGGTTTCCCAGGGCACGCTCCAGAATCTTCGGCAAAACATCCGGGGCGATGTAGCGCTCCTCGCGCCACGGATCGGCCTCGTTGTGGTAGCCCGCGCTCTCTTCCCAGAAGCCCAGCCTATCTTCCGAGAGTAGCTCGATGCGCTCCAGCCACTTGACGGATTTATAAAAATACTTCCCCGGACAGACCACGCGTAGCGGGCCGCCGTGGGGCGTGTCCAGCGGGATTCCATCGGCGTGAGTGGCAAGAATCGGGCAGAGATCGATGCACGTCTTCAGCGGAAGCGACGTGCTGTGGCCACGCTCGGAGCGGGCGACAAACGACACAAACCGGGCGCTCTCCGTCGGGATCGCGTGGCCTAAAAGCACCGTGAGGGGCGTCCCGGTGAAAACGACTCCGGGCTTCGACCAGCGCGTGACGCAGTGAATGTCAATCGTGCGCTCCAGCGTTCCGAGCCGGGCCAGCTCTCTCAGCGTGAGCGTAAGGGGCACTCGAACCGCGCCCGAGACACTCAGAAGCCACGGAGACACATCGGCGCGAGGCGCTTTCTCGCCGACCACGGGCCAGCGCCCCGGCGCGGCAAGGCGCTGGTTGGGTGGGAGTTCCCCCAACCCCAATAATGGGGAGTTCCCCAGAACTGGGGGCAAGGGGGCGAATTTCGGGGTCAGGGGCTTACTCAATGCCAAGCTCGCGGCAGGCGCTGCGCCACTCGGCGGCCCAGTCAAACGTGTCGGCGAGGCTGGAGACATTGCGCCTATCCACAAGTTTCGTCCAGAGCAGAGATAGGGCGCGGCGGCGCTCGGAGTCCCACTCGTAGGTTTTGAGAAGCTGGCGGCTCTGCTCGCAGGTGAAGCTCGCCGTTTTTACCGCTGACTTCAGCAGGGTCGTGCGCTCGGAGTCGAACTTGTAGCGGGTGACGGTCTCCAGGAGCTTACGGAACGCCGGGCCGTCCATGGTGTCGCCCTCGTAGCGAGAGTCGCGGTCTCGGGCAGACCCGCCCCGGCGCAGGGCTGGCTCCAGGCTTTGCGCGAGGGCTTCGGCGTCGTCGAGCAGGTCGGTCAGCTCCGTGCGAGCGCGGCGGTCGTCGAGCCGGGCGGCGCGGCGGCGGGCATCGCGCAGGGAGTCGAGTAATCGCCGCAGGGTCGTCTCCGGGCGCTCGTCGGGGCGCGGGGTGCGCCTTGTGTCTTGTTTCATTGATTTCATGGAGTACAATTACCCGACCGTCGCGGAATTCCTGCGCCGGATCGTCGTTGCACTACTTTTGAGGAGTATTGATTTGAAACGATTTGCGCTCGCGCTGGCGCTACTCGTGCCGACCGTGGCACTGGCCCAGCAGCCGCCCGTCCCTGTTCCTGTCCCGGTGCCCGCTCCGAGCGGCCCTCCCGCAGCGGGTGGTCCTCCCGGTCCGCCAAGACCGCCGATGCCCGCGCCGCCTGTTCCGGGCAAGCCGCGCCCCTACGCCGATGTGATCACCAAAGAAGCAAAGTCCGACGAGGGCCTGTTCACGACGCACCAGATCGACGACAAGTGGTACTGGGAGATCCCCAAAGAGATTCTGAACAAGCCGCTGCTGTGGAACACCGACATCGAGCGTAGCCAGAGCTTCTACGGCTTCGGGCAGACCGAGCTTCAGAACCGGGAGATCCGGCTGGAGAAAAAGGGCGACAAGCTTCTTCTGCGGGCCATCAGCTATGACTGGCGCGCCGACGACGAGCGCGGGGATGTCAAGCGGGCGCTGGAGAAAGGCCGTATCGAGCCGATCCTGGCGGTCTACGACATTCTCACCTACGGCAAAGACGACGCGATGGTCATCGATGCCAAGAGCGTGCTCTACGGCGAGATGAGCGGGCTACGCTTCGATCCCAGCCGAACCTTTATCGACAAATTAGTCAGCTACAAAACCAATATCACGGCGGTTATCACCGGAACTGTCGGTGCGCCCGTCCCTGGTGCGCCGTCCAATACCCAGCAGATCACCCACTCGCTGATTCTCCTGCCCGAGAAACCCATGAAGCCGCGCCTGGCCGACAGCCGGGTCGGTTTTTTCTCCAGTAGCTACAACGAGCTGGGCGGCCCGGAGAACCGCGTCAAAGAAGTGACGTTCATCAACCGCTGGCGTTTAGAGAAAAAAGACCCGAGCGCGGCCCTCTCGGAGCCGATCAAGCCGATCACCTACTATCTCGGGCCGGAGATTCCCGAGAAGTGGAAGAAGTTCGTCAAAGAAGGCGTCGAGGCGTGGAACCCGGCGTTTGAGAAAGCGGGTTTCAAGAACGCGGTGGTGTGCCGCGAGATCCCGTCGCATGAGGAAGACCCCGAGTTCGAGCTGGGCGACATTCGCTACACCGTGATTCGCTGGCTGCCGTCGGGCGTCGGCAACGCGTATGGGCCGTCGATCACCGACCCGCGCACGGGCGAGATTCTGAACGGTAGCCCCAAGATGTTCCACGAGGTCATGAATCTCGCGCAGAACTGGTACTTCGTTCAAGCCGGTCCGAGCGATCCACGCGCCAAGAAGCTACCTCTTCCGTACGACCTCATGGGCAAGCTCATCGGCTATGTGGTTACGCACGAGATCGGGCACACGCTTGGCTTCCCGCACAACATGAAGTCCAGCTCGTCGGTCTCGATCCAGCAGCTTCGCGACCCGGCCTGGACCGCCAAGTACGGCACCGCGCCGTCGATCATGGACTATGCCCGAAATAACTACGTCGCCCAGCCCGGCGACAAGGTGAACCTGGTTCCCAAGGTCAGTCTGTACGATCATTTTGCGGTCGAGTGGGGCTACAAGCCGCTGCCTGCCGCCGCGACTCCAGAGGGCGAGAAGGTCTATCTCAACAAGCTCGCCGAGCAGCAGATTACCAACCCGCAGCTTCGCTTCGGCGATCCGTCGGGCGAGGATCCGGGCCGCCAGACCGAGGATTTGAGCGACGACGGCGTGGAGGCGACCCGGCTGGGGCTTTTAAACCTTCAGCGCGTGATGGGTTATTTAGAGAGCGCCACGACCAAACCGGGCGACGACTACTCGCTGCTTACCGCGACCTACCAGGAAGTCATCGGCCAGCGCAGCCGCGAGATCGGGCACGTCGTGACCATCGTCGGCGGGATCACCGAGACCGAGTACCACGCGGGCAAGGGCGAGAAAGTCAACTATGTCCCGGTGCCCAAAGAAAAGCAGAAGCGGGCCGTCGCGCTGCTCACCGAGGCGGTTCTGAAGCCCGCGCAGGTCTTCTTCCCGGAGAGCATTCTCGGCAAGATCCAGTCGTCGGGCAAGCCGGAGTCGATTCAGTCGGACCAGACGCGGGTGCTCAACAGCCTGCTTCAAGAAAACCGTCTGCGTCGCATGCACGAGGCCGAATCAAAGCTGGGCGCAAGCACCTACACGCTGGGCGAGCTTTTAGACGACCTGCGCAAGGGCGTCTTCACCGAGCTTGCCAGCCCGAAGGTGAGCGTCGATCTGTACCGTAGAAACCTCCAGAAAGCCTACGTGAATCTTCTGGCCGCCAAGCTCGACACCACGCCGCCACCGGCGGTCCAGCTTCCGGCGGGGATTCCAGCAAATCTGGTGCGTCAGTTCCTCCCGGTTGCGATTTCGGGCGAGACGCGGGCGCAGGTCCGTGGCGCGATCAAGGAAGTGCGGGCCTCTATCCAGGGCAACCTGACCAAGTCCGCCGACCGGTCCACAAAGCTTCACCTCGAAGAGTGCCTCGTCATGATCGACAACGCGCTGAACCCGAAGAAGTAAGTAATAAAAAAGCCCTCGGCGAGATTCGTTTTGCCGGGGGCTTTTTTATTTTATGCTATCGCGTTTTATTTCGGATTTGCCGAACTTGTGCCGCGATGTCTTCCGCCTTTGACCGGGAGAACTGGCGAATTGCAGGGCTACCCAGCTTCGCTGCCTGGTTAAAGTGCTCCAGAGCTTCTTCGTTGTGCGGTAAGACCGTCGCCAGATTCAAATGGGCAAGCGCACACTTCGGATCAACAGACAAAGCCTGACGAAAGCTCTCTTCCGCTGACTTATCGTCCGACATGCGGTGTTTTTCTTGACCCACAGCAACATGGGCAAGCGCTTTGACCTGAGCCTGAGTCGGGTTTCTCGGAACACTGCCTGAAAAATCACTATTGACAGCGCTGCCTGCCGTAACCGCCTGTAGATACGCCCGATACGCTTCTTGCTTTTCCCCTACTTTCTCGGCAATGGCTGCATAGCGAATCAGAGCCTCCGGATGGTTCTCCATTCCCGTTGATTTGCCAAAGAAAGCCTGCCGCATCGCTGCAAGAGCCTCTCTTGAGTGTCCCTGGGCATTGAGCGCGGTTGCAAGATCGGCATACAGAGGCGGGATCGCCGAACCAGGATCGACCGCGATTGCCTCCTGAAGCTTGAGCTGCGCTGACTTCCACTCCGACTTCGCGAGTAGCTTCAGAGCCTCGTTGTGAAGCGCCCCCTGACGCTGATCTCTCTCAATAGCTCCAGGAACTCGCTCCAGTCTTGTATCGCTCATTAACACAGCTTTAGGCACTGACACTCTCGTTTTAGCATTCTGAGCACGCACATTATTCAGGTCAATGCCCCCTGTGAGCAGTATTGTAGCAACAGGAACGAGAAGTACAACAATTTTTGTCCTTTTATTCATTTTTAGAGTGAGAGAAGTTGATCCAGCGGGACGTAGGTGTCGTCGGCGAGGCGCTCGCGGCGAACTTCTTTGCTGCTTTCGGTGAAGATGCGCCAGGAAACCACGCGGCAGCCGGGGGCGCTCCGGGTCCGACGGAAGCGCTGGCCGCTTCCGACGCGGCGCTCGGACGGCGAGATGGCAAGAAGCTGGGTGCGAACCGAGGTTTCGGTAGCACTCGGACGTGTGCCCAGAACCGTGACGATCAAGCTCTCGCCCTCGTGCCTGGCCTGGATGCGCACGGGGAATTTGTACGGATTTTTGATTCTCAGGTCGATCCCCGGATACGCGACGGCGGCATCGCGGCCCGGCGGGACGTAGCGCGGGAGCGCCGTGTGCGGGTGGCGCTCGACGACTTCCAGGCCCGCCAGAAGCGCCGCGTTGTAGAGCGTCGAGGAGGTCTGGCAGACGCCGCCGCCGACCGCGAGCGTCATCGCACCCGCGTACGAAACGGGCGCTTTCCAGTAGCCCGGCTCGCTCGCCCAGGCCCGCACCCGCCCGTTGTAGCTCAGGGTCGCGCCGGGCAGGATCACGGCATCGTTGAGCTGCGAGGCTGCCCGGAGCGCGTTGTGACGCTGCCCTGGCGTCCGCCCGGCAAGGCTCGTCGCGTAGGTTCCGAGGCGCACCCCGCTCAGAGCGACGGGCGCGGGCCGGACGTTGAGATAGAGTAGCCCGCCAAGCGCCGCTAAGACCCCTAACCCCAATAATGCCCCCCTTGCCCCCGGTAACAGGGGGATTTCTCCCCCACTACTGGGGGCCGGGGGGGTCACTCGCGCACCTCGACGGTGGCCCCGCGCGACGCCGCCACGAAGTCCTCGACGTACATCGGGGCGAGCGTTGCGGGCAGAACCCCGAAGCTTCCCGGTGTCTGCGCCCGAAGATGGTAGGTGAAGACGTGCTTTCCAGGTTTCAAGCGCCTCGCGAACACGGCGATTCGGTCGTCGCGAACATCGATGTTGTCGTACCAGAACTCCCACGACCCGGACGACTCGGTCTCGGCGGTGCCGCGCTCGGTCGGCTCGAAACCTGCCGGAAACGCGTCCTCGATCAGCACGTACTCCAGCTCTTTCGGAACCGTCAGGGTCAAACGAACCCGGACCCCCTCGCCCTGGGCGAATCGGGTCGTCGGGCGCTCGTCGCTTTCTTTCAAGAAATCCCGCTCGACAATAACTCCCTCGGGCACCACCGGGGAGATCTCGCCCTTAGTCGCGTCTTTTCCGACCACCTGAGAGAGCTGCACGCGCCAGAACTCTGCGTGGGCAAGCTCAACCCGGTTGCTTCCGGGCTTAAGTGCGGACGCCAAAGCCCGTGCTCGAAAGCCGCCGCCCGGCTGCAACTTCAGCGCGACGCTCACACCGTTGACGCTTGCGGTCGGGGGGGTAGAGACAACGTTCGCCGGAAGAGCGCACTCGCTCAGAGCCAGCAGAACGAACGCCGTGTCGCGGGTGGACCCGAAACCGTCGCCCGTTCTTGAGGTGAGCAGCCAGCGCATCGCCCGGTCCGCGCGGGGATCGGTCGGGTTCATTTTTAGCAGTGCCCGCAGGCCGAGCGCGGTCGCCATCCGGTCCGAGCTTTCCGGCTCGCGCTCGCCCGCTCGCCACGAGAGCAGCGCCCCACTGACCACGGCACGGCGCTGAAGCTCCGGCCAGATCGCGCCGGGGTCTTTCTTCGCCTCGACGGCGGCCAGCGTCCAGAGCGCAAGCTCGGTGTCGGTGAGCTTCTTCGGATCGAGCTTTCGGAGCACGCTCACGACGGAGCCGCCCTCACCCGCCCGTGCGAGCGCGAGGGCAAGCAGTCCTCGCCCGGCCCCCGCCCCCCGGCTATCCTGCCCCCCAACCCCCGGTAACGGGGGAGATGGTCCCCCATTATTGGGGTTAGGGGCAAGAAGCTTGCGGGCGGCTTCGATGCCGCGCAGGCCGGACTCTTTGGTCTGCGCCGCATAGCCGCGCTTCGAGGCCTCGATCTCGGCCAGGAGTGCATAGCCCGTCATCCACGGGTCGTCCTCGCCGTTTTCCCACCAGCCCCACCCGCCGCTCGAATGCTGGAGCTTGCGCAGCCGGGTCAGGCCATCGCGGACGCGTTTTTCGTCGGTGCGGCCCAGAACGAGCGCGGGCAGAAACCGGCTCGTGGTCTGCTCGACGCAGCCATACGGGTACTCCGAGAGATACTTCAGGGCATCGTCCAGGGATTCGCGAACGCCCGGCGCGACGCTCAGCTCCAGGCCGAGTGAGTCGGGAATCGCACGCGGGTCGGTGTCGAGTGTGAACGTCGAATCCCCGATCCCAGCTTTGCTTACGGTGAGTTCGCGCCCGAATGGACGGCTCGGCAAGCTCACTTCCATGGCGTCCGTGAATTTCTCGCCGTCGGTCCAGGCTTTCAGCAAGAGCGGGCCGCCACTCGAAAGCGGGAACGTGGCTTTTCCAATCGCGCCCGACGCGACGTTCAAACTCTGCCGCTGACCCGAAAGCTCCACCGTGACGCTCTGGCTCTGGCCGGTGTCGTTGTGGACCAGCGCCAGCGCCCGCGTCGCGTCGCCCGAGACCAGAAACCGGGGCGTCTCCAGCCGCACAAAAAACGGCTTTGTGGTGGTGATTTTCGCGACGCCGTAGCCAACGGCTGTCTCAGAGGTAACCGCACGGGCCGTCGCACGCCAGGCGGTGAGGTTGTCGGGAAGCCGGGCTTCGACGACAGCTTTTCCGCTGGCATCGGTTTTCACAGCCGGGAGCCAGAGCGCCGTGTCCAGAAACTTCCGGCGCGGTGCGATTTTGGGACCGCTCTTGCTCTCGCCCGAGAGATACGTCACCTCGAAGCTCGCCCGCGTCTCGACCGCGTTGAAGCGCCGTGGGTAGAACGCTTTTTTCAGGTCTTTCGGGTCGTCGGGCTTCAGGGCGTAGATCGCTTCGTCCACCAGCGAGAAACTTAGCTCGCCGGGCGCAGGCTTGCCGTCGCCGTCGGTGAGCTGGACCGTGAAACGTGCCTTCTGGCCGGGGCCGTAGCCGGGTTTCTCGGGCGTGATTTTTACCGAAAGCTCGCGCGTCGGCATCGAGACGCGCAGCGGAACCTGGCTCTGCTCCAGCGATTTCTCGCGCACCGAGCAGGCTGCGAGCGTCACGTTCGGCCCCCACTCCGGGCGAACCTGAAGCGTCAGCTTTCCCGTGCGCCCACTCAGCCGAAGTAGCTGCGTTTCGTGGAGCGCATCGCCCTCGACCGTGACCAGGACGCTCTGGCCGGGCCGGGCGGCGCTTACTAAAACGCTCGCCGTGTCGCCGGGTTTGTAGGAGCGCTTGTCCGTGAGCAGCGTCACCGCGCGGCTCGCCCCGGCGTAGCTCTCTTCGCTCTCTGTCTCGCTTAAAACATAGATACTCCCGACGCCCTGGACGCTCCCGGACGACGCCGTGAGTCGCAGCTCGCCCGACTTTGTGGGCGTCAGCGGAAGCGCCGCACGCCCGTCGGGGCCGGTCGTGCCGCGAAGCACCGGGCCAAGCCGTGTCTCGGTGCGCTTCTCGGTTTTCTGGTCCCAGCGAACCTGCGCGGGCTGGAGTTCCACCGCGACGCCTGCCTGCACGACGCCGTTCAAGTCGGTCGCCTGCACCAGAACCTGCGTCGGTTTTCCGGGCGTCGCGATGTAGCCCTCGGGCTGCACCGAGAGAATCAGGTTCCCCGACGCGACCCGCACCGAGGTCTCCGCCTGGCTCGTGCGCTTGCTCGGATCGGTGATCGTCGCCGTGAGAGTGAACCGCTCGACGGCGGCTGCGCCCTCTTTGGAACTTACGGGAACCCGGACGCTCAGCCGACCGCTGCTGTCCAGCACTCCCTTGCCCTCGGCGACCTGCTCCCCGAGATAGCCGCCCTGCAAAGACTCGATCTCCGTGTCGTCGAGGTCGGACGCCAGGCTCGGCTCAAAAAGCTGCGCGGCCCAGTCACCCTCCCGAAAAATCTGCCACGTGACACTCGCTCCGGCCACGGGCGCTCCAAAATAATATTTAGCGGCCACCGAGAACTCCGCCGTCTCGCCGCGAAGATAGGCGGACTTTGCGGGCGTCGCTTCGGTCTCGAACTCGGGCTTGCGATAGGCCGCCACCGTGATGTCTTTCGTCGCTGTCTCGCCCCCGGCCTCGATCTTGAGCGTGAACTCGCCCGTCTCGGCCTCTGGCGAGATCGAAAAACTCCCCGAGAGCGCCCCGGAGCCGCTCGTGGTGAGGGTCTCTTTCTGGACCTCGCCGCCGCGTGCGTCTAAAACGGTGACCACGGCAGGAATCGGCGCGGGCACGGCGAGCGCCTGATTGGTTCGAGTTCGGAGCATGGCTTTCCACGACGCCGTGTGACCGGGCCGGTAGATCGTCCGGTCGGTCCAGGCATGGATCACGAGAGCGCCCCGGTTCTCGGTGCGGGCTGCCGGAATCGAGAGCGTCGCTTCGTCGTCGCCCCGAGTTGCCAGAAGTCGTCCCGTGCTTTGAGAGAGTCGAACCAGGCCGTCGGCGTCGGTTTTCTGCGCCCCGACCTGCGCCCCGGCCACGGGCTGCCCGCTCGTGAGATCGGTGACATAGGCCAGCCCAGTTCCGTCCGGCGCGGTCTTCAGGATCAGTGCCGTATCGGTCACGAGCGCCCACGAGCAGACCGATTTCGGCCCCTGCTCGACCTGCACCAGGTACAGTCCGTGGGTTTTGTTTTTCATGGGCAGCTTCAAGCGCTGGACGAAAAACCCCTCGCGGTCGGTGCGGCCCACCGTTATTTTCGTGGACCCGATACGCTCGGGGCTTGTGGCCTGGAGCGGCGCGGGAAACTGGGGGAGTGCGCCCTCGAACGTGCTGGTCATTCGCTGGAGCGCCTCGCTGGCTCCGGTCTGCTTCAGGGTTTTCGAGAGCTTTGTCTGCCAGAGCGTTATTTTCAGCGTGTCGCCGGGCTGTGCAAAGCCCTGGACGGGCAGAAACGGGGTCTCACGGGTCGTAAAAACCGGCTGACGCGCCTCGGCGACGTTCAGGTCCGGCTGCGAGCGGGTCAGCTCGATCTCTGCCCGGCTCACGCTCGCTTCGTGAACCTCGATAGGCCGATCCTGGCTGCGATGATGCTCGCCGCTCGCGCTGAGCTGATACGTCCCAATGGGCACGTTACGAAAAATAAATTTACCGTGGACGTCGGTTCGGGCGGTGAAGCTCTCGTCGCTGCCTTCGTCGCCGGAAGGGTAGAGCGTGACTTCTGCGCCGCCGAGCCGGGTCTGCTCGCGCTTCAAAACAACCGTCCCGGCGACGCCCCCGGTTTTTGGCTCTTGAGAAAGAAGAAACCCGGCCAGCCCACCGAGGGCGAGCACCGAGACTCCCGACGCGATTTTCTGCGAGAGTTTCATAGAGCCTCGTCGCTCTCTTTGTGTAAAATAAGCCAGGCTCCTGCGCCCAGCACGGCAAGGCCCGCCAGCACTTCTGCGCGAACCACCCGCCCGAGTTCGATCACGGGAAGCACGTGCCCGGCGAACTGGATCAAAGCCGCCAGCGCCAGGAGCGCGAGTGCCAGCGACGCCCGCAGATTCAGAACGCCCAGCGCCAGCCCGACGCCCAGCGGCAGCGCGGCCTTTGTCCCGAGAAGCGTCAGCGCCGCGATTGCGGCAACGCCGACCAGAACCCCGCCCGCAAGCCGTCCCCGCTCGGTTTCTCTGGTCAGCCCCGGCAAGAGCGCCCCGACCAGAAGCCCTGGCAGCGCGTGGTGATCCGTGAAGCCCATCCGTAGCTCCGGCCAGCGCAGGGGCAGCCAGCGATAGAGAACTAACACTGCCGCCAGCCCGAGCGCGATTACATCAAAATCCTCGAACAGAGCGATGCTGACAACGACCAGCGCCACAGTGAGCAGAGTCGCGCCGTACGCGCCGCCCAGGTGCGAGCCGACCACGTGCCCGCCGAGCACCAGAAGCAGCGGCAGAATTCTTCGCTTTTCCCCCAGCCCCAATAATGGGGAGCTTTCTCCCTCGCGAGGGAGATTTCGTAGCACAACGGCAAGCACGCTTCCAGCGACCACGGCCCAGAAAAGCTTGCCGTCGCCCGGCGCGACCTTGGTAACGAGCCAGTGCGCTTCGAGGGCAAAAAATAACCCGAACGCGAGCCAGCCCTTCCAGCCCGGCCAGAGCTTTGTGAGCAGAGAGAACAGCACTGCGCCCGCGCCGAGAAGCAAGAGCGCCGCCATCTCGCCCGCCGGAGCGCCCCGGTAGCCCGCGATCCCGACCCCGGCGAGGAGCACGGCGGGCAATGCGAGCGCCGAAAGCTCCGCCCCGACCAGAAACCCGACACCGAGCCAGCCGAGCAGAGCACCGCCGAGCGCATCAAAAAGCGAGCTACGAAAAAACAGAAGCACCAGGGGCAAGACGAGAAATACCGGCCCAACCCCCGAGACGCGCCGACGCCAGACATCGGTCTGCTCCGAAGACAGATAGACACCCAGCCCCGCTCCGAGCGCCCCGAGAGCGCACCCGATCCCGAGCTGCCCACCGAGGCCGAAGTACCCGCCCGACGGCACCGTCAACAGCGCCGCCCCGAGCGCCAGCGCCAGCACCCGCCACAGATTTGTCTTTGGCACCGCAAGCTTCCGGCGCGGCGGCAACCCGACCGAAATCCCGCACAACACCACCCCGACGACGAAAACCAACAGTAACAATCCGCGCTCCATGGGAGAACTCCTTGAAACAAATAACCAACACCTGGTTAGATACTCCCCAAAACCCAAAGTTTCGAAACACCCCGAAATTTCTGGAAATATCCAGGACGACGCGGCGTCCTGGAGATGAAACGACAGGGCAAACGCATTTGAAATCTGTCTTGCTGTTGATTATATTTGTTGATATTTGCTGTGCTTTTACCGTCGAATAAATTCGCGGCTACAATCACAAATTCGACCTGCACCTCGCAAGCTCGGTTTGTCGAATAGACTGATTCGACGAGGAAAGCGCGATGGTGCGCCGCGCACCTATCGCTCGCTTTCTGAAGGTTGAATTTGTGATTGTAGCCGCGAATTTATTCGACGGCGGCGCGGAAAGAAAATCCAAATGCGTTTGCCCTG
>JANLTX010000023.1:0-32273 GCA_031363095.1 Armatimonadota bacterium | reverse complement strand
TAAATTCGTGGCTATAGCTACGAATTCGACCTGCACCTCGCCAGCTCGGTTTGTCGAATCTTAGAAATTCTTAGAAATTCTTTGATTCGACGAGGGACGCTTGCGTCCTGAAGGTCGAATTCGTAGTCGTAGCCGGGAATTTATTCCACGGGACCAGTGACGCAAAATCCAAATGCGTTTGCCCTGAGCCGCGCCGCCAGCCGCTCGGCACGCTCACTCTCGCGAGCCGCCTGGTCGCGGGCGTCGTTGCGGGAAGCCATGAGCGCGATGTAGCTCACAAACGCCTCACCATCGGGCCGAAAGAGCACCCAGGGGCTATTACCAGGTGCCGAGAACATAATCCCGAGAAGCGGACTCACAAATCCATCCGAGGGTATCACCGGCTCAAAACCTGCCACTTCCGTATGAATCAAAACAGAAAGCTCGAAGTCGTTCGGGTCATAAGCATAAAATTCCTTAATTTCATGATTTTGATAGAACATCAATCGCTGAAACATTTCTTTCTGACTTCCCCCTGGCGAGAAAATTTCAAAAACTACTTGATACTCCCCGCTTGGACTCAGTACAATAATACAATTCTTAAAAACTACCTCATAATTAACGGAAAGCGATTCCAGCACACCTTTGAGCATTTCCAGTTCTGCAAACTGCTTCGTTGTACTTGTTGTAATTTTTTCGTTGGATTCAAATACGCCCATAGCCCAATTCTACCCTGATTTTTGGCCGACGGCGCGGCGGTAGAAGAGAATTTGCTGCGCCCAGCCCGCCCTCTCGCCGAAGCGTGTGAAAAACGCATCGACGACGCGCTGGTAGGTGGCCGGGGTGAGGGATTTTCCGCGAAGCTCGGGGGTGTAGCGAGCGAGCGCGATCTGCCAGATATGGGTGTCCACGGGCACGGCACCGTCGGCGTCGAGGGAGAACAGCGCGATGCAGCCCGCAATCTTGCGCCCGACCCCCGAATAATCCGTGAGCGCGGCTTCGATTTCTTCTAAGGGCTGCCCGCGAAGAGAGTTCAGCGTCTCGGGTGGGGATTTTACCAGAGCTTTTGCCGCGTTACACACTCTCGGGGCGCGAAAGCCCAGCCCATACGCCCTGAGTTTCTCTTCAGAAAGCGTTGCGAGGTTTTGGGCCGAGGGAAACGGGGCGTCTTTCGGGGCAATAGCCGTCAGCATCGACGAGATTCGGGCTATCGGGGCCACGGACGCGCACAGAAACGAGAAAAAGCACTCGTGGGGGTCTTGCCGCAAGATTCGGACGCCCGGCTGGAGCGCCCAGGCCTCCGCGAACGCGCTATCTGCCCTTGCCCAGCGCTCGGCGTGAGTCGTCAGGTCCAGGTCGTCGAGGCGGAGAAAGTCGCGCACAATAACTTCGGAGGGGGCGTCCCAGTGCAGCGCAAGGTCGCTCTGGTGAAGCTGAAGTTTGGAGTCGCCGTGCCAGCCGCGCCAGACGCCCTCGGAGTCGCGCGTCCAGCGAAAGAGCTGACCGCTGGAGAGCGTCGCGTCGAGGTCCAGCTCGTCGGGACCGGGAAGCGTCAGGGTTCCTGAGGACATGAGGGCAGTGTACCTGGCAAACTTGCGGTACAATCCCGGCTATGAAACGTTTCTGGGGCATTCTTGCGCTGCTCAGTCTGGTGACGCTGGCCCAGGCCGCGCCCATCACTCCGGGGAATATCGTCGTGCTTCGGGTCGGGACGGGTGCGGCGGCGCTCAGCTCGGCGGGGACGGCACTGTTTCTGGACGAGTACGCTCCCTCGGGCGGCGCTCCGATCCAGAGCATCGCGGTTCCGACGACGACCAGCGGGTCGAACCTGCGGATGGTGATGAACGGAACCTCGACGGCAGAAGGCGGCCTGACGATCTCCCCCGACGGACGCTATGTCAGCTTCGGCGGCTACGATGCGGCCACGGGCACGGCGAGCATCTCGACGACGACCACAGCGAGCGTCAACCGGGTGGTCGGCGTTCTGGACCTCACCACGGGTACGATTGACTCGTCCACAAGGTTCACGACGGCGTTCTCGGGCCAGTCCATTCGCGGCGCGGTGACCGACGGCACCAACGTCTGGGCCGTGGGCGGCAGCGGCGGGGTCCAGGCGACGACGCTGAGCGGAAGCGGTGCCTCGACGCAGCTCAGCACCACGCCCACGAACCTGCGACGCGTGGAGATCTTCGGCGGCCAGCTCTACATCGGCGGCGCAGCGGCAGGCTTTGCGGGTGTCAGCACCGTGGGCGCGGGCATCCCGATTGCGAGCGGCCAGGCCTCGGCGCTTCTCTCGGGCTTCACCGGCACCCAGAGCACCCACGACTTCTGGTTCGCCGACTCCAGCACGCTGTTTGTCGCCGACGACCGCGCGACGGCCTCGGGTGGCGGGATTCAGAAATGGACCTTTGGCGGCGCGTCCTGGAGCCTCGACTACACCCTGACCGGCGCGACCGTGGGGCTGCGCGGCCTGACCGGGCTTCCTGGCTCCGGCCCGACCACGCTGTTTGGGATCACCACCGACAACCGCCTGGTGAGCGTCAGCGATACGGGCGCGAGCGCGACCTTCACCACCCTCGCGACGGGTGCGACCAACACTGCTCTGCGCGGCCTGGAGCGCATGCCCACCGTCGCCGCGCCCGAGCCGGGATCGCTTGTTTTTCTCCTGCTGGGGGCCGGGGCGGGCATTATCGGTCTCCGTCGCCGAAAAAAATAGGGCAGAGAGAGAAATTTCACCTGGATTTAACTTGCCCTGGTAGGCTTGCCGGGATATACTCGGCTCGTTACCCGCAGAGCGTCTCAGTGGCGTGGCGGCTTTGCACCGTGAAAGAGAATCTATGACCATCCAGAAAACCGCCTCGCGCCTCGGCCTCCTCGCCACCCTCGTTCTTCTCGGGACCAACACCCATGCCCAGATCAGCCTGGCGACGGGTACACCGACCTATACCCAGAATTTCGATAGCCTGGCAAATGCTCCATTGAACACGGATACTCCCTGGACGGATAACTCCACCATCGCCGGACTCTACGCCGCAAAATCTGCAGGTGTCGGTTTCCCCGCTGTGGCGAACTACCGACCGGGCAATGGCGGCTCAAACTCTGGCCAGCTCTACAGTTTCGGAGACAATACGGCTCCCTCGACGGAGCGTGCTTTCGGCTCTGTTGCCTCGGGAACGCCAGGAAACTTCAACTATGGTTTCCGATTCGTCAATACTGACACAAACAATCTTCTCAGCCTGGCGATCAACTACACCGGTGAACAATGGCGCACAGGCGGCGCAGTTACTCTTGCACAGGCGCTAACATTTGAGTTTCAAGTCTTTACCGCAGGCGCTGGCTCCATCAACGCGGCGGCAGGCTGGACAGCGCTCGGCGCTCTGGACTTCAGCGTCCTGGACACGGGAACGGCGACAGGAGCTGCAGGCGTCACCGCCCCGATCTCGACCCAGAGCCTTTCGGGAACCATTACAACGACCGTTCCTTCCGGTAGCGAGATTTGGGTTCGCTGGACGGATTTGAACAACACCGGTAACGACCACGGTCTGGCACTCGACGACTTGACGGCAACAGCAAGCTTCGCCTCTGCCGCTGTGCCGGAGCCGGGGACGATTGCGCTGATCGGGCTTGCGCTGCTTCCGGGCGTTGCGCTTCTGCGCCGCCGCAAGTAGTTTCTTCCAGGTTCTCTCTAAAATAAACGCCCCGCGAGACTTCGCGGGGCGTTTTCTGTCCCCCGAAGCGTTTCGCCTCGTGCCTCGGCTTCACTTTCGCCCCCGTGCCGCACGGGGGACAGGGGGAAGGCTCTTACGGCGTGTATTTGAAGCGCCGGAAAACAACCTCGACGGGGCGATTGTCGGACGGGGCTTTTCCCGCAAAGAGCCAGAGATTGAGGTGCAGCGGGAGCAGCTTTTGCGGGATTCTCTTCAGCGGTTCAGATGGGGCGAAGCGCCAGCTTGAGATCAGCTCGCCCGCTCCGCCGTGGCCGTGGCGCGACTCGAAGCGGACTTCGGTCGGGGTCCAGACGAACCGATGGCTGGTGTAGTCGCCGCTGAGAACTACCGGGAAGGTGTGCGAGGTCTGTTCCAGCCCAGGCTCTTTCACGGAGGGCCAGACCGTGAAGTTTCCCACGGGGTTTTTCGGGTCGCCCCAGCGGGCAAACTCGATATCGATCTCGTTGGTCGTGTCCGGCCCGACCTCGGGGAGCGTGTACGGAAAAATCCCCAGCACGAGCTGCGGGACGAATTTATCAGGCCGGGCGATCAGGTCGAAGTCGTAGGTGCCGAAGCCTATTTTTTGCTGCGTGGAAAGCTCCGCGCACGTCCACAGGCCGCCTCGCTTGACCAACCCGAGGCGCAGGTCGCCCGCGAGGTCCACCTGGACGTTGCGTGCGTCCCAGCGATTCGGGCCGGGGCCGCCCGTGCCGGTTGCGCGGATGTCCCAGCGCAGGCTCTGCCAGTGGATTGCCATAAATCAGTGTACCCGGTGCCCCGGTCGCTGTGGCGCGACCGCGCTGGCAAGCCTGGAGACGGAGCAACGATGGTTGCACATGCAAGTAAGACTTCCCGTCGTCGGGCAGAGGCAAATGCACGTGCAAGTGAGGCTTCCCGACGTGGGGAAGCGATGGTTGCACGTGCAAGTAAGGCTTCCCGACGACGGGCAGAGGCAAATGCACATGCAAGTAAGGCTTTCCGACGTGGGGAAGCGATGGTTGCATGTGCAATCATCACTTCCCGATGTCGGGCAGAGGTAAATGCAAATGCAGTTGCCTCTTGACCTACAGTTTGGATAGGGTAACTTGATCCCCGACGAGCTAATCGGTCCCTACGAACCGCTCGCGCATCAGATAGAGTGCCGCAAGAGCCGATAGACCCGCAAAAGCCATGACCGGCGCGTAGCCCACCAGCCCGACCATAAGGCCGCCCAGCCACGGAGCGAGCGTCCGGGGCGCGGCGCGGACGATGTTGTACACCGACGAGTACAGCGGAATCTTCGCCGAGTCTCCCGCCAGCTCCATCATCAAGTTATTCGCGGCCACATCGACGCCAGCGGTTGCGAGCGCCCAGAGCGCGAAGACGCCCGCAAAGATCAGGCTCGTCGGTGCAAGCAGGGCCAGAGCAAACGTCGCCGCGCCGAGAGCGCACGCCAGCGCCGTCACCGGGCGGTTCCCCCAGCGGTCCGCCAGCCAGCCGCAGACCAAACTCCCCAGCGCCCCCGTGAAGACCGCCACCGCCGTGAACAGTGCCAGCTCGACCGGGTTTTTCCCGAAGCGACGCCCTGCAAGCAATATGAAGAACGGCGCGGCAGCCTGCGTGAGCAAAAAGACCGCCTGTGAGAGCGTCAGTCGCCGAAGTCGGGCGTCCGAGCGCCAGAGCATCCAGGCATCGGCCAGCTTCAGCCCTCCCTCCCGGTTCGGCTCGGCCCGTGGCTCGCGCATCCAGAGAAACGGCAGAATGCTCACCGTGAGAATCACAAACCCGATCAGAAAGCCCCGCCCGAAGCCATCGGGAAAGCCCCCGCTCGGGCCGCCCAGAACCGTAGTGCTTAGAAGCCGCTCGGTAAAAAGCGTGCAGATACCCGCGATCCCGCCCGCAAGCCCGTACATCCGCCCGCGCCAGTGCTGAGGAATGGTCTTTGCGATCACGGTCCAGTACGCCGGGATATTGAACCCCATCGACAGGCTGTGCCCCGAGAAACACAAAAAGGTCGCGACGATCAGAAGCTTCGGCTGGGTGCGGCCCCAGAGCGGCGCAAGAAACGCCAGCGGCAAGAGACAGAGCCGCTCGATCAGCGCCACCCAGAACAGCCAGCCCTTGAGATAGGGCCTGCGGCCCAGCGCCCCGACCACGAGCAGCCCCGGAGCCAGGATCAGCAAGCTCGACAGCCCCGAAAGCGCCCCGACCGTCGCCGTCGATGCGCCGCAGCGCTCCAGAAACGCCGGGAGAATCGTCTGGAGCGAGAAGAACGCAATGCCGAGCGGAAACCCGACCGCATCGATCACTCCGATGAAAAAATTAAGAATCTTGTCGTGACGGGGCACCGGGAGGCATTGTACCGCGTGGTGGCGAACCTGGGGCTATGTCGCTCGATCCTGTTGGTCTGCTCGAAGAACTCCTCGCTCTGCCCGGTCCACCCGGCCAGGAAGACGCTGTCCGCGACTTTCTCAAAACCCGGTTGGACGCGCTGCAAATCCCCCACCGGACCGATGCCAGGGGGAATTTATTGGTCGGCTCCGAGAAACCGAGCATCGTCGTGACGGCGCATTTAGACGAGATCGCGCTGATCATTACGGGCTTCACGGGCGAGGGCGAGGCGTGCGTCGCGCCGCTGGGCGGGGTGAAGCCGTTCAAGTGGGGCGAGAGCGTCGTCGAGATTCTTTCTACGGACGGCACAAAAATCCCCGGAGTTTTAAGCTTTGGCGGAATTCATACCGAAGCTACCGGCGCGAATATCTCCAAAGACAGCGCGGGCCACGCCCTGACCTTCGACGACGCCCGTGTTCGGTTTTTCCAGGGCGAGCCGGAGATCGGTGACCGCGTCGTGCTCGGCCCGGACCGCAGAAAGCTGACCCGCCTGGGCAACCATAAAATCGCCGGACCGTTTTTAGACGACCGCGCCGATTTAGTCTCCTGGCTGCTCGCCATCGCCAACTTCCCCCCATTACTGGGGGCCAGGGGGCAGAAACAAGAGGCCGGGGGGCGGGTTCTTTTTGTGGCGAGCGTGAGCGAGGAGACGGGGGGCGAGGGCGCGCTCTGGGTGCTGGGGCAGCACCGGCCCGAGGTCTGCATCGCGCTGGAGCTGGCTCCTATCGTCCCCGACGCCCCGATCCTGCTCTCGCCCGAGCCGGTTCTGTGGATCAAGGACGGCTTTGCGACGCTCTCCGCCGCGCAGATTCATCGGGTTCGTCGCGCCCGCCCGACCATTCAAAGCGCCGTGCTGTCGCGTGGCGGCTCGGATGCGTCGATTGGGCAGTCGATGGGACTGTGCGCCCACGGAATCACGCTCGGCTTCCCCTGCGAGAACTCTCACGGCCTGGAGATCATGGACGAGCGCGCCCTGAAAACCCTCACTGACACCCTGCTATCGCTGATCGAATAACCGGGCTTAAACGGTTATTTCCAGGCCGTCGTAGGCAACCAGCAGGCCGTGGGGCGTGGCACGCTCGACCATTTCATCGTGGAGAAGTAGCCCCGTGTGGCAGATATGGGTCAGATAGACCGGAGTTTCGCTCTGAAGCGTGCCCGAGGCGAGTAGCTTCTCACGGAACCGGGCACATTCGTCTAAATTCATGTGGCCGTCGTAGGTATTATCCGAAACTCCCTTGCCACACTCTAAGATCACCAGGTCCAGAGTTGTTTTTTCTAAGAAATCCCAGGTCGGCTCGTCGTACCAGCCGGTATCAGACGCATAGAGCACTTGTTTGTTGTTTGTCTCCAAAATATAGTTCAAGCAAAGCTCATCGCGCTTATGGCGTGCCGTAATCGGGGTTACCGTGAGATTTCCCACAGTGTAGGATAAAAATGGCGTCACCGGATGGAAGTTCAGCGGGGCAGGCTCAAAAAACTCTTTTGTTTCCCTATGAAGCTTCTGGATCAGCTCGTCGGTGCCCCAGATGTTCAGGTTCCCCGTGCGGTCCGGCGCGAAGTTGGGCGAGAGATACTGAAGCTCCCGCACCGCGAAATGGTCGTCGTGGGAGTGCGTGAAGAGCAGGTGCTCCAGCCGCGCCAGGTGAAGGGTCGGGTAACGGAAGACATGAGAGAGCGTGTCGGGCGGCAGATCGATCTTCACGGTGCCGTCGATGAGAATCGTCGAGCGTGTGCGCAGGTCTTTGCCGCCGCGCCGCCTGGCTTCGAGGTTGATCGGATCATCCGAGAAGATTGCGGGGAAACCTTCTGCGGCTCCGGTCCCAAGAAAAAAAATCGTCATAAAACGTCCTGCGGTCGAATTATACGGCAAAACGGCGCGGGGGTATAATGGAGTGCGATGGACAGCTCTCAAGACGTCTCGATTCCTCCGGCGCTGCTAATTCTCGTTATCGTTATTCTGGTGCTCTTCACCCTGATCGCCGTGCCCTTGCCCATGCGCAGGCGGCGGGGCGGCCTCGATGGCTTTCCGTTTGTCAGCGCCCTGATTCTCTTTCTCAATGTCGTGATCTTCTTTGCAACCGACATGGCCCGCAACGAAAAAATGGTCCTGGCCGGGGCGCTCGGGCTGCATCCGTTTCGCTGGTGGAGCCTGCTTACTCATCAGTTTCTGCACGGCGGGCTGGAGCATATCGTCGGGAACATGGTCGGGTTCTGGGCGCTTGGAACCCACCTGGAAGAAGCTCTCGGGCGGCGACGCTACCTGCTCTACTACCTCGGGGGCGGGCTGGCGGGCGGGCTGCTCCAGCTTCCGGCGAGCGGCGGCGAGCCGCTTATCGGGGCGTCGGGCGCTATTTTCGGGCTGATGGGCGTCTTTGCGGTTCGGTTCTGGCGCACACGGGTCCGGTTTTTCTTCATTCCCATGCCCGCCGTCCTCGCGATGGGTATTTTCGTCGCCATTCAAATCTGGAGCATCGTCGGCGAGCTACGGAGCGCTCCGGGCGACGACGGCGGGGCGCATGTCGGGTATTTTGCACACCTCGGCGGATTTTTGTTCGGGGCGGGCCTTGCCTATCTCACCCGCGTCAAGGACGAAGGCAAGCGCGAGTACGGGATCGAGGACGCTGAAAAAGCGCTGCGAGAGCGCCGGATGGACGACGCACTGAGCCAGTACCGACGGCTTCTTTTAGACTCCCCCGACGACCCCGGCCTGCACCACACGCTCGGGCTGATCTATCCGCAGGTGGGCCGCACCGCCGACGCCCGGCTGCACTTTGAGAAATCCCTCGCGCTGTACGCCCGCCAGGGACCGCCCGAGGCGCTGGTGCGCGTCTTCTACGACGCCCGGCAAGCCCTGCCCCAGCTTCCCGTCACGCCCGCGCTTCTGCTGAGGATCGCGTCGGCTGCCGAGCAGACCGACCAGCTGGAACTCTCTCGCTTCGCTCTCGCCGAGGTCGTCGAAGCCTACCCGAGCGCCCCTGAGACCGAGTCCGCCCTGCTCCGACTCGGGCGACTCTTGCTCGAAAAGCTGGATCAGCCCGCGCAGGCCGCCCCGCTTTTCTCCGAGTTTTTGCGCCGCTACCCCGCCTCGCCCAACGCCGAACATGCCCGGCGTTTTTTAAGTGACGCCCAGCGTGCGATACAGTAGGAAAGAAGATGCTGATCGTCTGTTTTATTCCCTCTTGGGCTACCCCCTCTTGGAGCGCTCGTGCCTCGCTTCCGTTCTCCCCCGGCTGCGCGAGGGAGATTTCCCGATTGTTTACAGCACCGGGCTTCGTAGATACTCCTTCGCCAGCGAGAGACGAGCGGAGGAAACTCCCCATTCCGGGAAAAACTCCCCATTATTGGGGCCGGGGGAAACTAAAATGCTGATCGATCCGGACCTGAAGCAAAAATTAGACGCCCTGCCTGCGGGGAGCGGGCGGCAGCGCCCCGTTCGGCCCACGGGCGAGTCCGAGACACCGCCGCGCCTCGGGCTGGGCGGCTGGCGACTGACCCGCAGTACCGACAGTCGGCTGCGCTCACGACTGGAGCGGCTATTCGCCCGGCTGTTTGTGCCGTACGATGTCGAGCTGCACCTGCTTTTAGACGCCTCGCTCGCGATGACGTTCACCGGCTACTCCCCGCCCGTCGCGTCTGAGAAGTTCGAGTACGCCCGAAAGCTGACGGCGGCGCTCGCCTATGCCGGGCTGGGCCGCTACCGACGCGTCCGGGTGACCGGGTTCTCGCCCGCACGCGGCAAACGCGCACCGAGCCTGCACGGAAAAGAATCGCTGGACGCCCTCACCGAGTACCTGGAAAGCCTCGCGCCCGGCGGAAACACCAACTTTGCCGCCTCGCTCCGAAACGCACTGGCACGTGGCGACGACCGCTCGATCTTCGTCATTCTCTCCGACTTCTCCGACCCGCACTGGGACCGTGGGCTTCAGGCGCTCATGCACGGCACCAGCCGGATCGTCCTGCTCCAGGTCTACGATCCGTCGGCGCTCGAAGACAGCGCCGACGACTCCATCCAGCTTTTCGATGTCGAGAGCGGTCAGTTCCGGGCGCTCGACGAAGTCCAGGAGCGGCGACGCTACCGACTGCGGGCCGCCGAGGAACTCCGGACGCGGCTGGCAGAGCTGGCCCGCCAGAACGACCTGGAGCACTTTCCCCTCGCCGTGGGCACCGAGTTCGGCGAGGCGCTGGTGCGAGCGCTGGGCACCCCGAGCGCCCGAGGCTAAGTTCATGGAAAAACCGCTTACCGATCCGTCCGATCTCTTCCGACTTTTAGGGCGCTTCACCTCCGCTCTGATGCTGACCGTCTTCACCGTGCTCTATATCGTTAAAAAAGAGCTGCCCCCGACGCTGTTCTTTGGCATCGCGTCGATTGTGGCGCAGGGCGCGACGATCCGGCTCTGGAAGAAGCTGTCTGCCGAGCGCCAGGCGGCGCTTCTGGAGCGTGAGGGATGAACCAGACCACAGCTCAGAAGAAAGCTATCCAGGCCCGGTTTCTGCTCAAAGTCTTCATCGTCCGGCACGTTCTGGGGGTCGGGCTGTTTGTGTTTTTGAGCGTCACGGCGCTCCAATTGAAATTAGTTCCGCTGGCGGCGGGTGCGGGTGCGCTCACGCTTCTCTATCTGGGCGGGGCGATCTGGCAAGCGCAGCGGCTGGTGCGGCTGGTGCGGCTGGGAAAAGCAAAATGACGGTCACAGCGGCGCTGCTCGTCGATGGGGTGCGCCAGCGCGAGGACGGCGCGATAGATTTGGTGGGGCTGGTCGAAGGCTTCTCGTTTCCGGCGCTCCCGGTGAGCGTCGAGGAGCTGCTTCTGTTTCTGCGCGTCGCACTGACGGACTCGGATCGCGGCCAGTCGATGCGTCTGACGTTCCACCTGCGCGGCCCGGACGGAGTCGAGCGCAGCCCGGAGAGTGCGCTGAACTTCACGGTCCCGAGCCAGGAGGCGCATCCCTCGCCCGACGCCACGCTGCTTCCTCAGCTCACGCTCAGCTTCCACGCCACCGGCCCGCACACGCTGGAGATCCGAAGCGGAGAAACCGCTCTGCTCGCCCTGCCCGTCATGGTCTACCCGACATAGCTCACACGAACTCGGCCATGGCGTCGCTGGCGAGAAATGTCCCGCGCTCGGTTAGAAACAGGTGCGTCGAGGTGAGAGAGCAAAGCCCTGTCGCGACGGTTTTTTCGATAGCCGGGGCGAAGTGTTCTTCGGCGCGAACCCCGAAGCGCCGGTAAAAACTCTCTAAATCCAGTCCACAGACGGTGCGAAGCGCCAGCATAATGGTCTCGCCCATAAACGCCTCGGGAGTCAGCCGCTCGGATTCGTCGATGGGCCAGCCGTTTTCTTTCACGGCCAGCGCATACTCGGGCGGTTTCTTGACGTTTCTTGCCCGAAGGCCCTCTAAAAAGCTCCAGGCTCCCGCCCCAAAGCCGAAATAGTCGTCGTTGCGCCAGTAGAGCGCGTTGTGCTTGCTCTGAAGTTCCTCGGAGATCGCGTAGTTGCTGATCTCGTAGCGCTCCAGCCCGGCCTCGCGCGTGAGGGCATGGGCGCGAGCGAGCATCGTGGCTTCGCTGTCGTCGCCGGGAAGCGGAAGCCGTCCGCGTGCTTTTCGGGCCGCGAACGCCGTGCCGTCCTCGATCATCAGGCCGTACAGCGACAGGTGCGGCAGCTTGAGGGAGAGCGCTTTTTGCAGCGTTTTCTCCCAGCTTTTTTGCGTCTGGCGTGGCAGCCCGAACATCAAATCGAGCGAGAGATTCGTAAAGCCCGCCTCCCGAGCGAGCTGGATCGCGTCCTCGGCCTGGCGTGCGGAGTGGGTTCGATCTAACAGCGGAAGCTCGCCATCATCGAAGCTCTGGACTCCCAGGCTAAGCCGGTTCACGCCGAAAGAGAGCAGGGACTCGAAAAGCGCGGGCGTGGCGTCGTTGGGATTTGCTTCGACGGTAATTTCGGCGTTCTTTTCAATACTAAAACCCGCTCGGAGCGCGGAGATAATTTTTCCCAGCTCGTCGGAGGGCAGAAGCGTGGGCGTCCCGCCGCCGATGTACACGGTCGAAACCGTGCTTCCGTCGGCTCTTTTGGAGATTTCTTCACAAAGCGCCAGAACGTAGCGCTTCTGGCTCTCGATTTTGTAGCCCGAGTAGACATTGAAATCGCAGTAGCCGCATTTCCTGGCGCAGAACGGAATATGGACGTAGATGCCACTCACAGACGCAGGCCGACGCTGATCGTCGCGCGGGAGTCTTTGCCGTCGTAGTGCAAGGTGGCTTCCAGCACCTGCGCTCCGCCCGCGCCGACGCCGACAAAGAGCTTGCCGCCGGGCCGAGTACGAGCAAAGTCCGGGCGAGCCAGGTATTTCGTCGTGTAGCCTCCTACGCCGACACCATAGAAGATCGTCCCACGCCGCTGGCGCAACGCGACGCCAACAGAATCAGTGCCGTCGTACGAGACAGAGCTATCATTGGGATTGTTTCCACCTCCGCTCCCGAGCGAGATTCCAAAGCCCTCAGTGTAGAGCAGAATCGTCCGACCTTGAGAAAGACGGCGCACATCGCCAGCGAGTCCAAGGTGAGCGCCGCCAGATACGGTTCCTCCGAGGCTGAGCTGAAAGCGGCTCTGGGCATGAGCACTCGATGCCAGTAGTGCCAGTCCAAGGAGAGCAGAAACATATTTCATGGTGTATTTTAACCCAAGTTGCTACCCTCTACGCCGTGGATTGAAATCCCGGCTGAATAGGCTGTTCGACCTCCGTCGAAAAAAATGCTGTTGATAGCTGTTAGTTATTATTGGGTCTGTCCACGAAGGTGGACAATTTTACCAAGCCGCGAATTTATTCGACGGCGTACAGGTAGCAACTTGGGTTATTTTACTCTCTTTTTTGGCTCGGAGAGCCTTCGGCACTTGCGCCTCCAGCGAGGGATTTCAATCCCTCGGCTACAGCCCGAGCGCCCGGATCGCCCAGGGAAGTGCGGTGCGAAGCTGGGCAAGCTGGACGATGCGGACCCGTGGCGCACCGTCGGGCGGGGGCAGGCCCGCGTTTGCCGCGAAGTAGCCCGCCAGCCCCGCTGCCCATGGTCCGCCACCTTCGGGCAGGAGCGTCTCAGGGAGCGGGCCGCCCTCGCTCGCAAGGCTCGGGAGCCAGCCCGCGAGGTCCATCTTCGGGTTCCCGACGCAGGCCCAGTTCCAGTCCACCAGAACCGCCGAGCCGCCCTCGGGTCGAAACGCGATGTTGTCAGAACGAACGTCCAGGTGCAGCAAGCTCTCGCCCGAGAGGTCCAGCTCTTTCTCGGCAGCAAGAAGCGCCGGGAGAGAACTTGTGAGCCACGAAGACATACACAGCCCGAGGGCGAGAAACGGCTCCGGGTCATCGGCGACGGACTGCCAGCTTGTCAGAGACTCGCGGTGGGTTTCGAGGGTCGGGAGGCCCGGCGGGACCGGGGCGCGGTGAATCTGGTCCAGCGCAAGGAGCACGGCGTCGATTTTCGCCGGAGTCCAGGGCGGCGCGGAGAAGCTGTCTCCGAGGTCTTCAAGGACCATCAGCGGAAACTCATCGCACGTAACTTCCGGTTCGTCGAAGCCCCGGTACTCGGCTAAAAATTTCTGTGGGCCGAGAAATTCGTAGACAACTTTCTCTTCGCGCAGAAACGTGGCGGTGCGCTCGCTGGTCGCAACCTTGACGAACGCCGTCGAGCCACCGGAAAACCGGGCGCGCAGCCGGAGAGCGAGCGAGTAGCCGCCGCCCAGGACTGGCTCCAGGGAAGTCGGGCGCTTGCCGCACGCTCGAAAAATCCGCTCGGGGAGAGTCAACCGGGCACCCCCGTGCCCTCGGTCACGATCAGGGTTTTTCCAGCGGCAAGGCTTGGGAAGCTCTCTTTCTTGCCCGAGGGCCAGCGCACGGCGACGGTGGCGGTTTTCTCGCTGCCCAGCCCGAGATGGACCCGCGCGTCGGAGCTGGAGAGATAGCTGCCGTCGGCGTGGCAGTGCCGCACGACGCTCTGCGCCCCCACTTTCGCCGTAACGGTAGCCCCGTAGCCGTCGCGGTTGGATTTAGCGCCCACAAGCTTCAGCGAGAGAAAGTTACCCGGCTCGCCCACGACGTTGTGGAGCAGAAGCGGCGCTCCCTCCGAGTCGATGACGACCAGGTCAATGCGCCCGTCGTTGTCCCAGTCGCCCGTCGCCAGCCCCCGCCCGACGATGGGAGAGATCGCTCCCAGCCCCGCCGTGGCGTCCTCGAAGCTCTGGCCGGATTTACTGCGAAAGAGCTGCGTGGGTTGTTTGTAGACGCTACTTTTTTCGATCTCTTGAATGTTGTCCTGGACATGTCCGTTGGCAATCGCAATGTCCAGCCAGCCGTCGTTGTCGAAGTCCAAAAACCGGGAACCGAACGTCACGTAGGGCTGGGCCGGGCCGAGTCCCAGCGAGTGTGCCGTCTCGCGGAAAAGCCCGTTGCCCGCGTTTTTATAGAGGCACTTGACCTCGTTCTGAAAGGTAGCGACGAAAAGATCGGGCTTGCCGTCGTTGTCGTAGTCGCCCCAGTCGGTGCCCATTCCTCCGTGGACGCTGCCCTCGCTGTCGTAGGCCGTGCCCGCTCCGGCGGCGACGTTCTTGAAGGTCTTGCCCTGGTTGAGCAAGAGATCGCCGGGAACTTCATCGTTGGCAATCGCCAGGCTCATCCGGCCCGAGCCGTCGAAGTCGCCCGCCGCGACTCCCAGCCCTTTTCCATGAACGTCTTCCGCACCCCAGGCCGCAGTCTTATCGACAAATTTTCCGTTATTTTGAATAAAAAGACGACCTTTGAGCGGATCATAGTAGCGGGGGCCGCAAGAACTCATTAATTCTCCGTACTTGCAGAGCTGCGGACTGGTATTTGGTCCAAAATCGACGTAGTTACAAACGTAAATATCCAATTTTCCGTCGTTGTTGGCATCGAAAAAAGTCGCGCTGGTACCCCACGGCACGGCTGGCAGCCCGACAGCTACTGTAACGTCCGTAAAAATTTTCCCACCCTGGTTCTGGAGCAATAAACATCCCCGATAAGCCGTTAAATACAGATCGCAGAAGCCATCGTTGTTCCAGTCACCGACAGCCACACCCAGAAAGTGCCCATCGAGCTTTCCCAGAACGCCCGTGGTGACTTCGGTGAACTTCCCCTTGCCGTCGCCGTGAAACAGGGCAGGCTTTTTTGCAACCAGCAAGAGGTCCAGGTTGCCGTCGTTGTCGTAGTCGAAAAGCCCGCAGCCATTGCCGATGGTCTGCAAGATGCTCAGCGGGCGCTTCCCGGCCACCTCGAAGCGGTAGTCTATGCCAGAGGCGTGGGCCACTTCTTCAAAGAGTGCGGGCGTCGCTGGCCTGGGAGAAGCGGGAGGCGGGGCGGGGGTTTGCCGGTCGCAAGCGCTGCCCATCAGCGCGATGCCCGCCAGTGCGTAGAGCCAGAGTTTCACGGGGACGTTTTTTCTTTCTGGGACGGTGAAGCAGCCCGGAGCATGGTCTCAAAAGCCTCCATGTCGGGAAGGTTGCCCTGCTTTTTCAGCGACTCGATCAGCGCCGCACGCTCGCGAGCGACGACCATGTCGGCGGGCTTCAGGGAGAGATACATCGCGTACTGGCTCAGTGCGCGCGCGGCTTCGTTTCCCCGCACGTAGAGCCGGGCCAGCTTGAGACGCAAAACGGGGTCTTTGAGGTTCGTCCGGGCTTGCTCCTCGGCGGAGCTACGCGCCAGCTCGTAGTCCGACAGCTCCTGGAACTTCTTGCGACAGTAGGTGGACCGCTCCGCATTGCCCAGCGTTGTATAGGCTACACTGAGTCGATACCAGGCCGCTATTAATTTAGGATTGCTCTCAATTGCACTTTCGATGTATGGAACCGCTTCTTTTGGGCTATTTTTTGTCAAATATAAATCACCAAGACTGTACTGTGCACTGAAATTATTTTTATCCAGCACCAAAGCTTCTTTTAAGAGTTTTTCAGCTTTTTTAATGACAGAACTATCGCGGGTTTTTTGTACTTCTTGCGCTAAAACACCTCCGTAAAGCCCGAGAACCACGGAGTCTTTTGGAGAAGCGACAAGAGCTAAATCAAAGTTCTTATGGGCGTCGTCGGTATTGTTTGCTTTGGACTGCACCCAGGCAAGATGCGCCCGGTAGCGGCCCTCGGCGGGCTTCCGGGCGACGGCTTTTTTCAGGGCGTCTTCGGCGGCCTGAGTGCGGCCCACATCGCGCAGGGTGACGCCCAGAAGGTAGTGGCACTCGGCATCGCCGGGGTCGGCGACAAGGGCGCTCTCAAGCCTGCGGATCGCTTCGTCGGGGAAACCGATCCTGAGGTAGAGTGCCGCGAGGCCGTAGAGTGCGCGGGCCTGCTTCGGGTCGAGCGCAACCGCTTTCTGGAGCGCCTGAAACGCCTTCTCTTGCTCCTGCGCCCCGAGAAGCGCCAGGCCAAGCCCGGTGTAACCCCCGGCAGACTTCGGATCGAGTGTCAGTGCGCGGGCGAATGCACGCTGGGCCTGGTCGTAGCGCCCGGCATCGAGGAGAGCCTGGGCATCGCGCAGTAGCCCCGCGACGCTCAGCGCCCCGGTTCCGGTCGGGCCGGGTAGCGCCATGGCCTCGACAGCAGCGCCGGGCGTCCGCTGCTCGATGGCCGTCAGCTCTTTCTGCGCCTCGACGAGCCTGGGATCGCGGACGATGAGGCGGCGGTACTCGCGGGCGGCCTCGGCGTCGTGGCCCTGCGACGCCAGCAGGCGAGCGAGCTTCAAGCGGATGGAGACGTCGTCTTTGACCTGGGCGATCTGGCTCTTGAGTTTCACCAGCTCGCGGTCGAAGCGGTCCAGGTCGTCGTGGCGCTTTGCGGCGGCATCGGCGCGGGCTTTGTCGCCTCCCTGCAGGTAGGCCCGCGACAGCTCATAAAAAATTTTCGCAGACTCTGACGAGAGCATCCCCGCTTTTTCCAGAGCGACCAGGGCTTCGTCGCGGCGACTCTGGCGCGTCAGACACTGCCCGAGCAGCAGAAACGCCTCGCCGTCGCTCGGCTCCCGCGCGATGACCTCGCGTAGCTCGGCCTCGGCTGCCTTCAGCGCCTCAGGCGTCGTGGCTTTCTCCAGCTTAAGCCGCCCGAGGGCACGCCGGGGGATGCTTTCGCCGGGGGCGAGCTTGATGGTCTTTTCGTAGGCGAGCTGCGCCTGGTCGTCGCGCTTGAGGCTTCGAAAAACGTTGCCCAGGGCGAGCTGACTGCGCCAGTCGGTGGGGTCTATCCGCAAGGATGCCTCGAACGCGGCCTGCGCCTCGGGCAGGCGACGTAGCTCCAGCGCCTCGCTGCCAACAAGCCGCCAGGCGACGGCGTTCTTCGGGTTGAGCTTCGTGACGGCCTGGGCTTCTTCCAGCGCCCGCAGCCGGGAGTCCTGGCCGTGATAGAAGATCGCCAGCGCAAGCCGGGCTTGCTCGCTGCTCGGGTGGGCCTTGGTGAAGGTGCTGAGAACGGAGAATGCTTCCTGGGTGGCCCCCATCGCTCCGGCGGACGACGACCAGGCGAGCCAGATGTCTTCGTCGTCGCCATCGAGTTCCCCCGCGACGCGCAGGGCCTGACACGCTCCGGCAAAGTCTCCCAGTTGGTGGCGTCGCACCCCGATCCAGTAGCCAAGTCGGGCGTTCTTCGGCTCGCGCTTCACCCGCTCGACGAGCTGCTGGAGCGAGGCGCTCTGAAACTCTTTCTCTCTACGGGCCGGAGCGCTCCAGAGCCAGTAGGCCGTCGCCCCGAGAGCGCCCAGCGCGGCCAGCTCCACGCCCAGGCGAAAGCGTCGGCTTTGTCGAAAGCGAGAGAGCAAGTTCATAGAGAATAAAGTGAAAGAAGCAGGCGGAGCCTTGCTCCGCCTGCTTGATAGGTGAGAAATACCTATATGATAATAGTCATTGTATTTTTCCCACGCGGACCAGGGATAACAACACTCTGCAATGAGACGAAAGGCCACCACATAACGGAAACCTCATGCTCTCCAGGAGTCAGGCCATCAAAAATTGATGTTTTATTGATGTCCAAACCAGGCAGAGCAAGGGGACAGGTGTATGTCGCAAGATACTTACGAACCCCATCTATATAAAGCTCAACTCCCATCTGCTGTAGAGGAGCAGGGGGGCCTTGCATCGAGCGCAGACCACTACCGACCTCGAGCAATTCCACATAGCGCTCTCCTGTTGCTTTCTGATGCCCTGATAACGTAGCCGAAAAGGAGCCCGTCACTCCGGGAGCAGCATGAGCAGATCGGAACACCGATAACCCAAGCAAGCTCAGCCCACTTTTGACGAATAAAGATCGATTCATTGATTGTTCTTTCTATCCCAAGATCAGCAGTTCCCTGAATAACTAAACTCGTAGAAGTCAGGAAACTGCTGGTTTCACGATTATCTTCAGTTCCAGTTGCCCGTAGCACCTGTGGACGGAAGCGGGTTCGCCGGATCGTTGCAGCTATTGAGGTTCATGTTACGCTGCGCCGGATCGACGTGCTTGGTCCACGGCAGAGTCGCACAGACAATCGGCTTGCCGGACGAATCCACCGTTTTGTACCACTTGGCATGACCGTCGGTGAACGCGACATTGCCGCCGCCGTTGTAGAACGGAGCGCCCTTGATGTAGGCCCAGTTGCCGTAGTTCGCACCGGCGATCAGGCCCGTCGCCTGGCCGGACATGGTCTGCTCCTTGAAGAACCGGCTGTTCTTAAGAGCCGGAGTCGTGACGACATTCCTGCCGTCGTAGAGCGTCGCTTCAGCCGTGGTCAAACCACCACTGGGATTCTTATTCCAGCCGCAGTGCCCTTCCATGATGAGAATAGTATCCGACGGCGAATTAACGGCTGCCATGGAGAGGCCAATAGCCGTATGATCCTGCCCTGATCCAGGGGGACCATCGCCCGCAATGGCATAGCCTGCGCTGGTGGTAGGCATTTGATGAGAGAGCAGGTCGTTGATCAGCAGGCTGAAGTTGCCGTCGTTGAACCGGAAGTCGTCGCCATCTCCGGCCCAGTTCCAGTCGGGGTTGCTGGAGTCGCCGGGCGACTTGTAGATTCCCGCGTTCTTGGTGTAGGGATAGATGACGTTCTGCCAGTTCGTGCCGCCACAAGCGTTGCGAACATTCGGACCAAGGGAAGGATGATCGCCGGTGAGTTGGCAGTCCCAGCCTGCTTTGGGGTACTGCTCGTCGTAGTCCTGAGCGTACATCAGAATTCCGAGAGCGACCTGCTTGGCGTTCGAGAGACCGCTGACCTGCCGGGCCTTGGAGCGTGCCTGTGCAAAGACAGGAAAGAGAATGGCGGCGAGAATCGCGATGATAGCAATCACCACGAGAAGCTCAATCAGCGTAAAACCACGCTTTTGAGTAGAATGAGACATGGAATCCTCCGTGTTGTGTTTGAAGACATGGTCTTAAAAGCGACGACGATGTGCGATCTTGAACCGGACTACTTCTTGAGTCCTCTTGCAATCCCTGCGATAGCCATCGCGCCGCGACCACCGGCCATGCCGTTGATCTTGAGCTGTTCCTCGGGGGTCAGCTTGCTGAAATCCCCACCGCATTTTTTGGCCATCTCCTGAAGGTAAGCATCCACCTTCGTGTTCTCCGCTGTCTTGGGCGTTTCCTGAGGACCGAGGTTTCGGTACCCCCACCAGCCGACAAGGCCAAGGAGAGCGACGCATGCCGCAATGATGACAGGCATCGGCACCTGTTTCCTGGGTTCTTCGTTGTTAGACACCAGATTAGCACACTCCTTTTGCGAGGCCGACCAAGAACAATCTTAGTCGATTGACAAAGTATACCCAGGGTTTGGCGCGGGTGCAAGTTCCCTGCCCTCGGGCGGCTTCAAAGAAATCCGGCGATTTTTCTCTACTTCTTCTTAAGCTTGCCTGCGATGCCTGCAAGAGCCATTCCCCCGCGACCGCCCGTCATGCCATTGACCCTGGCCCGCTCCTCGGGGGTCAGCTTGCTGATGTCTCCGTCGCACTTTGCAGCCATTTCCCGAAGATACGCATCTACCTTGAGACTCTCCGCAGACCGGGGTGTCTCCTGAGGACCAAAGTTCTTGTATCCCCACCACCCAAGAAACGCGACAAGGGCGACAAGTGCCGCGATAGCGACAGGAACCGATACCTGCTTCGTATTTTTTTTGATTTTCTTTGTTTTAGACACTTTCCAATAAGCCCCCGCTCCCTACGTCCGCAGGACATCGTGGCGCAAAGCGCCCTGAGCCACCGGGTACCCGGCGGCGGGGTGTTTTATGTCGGCGGACGTTTATTTTGGCGGCTCAGATCTGTTTGAGCAGCTCGGCTTTTTTCTTTTCGTACTCTTCCGGGGTAATCGCGCCGGTCTTCATCAGCTCGTGCATACTGGCGAGCTTTTCCACGGCGTCCGAGACGCTGGTCTCGCTGGCGGGCGCGGTGGCGGGCTTTGCCGAGGCTGTTGTGGACTCTTTGTCGCCCGCTGTGTCGGTGACTTTTTTCTTGACGGTTTTCAGCTTCAGGTGCAGGGTCTTTGCAAACGACTCCGAGAGCGACTGAAGGCTCGGCTCGCGGCCCATTCGGCACTCGCGGAAGTAGCCCTTGAGCGCGTCGCCCGCCGCCCACGCGACAGCACCGACGATGGGGGCTTGAATGGCGACCGAGACGAGGTAGCCCGCGCCGGGGATCAGCGCAGCGAGTTTTCCCGCAGCGTAGGCCGCCCCGAACGTCGCGCCGAGGACGGTTCCCGTGGTCGTGGCGATGGCCCAGCCCATCTGCCGGGCGCGCTTGGCCGACACAATGACCTGGTACGTCCCGGCAAGCTCCGTCGCCATCTTCGAGAACGTCATCGTCGCCCCGGCGACATCCAGGCCCAGCGGCAGGATGCTGGTCGCGCCGGAGACCAGGGCGTACTTGCCGACGATGATATTGGCCTTCTTATCCAGCTCGTCCCAATCGGGTTCCATGAACTCCATGTACTCATTCCTCATCGGGGGCCAGCGATCCGGCTCCCGCTCTTTGTCGTCGTCTTTCTCTTTTTTACCCGAGAACGTCTCGGCAACTTTTTCTTCCAGGTTCTTTCCCAGCGACTTCAGGAGCGAGGGAATCTTCTCCGGGTCGATCATGTGACTCTATACCTCTCTTGGCGTAGTGTACCGCCCCTCACTCCCTCCAGACACGCGAGCCGGGAACAAGGTTGCACGTTTGCTCTACAATAGATGCGTGGATCGTCTCACCCCCAGCCTGCGCCCCGTAAAGGAGCGTGTCGTGATGCGCCAGCGCTGGCGCGAGCTTTTGTTTCTGCACTGGGAGGCTGACCCCGTTGCGCTGCAAAGCCTGCTCCCGCCCGGCCTGACGCTCGACACGTTCGAGGGCCGGGCCTATGTCGGGCTGGTGCCGTTCACCATGCGCGACATTCGTCCGCTCTGGTCGCCGCCCGTGCCCTATCTCTCGCACTTTCACGAGATCAACGTGCGTACCTACGTCCACCATCAGGGCGAAGCGCCGGGCGTCTGGTTCTTCTCGCTCGATGCCGCAAGCCCCATTGCGGTTCAAATCGCCCGGACGCTCTGGAAACTACCCTACTTCGCGGCGAAGATGCGCCTGACGCTCGAAGACAGCGGGGGTGTCCGGCGCTACTCCACCGAGCGGGCACGCAAGCCGTCGGTGGGCGGGCGCTTCGTCTGGCGGCCCGAGGGCGAGGTTCAGCCCGCTTCTGCGGGAACGCTGGCGCACTTTCTGTGCGAGCGCTACTTTCTCTACGCCCACAACGGACGGGAGCTTCTGCGCGGACAGGTACATCATGCGCCCTATCCGCTCCAGCGCGCCCGGCTGCTCCATCAAGAAAACACCCTTCTCGCCGAGGCCGGAATCGCCGTCCAGGGTCCGCCGCCGCTGGTGCACTACGCCTCGGGCGTGGATGTCGAGATCTTCGGACTGAAGCCCACTGGGACCAAAGCCCCATAGTTGGGCGTGTCCAACCAAGATAAACTCGACGTTCGATGAGCAAGCACGAGAACGAGCTACTGAACCAGCGCCAGAACGCCACGAGCGAGCGCTCGGCGGCGATGCGCCTGAGTCCCGAGGTGGAGCGGGCGCTGTACCAGCTCTACCGCGACTATTTTCGGGCTGCCGAGGCCGAGGGAGGGCGTGACTCGCTGTGGCGCGTTCTCGACTCCACGGCGGCTGGCCCCACGCCGTCGCAAGAGCTTGCCGAGGCCGCCCTGATCGCCTACCGCCAGGATTTATTCTTGCCGGACTACAACACCGCCTCGCTCGTGCGTCTGCGCGGGAGCCGGGGCCGGGCCTGGTTCTGGACCCGCTGGAGCTACGAAGAGAGCCGCCACCTGCTGGCGCTGCACGAGTGGCTGCTGGCAAGGGGCGTCGCCGACCAGGAAACCCTCAGCGAGCTGTCCGACGACCTGCTCGGGGCGGGGCGCTGGAGTCCGGCCAGCGACGACGCTCTCTATCTTTTTGTGGATGCCCTGCTCTGGGAGCTGACCGAGCTGGCACGCGGCGAAAAACTCCTCGCCATGGCCCGCGCCGAGGGCGACGAACCCCTGGAGCAGCTTCTTGTCGCGATGCTCGCCGACGAAGCCGCCCAGCGCGATTTCTTCCTGGATGCGCTCAAATTGGTCCGAGAAACCTACCCCGAGCGGATCAACACGGCCCTCTCTCTGGCCGCCGCCGAGCACGAATCCGCCACGCTCGCCGCCGAGCTTTCCGCCTACCTTGACGCCAGCCCGACGCCGCGATAAACTGCGTTTTGTGCGCGGCCCGTTGGTGTAGCGGTTATCACGCTTCCCTTTCACGGAAGAGATCAGGGGTTCGATTCCCCTACGGGCTATCTTTTCTCCCTCTACTGGCGCAACTGTAGAGGGGGAAACAACGCCTCCCTTCCTTGTCTTTGCTGCCAAAAAAGGTACGCAAGATGGCAAAATCCGTAAAAACAACGCCTCCTTCGGCGTTTTCTACGCCCCGAGAATCGGTGCTGACTTCCCGGCTTCCCCGACTGATCGAGGGCTTTCTGCTCCACGGCGATGTCTCCGGGCACTCGCTCCGCACCATCGACAACCGGCGCAGGCGGCTCGGCGGGCTGACCTGGTTCGCCACGAAGCGCAACCTGGAAGAGCTGGGCGTCCACGAGCTGCGGGCGTTCTTCCAGTACATGCGCCACGGCCACGAGGAGCCGGGCGGACTCTGGGGAATCCCCCACCACACGAAGGCGCTCTCGTCCGGGACGATCAAGAGCTACCACAGCTCTCTGAGAACCTTCTTCAACTGGCTGGTGGCCGAGGGCGACCTGGATATCTCGCCGATGGAGCGGATCACGCCGCCGGTGGATCGGCCCGACCAGGTGCAGCCCTTCACGCCACGTAGCTCAAGGCGATGCAGCACGCGGCGACGCGGGCCAGTCGGCGGGAAGCCGCCATCTTCTGCGTCTTTCTGGACACCGGGATTCGGGCGTCCGAGCTGTGCGGCCTCACGATCTCCGATGCGAACCTGACTGACGGCCAGCTTCTGATTCGGAGCGGCAAGGGCGGAAAGGCGCACTCGGTTCCGATCTCCTCAGATATGAAGCGGGCGGTGTATCACTACCTCCGAGAGCGCGGCGATATCGAGCCGGGCGACCCGCTCTTTCCTTCGACGCGCGGCGTCCGGGCGGGCGATCACATGACGAAAGAAGGGACGCTCCAGATGGTGTACCGCTGGGGCCGTGCGGCGGGTTTTTCCCGGTCCCGGCTCTCGCCGCACACGTTCCGACATACGTTCGCCGTGACGTTCCTGCGGCTCGGGGGCGATGTCTTCACGCTGAAGGCCATTCTCGGGCACGAGAGCCTCACGATGGTGAACCGCTACGTCGCGCTGGCACAGGCGGACGTGGCCTGCAAGCACGCGCAGTTCTCGCCGCTGGGCAGCCTGAAAAACCGTCGGTAGCGCAACAGGGAGGGGAAGCGTGATGCAATCTACTACGCTTCCCCTCGCCGAGCCAGGTGTTAGCAAGTCGGCGCTGGTGGCTTTTCGGGTGATTGAGAGCCTCTCGCGGCGCATGGGCCAGGGCTTCGTGCGGACGTTCCAAACCCTCGCAAGGATGTTCGGCATCTGCGAGCGGCGCGGCTGGCAACTGGTGAAAGAGCTGATCGCCGCTGGCCTGATCTGCTGGGAGGTGATTCGGCGCGTCGGGGAGCGCGGCATCGCGTTCTGGCCGCTCGTGCGGGTTCCGAAGCCGTCGCGGGGCCGGTTCGCGCCGGGCGACAGAACTGCTTTTTCTGGCCGAAAAAGTGCAGGCTCGACTGCACCCTCAAGCCGGGAAAAGTGCACTCTCGCGCCCTCGGCTCTTTCTAAGACTACTCCCGAAGGGAGAGAGACGACAAACAGGGTTGTCGCTTCTCCTGCGGAGGTCTCAGAACCGGAGAGCGAAGCCGTAGCGGTCGCCGTGGACGCCGGACTCACGGCAGACGCTGCTCGTCGCGCCGTCGGGGAGAAGCCCCTGGAGACGGTGAGGAGCGCCGTCAGAGCGGCACGGACTTACGCAGCCCGCCACGAGGTACGGAGCCTGCCCGCGCTTCTCTTCACGGCGATACGTGCCGGGTGGCTCCCGCCCGCGCCGCCGCCTACCCATCCCAGCGACCGGAGAGAGCGGCCACAGCGTGTGGTGATGGCACCGACGCGCAAGGCGATTCCGCCCGACTGGCTACCGGGCGTGGAGTACGAGGCGGCACGCGGCTTCTGCAACGAGGCCGCGCAGAAGCTCCGGGCGCTGGGCGACCCGAACCCGCCGAGCGCCGAGATTCGGGACATGCCGCGGTTTTTGTGGCAGCGCCGGAACCCGCAGGAGGTACCGCCGTGGAAGGTTTAGTGGCCGTTGATCATAGCTTGAGTGGCCGTTGGGCCGCAGGGCTACGACGCAGGTTGGAGGGTAGTCGGCTACAGGCGGCGGCGGCGCTCACGGCGACGGAGGTAGAGGTCCGGGCCGAAGAGCGCTCGGAGACGGTCCCAGAAACCACCCTCACAGCGCCGCCTGGCGTCTTCCAGAAGGCTGTCAAAAGTTGCCTGGGTGCCGCAGAGCTGATCGACAGCGTCCTGAAGACGAAGGCGCTCCTCTGGTGTCAAGCCGTCGCGGAGGGTACGACGTTCGGCGTCGCGACGGGCTGTCGCGACCCCGATCCGCCTTTCCCGATGCCCGCAACGTCGCTTTTGCTCGGCGACTGTGGCGAGGGCTTCCAGAGCCACTTGCGCGGAGGCAGTGCTGCGCCGGGACTGGTCGTGCTCCCGGCGAAGGCGCTCGCGCTCGGCCTGGACACGGTTCCAGCAGCCGTCGAATCGTCCGGCGACGATTCCCTCGCACCAGGCATGGAGGACGTACCCGAACGTCAGAACGACAGCCATCAGGAGGTACAGGCTCTCTTTGGACTCTCCGCCCCCTTTCCCACTGAAGGTGCTCGCCATGGCCTGAAGGCGAACGCCAGCCATCAGCCCCTCTCGCTCGATCAGGGAGTCGATGACGAGGACGGTGAGCGCCAGCAGGCCGCTGAAGACACCGAAGCCCAGCCAGTGCCAGCGAGAGCGCCCGGCCCAGTAGCCGACGGCAGACTCGCGGGCAGACTTCTTTATCGCCCACTTTGCCCCGGTCGCGGCGGCGATACCGACGGCGGCCAGTGCCGCCAGGGGAACCGGGCGGGCGAAGGGCTGGCTCGCGGGAACGAAGTGTGCGGCGATGGCGAGCGAGACTCCGATCATGCCTCCGACAAGGCCGGTGAGCGCAAGACCAACGGCGGGATGCAGCACGACGTGCCGCTCGCGGTCTCCCGGCGACCAGGGAAGACTGAGCCGGGCGGCGATGGCGCGCTCGTCTTCCAGGTAGGGACGGAGCACGAGGTCGGGCGAGGGGTTCTCTGGATCGTAGGTGCCGCCGTCTTCGGCGACCCGATGTCCGGCTTCCTCATGCGCGATAGCGAGGGCGTCCTCCGCAAGGGCCAGCGCGGCGCGGTCGGCCTGCGTCTCGGCGTCCCAGCGGGCGTCGAGGTCTGCATTGTGCCGCTCGACATCGTCGTTCCCGGCGGTCACTCGGCTCTCCAGCTCGACGTTGAGCGCGTTGAGCCGACGCACCGCCGGGCGGAGCTTGTGGTCATAGTGGGCGTGCAGCTCCGCCGCCGCGATGGGAAGGCGCTCCCGAATCGCGGCCACGGCGTCGGCGTAGGGCGTCCGCTCCAGCGGGACATCCTCCACGGTGGGAACGGCGTGGCTGTAGAACCATGGCAGGCGGTTGCCATGTCGATCACGCCGTCGGTTGACGGGATCGAGGACGTGATCCCGGTCGGCCTGCCCTTCGCGAGCGAACGCGACCTCAGCGAGGCCGGGGAAGCTTCCGTTACGGGCAGCGCGGGGGGTTTCGGTCGTGGTGTTTTTCATCGGGGGTCTGTCTCCTGGTCGGGGGAATGCGGCTACCGTCCCGCTTCCCGCAGAAAGGCGAGCACTTTCTCCGGGTTCAGCTCCGTGGAGCCGAGAATCGGCTGCAAGCGTGCACCGAGCGGCGCGAGATCCCGCTCCAGCGCGGCGCGGTTGACGGCGTCGATGCCCACGAGAACGACCTTGCGAAGCGCCCGGCACCCGGCGAGCCGACGGGCAGATCGGTTCACTTCGGAAGCCGTGGCGGGCGCGTCGTTGTCGCCGTCGGTGAGAAGAAGAACATAGCAGGTATACCCCTGTGCCTGAGAGCGCACGACGCGCTCCTCAGCGACCCGCCAGAACGCCGCCGGAACGGTGCCGCCCTGAGCGGCAGGCACCAGCTCACGCCGAAGCGTCCGCCCGACGCTCTCGGAGTCCCCTTCGACGACGCCGTCGAGGACGACCCGCGCCCTACGTTCGAGGCGCACGACCGTCAGTCGATCCTCACAGGGGTTGAGGCGCTCGGCAAGCTGGAGGGCGATGGCGACGTAGCCGCCGAGATGCGCCCTGGCTCCGCCGGAGACGTCGATCCCGACAACCACGTCGATAGGTTTGGGCCGGGCGCAGCCTGCGGCGAGCGCAAGGAGACTGGAGAGGGCGAGCATGGTTTTTCGGGCGGTGTTCATACCCGTGGTATGCACGAATCCGGAGAAATGCGACACGCCGCGCCCGTTATTTTCAGCGTTTCCCTCCCCCGTCGCTCGCTGCACTCGCGGCGACCCCCTCCCATGCTTCGCCGCTTCGCGGGGAGGGGGCTGGAAGACTGAATTCTATCCGCCTGAGCGGTTTCCCATTCGCGAACACCCGGCCCTTGAGGTCCTAATTGCTGCATGGAGAGTTTCTATCCGCCTGAGCGGTTTCCCATTCGCGAACCTGGCGGGCAGCCGGTAAACCCAGCAACACAAGGGAACGATGTTTCTATCCGCCTGAGCGGTTTCCCATTCGCGAACGGGAACCCTGCCACCCAACCGGAAGGGTAGTGCGCGTTTCTATCCGCCTGAGCGGTTTCCCATTCGCGAACCGCCAGTAGCCTTCTGGCTACTGGCAACCGGCTTTGGTTTCTATCCGCCTGAGCGGTTTCCCATTCGCGAACCCGGCGTAGCAGTAGAGGGTGGCGAAGCCACTCTGTGTTTCTATCCGCCTGAGCGGTTTCCCATTCGCGAACTATCGGGAATTGATGCTCGATTACGTGGAGGATTTTGTTTCTATCCGCCTGAGCGGTTTCCCATTCGCGAACATTCAAGGTTCCTGTGTGGTTTGAGTGGATCCTGAGGTTTCTATCCGCCTGAGCGGTTTCCCATTCGCGAACAGCACCACAGTACCCCAGATTGGCAAAATACGCAAAACAGGCATTTCAGGCAAACAGATTTCTTGAGCGTTTGAGAGTCATTGATACTTATTGGAGATGCCATACCCGCTAACCTCGACGGGGTTTTCCTCGACGGACCAAAAAGCGCGTCGGTTAGCGCATACGCTGTTTTTGGGGGTAATCCGATGCCGTCTGAGACTTTCCAGCGCTGTATGGGGCGTACAGAGGCTTTTAGGGGTTGTGACTCTGATACACGAAGTCGGTGTCTCTCAACGTATGGGACGAGAAGATACCCGCTAACCGGTGTTTGCCCCTCAAAACCCCCTCGGTTAGCGCATATTCACTCCGGTACACGAAGTCGCCAGGAAAAAGGTGCAGGCTTTTTTGGGCGGGGCTTGACAGGCCGGTCAACGTCTGATATAGTCGGATTCGCTTCACTTTCTGCGGAATCTTCCGCACTCGAAGCCTCTTCGGAGAAGCTCCTCTTCTCCGCCTTTTTACTGATCAAATCGATTCGGCCTTGCCGGATCGCCAGACTCGCTAAAACAATTCGCACCGGCTACAGGTGCGTCTCGGCGATTGGTTTCAGGAAAGGACAGACGAAGAGGCATGAAAGCAAGCAACACCCCCACCACCCTCGTGCGGTCAGCTCATGGCGCGAAGCGTCAGCAGCAGCGCGGGATCTCCACCGACCTGCTGCACCTGGCGATCCGCTACGGCAAGCGCTACCGGATCGGTGGCGGCAGAGTAGGCTACTTCCTGGGCCGTCGCCACCTGCCGGAAGGGCTGCTCCCCGCCCTCGCCGAGCGCGCCGAAGGGCTGGTCGTCGTCCTGGACGGTGACACCATCGTGACCGCCTACCGCAATGTCAGGGGTTTCCGGGCGACGCGCAAGAGCTTCCGACGGAAGGGAGGCAGCCTGTGAAGAAGCTGCTCTCGTTTGCCAAGATGGCGGACCTTCTCCGCCGAACGCCCTCGCCCACGGTTCGCGCCGCCTATCGACGGGGCAACGCGGCGGGTGTCCACGGCGCGTGCAAGTACGGCAAGGCCGAACGCCAGAACGACCGGCGCGAAGAACGTCGCGCCACTGCCCACGGAGACGCGGGCGAACGATGAAAAACCCAACCCAACCCCACGGGCTGCTCCTCGTGAGCGCCGCTCTCTACGAAACCCGCGACCGACTGATCGCCGAGGCGCTCCGTCGAGGAAGTCCGGAGATCCCCGCCGAGCGGGCCGCCGACCGGGCGCAGGAGCGCACGGAGCGGGCCGTCGCCGAGGGAAGCGTCCTCTCTCTCTCCGCGCTGGCCGTCGCCTACATGCAGAGCTGCTTCTGGGGCAGCGACAGAATTGACGGCGACGGCAAGCGGTACCACCGGGCAGGGATGCTGGAACGCGAACGCATCCGCTACGCCCAGGAAAGTGCCTTCTCCCTCAGCGAGCGGGGCGGCGCGAACGGCGACGGCGACACCTTCGAAGAGCGCCTCGTCGATCCAGCCCCGACTCCGTTCGAGCTTGCGACCCGCTCGGCCCCGCTCATCGCCTTTGAGGCGGAGATGCGTGTGCGCGGTTTCACGGCGGAGGAGCGCGAGGCGGTTCGACTTCGGCTACTCGAAATCGACTGGATCGTCGTCTTCGCACGAACCGGTGCCCACACCAGTCCGCGAGGTCTTGCCAAGTGGTGGGAGCGGAACGTGCCGCCGCTCCAACAAGCCCTGCGGGAGCGGTTTCCCGATTTCGGCCCCACAAACTCCCCGGAAACGGGGAGTTCTTCTTTTTGGGGCTACTTCCGGGCGAGTGCGAGCGGGCGCGTCTGCCCCAGCCCGGTCGTCGTGCGGGCACCGGTGCCGCAGAACGCGGAGAGAGTCGCGAGCGCCGCCGCCGCTTGCCGCGCCTCCTCCGGCGCACCCCGTCGCCACGCCAGCTCCATCCAGCCGACGAAGCCGACACAGGTTCTTCGCTTGCTCTCCCAGGCGAGCGTTTTCAGGTCGAACGCGGAGACAAGCGGCATGGCCTCGGCCAGAGCTTCCTCCGGCGGGGCGGGAACCTCGGGCGGGGCGAAGCGCTCCCAGCTCCGCCGCCAGCTCGCAAAGAACCGCTCTGGCTCGGGGCGCGGCACCATCTCCGCCTGGGAGACGAAGGTCGTCGGGCTGGCGAACTCCAGCCGAAGGCGATCCGGCGCGGGGACGCTACGTAGCGCCTCCCACGGCGCGTAGAGCCACTCGGGTGCCGCCGCCAGCGCACACGTCGCCTCGCGTCCCACCAGGGGGAGCGTGAGCTTCGGGAGGGCGTCGCGCAGGCGCTCGGCAAAGCCATCGTCGAGCAACCCGACCCGCAGCGAGAGCCTTGCTCCCGCAGGCAAGCGGCCTTCGTCGCATGGCTGCATCAGCCCTTCCTCGATCTCGTAAAGCTCCAGCGGCCTCGGCGCACGATCCGCAGCATAGAACCGCGAGAGGGTGTAGGGTCGCCGGATGTTCTTCTCGCCTGGCTCGGCGGCGTGGAGCGCCTCGGAAACCGCCGGGTGATAGAACTGACAGAGCTTCAAAAACCACCCCTGCGCGGGGGAGTGGGTACTGTCGAGAAAGGTCGGCTCTTGTAGCTGAAGGGTCAGGCGCAACAGGGTCGGCATCTTGCCCCTCCGTTCGTCATGGGTCGCCCGGAGTCCTGCGTGCCCTCTCCAGCTTCCGCAGCATCTCCCCCGGCTCGTCCGCCGTCAGAATGGCATCGGCCAGGTCTGGCCTCCCCAGGCAGGTGCGCACCCAGTGATCGAAGTCGTCCCAGAGGGCGTTTTTGTGCCGCCGGAACGTCTCGGTCGGCATCTGCACCAGCGCATCGCGCAGGTCGTCGAGGCTTTTCAATCGGGTGGGATACGGCGTCTCCACAGGCGCATCGAGTACCAGCTCGCCCCCCGAAGCCACAGAAGGATTCTTTTTCATCGCCTTTACTTTTTTATGCCCTACCTTCCCCCTTTCGCGACAGCAGTGCTCCTCCATGCGAAGACTACGTCGGTTCCCGTCTACATTCTGTCTTGATACGCTCGCAGCTCAGCGGCGACTCGGACCAATCCCGACTTTTCCAGGGTGTCCACGTACTCCAGCGCCGTCTTTGGCGGACGGCGCAAGTAGCTCCGATGCTCCCGAATCATTGAGAGCACGTCCTCGACAGATTCCTGGCAAAACGGCAAAATAAAATCATCCGGATGAATCGCCACGATGCGATGCGGCTCCAGGTCTTGTGTTTTGAAATCTTTGAGATTGAAAGTTACGATACAGCTCGCTTCTGCTTGGATCGCAGCCGCCAGCACATGACGATCCTTGGAGTCATTGGTCAGTTTTCGTATCAGGGACTCATACCCAACAACGCTGGCTTCCGGGAATGCCTTTGCCATCAAGTTACGTGTCCGAGTTATTTTTACAATATCTATATCCACTCGATCACTTATGACATTTCTCATCCACTCATTATGAATTTCTTCCGTCCATTTTGGAACAAAGAAGTAATATTTCGCTAACCATAAAAGAAAATCCCGCAACGGTGCGGGATAGAGAACATTGGCATCAAGAACAGTGACTGGGATTGGCATTTTTCAATATCCCATATCAAGATCCTGTGCCTGGGCGGTAAGCTCGGCCAGCATCTTGGCTTTCTGTCGGTTTGTTTCCTGGAATTTCAGAACGTCCTTCAGAAGAACCCGGTGATGTTTTCCTACGTGGTGCGACGGAATGGCACCGCTCTGAACGATTCTCATGAAGTAGGTGCGCGACATCCCCAGAATCTTTGCCGCCCGAGCCGGAGTCAGCTCGCGGTCGAGAGCAAGGATAACAAAATGCTGCCCCTGCTGCATGGCGCACAGGAACTCCAGAAGCGCCTTGTGGACCGCTGCGTTCGGTTGGACGGGAGCAGCATTCAGAAGCTTGGCAAGCCTCCCGGCTTCTTCCTGGTTGGCAGGAGATGCCTCCAGGGTCTGAGATCGATCCAGCAGGGTAGACATAGCAATTCCTTTGTCGCATGAGACCAGATTTTGGCAAACAGGCTCAGTACCATTATGTCCCATAACTGCCATATCTGCAACATGAAAGGCTTCTATCCGCCTGAGCGGTTCCTCGTGTCGCGACTCAGAGAAGGGTAGGGCTGGATGCGCAGCTCTGAAAGTTTCTATCCGCCTGAGCGGTTCCTCGTGTCGCGACGAGCATCCATAACAAGCCCTTGCATGTTGAGGGACGAGTTTCTATCCGCCTGAGCGGTTCCTCGTGTCGCGACCTGGTCCGGAGAGAATTCGTGAAATCCAGATCCCTGGGTTTCTATCCGCCTGAGCGGTTCCTCGTGTCGCGACAAAGATGGATTCGGTAGCGACTACCAGGTGATGGTGTTTCTATCCGCCTGAGCGGTTCCTCGTGTCGCGACTTTTTAGCAGGGTAGAGATAGCAATTCCTTTGTCGCATGAGACCAGATTTTGGCAAACAGGCTCAGTACCATTATGTCCCATAACTGCCATATCTG
>JANLTX010000031.1:0-4837 GCA_031363095.1 Armatimonadota bacterium | reverse complement strand
TTTCTAAGATTCGACAAACCGAGCTGGCGAGGTGCAGGTCGAATTCGTAGCTATAGCCACGAATTTATTCGATGGTGAAAGCGCAGTAAATATCAATAAGCCCAATCAGCAACAAACCGCATTTCAAATGCGTTTGCCCTGTCTGACCCCCTAACCCCCGGTAACGGGGGAACTCCCCCATTGGGGGCTGGGGGGCATTTTACTGGGGCTGGGGGAATCCGAACCGGAACCGGGTACAATCTCGCAGGCCATGAACGAGCCAGCGTCTGCCGCCGTCTACCATGAGGTACTCCTCGCCCTCGCCCACGAAGCGAGCGACGAGGCATTTTTTGGCTTGCTTGCCGAGCGGGCGCGTACTCTGAGCGAGAGTGAGAGCGCCGCTGTCGTCTTGCTGCGTGGCGAACTTAGAGACGAGCTGGAGTTCGCGGGGGCGGCGGGCGAGGACTCTGCCGAGCTTCGTGGAACCCGCATCCGGGCCGCCGACTCGCGCGCGGGCGAGGTCGCCCGCACCGGGGAGCCGCACCTGAGCGCCAGGCCCGCCGCCGCGATCTTCCCTATTTTTCACTCGGGCCGGAGCGCCGGGGCGCTGGTCGTTTCCGGCTCCCCCGACGGGGCTTTCTCCGCCGACGCACTGCTCGCGCTCCAAACTCTCGTCGCGGCGGGTGCGGCCCGGCTGAGCGCCCAGCGGCTCCAGCGCACCAGCGACGCGGGGCTTCGGCTCGCCGCTGTAGCCGAGCTTGCCGAGCAAGCGTCAGACCTCGATGCCCTCGCCGAGGTCACGCGGGAGCAACTCGACGCCGACGCTGTCGCGCTGTACGTCGCCGACGAAGATCAGAACCTGCACCTCGCCGCCGACGCGGGCCTGCCCGAGGCGCTGAGAGTGGTTGCGCTGGACGACGCGGACTGGGAAGGCAACGGACTGAGATTGGTTGCAACCGTGCCCCTGAAGATCGGGGAGCGCCAGATAGGAATGCTCTACGCACTGAGCCACAACCGCCAGGACGACCCGGCCCGGCTCTCGGTCGCGGCGGCACTTGCGCGGCAGGCTGTGGTTCTCATCGAGCGGGACCGGCTGCGCGAGGAGGCCGCCCGCCGCGCCGACGAAGCCACGACGCTCTACGAACTCTCCCAGGCCGTGAGCGCGACGCTGAAACTCCCCGAGGTGCTCACGCGCGTCGTGGAAGCGATCTGCACCCGGCTGGCGGTCGAGAAAGGCGCTCTCTTTCTGCGCGAGCCAGGAAGCGAGAAACTCAGGCTCGCCGCAAGCCGTGGACTGAGCCGCGATGCCACTACCCGGCTGCGACTCAGCGTCGGGGAGGGACTGCCGGGCTGGGTCGTGCAGTTCCAGACGCCCGCTGCCTCCGCGAACCTGTCGGAAGATAGGCGCAACGCCTCGTTCCCGCTCGACTCGGAGGGCGCGTCGCTCGTGGCCGCGCCGCTCCAGGTCGGGAGCGAGACCATCGGGGTGCTCTGCGGCCTGACCGCCCGGCCCCGCCACTTCACCCTGCCGGAGCTGGAGCTGGCCTACACGATAGCCAACCACAGCGCGATTGCCATCGAAAACGCCCGTGTCTACGCCGAGATGCGCCGCCAGTCGGTCGCGCTCCGTCGGTACCTCCAAGGCGTCGCCCACGCGCTCACGTCGCCGAAAGCCGCGCAGAGCGTCCCGGAGGTGATCGTCGCGCTGACCCGCGAGGCGCTGGGCGCGGACCGGGCGGCGCTCTACCTCACCCACACCGACGCCGAGGGCTTCATCCAGGTTCGACAGCACGCCGCCACCGGGCACCGGGCGAGCGAGAGCTGGCTTCTCCCCGAGAGCGGCGACTGTCCCGCCGCGTGGGTGGCCCGCAAAGGCCGGGCGCTCTCCGCGCCGTCGGTGGAGCGCGACGCCCGCTTCGGGAGCAAGTGGGAGCGGCCCAAGGCAGGCTCCTATGCCGCTGTCCCGCTGAAGACCGACGAGGGCGTGATCGGAGTCCTTGAAGTTGTACGCAGAGTGCCGCAGGGAGCCGGGCAGAGCGACCTGCGCCAGCTTACGGCGCTCGCCAAGCACGCGGCTCTCGCGCTCGAAGGGGCGCAGCGCCGGACCCGGCGTAAGTAACATGGAGCCGCCGCGCGCCCTCGCCCGGCTCTCGCTGGAGCGCCGCCCCGAGCTTGCCCCGCTCGCCCGCGACACCGCCCGCGCCGTCGCGGGCGTCCTGGAGTTCACCGAGACCGAGATCGCCGACATCGAGCTTGCCGTCGGAGAGGCCGTCGCCAACGCCCTGAAATACGGCGACCGCACCCCCGTGGAAGTGTCGTTCACCCACGACGAAGACCGGCTGGTCATCGAGATATTAGGAAACACACGCGGCTTCGCCCCACCCGACCCCGGCCTCATGCCCACCACAGGTGCCGAGCGCGGGCGCGGCCTTGCCATTCTCGCCACGCTGATGGACACCGTAAAACACGTCCCCGTGGACGGCGGCGTGGCTCTGCGGCTGGAAAAACGCCTCGCCGAGACGCCGAATAAACCCGCCCACATAGACGTGGGAGGCTAAAGGCTTCGCCGCAATGTCCTCCGGACGTAAGCCGATTGGGATCGGTAGGTCCGGAGGACATCGCGGCGCGAAGCGCCCTTAGCCGCCGATGTTAATATCGGCGGGTTTGTATCGGAGGTCACCCCGCGTTGCCCAGTAGCTTCCGGGCGCGGGCGAGCTGCTCGCGGACAGCGGGGGCGGCGGTTCCGCCGCGAGACAGCCGAGCATTGGCCGAGGCGCTCGGCAGGACAGCGGCAAGCGCCCGGTCGGTGAAGCGCCCGTCGTAGGTGTGCAGATCGAACAGGGTCAGCTCTTCCAGCCCGATTTTCTTCTCGATGCAGCCGCGCACCACCCGCCCGACGATCTCATGCGCCTCGCGGAACGGAATCCCGTCGGTCGCGAGCGCGTCGGCAAGGTCGGTCGCGGTCGAGAAATCGCCGTGCAGCGACGCCCCCATGCGCCCTTCCTGGAACGTTGCGCCCTCCAGCATCCGGCCCATCAGCGTGACGCAGGCAAAAACGGTGTCGTACGCGTCGAACAGAGGCTCTTTGTCTTCCTGCATGTCCTTGTTGTAGGCCAGAACCAGCCCTTTCATCAAGGTTAGCAGGGTAATTAAATCGCCGTAGACCCGCGCCGTCTTGCCGCGAATCAGCTCGGCCACATCCGGGTTCTTTTTTTGCGGCATGATGCTGCTGCCCGTGGTCACGGCGTCGGAGAGCGACACAAAGCCGAACTCGGGCGCACTCCAGAGCACCAATTCTTCCGAGAGTCGCGAGAGATGGAGCATCAATAGGCTGGCGTCGGCGCAGAACTCGACGGCAAAGTCTCTATCGGCCACGGCATCGAGCGAGTTTTCGCAAAGCCCGTCGAAGTGCAGGTCGCGCATCACGAACTCACGGTCGATAGGAAACGGAGTGCCCGCAAGCGCCCCGGCCCCGAGCGGAAGCTGATTCGTCCGCTTGCGACAGCCATGCAGCCGCTCGTCGTCGCGCGAGAGCATCCAGAAGTAGGCCAGCAAGTGATGCCCGAGAAGTATGGGCTGGGCGTGCTGATGATGGGTTCGTCCCGGCAGAACCGTCTCCAAGTTCGTTTCGGCCAGGTCTAAAAGCTGAACCCGGAGCTTGTACAATACGTCGCGCAGCTCGTCGATGTGGGAGCGGAGCCAGAGCCGAATATCGGTGGCGATCTGGTCGTTTCTTGAGCGCGCGGTGTGCAGCTTGCCCGAGAGCGGCCCGAGTTTCTCTTTCAGAAGCTGCTCGATAGCCGAGTGAATATCTTCGGCGTCCTCGGGTAATTTTGTCGCGCCCGAGTCCAGCTCCGTTTCCAGTGTTTGCAAGGCCGCGACGATAGACTCGGACTCGACGCGCTCTAAAATCCCGACCCAGCTCAGCATCCGCGCATGGGCGATGGACCCGCGAATATCTTCTCGCCACAGCCGCCTGTCGAAACCCAGCGACTGATTGAACTTCCAGACCAGTGCATCGGTCTCGCCCTCGAACCGTCCCCCCCAGAGTGCCATATCGCTCAGATGGTACCACGGGTCCAGATTATGTTATACTTTGTGCATGAACCGAGTCACTCTCACCCTGATAGGGCTGCTTCTCGCCACGAGCGCCCCTGCCCAGACGCCCGCGCGTGAGGGTGCGACCCAAATCTGGAAAGTCACGCATCCGAAAACGGGCAGCGTCGCCACTCCGGTTCGCTCCGGCCCGGCGACCCTGATATTTCCCTACGCTCCGATTATCTCGGGCAAGAACATCGACCTACCGCCTCGAATCTCAACTCCCAAAGGCGAAATGCTCCCAGAATGGACGCAGTGGACGATTCCGGCCTGGATAAAAATAGAACTCACGTTGACCAACCCCACAGAGAAGAAACCGCACAAGCGCGTCCGCTTCTGGCGGCTTTTTGCCCGACTGAAAGACGGTCGGATCGTCGAGGCCAGCAAAGAGCAGTACGGCACCTCGGGAGGTAGCTATTCAGGTGATGGAGTCATCACGCAGCATCTGTATGCTCAGTTCAAGCTGACCACCAACGTCGCAACTCGCAAAGAGTTTGAGAAAAAGCAACGAAACCCCGAGATTGGCGTCGGTATTTCTGGCAACCCGGCGGACATTCCCGAAAAGCAAACCCTCTGGCGCGAGGTGACCGAACTCTGGTTCTTCGAGAAATAGACGTTTTTCCGATTAGTTACCGTGGAATAAATTCCCGGCTTTGCAAGAATGTCCACCTTCGTGGACAGAATGATAACAGGTAATAACTATCAACTGCGTTCTTTCGACGGAGGTCGAATCGCTTGTCCAGCCGGGACTTCAGTCCAC
>JANLTX010000021.1:0-127074 GCA_031363095.1 Armatimonadota bacterium | reverse complement strand
ACATTTCTCCATCCAAGAATTTGATCTTTCAACAATCCATCTTTTGTAAACAACGACAAATCCAGTAAGACCTTTTTCTTTTTTCTCAACAGGAGACATTTTATGCGAAATCTCGATAACTATTTTTGACAAAATATCAGGATAAATTATCTGTATCTGATTTTCAATATAAGATTTGTCATAACCACTATCAAAAAGAATTGTCAGTTTGTGATTTTCGGAAATCACAGGCAAAGATATAAAAAAATCGAGATTCTCTTTTACCATTTGAATAAAACCTTGATTGTCCGAAACATTAGCCGGAGTACAAACAACAAAAAATGGGTTTCCTAAAACATCTACACATAAATGCCGCTTAATACCGTTCGTAGATTTGTAACGACAAAAACCTTTAGTCTCTACGTCGGCAGAATCTGTATTTTTTACTGCCTGGGAATCACAGATTAGAAGAGTCGGTATTTCGTTTTTTTTGAGCAGTACGATTTTGTGTTCTTAAAGAATCTAACATTTTATCCCACACTCCCTCATTCTTCCATTCATTAAAGTAATGGAAAACTGTTTTATAATCAGGGAAATCATGAGGTAAATCTTTCCATGTACATCCATTTTTCAAACGATACAGAATCGCATTGATGATCTCTTGGCGATTTATCGTTATAGGGGCAGTTTCTTTCTTCTGTGGGATAAAAACGGCGATTTTCTCATATTGGGCAGTTGTCAAATCAGATGAGTACTTTTTTCGATCCATGACTCCATTCTACCTCGAAAGCCAGACTTCAGATGGGTTCTATAAAAGTCCAGCATCGTTGTTAAAATAATTTGTTCGTCTGTCAGTTGATGAAAAAGCCGAGAGAGATCGCCATGGACTTTGCCGTAGCTTGTCACACCGCCTTTGGCCGTGCCGCCCTGGGGGTTTCGTCCTGTTTCCAGCAAGGGAGTGGTCAGTATCCAGCCTGAAAAATGAGGGACAAGAACCTGATTCACAAAATTCGCCTCGGTTGGCCCCTCGCAGAGTACGACCAGGCGACGGCTCAATGGGGATAACCTCCCAGAAGATTCTTATCCCAGAGCTGCGAGAGAGAATAGGTCTCTCGCCACTCCGACAGCGCTTCCTTATTGAGCCGTCGGGCTGTCGTCGCGCGTCCTTCTCGATCCAGAACAATAATCTGTTCCTCGGTAAAATAATCTAAAAATAACGGAGACTGTGTGGCAAGAAGCACCTGCGTTCCTTCGTCCGCCACTGCTCCGACACGCTCTGCCACAAGCCGAATTGCCGCCGGGTGAAGCCCCAGCTCCGGTTCATCGAGAATCAGCACCTTCGGGCGCTTTGTTTCGGGCTGCATCAGTACAAATAAAAGCGCTATCAGCCGCAGTGTCCCGTCGGACGCTTGACCAGCGTCAAAAAGCTGTTCGGAGCCTCGCTCTTGCCAGCGCAGGAGCAAAAAACCATACTCCGGCTCTAAAACAAAGTCTGCAAGCTGCGGCCAGACCAATCGCAGAGTTTCCACATAACGCCGATAATAGCGCGGTTCATGTTGCTTGAGCGAGTACAGCATCGATGCGATATTACTGCCGTCCTTATACAAATAAAGCGATTCCGTCTCCGAATGTTTCACCCGAATTTTCGACGTTGATGCTGTATTGATGAATTGAAAAATTCCAATATCTTTGACGAAGCTGATTATTAAATTCTCTGGATTTTTGAATTGATAATTTAACATATCTGGGCGTTCGTTAATCATGTAAATGATGTTAGTTGGGGTTGATTCGTTATTTTTGTATGAATAAGATTCAATTGAGACAGATAAATTGTCTCCGTTTGTAAATGATAATACAATATAATAATTTATTTCCAGTGAAGACGCAAAAGAGAATCTGAAATGGATGGCATCCGTAACGACAGCGCCATCATGAAGTATTTTATTTGCACCTCCATTTTTTGTTACAAATTCTCGTAAGCCTCCTACTTCAAACGAACGTTGAATCATTCGGAAGACAGAGAGAAAATTGGATTTCCCGGCTCCGTTGGGGCCGATAAGAACATTGACCGGGCCGAGAGCCAAATCTTCGATTGAGGCGATAGATTTAAAGCCAGAGACGGAGATCGAGGTTAGCATCGAGGGGCATTCCAGAAAAGCGGAGGGAGAGCGAGCATTTCGAGGGGATTATACCGGCGATATACTATTCTCTGTGGCGTACTCTAACTTCACCGACCTCACGGTGCTTCAGCGCACGTTCGGGCTGAGCGTGAACTTCCAGGCGCGGCTCTTCGAGGGAGAGTATTCGGCCACCCCGAGCGAGTTTGTGCAAGAGGCCATTGCCGAGTACAAACCGCTCGTTATCATGCCGATTCTGGCGGAAGTGCGCCGTCAGCGCGGGGCGCAGATCAGCCTGTTTTTGGGAGTGGACTTCAATGTCGATGTGGAGCGCGGGCTGAGCGGCTACTGCGACTACTTGCTCTCTCGCGACAGCAATCCTTACTCCATTCACGCTCCCGTCTTCGCGGTTGTCGAAGCGAAGAACAAGAGGATCAATGCCGGTCTTGCCCAGTGCGCCGCCGAGCTGATCGCCGCTCGGATTTTTAACGAACGCGAGGAAAATCCGCTGCCCGCGCTCTTTGGTGCCGTCACGACGGGAAGCAACGGGCGCTTCTTGAAGCTCACGGGCGATCATCTGGAGATCGGCGGCTGGGAATCTTGCTTGCTATCGCTTCCTGAAGGCTCAGGGCAGCATTCCGGGTGCCAAGAGGCCTTTTACGTCCTCGCCATGGGAATCTCGCTCTCTTAAGTCTTCGAGAAACGTCATGAAATTTATTTTCGGGGTCCAGTCAAGGGTTTTATTTGCCTCGCTCAGATCGTGCTGCTCAACATGCCCCGGTAGATTGAAATTATATTTTTTGAGAAGCTGAGCGCTTCCGGGAAGCGTTTCTTCGCAGTGGGACGGGCCATGGGTGGCAAAATCCTCCCGGACATTGTCGGGGAAGCCGTGATCCGAGTGAACGATGGTCCGGAACAGCCCGTACTTGCCCGCAAGCCCGGCTACGACCGACGCCACGTTGCTGGCGGCCACGTCTCTGGCATCGACGCCGTTGTAGAGTAGCTTCTCGCCGAACGCGAGGTAGGGTTTCGGGACAAAGTCGTGGTAGCGCAGCATGGCGAACGGGATTCTAAGCATGTTGTGGTACGTCCGGCACAGATCTTCCCCGATAACTTTGGTGACCGAGTAGACGCCGCCGTGTCCGTACGCCATCGACGAGGCATAGACCACGGTTTTGACGCCAAACTTGCGGCAGGCTTCTAAAATATGGAATGTTCCGTCCACATTCACGGCGAAGATCGTCGGGTCGGAGACGGGCGGGTTGTGAGCGCAGTGCCAGGCCGCAAGATGCACCACGGCGTCGCACCCGGCAGTAGCAGCGTCGGCGTCCTGCGGCGAGCGCGTGTCGCAGCGCATAAACTCGCACTCCTTCAAATCCGGCGGTGGTGCGCCCACGTCCGCGAGCCGCACTGAAAACCCCGCCGCAAGAAGCTGCCTTGCCGTCTCGCGCCCGGCAACCCCGCTCCCGCCCGTCACCAGAACTTTGCTCATGCTCGGCATGTTACCCGCTACGGTAGAATAGAGAAAGAAAACTCTTTGTTCTCGTTGCGCCTCGGCCCCCACGTTTGGGGGAGAAGATGCCGGTTTCGGCGAGCCGCTTTCCGGTCCCCCCAGAACTGGGGGATAGGGGGCACAACAAAAAACGAATTGTCATAGTGCCATGAAACTCAAGTCTCTGCGCCTCCGAAATATCTCCTGCTTCGAAGATATCGAACTCAACTTCTGCCACGAAACCACCGGCGAACCCTGCAAATGGGTCGTCCTTCTGGGCGAGAACGGCACCGGCAAAAGCACCCTCTGCCAGATGATTGCTTGTAGTTTGTTTCCTCAGCGTATAAATGATGTTGCGGGGAATATTAATTTTGGTTTATATTTCCAGAATTTGGATTTACAAATAGAAGTATTCGAAAGGGCGATGAAATTTCTTAGATCCTCACGAAAGAATGAATACGTAACAGAGAAGAAGACATTTTTAAACTCTTTAGTTGTATGTAATTCAGATAATTTAGATGATAAAAGCTACATTTTAGATTTTTATGTAACTGATTTAAGTGTAGGGATAGGTATGATTGTTGGAGTTGATGGATTTAAAGATCGTATTGATGTAAGCAGTTTGATATATGGACCTGGTTTCTCAAAGAATAGTGGTTGGTTTTTTGGTGGATACGGATCAGGTAGATATGGAGGAACATTAATTCAAGAAAAGAATTTTCCTGCATCGGATTCAAGAGTCGCAGATCGATTTGGCAGTCTTTTTTCTGGTGGATATATCACGAATCCGAGAGAGTGGATTTCTGATCTGTATTTAAAAACGATTCACCCGGATTCTACAGATGAAGATAAGTTGATGTTTGGTCGCGCTATCAAGGCTCTGAACTCTGTTTTGCCTAATGCGACGTTTAAAGAAGTTACCAAAGAGGGTGAAGTGATGATGGAGGATTCAGGAAGCCTGGTTTCTATCAATCGGCTCTCGGATGGCTATAAATCGACGCTTTCCTGGGTTCTGGATTTGACCCGAAGGCTCTGTGATGCGTTTCCGCCGGATAAATTCCCTGATTTGGAGAGTCCACTGCATGCGCCTGGCGTGGTTTTGGTGGACGAGATCGATTTGCATCTGCATCCGCGCTGGCAGCGGAAGGTGGTGGAGATGATTCGCAGTACGTTTCCCAATATTCAGTTTATTGTCACCACGCACAGCCCGTTCGTCGCGCAGGACATGACGAAAGACGACAAGCTGATTGTTTTGAAGCGCGGCGAGGACGGCGCGGTCAATGCTGAACACGGAATGGGCTTTGTGAAGCGCTGGCGGGCCGATCAGATTCTCACAAGCTGGCTTTTCGACCTCGAAACCACCCGCGACGGCGACGCGCCCGAAGAAGAAACCGAGTATCAGGCGCTTCTGGAAGCCGAAGTCTCGGGTAAGCTGAGTGAAGAACAGAAAAGTAGGCTGAGAGAGCTGAAACTGCGGCTGGACAAAGACCCACGGGGCGAGACGCTCTCCGATCAAGAAATCTATGCGGCTGCGGATGCGCTGAGCGCCGCACTTCTCGCCAATGATCCCGATTGACCGCTCGCAAGTTCCGATGCCCGCCGTTCTCGGGCAGAGCGCGACCTGGGGCGACGAGCTTTGCGAGCAGCGGTGCGCGTGGCACGCGGGCGGGAAACCCGGCGACCGGCCCGATGCGCTTTCGTCGCGGTATCGGCACCATTCGGTAAAAACGGCTCTGGAAGCGCTTGTCGGTAAGAAATGCTGGTACTGCGAAGACGGAGCGCGGCGCTACGATATCGAGCACTTTCGTCCACAGTCGATCTACCCGATTTTAGCCTATCAGTGGGGAAATTTGTTGCTTTCCTGCCAGATATGCAATCAGAACTATAAGAAAAACCAGTTTCCGCTTTTGCCAGATGGAATCATGGCGGTAGAAGATTCGGAATATCCGGAACGATGTGATGATTCCGACGATGCGATGTTGATTGACCCGTGTCAGGATCAAGTATTGGATCACTTGACGTTTCGAGAGGGACGAATTTTAGGAATCACGCAGCGGGGACGAGCTACTATCCGAGTTTGTGGCCTGAAAGATCCGGATCTACAGGAAGAGCGGATAAATCGGGCCAGGCTGGTGCTGGGAGTGATCGCGGCGCTGAAGTACGCCGAACGAGAAAACAATGAGATCGAAATAGCGAAGCAACGCGCAACTCTCCGGGCTGTCTCTCAGAGTCGGGCGCGGTTTGCGGGGATGGTGCGGGCGGAGCTTTCGCGGCGCGGGTACGACTGGGCAACGCTGTAGTGGGTACAATTTGGGGTATGGACCTCTCTGCTCTGGATGCCGCTGTCGAAGCCGCTCTCCCCGCCGCGCTGGACGAACTCGCGGAGCTTGTCGCGATTCCCACCGTGGCCGCAAAGCCCGACTCGCCCATGCGCGAGGGAGCCGAGGCCGTCGCACGGCTCTTTGAGAAGCGGGGCTTTCTGGCAAAGCTCTCCGACACCGATGGCGCAGGACCGTCCTGTGCGAGACCGCCGGTGGTCTATGCCGAGGACCGAACAGCAGGCGTGGACGCACCTACGGCGCTTCTGTACAACCACTACGACGTTCAGCCCGCCGAACCGCTGGATCTATGGAACTCCGATCCCTGGAAGCTTACCCAGAGCGGCGATTTTTTATTTGGACGGGGAGTTTCCGACGATAAAGGGCATATTATCTGCCGATTAATGGCAATCGATGCGCTGAAGAAAACCTTCGGGGCGCTTCCGGTGAATCTCAAAGCTCTGGTCGAGGGGGAAGAAGAGGTCGCCAGTACGCATTTAGAGGGCTGGATGCAAAAAAACGCGGCGCTACTCAACGCCGATGTCACGCTCTGGGAGTTTGGCGGCGTGGACGAGAGCGGGCGGCCCGAATTGCTCTGCGGGCTGCGCGGGATCGCGTACTTCGAGCTTTCGGTGAAGTCTATCGCCTACGATGCCCACTCCGGGGTCGGCGGCTCGATCTTCCCGAACGCGGCATGGCGGCTGGTCTGGGCGCTCGCAACGCTCAAGTCGCCCGACGAGAAAATCCAGCTTCCGGGGCACTACGACGCGCTCAAGCCGTTCACCGAGGCCGATAAACAGATGCTCGCGGGGCTGCCCGACACCGAAGAGGCGCACTGGAAGAAAGAGATGGGCCTCGATGCGTTCCTGGGCGGCGCAACCGGGGCCGAGTGGCACCGACGGCAGGCGTTCGAGCCGACTTGCACCATTTGCGGCCTCACCTCGGGGTGGCAGGGGACAGGTTCCAAAACCGTGATGCCCGCCGAGGCCAGCGCGAAGGTAGACTTCCGGCTCGTGCCGGACCAGACGCCCGAGCAGGTCGAAAAATCGCTGCGCACCCATTTAGATTCGCAAGGCTTTCCGGACGTCCAGTTAAAGCTCCTCGGCGGGCAGAAACCGGGCCGCATCTCGCCGGATCATCCGCTGGTTCAGCTTGCCGCAAAGACCGCCGAGGAAGTCTACGGAGTCGCGCCCGCTGTCTGGCCGCTCAGCCCGGTCACCGGCCCGATTCACCCGTTCGTGGTCGGCCTCGGGCAACCCATCGCGACGATTGGCTGCGGCTATCCCGGCTCGCGCGTCCACGCGCCGGGCGAGAACCTCAAAATCTCCAATCTGCTGGACGGTGCAAAACACACGGCGCGGTATCTTTATGCCCTTGCCCAACGCCCGCACAGTCCCACGTAAAATAATCGATTTATTCCCAGGACGATGAATCGTCCGAAATCCCAGGACGATAAACGTCCGGCATAAATTTCCAGGACGATAAACGTCCGAATTCCCAGGACGAAAATCGTCCGGCTATGGGGCGCTACGCGCCGTCTCCCTCGTACCTCGGTCGAGATTCATACGGATATTTCGAGCGAAGCGAGACGGCAACTTGTTGCCCCATTGCCGGACGTTTATCGTCCTGGTTTGATCCTGGTTTGATCCTGGGAACAAAACTGGAAACAAAAAAGAGTACAACTGCAACCTTTCGGCAGCGCGAGGTGTCCTGGGGTATAACAACAACCATGGCTCATGTCGCCTCTTCCTCCGAGCTGACCGTCCGCTACGGCAACAAGACGGTCCTCGATCAATTCACACTCGATGTGCCCGAAGGGTGCATCGGGCTTCTTGGCCCCAACGGTGCCGGGAAGACGACCTTAATTAAAACCTTGCTGGGCTTTGTCAAGCCTGCGAGCGGGCGCGGGCAGGTGCTCGGCCTGGACTGCGCGACTCAGGGGCTTGCGATTCGGCAAAAGATCGGACTCATGCCCGAGCAGGACTGCCACATTCCCGGAATGAACGCCGTGACGTTTGTCGCGTATGCCGGAGAGATGGCCGGAATGCCGCCTGCTCAGGCTCTTCGCCGGGGCCACGAGGTCTTAGAGTGGTGCGGCCTTGGCGAGGCACGGTATCGCAATGTCGAGACCTACTCCACGGGAATGAAGCAGCGCATAAAACTCGCTCAAGCCCTGGTGCATGGCCCGAAATTATTATTTTTGGACGAACCCACCAACGGCCTCGATCCACAGGGCCGCGACGAGATGCTGGCGCTGGTGAAAGATGTCTCCCACGGCAAGGGGCTTTCGGTAATTGTTAGCTCCCATCTTTTGCCCGACATCGAGAAAACCTGCGACGAAGTGATCGTCATGCGGCGCGGCGAGGTCGTCGCGCAGGGGCCGATCTCCCAGCTCAAGCAGACGGGCGGCTTTCAGGTCGAGGTAGACTTTCGCACCTGGTCCGAGAAGTTTGTCGCGGCGCTTCGGGCAAGGGGTGGCCAGGAAGTCTGGCGGCAGGGGACCACCGCACGGTTTGCGTTCGACACCGAGCCGACCGAGCCGGTGGGCGGCCTGATTTTCGCTGTCGCGCGGGAGTCGGGGGCGCAGGTGCGCGGCTTCCGGCCCGCTGTTCGCTCGCTTGAAGACATCTTTCTGGAGGCAGTCGCCCAATAAATGAGCATTCCCAATACCCCGTCGAGCGGCATCGCCGACCTGACGTACCGCAACTACGACGGCCCGATGCGCACCCGCGCCGCCCGGTTCTGGACCGTCGCGCTCTCCGTGATCCGAACCAACCTCAAGAAACCCGGCTTCTGGATCGTCGGCTCGCTCATCTTGCTGGTGTACTTTGTCGTCGGGCTTCTGTTCTTTTTCACCCGCAACGTCACCGCCAACGCCCGTGGAGCCGGGGCCGCGATCTCGTACCCGGTCGCCGCGCAGCTTGGCATCCAGTGGACGATGTTTCTGCTCTTCATCGCGACGCTTTTCGTCGGGTCGGGTTCGATCTCCGCTGACAACAAAGCCAACGCCCTTCTGGTGTATCTCGGAAAACCCCTCACCAAGCTCGACTATCTTCTGGGCAAGTGGGTTGGCGTCTTCACGCTGCTCGCCTCGCTCACGCTGCTACCAAGTCTGGTGCTGTATCTGTTCTTTTTGACCAGCTACTACTCCGACGGTTTTCTCAAAGAGCAGCCGCTGCTTGGGTGGCGAATGCTGCTGTCGTCGCTGGTCGGGCCGATGATCAACTCCAGCCTGATCGTCGGGATCTCGGCCTACAACAAAAGCCCACGAACCACGGGCGCGATCTATGCCGGGTTCTACCTCGTGCTTCAGGCGCTGATGGGCGCAGGAGGCTTCTTGTTCTTCCGTAACGCCCTGCTCGACGAAGACGCCTCGGTCAAAGCCGACACGCGCCCGGCGGTTCGAGCGGCGACGGTCCAGCGGCTCTCGGTGCCGGGCGTCGTTGAGGGGGTCTCGATGTCGATTCTCAAGGTCCAGCCCAAAGACCTGGTCATCGGGGGACCGACTCGGTTCCGCGACCGGGTGAAAGCGCCGGAGGCTCTTCCGCTGGCGCTGCTCGGGCTGGGTTTTGTGATCGTTCCGCTGGCGCTCGCCCGGACCAAGATCAACGCCGTGGAGGTCGTCAAAGGATGAGCCAGCCTGCGATTTCGCTCCATCGGGTCTCGCGCTGGTACGGCCAGATCATCGGCCTCAACGATGTCACGTTCGACCTGCCACCGGGTCTGACGGCGCTACTCGGGCCGAACGGAGCGGGTAAGTCTACCCTGCTCAAGCTCATCACCGGGCAGCTCAAGCCGACTACGGGCAGTTTGAGCGTTTTAGGGCAAGACCCGTTCGCAAACCCGCGCGTCGCAAGGAACCTCGGTTATTGTCCTGAGATCGACAATTTTTACGAAGAGCTGACCGGGCGGCAGTTCGTCCGGCTTTTAGGCGCGATGCACGGCTTCGTCGGGAGCGAGCTGACCCGGCGCGTGAGCGATTCTATCGAGCAGGTCGGGATGACGGATCGGTGCGACCGCAAGCTCGGGGGCTACTCCAAGGGAATGCGCCAGCGCATCAAGGTGGCGCAGGCGATTCTCCACGACCCGCAGGTGATTGTGTTGGACGAACCGCTCAACGGCCTCGACCCGGTGGGCCGCCACGAGATGGTCGATACGATGCAGCGCTGGGCCGAGGCGGGCAAGTGCGTCCTGGTTTCGAGCCACGTTCTGTACGAAGTCGAGCAGATCACCGACCGAATCTTAGTGATCTACAAAGGCAGGCTTCTCGCGCAGGGCAGCGTCGAGGGGATTCGCAGCCAGATCGACCAGCACCCGCACCATATTCGGCTCGTGTGCGACCAGCCCCGAAAGCTTGCCTCGGCGCTCATCGGAAGGACCAGCGTTTTGTCGGCGCGGGTTCTCGAAGGCCTGGTCGAGGTGGAGACCAGCCAGCCCGATGCGTTTTACAACGAACTCCCGGCGCTGGTTCTCGAGGGGGGATTCTCCATCGAGCGTTTCGACTCGCCCGACAACAACCTGGAAGCCGTCTTCCATTACCTGGTGAAAAGCTGATGCCGTTTCTCGCCGTTCTTCTCTCGACCCTGCGCGAGGCCGCCCAGCCGCGTCGGCTCGCCGTCACTTTTTTTCTCGTCTTTCTTCCTGCCATCATCGGGCTGGGCTGGAAGCTGATCGCCGGTGCGGAGCGCTTCGATGCGCCGGAGATCTACAACACGCTGGCCGCCGTACTGGTCTTCGGGTTTATCCTGACGATTCTCTCCGTGCTCTACGGAACCGGGGCGCTTTCTCAGGAGATCGAGGGCCGGACGATTGTCTACCTGCTCACCCGCCCGATGCCGCGCTGGCAGATTCTGCTCGCCAAGTTCGCCGGTGCGTGGGTCGCGATCACGGTCACGGTGTGTCTCTCGCTGCTCTTGCTCGGGGTTGCCATCTTCGGCGGGAAGCTACCGTCCGCGTTTTTTCAGGACCTGCGGATTCTCCCGCTCGGGGCGCTGGCCTACGCCGGGCTGTTTCTGATGGTCGCGACCCTGCTCACGCGTCCGCTGATCTTCGGGCTTTTCTTCGCGTTTCTGTGGGAGAGCTGGGTGCCGCTCCTGCCGGGCGGGTTTGCCCGGCTCTCGATCATGGCGTATCTCCGGACGCTTGCGCCGCACTTGAAAGAGACCGCCGAGACGACGGGAGCGGAAGAAGGCCAGCAAAACGCGGTGAGTTTGTTGACCAGCTTCACCCCGACGGAGATTCCGGCCAGCCATGCCTGGATCACGCTGGTGGGGATCATCGTCGCGACCGTGACTCTGGCGATGGTTTTCTTCTCCACCCGCGAGTACGCCCCCCGCGAAGAAGGCGGGTAGCACCCATCCCCCAGCCCCTTACCCTTCCGTTTTCCCGACCGGGTACCCGCTGCGGGTGGCGGCGGAAGGGAAGGGGAGTCAAAACTCCCAACCCCTCTGGCTCCCCTTTCCTCGCCCCGTCGGAGACGGAAATAGGCGAGGAAAGGGGCTGGGTGCCAGGGTTTGATATAATCCCTGAATAGACCCGAGGGCGTGTCTTGAAGAAAAACACATGCCCAAGCTACACACCTACACCGTCACCCCGACCCTGCCCGTGCGCCTTGCAGCCCTGCGCGAGCTGGCCTACAACCTTCGCTGGTCCTGGGACCACGCCACCCGCGAGCTGTTTTTAGAGCTGGGCGGGCAAGACCTCTGGGAAGAGACCGACCGCAACCCCGCGCGGCTCCTCGGGCTGGTCTCACAGAGTCGATTGGATACTCTGGCAAGCGATTCTGGCTTTCTGAGTCGGCTGGACAGTGCCCAGAATTCGCTTCACGAGTATCTGGAGCGTCCGTCGGAGTGGCCTTCGGACCTGACAGTGGCCTATTTCTCCGCCGAGTTCGGGATCGCCGAGTGCCTTCCGATCTACTCCGGCGGACTCGGGGTTCTGGCGGGCGACCATCTCAAGGCGGCGTCGGACCTGGCTCTTCCGCTGGTGGCCGTCGGCTTTCTCTACCAGCGCGGCTACTTCCGCCAGGCGCTCAATGCCGATGGCTGGCAGGTGGAGAACTACCCGGTCACGGATTTCTACTCGCTTCCGATCACGCCGACCGAGCATATCGTCGAGGTTGAGTTTCCGGGAAGAAAAGTGGCCGCGCTCGTCTGGAAAGCCCAGGTCGGACGGATTCCGCTGTATCTGCTGGACACGAACTTGGAGCAAAACAACGAGGCCGACCGGCACATTGTCGGGAATCTGTACGGCGGCGACAACGAGACTCGCATCCAGCAGGAGCTGATCCTGGGGATCGGCGGGGTTCGGGCGCTGGATGCGCTGGGAATCGCGCCCGATGTCTGCCATATGAACGAAGGCCACTCGGCGTTTTTAGCCCTGGAGCGGATTCGGCAGCTCATGGCGGCGCGCAATCTGAGCTTCGAGGCGGCGGCGCAGGCAGCCGCCGCGAGTCATTTATTCACCACGCACACTCCGGTTCCGGCGGGCTTCGACCTGTTCCCCGAGGAGCTGATGCGGCGCTACTTCGGCGACTATGCGGGCCAGCTTGGGCTGAGCTTTACGGGCCTGATGGAGCGCGGGCTTCATCCCCATGGCGAGCCAGGCAAGTTCAACATGGCCGTGCTGGCGTTCCGGCACGCGCGGCGGATCAACGGCGTCAGCAAGCTCCACGGCGAGGTCTCGCGCAAGATGGCGGCGTCGGTCTGGGACGAGTTCCCGCTCGACGAAGTGCCTATCGGGTCGGTGACCAACGGGATTCACACCGAGACCTTTCTCTCAGCGGAGATGGCTGCACTCCAGAAAACCTACCCCGACCCGGCTCAAATTCCCGACGCAGAGCTGTGGGCCGTGCGCAGTGTCCGGCGGGAGAAGCTGGTCGAGTGGGCGCGGGAGCATGCGGTGAGTAAGTGCCAGAAGCGGGGCGCGAGCGACCGGGAGGTCGATGTCGCCGCCGAGATGCTCCGCCCGGATATTCTCACTATCGGGTTTGCGCGGCGCTTTGCGACCTACAAGCGCGGTGATCTATTCTTAAAAGACATCGAGCGACTGCGCCGAATGGTGAATCATGCCGAGCGTCCGGTGCAGTTTGTCTTCGCGGGCAAAGCGCACCCCAAAGACGATGCGGGCAAAGAGCTGATCCGACGAATCGTCCACGCAACGCGCGACGAGGGTTTGCGCGGAAAAGTCGTCTTTCTCGAAGACTACGACATGAACATGGCGCGCTACTTAGTGCAGGGCGTCGATGTCTGGCTCAACAACCCGCGTCGCCCGATGGAAGCGTCGGGTACCAGCGGGATGAAAGTGATTCCGAACGGCGGGCTGAACTTCTCGGTTTTAGATGGCTGGTGGGCCGAGGCCTACGAGCCGTCGGTCGGGTGGGCCATAGGTCGCGGCGAGGACTACGAGGATCTGGCGTATCAGGACCACATCGAGGCGCTGGACATCTACGAGACCCTGGAGAGTGAGATCGCGCCGCTGTTCTACGAGCGCGACGCGAGCGGGCTGCCGGTGCGCTGGCTGGCGAAGGTGAAAGCCTCGATGAGCAAGCTCTCGCCGATCTACGCGACGAGCCGGATGGTGCGCGAGTACGCCGAAACCTACTACGTCCCGGCGGCGGCTCACGCTGCCCGGCTGAGCGAGGGCGACTTCGCCCTCACGCACGAGCTGGTGGCCTGGAAAAAGCGACTTCGAGACAACTGGAGCGCGGTCTCTGTCGCCTCGGTGACGCCCGGCTCGGAGCACCTGGCGGCGGGCGAGCGCTCGGAGATCGTGGTCGAGGTTCAGCTCGGCGCAAGCCTCGGGCCGGGCGATGTCAGCGTCCAGCTCTATGCCGGGCCGATAGACACGGACCGAAACCTCCACGAAGCGCAGAAGTTCCTGCTGGAGCCAACCGACTCCCTCGGCGACGGCCTCTGGCGCTACATCGGTGCTCTGCCCTCGGCCCGCTCCGGTCGGCTCGGCTACGGCGTCCGCGTCCTGCCCGCCCACCCGGACGCCATTTTGCCCCAGGAACTCCCGCTCATCACCTGGGAAGAGTAGCTTCGGCGTGGTCCGGCATGGAGTCCCCGCATTGAAAATACGAGTCTCACAGAAGCGCCCCTCCGGGGCGGCCCGATCCCCGAACCTAATTCGGGAATGGCGCTCTCGCGCCCCGGAGGGTGCGCTTTTAACAGACTCGTATTTTCAATGCGGGATACAATAGAGCGTGCCGGTTGCTTGTTTTCCTGATCCCCGTGAGGCGTCCGCCGAGGGGTTGGTGGCGCTCGGGGGAGACTTGCACCCGGAGTCGCTGCGGCTGGCGTACGCGTCGGGGATCTTTCCCTGGCCGCACCGGGGGATGCCGCTTTTGTGGTTCTCCCCCGATCCGCGCGGGGTTTTGGACTTCGACCAGCTTCACGTTCCGGAGCGTCTGGCCCGCAAAAAAAGAAACACGAACCTGACGTTTACTCTGGATAAAGCGTTTGAAGACGTGATCGGAGCATGTCAGAAAGCGCCGCGCTCCGGTCAGGACGGAACCTGGCTGACAGCTTCGATGAAGAAAGCCTATCTCGCGTTGCACAAGCTTGGCGACGCCCACTCGGTCGAGGCCTGGGACGAAAGCGGCTCACTGGTCGGCGGGCTGTACGGAGTCACGGCGGGCGGGTATTTCTCGGGCGAGAGCATGTTCCACCGCGCCTCCGATGCCTCCAAGCTCTGCGTGTTGCACCTGGTTCAGCATCTCCGAGAGCGCGAGGTCACCTGGCTGGACATCCAGACCATGACGCCGCACTTTCTGGCCCTCGGCGCGATAGATATCCCCCGCGACGAGTTTCTGGAGCGCATCGCGTGGGAGCAGCGAGCGCCGAGAGACTTGTTTGGTTAGTTCGTTCTCCGTGGAATAAATTCCCGGCTTGATAAGAATGTCCGCCTTCGCGGGCAGAGAATGGATTCTGTCCACGGAGGTGGACATTCCTAAATAGCCGGGAATTTATTCCACGGCGCGAATTAAACTAAAACAAGCTGAGCTGGCTCTCGCTCTGGGCGAGTTTTTCGAGAAGCTTGGCTTGCGGCGAGGGCAGGGGCAGCGCACGGGCCTCGGCCAGAGAAAATCGGGTGAGGCTGTCCGGGAGCGGGGAGTTTAGGATGCTCTCCAGCGCGAGGAGCGTCACTTTCTTGTTCATGATCCCGTGTTTGAGCCGCACCAGCTCGTCGCCGGGGGTAATTTCCAGCCCGGCCACCTCGCGAGCAGCCCGGCTCGCGGCCTCGGCGTCGGTTTCGCCTTCTGTAGCCGTGACGCGGGGAAGCTCCCAGAGTCCGCCCCAGACGCCGTCCAGAGGGCGCTGGGTGAGCACTAATCTTCCGTCCGCGTCTACAATCACGACGCAGACATCGCGCTGAGAAATAAACGCTTTTTTGGGGGCAAGCTCGGGAAATTTTCCCGTCTCGTCCCGTTTATACGCTTCGCACAGGTCGGTGAGCGGGCATTTTTCGCACCGGGGCGGCGAGCTACAAATCAGTGCGCCCAGCTCCATCATGCCCTGGTTGAAGTTTCTGGCCTCGCCGGGTGGGATCAGCTCGGCGGCTTTTTTCCAGAGCGCTTCTTGAACCGCCGTCGATTTCGGGTCGCCGGGGAGCGCAAAGAGCCGACAGAGCACCCGGATCACGTTGGCGTCCACGATGGGCGTGTCTAAACCGAGTGCGATGGAACAGACCGCGCCCGCCGTGTACCGCCCGACTCCGGGAAGCGCCAGAACGTCGTCGTAGGTTTGGGGGAACGCTCCGTTGTGGTCGTCGCGGATTTTCTGGGCGGCCCGGTGAAGATTTCGGGCGCGGGCGTAGTACCCGAGTCCCTGCCAGTGCTTGAGAACGTCTGGGAGGGGGGCGTCGGCCAGAGCGGTGGGCGTCGGGAAGCGGGCGAGCCATGTCTCCCAGTACGGGATCACGGTCGCCACCTGGGTCTGCTGGAGCATCGTCTCCGAGATCCAGATGGCGTACGGATCGCGGGTACGACGCCAGGGCAGGTCGCGCTTGCTGGTGGCATACCAGTCGATAAGCCGTCGGGAGAGCACGTCGGGGTTTAGTTGCTGAATCCCTCGGGCAGGCCATCCACCAGGTTCGTCCCGGACTCCTCGATCTCGACATACTGGACATGATCGCTTACGACCAGCACACGCCCGTAGTTCTCGGAGACGAAGGTGAAGGTCCGCTTGCTCAGGTTGTCCTCGATCTTCTCCAGGGCTTCCTCATATGACGCGGCAGAGAGACGCTGGCAGAGAGTCGAGTGGCCCCGGTCGCCCTGGCGCATCCAGTAGTAGACAAGAAAGGTCTGCATCGGTTCGCTCCACTATACCGTCAGTGCGCCAGCGCCGCACGTGGTTCTTCGCCCTCGCTTGCGGGCGGCTCTTTGAACGTGAGAAAGAACGCTATCGCCGAGATCAGCGTCAGCAGCGCCGGGACGATAAAAACCAGCGGCCAGTTGACCACTTTGTCTACGGTGAAAGCGTCCTGGAGCTTGCCTGAGAGAATCGAGCCGAGCCAGTTTCCGACGCCGAGCGTCACCAGCGTGTAGAGGCTCTGAGCGCTTCCCCGGATATCTTTCGGAGCGATTCGGTCGATGTAGAAGTAGCTCGTGATAAACACAAACGCAAACCCGATTCCGTGTAGCGACAGAGAAGCCACCACGGGCAGAAATATTTTTGTCGCAAAGATAAAGTAGCGCAGCGACCAGGCCAACGTTCCAATTACCAGCGTCCAGCGCATCCCGAATTTTTTCAGAAAGAGGGGCAGCAGCACGGCGAGCGCCAGCACCTCCGCCATCTGGCTGGTCGATTTATACGGCGCGATCTGCGCCTCGGGGACGCCGAGGCTTCCCAGAAATTGCCCCGAGAGCGTGTAGAAGAACTGGAACTCCGCCGAGGCCACCAGCGAGATAATCATAAAGACCGTGAAGCCCGGCACTTTCCCAAACAACGCAAAAGCTTTTTTGAACGCAAACGGATCGACGCCCTGCTTTGCGGGAGGCATGTTCGGCAGAACAAACGCGCAGACCGCCCACAGAAGGGCCGCAATCGCGCTTACCGCCATCTCGACCACCGGAATCCCCGGAAACTTCGTCTTCGCCCAGCCCTCGATGAACGCCACGGCGATCCACCCAACTGTCCCTGCGGTGCGAATCGCTGAAAAACCTTCGTCCGAGTCTCTGGCGAAGATAATTTTGTAGATAGTTATAACAACCAGCGAAATACCAATCGCGATAAAAACATTGGTCAGAAGAATGCCGCCCACCAGAATGAATTTCCAGGTAAATGTATTTAAAAGAATAAGAATACCAGACAGTGCAACGGCCAGTACGGTTGGGATGATTGGAGAAGGGGTACTTTGAGACGGTTCTTTTCCCGCTGTCTCCCGAGAAAGATGGTAGAGGCAGATCGAGTTGCCGATACCGATGCTTGGCGCAAACGCGATGGCCCACAGAACCAGCCAGAGCGCAAGGCCGCCCGTTGGTACTATCGGAAAGAGCGAGGGCAGGAGGTTTCCAACACTGGTCTGCTGGCTCATCATCCAGGCGGACCCGGCGCAGACCACGGCGCTCACTCCCATGTAGAGCTGGCTCGGAATCGCCCGGTCCACGAGCTGCCCGCCGATGAACGGTACAAAAATACACATCAGCCAGACGACTCCGAAGACCGCGCCGATCAGCGAGCCGTTCGCTTTGAAGATACCGTCGGGGTTTCCCAGAGTTGCGCCGAGAACCGGGGCCCATGCGCCCCAGGCGGCGTACTGGAAGAACATCATCGCTCCCAGCAGAAGTCGCACCGTCAGTTTGCTCATGGGGGCGATTATAACAAAGTTCGGAGACAGATGCACAGTCCCGCCGTAAAACGACGGGCCTACGAGACAAACGACGCCCAGACGCCGGGTAAGCAAGTATTTTGAAGTTGGGTTACACTCGAACCTGCCCGGCCACTCGAACCCACCCGGCCACTCGTTTCCCTCGTGTCCACCCTCCCTTCGCGGCGAAGGGAGGGCGAGGCGAAGGGAGGGTCCGACGAGGAACGAGGAGGGGGTGGGTTCGGGGTGGGTTCGGTGTAACACGACCAATTAGCTTCTGCTTACCCGGCGTGGGAGATTTGTGAATTGAGCCCGGAGGGCCTGGTCTACGGAGACCCGTCGTAAAACGCCGGGGATCATACGGCGGGGATGGTGACACGCGTTGTGTGAGATTTTCCACTGCCGGGGCGATGTGGGCACGAAATCAAACCTGGCAACGTTCACAGAGAGGGGGAAATCAATCTGGCAAAGTCACTGACTCTTCTGGGCAAGGGAATCTGCCGAAGCTTACAGTGATATACTCGGGGCAAGCACCCTGGCCCCGTGCCAGGCCGCTCACTTGCTTCCCGTCTTCGAGGAGAGTCTGAACCACATGCGTGACGTTTTGTTGAACCGGGGTGCTCTTACGGCCCTCACCCTCGCCATCACCGCCCTTGCCGCCCACGCGGACGGGCGTATCAAGTTTACGATCTTCGACTCCGAGTCGAAAAAGCCGATTCCAGGGGCGCTGATCGTGCTCGACCCGGCGGAGTCCGAGCTGAGCGGAGTCCAGTTTACCGCCGACGCCGATGGTAAAGTCACCACGGCGGAGCTTGCGCCGGGAGTGCGCGGCTTCCGTGCCCGCGCGACGGTCGAAGGCGTCGTCTACAAAGAGCTTCGAGGCCGCGTCACGATTTTAGACAATCAAGACCTGGAGATCGACATCGAGCTGGATCGCCAGGGAGTCATCGAGCGCAAGATTCAGGAAGAACTTTTGCGTTTGGACTCGAAAACCACGTCCAACTATACGTTTCGAGACCGCAAGCACTTCCAGTTCTACCCGCTGGGCGTCGGCAACACGCTGAGCCTGGAGAAACAACTCAAGCTGGTTCCGGGCCTTGCGGCGGACTCGTTGCGCCGGGTTCATCCGCGCGGGGAGAACAATAATCTGGCGCTGAGCGTCGAGGGACTTTTGCTTCCCCCGACGGTTACCGGGCGCTCCATTTCGTATCTTTTGCCCGAGACCATCGAGACTCTAAAGACCCACGTCGGCGGTTTCTCACCGTCGCAGGGGAGCACGAGCGGTGCGTTTTTAGAGACGAAGCTCCGCCCGGCTATCGCGTCCGGCGAGGACGACAAGCTTGCCGACCGGCGCGACTGGCGACTGTCAGCTATGGCGTTCGGAAGCAGCGAGGCCTCCGTGCTCGTCTCCAAGCAGAACCCCAAAGACGCCTCGGGGAAGACCGCAGGCTACTGGGTGACAGCTGCCCGGCGCAGCACGGGCAACGGCCTGGAGTCGCCGCAGGACTACGAGCAGCTTGCCAACAACAACCAGAACGAGCTGGCTCTTGCCGGAAAGTACGAGGTGCGCCAGAACCTCAAGACATCGTCGTCGGCGTTTTTCACGGTCCATGACGGCACGACCGATGTCGCCAACCGAACCGGCCTCGATGCGCCGTTCTTTGGCGTCGGGCAGGGCTACGGCTTCGGCGGCCTGGGCAACGAGGTAGACTTTCCGTCGCGGACGCCGGGGATTTTCAACTCCCAGCGGATTTTAGGCAACGCTGTCTCGCAGAAAGACGCCCACCGATTGCTCGCGCTCCAGCACAAAACCGAGCTGGGCGGCGGGACGCGCGGCGTCTTCACGCTCGGACTTTCCAACACGCAGGCCAAGGTCACAAGCGGCACCCCGCCCGTCGTCAGCCCGGTGAACAACCTCCCCCCAGATTCGTCGATTGAGTTCTTGCCCACAACAAAAGCCGCGTTCAACTACACCCAGCTTCAGGCCGACTTCACCCGCGCCAGCAAGAAGGGCAACCAGGAGCTGGGCTACGGGCTGCTTCTGCGCAACCAGAGCGGCAGCGAGTCGTACAGGTATGTCCCGCAGAGCCAGGCGGCCCTCAACGCGCTCCGAAACATCGGCGACGCCGCGCTCGGCGCGGCGCTGACCAACTTCGGCACCAGCGGCACCGCCGTCCCGACGCTCGGGATCGACCGGTCGGGCACCTACACGGCGGCGTATGTCCAGAACACCTTCGAGTTCAGTAACGGGCTTCGGGTCAACGCCGGAGTCCGCGCCGACAACTATGAGCAGAGCCAGACGCTCGGCCTGATCAACCGCCGTGGCAAGACGACGTTCTCCCAGGCATCGCCTCGGGTGAGCGCCCTGTACTCTTTCCCCGGCCAGAACATGGTCGTGCGGACCTCGTTCGGGCAGCTTGTGACCTTGCCGGGGACGGGTCAGGGCGCGATCTCGCTCAACCCGGTCAAGCCGCAGACCACCGACCAGCTCGATCTGAGCGTCGAGAAGCAGCTTGATCTGAGCTTGTTCAAGCTGAGCGTCTACGACAAAAAGCACACCGACACCATCGGCTACCGGCAGTTCGTGGTCGGGCCGCAGCAGATGGCCTTCAGCACGTTCAACGCCGGAAAATCCAACAGCAAGGGCTGGGAGCTTTCGTGGGAGTACAACCCGCACGAGCTGAACCCGGTTCCGGGCCAGCTACGCGATCCACAGGGCCTCAACGGGTTCGTTCTTCTTGCCAACAGCCAGAGCCGCTTTGCCGTGGCGGGCGATCCGCCGACGCCACAGGAGCAGGGCACGACCCTCACGGCAGGCGTCGGGTATCACTTCGAGAGCGACTTCATCGGCTCGCTGAGCCTGTACCGAGGAAGTGGGCTGGCCAGCTCGATCCTGCGTGCCAAACGCGACGCGATCACCGAGGTCAACTTCAAGCTGACATCGCCGCCCAACTTCTTCTACAAGCGCTACGGCATGGAGCTTTCTGTCGAGAACCTGCTCGATGGCAACGGACGCTACAACTTCAACTCCGCGTTCGCCGGAACCCGCTTCCAGCAGGGACGGCGCTTCACCATCGGCCTCTTCGGGCAGTATTAAACCTAAAGGGAAGTCATGCAAAACGAGAATCCAGTTCTACTGTTCGTCAGAAACGAGCCGCTGATTGCGTTCGTCCTGATCTTGATGTCCCTGATCGCAGTGGCCTTCATCGGGGAGCGCCTGCTGGCGTTCCGTGATTTCGGCAACACGGCGGGCGGGGCGTTCGGCGAGCTGCTCAAGCGGGCACGCGAGGGCAACGACGGCGAGGCGATGCGCCTTGCGCTCAGCCAGAAAGGCCCGGTTACGGGGGTGTGCGAGGTGATCTTAAAGAACACCAACCGCCCCATCGCCGATGTCGAGCGCCTGGTTCAAGAGGCCGGAGAAGAGTATTTCCATCGGCTCAGTCGGTTCTTGCCCGTTCTGGACACCATTACCACCCTCTCGCCGCTCTGGGGACTGTTCGGGACCATCGTCGGGATGATCCAGGTCTTTGTGAACTACTCCAAGGCCCGCGACGATGTCCAGAAATCCGCGATTCTTCCGAGCGTCGGGACCGCGCTCTATGCCACGGCGGGTGGAATTCTGATCGCGCTGGTTTGCTTTGTGGCCTACAACTACTTTGCGGCCCGTCGCGAGCGAATTATCTCTGAGACCGAGCTTGCCGCCACCAAGCTCATGAACGTCCTCGCTGCGCGGGGAGCGTTCAAGGCGTGAGGTTCGCTCGTCGCCAGCCGCTGAAGAAGACGAAGATCGAGATCATTCCGATGATCGACACGATGTTCTTTCTGCTCGTCTTTTTTATTCTGGCGTCGCTGAGCATCATCGACCTGCGGGGGCTGAACCTGGAGCTGCCCCCGGCGGGTCCGGCGCAGAAGACCGCGCCCGCCAAAGATGTCCAGCTCGTCGTGCGGATCGACGCGGCGGGCAGTATGTCGGTCAACAGCGGCCCGACCTTGCCCCAGGGAAAGGGTGTCGGCGGTGCGATGCTGGCCGAGGCGAAAAAACTCCAGAAACGGGAAACCCCCGATTTTGGGAAAGTGACTCTGGTGCTCGCGCCTGAAGGAGAAGCGCGCCAGGAGTATCTAATCAAGTGCATCGACGAAGCCCGGACGATCTCTATCGAGAAGATTGCGATTCAGTGACCTGAGGTGAGATTCTCTTCCCGGAGCGAGTTCAAGAAGACGAAGATCGAGATCATTCCGATGATCGACACGATGTTCTTTCTGCTCGTCTTTTTTATTTTAGCGTCGCTCAACGTCATCGATGTCAAGGGGAGCCAGGTGGATCTGCCGGACTCCAAGAACCAGGACCCGCAGGCTCAGGCCCGACTTACCGTGACGATCAAACAAAACGGCGAGATCGGGATCAATAATAGTGTCACCGTTACCGATCCGAACGCTGACATCGGCCAGGCGCTGCTCAAGGTGCTGACCGACGAGCTGGCCCAGACGGGGAGCGTCGCGGGGGCGGACCCGGACAACGCCGTGGTGATCCTGAATGCGGACAAGCGGGCGACGGCGGCGATGGTCCGCCGGTGCCTGGACGATGCCCGGCGCTCGCGGTTTCGGAAGTTCTCCATCGCGACCGACCCGCGTACCTATGTCGAGTAGCTGCTGGTAGTAGAAAGTAAAAGAAAATGGCGACCCGTGCACCCATAAATCCCGGCATGAGCCGGATGCCCGAAGACCTTTTTGAGAAGCGCCTCCTCTGGGGCATGGGCGCGTCGCTGATCGCCAACTTCGTGCTCGGGATCGTCGTCAGTAGCGCCATCGGGCGGATGCGGCTGCCCCGTGAGGGCGGGCTACCGCCGCTGAAGACCATGGAGCTTCAGATCCTCGACGAGCTGCCAAAAGTCGCGCTGGAGCCGGATAAGACCGTCCCGCCGACCCCGATGCCGCTCGCATCGCCTCCGCCGACTCCGGCTCCAACTCCCGCGCCCACGCGCGAGCTGAGTCGAAATACCCCGCTGCCGACGCCCCCGCCGATCCAGGAGCTGAAGAACCTGATCGCCCGTGAGCGGCAGAACACCCCGCCTGTCTTCGTGCCCGCGCCCAGGCCCATCGAGCCGGTGCGTCCGCTTCCCGTCCCGACGCCCGCGCCGCGCCCCCTTCCTGTGCCGACGCCGCTCAAGGTCGCCATAGCAAGCAAGCCCACGCCGCCGCCTGTGAACCGTCTGCTTCCGAACACGCTCAAGCCGCTGCCCGTCCCTCGGCCCGATACCGTCGATCCGACGGTCCCGATTCGCGAGAACAACTTCACCCGCACGACGCCCTCGGCCCTGCGCAATCCCAGCAACCTGAACGCCACGGCTCCGAACGCTGCCCGGCGCGTCGCCAGCAACACGGCGTCGCCCACCAGCCTCGATCCCAGCTTGACCAGCGGCAGTCTACGGACCAACCGCCCCAACCGCCGCGACAACAGCTCGCTCAGCGAGAGCACGGGCATGAACTCCACGTCGTCGGGACGGCTGACCGAGCGCGGTAGCGGCAACGCCAGCGCCGCCGAGGTCGCCGAGGGGGGAGCCGTCGCCGGGAACCGCCGGGCGAGCGTCGGTGCACGGGGCGTCGGGGACGCCGTCGTTGGAGGAGCCGCCGGGCGAAACAGCCGGGTGGCGACCAGCACGAGCGGCCAGCCCAATCTCGATGTCAACCTGAACTCCACCAGCTCGGGCGGACGCTTCGTCCGGGGGAATCGCAATGGCGGGCTTGCCGACAGCGCCACGCGCCTCGGGCCGGGAAGCTTTGCCGAGCGGGTGCGCGGCGGTGCATCGGGAGCCGAATCCGCCGAGGGCGGCGGGTCCATTGCCGCCCGGCGCTCCAGCGGAGCGGGCCGGATCTCCGAGGGCCAGGCGGGCACGGCAGGCGCGGGTCGCCGGAGCATCGCCAGCCGCACCGGAGTCAGTGCCGAGGTCGCTCTGAACTCGGGCGCGGCGGGCTTGCGCTCGCGGGGGTCCCGAACCAGTGGTGCGCTGGCAAATCCGTCGGCGCTCGGGCCGGGGAGCTTCTCCGAGCGGCGCAACAACTCGGGCGCGAGCGGAGCCGAAGTCGCAGAGAGCGCCTCGGGTGCCACGCGGCGTGCAGGAAGCGTGGGCCGGATCGCGGAGAGCGGCGCGGGCAGTGCGGGCGTCGGGCGACGTAGCATCGCGTCGAGCGCGGGCGCAGCCGGAGCGAACCCGGCGCTCGCCAGTAGCAGCCTGGGCGGCTCGCGCTCGACCCGGAGCGGCGCGACCATGGTGAATCCGTCGTCGCTGGGACCGGGCAGCTTTTCCGAGCGACGCACGGCCTCGGGCGGGGCGGCATCTGCGGACGACTCGCGGCTTCCTGGTGCGCCGAACGCGGGCGGCGTCGCGACGCGCTCCCGAACCGTCGCCGACGCGGGAGCGGGCAGTGCGGGAATGCGCTCGCGCTCGGTCAGCTCCAGCGCCTCGGCTTCCACAACCGAAACTCTTCTGAATAAAAGCAACCCGGACTTCGTCCAGCGACGCGGCCCGGCGGTCGGGCGCACCCAGATCGCCGACAGCTCGATGGCCTTCATGACCGGAACCCTCCGCGAGCGCGGTGCCGATCCCGGACTTGCGGCGGTCGGAGCCGTCCCTGACCAGGTTCCCACCCGGATCGCACCGGGCCGCCAGAGCGTCCGCGAGACCGGTCTCGGCGCGGCGACGCCCGGCGGACGACGGAGCGGCGGTGGAATCTCCGGGAGCGCCGGAGCCAGCTCCCAGGTGGCCCTGAACAGCGGCGGCCTCTCCGGCGGCGCACGTTCGGTGCGGGCGGGCGGCGCGATGGCCGACAGCGGCGGTGCGTTCTCCGCAGGCGCGATGCGGGAGCGCGGCGCGGGCGGCGGACTCGCCACCGAGGTCGCCAGCGAGGGCGGCAGCGGCTCGCTCCGGGCAGGCGGCGGACGCTCCGGCGTCTCGGACGGTGGCTCTCTCGGGCAGGCCGGGACGCGCGGCGGCGGCATCTCGTCGCGAGCGGGTGCGGACGCCCAGGTCGCGCTCGGTGGCGGCGGCCTCTCCGGCGGCGCACGCTCGCGCCGCGCAGGCGGCGGACTTGCAGAGAGCGGGGGCGCACTGAACTCGGGAGCGATGCGTGAGCGCGGCGGCGGGGGAAGCTACTCCGATGTGGCCGACTCCGGCTCGGGCGGGGGAGCGGTTCGGGTCGCACGCGGCGCGGGCAGTATCCGCGACTCGGGGACGGGCGGAGCCAGCTCGCGCGGCGGGCGACGGATCGGGAGCTACGACGCCAGCGCCGGAGCGAGCGTCGAACTCAGCTCCGGCGGCGGCGGCGGCTCGCGCAACGCCCGCAAAGGCAGCGGCGGTGGAAGCCTGGCCCAGAAACTGGGCGGCGGCGACCTTGGCTCAATGAGCGAGGGCACCCGGCGTAGCGGCAACGCGACCGGCGACGGCGAGGATGCAGGCGCGGTGGCGCGGGGCAACTCCCGTAAGTCCGGGCGTGGCGGCGACGGCGTCCGCGACGACGAAGTGAGCGCACGCGGCGGCTCCGGCAAGGGCGTGCGCGGCGGCGGCGAGAGCGCAGGCGACGAGGGCGAGCCGGGCGTCAAGGGCGAAGGACGGCTCTCCGACGGCGGACGGCGCGGCAAAAGCAACAACGACGGCGAGCTGGCGGACGGCGGCAACGCGGGCCGAACGCCCCGTGCCAACCGCGACGCCCGCCCGACCTCCGACCCGCTGCCCCGCCTGACCGACGAGATGAAGCAGCGCAGGCTCAATGCCCGCATCTCGGTGAGCGTCGAGGTGGATGTGGACGGCTCGCACTCCGAAGACATCACTAAAGGCTCCGGGGACGACGAGGTCGATGCACTGATTCTCAAAACCATGCGCCGCTGGAAGTGGTCTCCGGCCATTGTCGATGGCTCGCCCAAGAAGCAGAAGTTCCGCTACGCCTTCACGATCAGCGTCAAGTAGAAACTCGCGCTTCCTCGCGTTACAATGGGAGGGAATGAAGGTACTGCGGACGATTCAGGGCGACGAAGAGAGCTGTGTCTATCTCCCGGCGCAGCTCGCCCGCTCGGAGTACCGGATCGTCGCGGAGCTGAGCGATAGCGAGTACGAGGCGCTGATGAACGTGGGCTGGCGCAAGTTCGGCGCGGCGCTTCATCGCCCGGTCTGCACCGCGTGCCGGGAATGCCGCTCGCTTCGCATCGATGTCGCGAGTTTTATGGCCAGTCGCTCGCAACGCCGGACGTTAGACAAAAATACCGATCTGAGTGTCGCCGTCGGGCCACCATATCTCGACGAAGAGCGCCTGAATTTGTATAATCTCTATCATGCCCGGCAAGAGTCTCGTCGTGGCTGGCCGGAGATCAGCAAGACTTCTCAGGATTATTACTACAGCTTTGTACACAATCCAGTTTCTGCGCTGGAGTTAGCTATTCGCGATAAAAATCAAATTCTTAAAGCAGTAATTTTGCTCGATGTGACGCCAAATACCGTCTCCGGGGTCTATCACTACCATGATTTAGGTGACACGTCGCGCGGGCTCGGGACGTTTGGAATGCTACAGGCGATTTTTTTAGCGGGTCAGCTCGGGAAGCGCTGGGCCTACTTCGGCTACTGGGTCGAGGGGTGCCCGTCGCTCTCGTACAAAACAAACTTCAAGCCCTGCGAGCTTCTGGGCGACGACGGCATCTGGCGATTAGCAGAAAAATAAATTTTACGATACAAAGCGGTAATAATTAACTGATGCTAACAAATTTAATATTGCAGAATTTCAAGAGTGGTTTATACTCAAAACGGAAGGTACTCTCCAGAAACGGAAGGTACTCTTATGACTCGTCGTTATGCCTTGACTGCGTTGCTCGGCCTTCTTATGGTCGTGGCTGAGGCTAAAGCTGTCCCGCCACCACCCGCGTGGGCCACAGTCTTCATCACCTACCCCAGCATCTCCCTGTGGTCTCCTCTCCAACCTGCGTACTCAGTGGACTACACGGTCCTTGGTGTGCCAGTCAGCAGCCAGGGTGTTACCGCTCAGGCGACACTCAACCACACAACCACGGTCTCAGGGACGACTACCTTGTCGGTCAAGAACACGACGAGTTCAGCCATTACCTTGAGTCCTGATCCTACTATGCGGATAATAGCCGCTGGGCATGCTGATACGGAGGAATCTCCCTCCGCAACAGCAAGTGCTTCCATCTCTCTCAATGGAGGTTCTACATCCGGCACTGCACCCGCAGACTTCAACCTGTCCGCGTATCCCACTTTCGCAATAGTGAACCTCCAGCCGGGTAAAACAAAGACGTTTAGTGGTTCGTTTTCTGTAACTGCTAACGGAGGTTAGAGAAAACAAAAAATGGGTTTTGAAAGGGAGAATAGCTTCTCCCTTTCTTCACAAGGTTCAAAAAATGAAAAATAAATATTTTATGGATATGATTTTTGCAAATCGAGCATTAGACTTAAAGCAAATGTTGGTCGTAGAAGGCTCGACAAATTTTACCATAGATAGCAACGAAAAAGATTTAGAAAAAATTATCGCCAAATCGGGATATGAAAGATTTGCCACTGAAAATAGTAATATATTTGTTAAAGCTACTTACAAGCCAGAAGAGTATCCTGTTATCTCTGAAATTGAGTATGAGCGTATCTGTGAAAAATTATCTGAACTGCTATTATTTATAAGGCCCGAACAATTTCGAAAAAAGAGAAGCGAAGTTGTACTATATGAATACTGGAAAAAACAAAACTATCCAAAAGAATACTCTGCCTTATGTTCTTCTTTACCGCTGGATATTCAAAAAGAAATTCACAAGTGGTTTATAGACCAAAAATGTGAGTTCTCATGGAGTGTATATGACTCATTTTTTAAAAATATTGAACGAATGAAGAAAAAAGCAATATTGAAATATCAAAAAATTTTAGGATTAAAAATTTTAATTTTAGAATTTTATTTTACGGAGAGTGACACGGATTTTAATGCGTTCTCAAACTGGATATGGACTGAGTCTGGCGGAGGTACTGCATTTGAAGGTCTTGGTGATGCGGTACTGGTGGATGGTAAAGTAAAATCGCAACACCCGGACCCAACAACTCCGAATCTCTCGGAATCAAAGAAAATATACAATGGTGTTACCATAAATCTGGCAATCGAAACTTTAATTAAGGCCAAAGGGAGTGGAAACTATTCTGAAATTAGAATTGATGATGCAATTAAGCATAAAAAAATTTGTATTTATGGAATTGAGTATGGAAATATTGATGAACTAATTAATGGAATCTGTAAGATATTTGGATACAAAAAGCAAGTCCAGTCAGGTGTATGTTCTCTCAAAATGCAAGCTGTAAAAAAAACGACTGACTTTGAGAAAGTATATGAGATAGTCCTGAAAGCTCTGCCTCAAGATTATATACGCTGGGGTAAATTAACAAATAAACCAGCAATGACCGTACATTTTTGCCGCACAGAGTCAAGACCAAGTTATATTCAAGCCGTCAAAGACTTTAGAAAAATTGTCGAACCAGTATTAGAGGCATCCAATGGAGAAATTGATTACTGGAAAATGCCCCAAGAAGTTCATGATCTCTTCGCTACAGTCCGAATGATTGTTATTTACGATATTTTTCCGCAAATTATAGCAGCAAATTCACCTTTTCTGCGAAATGTACAAAATACTTACTGGTCCTGCCAGATTCTCAACGAAACAGACGAGTATTTCCAGGTGTCGTTTCGCTTTGTGGGTAAAGACGAGATCGGTGGTGAAGACTACTCCAGGCAATACCAAATCCCGAAAAATCTTCTTAAAAAGTAACTCTGGCGCAACCTGGGTATAATACCAGAAGTGAGTGTAAAATCCCTGACGATCCACGGCTTCCGGGTCGATAGCGTGACGATGGACCAGGCGCTGGAGCTGTGCGAGCGCTTCATCGCGGAGGGCGGCCCGCACCAGATCGTCACCGCCGACGCCTCGATGGTGATGACGGCCCGCGAGGACGCCGACTTTCAGGCCATCGCAAGCCGCGCCGCACTGGTGACCCCCGACGGTGCCGGAATTCTCTGGGCGAGCAAGACCCTCAAGACTCCGCTCGGGGCGAAAGTCAGCGGCGTGGAGCTGTCGGAGAAGCTCGTCGCGCGCTCGGGCGAGTGGGGGTGGCGGGTGTATTTCTTAGGTGCCGGACCGGGCGTCGCCGAGGCCGCCGCAAAAAAAATGCAGGAAAAATACCCCGGCGCAAGCATCGTGGGCACACGCGACGGCTACTTCAAGCCCGAGCAAGAAGCCGAGGTCGTCGCCGAGGTCGCTGCCGCAAACCCCGATATTTTATTGGTGGCTCTCGGAATTCCGCGTCAGGAGAAGTTCATCGACCGCCACAAAGACGCCCTTGGTGCGAAAATTTTAATCGGGGTCGGTGGAACGCTCGACGTGTTCTCGGGCAGTGTGAAGCGGGCACCGGTCTGGATGCAAAAGTCCGGCCTGGAGTGGTTCTGGCGCGTCGCGTCCAGCCCGAACGCCGCCCGCTTCAAAAAGCTCGCCGTGCTCCCCCGCTTCGTGCTCCTGACGCTGCGTTCTCGATAGGGAATTAAGATGAAAACAACAAACTTCTCGGCTCCTGACATCGAATGTAGCGGCTGTGCGGCTTCGATTGAGAAAGCTCTGAATGGCGTCGAGGGCATTGTGTCGGTTCAGGTCGATGTGGACGCAAAGACCGTCGCGGTGGCTCACGATGCGCTGCTGGTCAGCCCGGAGGCGGTTCTCACGCGCCTGGAGCACATCGGCTTCCCCGCGACGGTCCTTACTGCCGGTTAGTTGCGCCGTCCGCCGGGTGGGGGAGTGCCGCCCGAGGCGATGCCGCCGGGGACGCTGAAGATCGTGCCGTTTCCGCTCTGGGGGCCGCTACCATTGCCCGGCGGGGTTCCCGCGCCCTGGCGGTTTCCCTGGTTTCCCGTGCCCTGATTCTGGTTTTGTCTCCAGCGCCGGAAATGATCCACCTCCAGCACCGGCCCGATAAACGGAGTCAGTGCCATCGGATCGACATAGGTCAGCGTGATAAACTCCCACTTCGCGCTGGTTTCCTCCGGCGTAATGGATGCGGGCGGCTCCGGCGGAGTGATCTGGACCCGGCGCACGGAGACTTGATAGACCCCGTTCTCGATCTTGTAGGTCAGCGGCTGAGTCCCGGAGCGCAGCAGGAGCTTGAGCGCGGACTCCAGCGGCTGCTCGCGAATTTTTAGCGTCGTGAACCCACGGACCTCGTTGTCGATCTGGTACTGAAGGCCCGCCGCGTCAAAAAGCTGCTGGAGCGCTTCTTTCAGGGGGGCGTCGCGTAGCTCCAGGGTGATTTTCGGCGGATCGACGGCGCGCGCCGACCCGAGCAGGCCCAACCCCAATGCCGCGATCAAAAAGAATCGTGTTGTTTTCATCTGTCTCTCAAGCTCCTTGATAAAGTTAGAGACACGAAAATAAATTTTATTCGGTTAGCCCCCGAGGTTCCTCTCGGGGGCATCAAAATTTGGTTCCCCATTATTGGGGTTAGGGGACTCAGCCGACCTTGTAGTGGAGAACGGCGTGCTTGAGAAGCGTCAGCTCGCCCTGGTCCGAGTGGACATGGTACGTGCCGCTGTCGAACCAGAGAACCTGGCCGACGACGCTCTGCCCATTCACGAGGGCGAAGGTGACGGTTTTTTTGTCGTCCCGGATGCGGATCATCTGCGTATCGCTGTACGGGACGGTTCCGATCTTCTCCACCGGCCTACTCCTCGGTCTTCTCTTCGGTCTTCTTCTTGCGCGGAGCTGCCTTGGGCTTGGCCTCGACGGGCTTCTCGACGACAGCAACCGCCTTCGGGGCGGCGGCGCGGGCGACGCCTTCGGTCTTGAGGCGAAGCTTGTAGGCTTCCTTCTTGCGCTGCCACAGACGGCGTAGCTCGGATTGACGGATTCGCATGGTTTAAAAAACTCTCCTGAGTCGCTATTCTATCACTTCGCCGCAAGAACGATGGCGGCAAAGTCGCTCGCTTTGAGGCTCGCGCCCCCGATCAGACCGCCGTCGATGTGCTCCATGGCAAGAAGCTCGGCAGCGTTGTCGGGCTTCATCGAGCCGCCGTACTGGATTCGGACGGCCTGCGCACTCTCGTCGCCGACAAGGCTTGCGACGGCAGCCCGCACGACCCCGCAGACCCGATTGGCCTCGGCAGCGTCACACGTCTTGCCGGTTCCAATCGCCCAGACCGGCTCGTACGCCAGCACGAGGCTGGAAACTTCGGCGGAAGTGAGACCCGAAAGCGCCCCGGTCACCTGCGCCGAGACCACGGCATCGGTCTTGCCCGACTCGCGCTCGGCGAGCGTCTCGCCGATGCACACAATTGGGATCAGCCCGGCAGCGAGCGCAGCTTTTGTTTTTTTGTTGACCGTGGCGTCGCTCTCGCCAAAGTGCGCCAGAACCTCGGGCGTAAAGTCCGGCTCCGCAACGCCGTAGCGCCCGCGCGTCTCGGAGTGCCCCAGAATCACATGGGTGCAGCCGACACTTTTCAGCATCGACGGCGCGACCTGCCCGGTGTACGCCCCGGACTCTTTCCAGAAGCAGCTTTGCGCCCCGAGTCCGACCGCGCTGCCCGCCAGCGCCTCGCTCACGACCGAGAGCACCGTAAACGGGACGCAGACCACGACCTGGGCGCTCGCCCCACTCACGACGCTCGCAACTTCCGTCGCCAGCGCACTCGCTTCACCCGCCGTGCCCTTGTTGAGCTTCCAGTTGCCCGCAATAATCGGCTGTCTTGCCATTTTTTCTCCTGAAACCTATTTACTGTCCAGGGCATCGAGGCCCGGAAGGACTTTACCCTCTAAGAACTCCAGCGACGCTCCACCGCCGGTCGAGATGTGGCTCATGCGCTCGGCGAACCCGAACTGCTCGACGGCTGCTGCGCTGTCGCCACCGCCGATAATCGTCGTCGCGCCCGCTTCGGTTGCCTGCGCAAGCGCTTCGGCGACTCCGATGGTGCCGTGGGCGAAGTTCGACATCTCGAAAACTCCCATCGGGCCATTCCAGATCACGGTCTTCGCGGTTTTTATGATCTCGGCGAACCGCGCGACGGTCTCCGGCCCGATGTCCAGCCCTTCGTGATCCGCAGGAATCTGGGCGACTCCCACAGTCTTTCGCGGCGCAGTGTTGGAGAACTCCGTGGTTATTACACAGTCACCTGGCAGCTCGATCTTTCCGTGCGCTTCCGTAAGAACTTTCTTGCAGAACTCCAGCGAGCCAGAATCCAATAAACTCTTTCCGATCTCCAGGCCGTTGGCTTTATAGAACGTATATGCCATTCCACCGCCAATTAACAATTTATCGACTTTCCCGAGTAAGCTTTCAATTACGGGAATCTTATCGGCCACTTTTGCGCCGCCTAAGATGGCGACGAACGGCCTTTTTGGGTCGGAAACCGCGCTTCCCAAGTAGTCGATCTCTTTTTGCATCAACAAACCAGCGACGCACGGCTTCCCGGTGGCTTTCAGCACCTGCGCGACACCCTCGGTGCTCGCATGCGCCCGGTGTGCGGCTCCAAACGCGTCGTTCACGTACACATCGGCCAGCGTCGCCAGCTTCTGCGCCAGTTCCGGGCTGTTGGCTTCCTCGGCGTCGGTGAAGCGTGTGTTTTCGAGCAGAGAGACTTTGCCCGCCTCGGGCGTGACACTCGAAATGCCCAGAGGATCGCTCTCAGACGCCGTCGCGAGCACCACGGGGACACCCAGAAGCGTCTCCAGCCGCTCGGCGACGGGTTTCAGGCTGAATTTTTCGCTGATCTTGCCCTTGGGACGCCCCAGATGGCTCATCAGGATCAGCGTCGCCCCTTTTTCGAGGAGGGCTTTGAGCGTCGGGAGCGCCGACTCGATGCGCCGGTCGTCGGTGATCGCCCCGAGGTCGTCCTGCGGCACGTTGAAGTCCACCCGGACCAGCACCCGCTTGCCCGCAACGTCTACATCGGAAATCGTCTTCTTATTCATCTTCGGCGTGATTATATCGTGGTGTTGGGAAACCCTGACTTTTCCAGTTCGGGAAGAAACCGAAGGGGTGAATAGTTGCGCTACAATGGCTGTGTCGCTATTGCTTGGAGAAACAATGATGTCGTTTTGGAATGGGAAATCGTTTGCGGTGCTACTTCTGCTTGCAGCAGTCTCACTGCTGCCAGGGCGCAGGGTTGGTGCGGAACAAGGTCCGACCGAACTACCAACCCTGGTGATTGAACATGTTACTGTCGTCCCAATGACAGAGAATAGTGGTGTCCTGCGCGATGCTACTGTGGTGATCGACAAAGGACGGATACTTTCTCTTCAGGGGCCGATCCCCAAAGGGGCAAAACGTATCAATGGCAAAGGAAAGTGGCTGATTCCAGGTCTTATGGACCTGCATATCCATATGCCAAGCGACAGTCTGCCGCGCCCGAAGAAATATTCTACGGAAGCTCCCACGATGTTCTTCGATACACAAGACATCATGACGCCTTACATTGCCAATGGTGTGACACAAATTCTAAATTTAGACTCCGTCGCCGCGTCCATTGGACAGAGAAACGAGGTCGAAAAAGGAGCCGTGCTGGGGCCGCATATGGCGCTGGCCGCTGTCGTCAATGGTGGGGATAGAGCAATGAGTCGGATTGCCAATACGCCCTCCGACGGACGTCAGGCGGTTCGCGACATCAAAGCGGAAGGTTATGATTTCATCAAAGTCTATTCGGATTTGAATGTTGATACCTTTCTGGCCATCATCGATGAAGCAAGCAAACAGAAAATGAAGACGGTGGGGCATATCCCCGATGCCTTTCAGGGAAACCTGGAGGGCGCGTTTGTGCCAGGCTTCGGAATGGTTGCACACGCCGAAGAATTTTCAAAGCACTCCGAGACGTTCACCGATAACGATGCAGAGCGCTTTGCACAGCTCGCCAAGAAGAACGGTACCTGGTTAACGCCCACATTGACGGTCATGCGCTGGATTGCAAGTCAGTCACACTCGCTCGACGAACTGCGTGCATCGCCAACTCTCCAGTATGCCCATCCGATTCACCAGAGCAAGTGGATCGTCGCCAATCGATACAACAAAAACGGAACTCCCAAGCTCGCGGCGTACTTCGACAGGATGGTAGAGTTTCATTTTCGACTGGTTAAGGCATTCAAAGCCGCCGGTGTGCCCATCGTCGCGGGAACGGATACGCTCACTTCAGGAGTTGTGGCGGGGTTTTCCCTCCCTGACGAGCTGGAATTGTTGGTCCGTGCGGGCCTGACACCCGAAGAAGCGCTGGCCTCGGCAACCCGTCTTCCAGCTGTCTGGCTGGGTGTCGATGGGGATCGAGGAACCGTCGAGGTCGGAAAGCGCGCGGATCTGGTCCTGCTCGATGCCGATCCTCTGGTGGATGTGGCCAATACGCGCAAGATCTCGGGTGTCTTCCTGAGTGGCCGCTGGGTGGCTCGCGCTCGGCTAAATGCGATGCTCGCAGACCTTTCCCGGCGAAACACGTTGACCCGAGGCCAATACGATTGGAATGTCCTTACCCGGCAGTAGCACCAGAGAGGTAGTCAAAAAGAGATGCCAACCCCGAAATTCAATTCCCTTGAGGAGTATTTAGCCTCCGTGGACCCGGTAAAAGAAAAGACCCTGAGGTCGATCATAGAGTTAATTCTGGCCCAATTCCCGGAATTGGAATCCAAAATTGCCTGGAACGTACCCACGATTCACCGGAACGGAAAATATATTGTTGGTGTCTGTGCCTATAAGAATCATCTGACGTTCTCTGCCTGGAGTCCTCAGATTATCGAAGACTTCAAAATTAGATTAAACACGTTTGTTGTCTTCAAGAACTGCTTTCAGATTCCTGTCGATTGGGAAATAGACCAGGAGTTAGTGAAAGACCTGGTTTTAGCCCGAATCGCCGAGCTGGATACATGCAATTGAGTGAAGGCGACCTTCGTTTAATCGGGTTCTGGGTGGCGGATTGCGCCGAGCGGGTTCTGCCCCTGTTCGAGGCAAAATCTCCCTCAGACACGCGCCCGCGCGACGCCATTGAGGGCATCCGAATTTTTGCTCGGGGAGAAAAGCGCACGGCACATCTGCGCTCGCTGGTCTGGGCAGCCTACGCCTCCGCCCGTGAGATCGGCGATGCTCCGGCTGCGACGTTTGCCGCCCGTGCCGCAGGTCTCGCGGCAGCCAGCGCCTACACCCACGCACTCGCAACTTTAGATCAAGGAAAGCACGTCCTCGGGCCAGCGGTGCATGCGGCCCGAGCACGCGAGCTTTCTACCCCCGACGACGTGCATGCCAGCGACGAAGAAATCGCGTGGGCGATTGCCCGCGCGACGCCCGAAGTCCGCGAGATCGCGTTGCGCTGGCCGACACGCAGCCCTGGTCGCACCCGGCTGGACACGCTCTACTACCAGCTTGACGCGGGCCTTCGGAGCGCCGCCGAGTCCAATGTCGTGGAAACCTAATGACCAGATACGAACGGCTCATCGGGGAATACTGCGCGAAACAGGACATCGTCGTGCCTGCTGGCTTTACTCGCCATGCGCCGGGTCGCTATGCGATTGTTCGGGTGCACCTCACCCCGCCAAAGCTGATTGCGACTTCTTTGCCCAGAGCTGGGCGATGCACTTTCGCGGTCCATTCGCATTCTCGATTTTAAAGAGGGCCAGGAGCTTGTCTACACAGGAGGACAAAAGCGTTTTTTGGATGCACCCGAAGAAGCCTCGGGTGGATACGACGAAGCTTTGTGTTGATGCGAGGAAGCATTGGATGAATCCGAAGAAGCCTCGCGTGGGCACGCGGCTTCTTCGGAGGGACACGACGAAGCCTCGGGTGGGTGCGAGGAAGATTTTTGTGCGTGCGTGTAACCATTTGACGGAGTCGAGGGTCTTTTGGATAGGGGTAATTGAAGGAGGCCCCCATCCGATGGCAAAGCAGATGCGCATGGCACCGGCTCTGGTGCAGAAAGATCGCGACAACCTGGAGATTCTCAAGACGTTCTCCGACTACGCGCCCGTCAATCTGTCCTACGCGACGGAAAATGTCGAGGCGAAGCGTCTGGAGCTGGACGCGGCCCGCTCCGAGGAGCTACGAAAAGAGGCCGAGACCGCCACCGCACGGGATCATACAGCCGCGCTGGAGCGGGAGTACCACGCGCTGATGATCAACGTCGGCGAGCAGGTCGCCGCGCAGTACGGGAAAGACTCCAACCAGTATCAGGCGCTGGGCTACAAGAAGAAGAGCGAGTACAACCGCCCCGTCCGCAAGCCCAAACCAGCCGCGTAGAAACAAAATCGCCCCGCCGAAACCTCGGCGGGGCGGCTTTTTGTGGAGAACCGACGGGGAGGGGCAGGCGGTACAATGACTGCATGGCGTACAGTAAGTTTACCCTTTCCCTGATCGAGGAAAAACTTGGGCTGACGATTCAGGAGGGCTGCGACCTTTTCTCCCAGGTTGCTCCCGTGCCTGTGGGTGACTTTCTCATCAAAACCCTGGAGCGTAACCTCCCGATGGCGCTTCCCAACGGCTCGGAGAAAGCCCGCTCGGAGTGGGTGGTGGCTCCGATTCTGGCCGAGCTACGGGTGCGCTCGGGCGGCACGGTGAGCGTTTTCTCCGGAATCGACCTGACCGTGGACAAAAAACGCGGCCTGGACGGCTTCTGCGACTTTCTCGTCGCTCTTTCTGCGCACCAGTTAGAGCTGGAAGCCCCGATTCTCTGCGCGGTCGAGGCGAAAGAGCACAGCATGAAGCTGGGAATCCCGCAGTGTATCGCCACGATGTACGCCGCCAGCCTCTACAATATCGGCGAAAAAGCCCCCCGCGAGTGCATCTTCGGCCTCGTCACCACCGGGAGCAACTGGCTTTTCTTGCGCCTCTGTGGCAACCAGGTCGAGATCGAGCGCACCGACTACCACATCAAAGAAATCGACAAGATTCTTGGGATTTTGTTGGAAATTGCTGGAGCTTCGCCTGCTTAATTCTGCCGACATTGAAACAAACTAAGATATAATTTGGAACAACGTCAAACAAAGGACAAATACATGAAAACATATACAGACCTCAACGGAGACTCAGGAATTTTAGAATATGACTATGGCGATGATTGGATTCGCATTCAGTTCAAACGTGGCGGGACTTATGAGTATCGCTCATCTGGAATTGGTTCATCACACCTTGCTATGATGAAAAGCCTCGCAGATTCTGGTGATGGCTTGAACACATACATCAATAAAAACTCAGATGTTAAGAGGGGGTATTCTTCCAAAGGGTGATGAGACGTTTTGACGTGTCGTCGCAATGTCCATCTTGATTCGTCCGAGAGTTTCGAGCGTAGCGAGACGGCAACTTGTTGCCCTATAGCCGGACGATTTCCGTCCTGGGACATGTCATCAACGCGAGATGCCGGACAATAAAAACCGCCCCGCCGAATTCTCGGCGGGGCGTCCCCCGAAGCGCGTCGGTCGCAATCGACCAAAGCTTTCGCCCCACACCCAGCCGCTGGGTACCCGGCACGGGGGAAGGGGGGAAGTTTAGTACCTGTAGGTGTCGGGTTTGTACGGTCCCTGCTGCTCGACGCCGATGTAGCTGGCTTGCTCGGGGGTCAGCTCGGTGAGCATCGCGCCAAGCTTGCTGAGCTGGAGACGGGCGACCTTCTCGTCGAGGTGCTTCGGCAGGACGTACACCTGGCCGACTTCGTACTGCTCCGGGCGCTGCCATAGCTCGATCTGCGCCAGTGTCTGGTTGGCGAAGCTCGAACTCATGACGTAGCTCGGGTGGCCGGTGCCGCAGCCCAGGTTCACCAGGCGGCCCTTCGCAAGAAGAATGATCCGCTTGCCGTCGGGCCAGATCACGTGGTCCACCTGCGGCTTGATCTCGTCCCACTCCAGATTGGCGAGGCCCGCGACATCGATCTCGTTGTCGAAGTGGCCGATGTTGCAGACAATCGCCTGATCTTTCATGCCGTCCATGTGCTTGCGCGTGATGACATCTTTGTTGCCGGTGGTCGTCACGAAGATATCCGCTTTGTCCTGGGCATACTCCATGGTGACAATCCGGTAGCCTTCCATCGCGGCTTGAAGGGCGTTGATCGGGTCGATCTCCGTCACCCAGACCTGAGCCGAGAGTGCGCGAAGCGCCTGTGCCGACCCCTTGCCCACGTCGCCGTAGCCGCAGACGACGGCCACTTTACCGGCGATCATCACGTCCGTGGCCCGCTTGATGCCGTCCACGAGTGACTCGCGGCAGCCATAGAGATTGTCGAACTTGCTCTTGGTCACCGAGTCGTTGACATTGAACGCCCGCATCTTGAGGTCGCCCTGGCGGCTCATCTCCAGCAAGCGGTGGACGCCCGTCGTGGTTTCTTCGGTCACGCCCTGAACCTCGGCGAGGCGCACCGAGTACCAGGTCGGGTCGGTCTTGAGCTTGGCCTTGATGCTGGCAAAGAGAATCTCTTCTTCCTCGGTGCCGGGCTTGTCGAGAACCGAGAGATCCTTCTCGGCGCGGGTTCCGAGGTGCAGAAGCAGTGTTGCATCGCCGCCGTCGTCGAGGATCATGTTCGTGTAGCTGCCGTCCTGCCACTCGAAGATTCTATGGGTGTAGTCCCAGTACTCTTCGAGGCTCTCGCCTTTCGTCGCGAAGACGGGAGTTCCGCCGTAGGCAATCGCGGCGGCGGCGTGGTCCTGGGTCGAGTAGATGTTGCAGCTCGCCCAGCGCACTTCCGCGCCGAGGGCTTTGAGCGTCTCGATAAGCACGGCGGTCTGGATCGTCATGTGCAGCGAGCCGGTGATGCGTGCGCCCTTGAGCGGCTGCGCGGCGGCGTACTCGGCGCGGATCGCCATGAGTCCGGGCATCTCGGTCTCGGCGATAGCGATCTCTTTGCGGCCCCATCCGGCGAGGCTGAGATCGGCCACGACAAAGTCGGTGGCGATGGTGGTGGCTGTGCTGGTTGCAGTTTTGGTATCGTTCATTGTGTTTCTTTAAGTTCAGGTTGACGCAAACAAAAAGCCCACCCCCGGAGGTGGGGTGAGCGCAGTTCGATAGCTGAGCCTGACCCGGACTAGTTATCCCGGAATGCAGCGCCCCTCAGCGTTGAGTCAGTATACCACGAGTGGGGAGGTTCCGGGTTATACTTCTGGGACGGCTCAGGGCAAACGCATTTGGATTTTCTGCTCATGCGCCGTCGAATGAATTCGCGGCTACCAACACAAATTCGACCTTCAGAAAGTGAGCTTTCTTCGTCGAATAGACTCATTCGACAAACCGAGTTTACGAGGTGCAGGTTGAATTCGTAATCGTAGCCGCGAATTGATTCGACGGAAAAACACAGCAAATATCAACAAATACCATCAAAGGCAAGACACATTCCAAATGAGTTTGCCCTGTGGGACGGCTATCACGATGGTCTTCACGAAGAAACTGCGAGATGGCGTTCGGAGCGGCGCGATTCGGTGCAGCGTGCGAATCTGGACGCGTCCCAAGGTCAAAGTTGGCGGTCGCTACCCGATGGACGATGGCTGGATCGAGGTCGAGTCTATCGAGTCGATATTTTTAAGCGAGATCACGCCGACTCTGGCGCGGGAGTCGGGCTTTCGGGAGGTGAGTGGCTTGCTCGAAGTTGCCCGGCATGGAAGCGGTCAGGAGATTTTCCTGGTCCGCTTCCACTATGAGCCGGGATAATTACAGAGCCTCGCGGAACCTGGACTGCATTCTCTCGAAGGTCTCGCGCTGGTTTTTCATCGTCTCGCCCACACGCTTCTGATTTTCTTTCAGCACCGAATCAAGCATTGCGCTCTCGCTTCCCGCTTTTGGCTTGCGCCCGTTGGGACGCCATGAGTTCCACATCGCCATCATGGTCGGCAATTCTTGAAGAAATCGCTCCGAAGGCGCAAAAACATACGACGAATAGAGCTGCCAGTACGGCGACGAGTCCGGGTAGGCAAGCGTGCTGAAGTAGCCCAGAGAGGAGATGCGCTTTCCCTGTCTTTCGTATTCGTAGAGGTAGTACAGAGCCGGGACGCCCGGTTCGGCAGCGGGTGCCGGGCGCGAGCGAAGGCTGATCACGCGGGAGCCGCCACGCTCCAGGATAGAGCGAATGGCCCCGCTCAGGTCGCCGATCCGTGCTCTCGGCATCGTCGTCGGCACCATGGACATGTCCGCGACGGGATGGTCGGTACGGAGGATCGTTGCGCCCATGCCCATGATTATTCCTGTGCCGCCTGGTCCCTTGCAGCCGCAGGTGCCCCGGTACGCGCCGTCCAGCCGCCAGCCCGGTGCCAGCCCGATGCTCCCCGTTTCGTCGGGAAACGCCGTCGTCTTCAGTTTGACGGAAGCCTTCTTCTTTTCACCGTGCGCCTCGCTCGCGTTCGCGACCAGCAGCAACGCGCCCGCCAGAAACAGAACGTCTTTCATGATTTCTCTTCCTCCTTCGACATAAATATACCCGAGAGGCGTGTGGCCCCCGTGAGGAAAATAGAAGAAACCATGAAGGAATCTGCGTAGCGACCCACTAACTCTTCGACATGACGATGACACGCAAACAATTTTTCTTTCTTGCGCTCGGTGGCGCGGCAGCGGGATGTGGTGGCGGTTCGGTAGACCCGCAGGCTCCGGTGACGCCCAAAATTCGGGTCCGCTGGCCCGCCCTCGGGCGCACCGTCGAGGGGACGCCCTACGCCATGAGCGTCCGTATCGTTCTGGTTGGAGCCTCCCTGAAGGATCCCTCTCAGTTTTCTTTTAACGAGGGGAATGTGGTCATTCTGGCAAATCGCTCAGGTACAGATGCCTATGAAGCGGTCTACACCGCAGATCAACCCATTCGTGCGGGTTTCGTCCGTGCTTCTGTCCAATTTATGTCCGATCCGAATGGTAAAGGGAGAGAGTTGCGTAGTGGAAATCGGGAAGTAGAGCCTGATTCCGAAGGATTTTTACCGGATATTGTGATGGAAGCGGGATCGGGAGAGGTAAAAAGTGTTTCTCTTAGTATAAATTCCTTTGAGCAGACGGTTCCCTTCAAGGTGAATGACCTCAGGAGTCTTGCCATAGACGTCGCTTATGTAAACCCTTTTGGTTTTTCTTTTGGTGTACAGGAAGACCTGACATGGAGCATCGAACACATGGAACCGGAGCGCGGGCCGGTGGTAGAGCTGTTGCCTGCCACCTCAGCTTTCCCCGGATCGAATAACCGGCTTCGCGCACTTCGCCCTGGAACGGCGGCGATTCGGGTGAAGATTGACGGTATTCAGAGTGAGTCATTGGTTGTGACGGTGGTTCCGGCGGACAGTTAGAGAGCTTCCAGCGCGTTGCACGCCGCTTCGACTCCGTTCTCGGAGCGTACCAACTCGCCCAGCGCCGTGGCTTTCTCGGCGCATGCGGGCAGAGTTTTCAGGGCGGCAATAAGGCGGGATTTGGTGAGCTTGCCGATGGGCAGGACTCTCCCGGCTCCGGCGCGGGCGATGCGGTGGGCGTTGTCCGGCTGGTCGTGGGAGAACGGAACCACTATCTGAGGCCGACCCGAGCGGAGCGCCTGGCCTGTCGTGCCGACCCCGCCCTGATGGACGATGGCACGGCACCGGGGCATGATCTTTGAGTGTGGCGCGTACGGCACCGAGAGAATCGTGCTTGGGAGATTCTCGGGCGGCGCGACGCCCTTGCCGGTCAGCAAAATAGCGCGTTGACCCAGCGCTTCGGTCGCTTCGATGGCGAGCTGAAAAAAACGACCGGGCGACATCACGGCGGAGCTGCCCAGCGTGAACAGAATCGGGGCATCGCTCGACTGGCCGAGAAACGCCTCGGCCTCGGCGCTCAGGGCTTCGTCGCTGCCGCCTTCGAGTTGGTCGTAGAACGCAAAGCCGGTCTGAACGGTGTTTTCGGGCCAGTCGGGCTGGGGCGCTCCCAGCGCCCGCGAGAACAGCGCGAGGTTCAGATGCGGCGAGTGCATTCCCTCAAAGAGCGGGTGCGCGTCTGGCAGCCCGGCGGACCTTCGGAGCGCGTCGGCGGGGGCGGCCCACGGACGAATCCGGCGCTTCCCGGCCTCCAGCGCCCAGCGCGAGAGCGGGGGACGCATTTTTCCGACCCAGCCCGCGCCCGGATGCGACGGCGGAATCGGCGGCTCGAAAACCGACGGAAGTAAAATCGGGGCCAGAAATGTCCCGACCCACAAAGCGCCCTGGTCTTGCGCCGCGACGGGAGCCGCGTAGAGAATCGGGTGGGTGATTAACACATCCACATCGCTCAGGGCCGCGCTCAGGTCGGCATGCATCTCGCTCAGGGCGGGCATGATCCACTCGCGAATCACCCGCCGCGAGCCGTGGCGCGGGTCCATGAGCTTTTCCATCAAAACCGCCGAGTCCTCGGGCGCGGGCAGCTCGGGCCGGAGCGCAGCCCAGCTCAGCCCCTCGCGCTCCACTTTCTCCCGGTAGATCGAGCCGGTGCAGACGGTGACGCGGTGGCCTCGCGCGTGAAGCCCCCGGCCCAGCGCGAGGTACGGATGGAGATCGCCCAGGCTCCCCCAGGTCGCCAGCAGAAAATGCACGCCCGGATTGTACCCGCCGGGGTAAAATAGGGGCCATGCAAGCGATTGTTGCGTCCGCGCCGGGCCGCTGCGGGCTTCTCGGGAACCCGTCGGACATGTACGGCGGCTCGGTGCTCTCGTGTTCGCTGTCCGAGCGTGCCACCTGCACCCTCGCCGACGCCGACGTTCTGACGCTTCAGACCGGGGAGCAGCGCCAGGAACTTCAAACGACGGCTGAGCTTGCGCCGCACCCGGATTTTCCGCTGCTGGACCTGGCCAAAGCCGTGCTCACCGGCATGGGAATCGACCCGGACAGAGACCGCTTTCTACTGACGACCGACACCGAGATTCCGATGCAGGCGGGCCTTGCGGGTTCCACCGCACTGTTCGCCGCGCTCTACGGAGCCGTCGCAAAAAAGATCGGACGGGTCGAGCCACCGCACCTTGTTGCAGAGAACATCCGGCGCATCGAGTACGAGGTTCTCGGGGTGATCTGCGGGTTTCAGGACCAGCACATGGCGGTCTTCGGCGGCCTGAACTACATGGACTTTCGCGGGAAGGGCAGCCACCTTCCGATAGATCAGCAGCCGCTGGCGACTATCGAGCCGTTAATAAATTATGTGCCCGAGACGCTTCCGTTCGTGCTGGCGCACACCGGGGTGAAGCACCACTCGGGGCAGGCGCACAAACCGGTTCGTCAGCGCTGGCTGGACGGCGACCCCGAGGTGAGAGACGCCTACGATGTGACGGTTCCGAGCCTGGCACGCGACGGCAAGCGGGCCTTGCTCGCCGGAAACTGGGCGCAGTTTGCCGCCCTGATGAACCAGAACCAGGAAGTCCAGCGTCGGCTGGGCGCGTCGGGAAAGGCCGTCGATGATCTGGTGGAGGTCGCCCTGACAAGCGGGGCGCTCGGGGCGAAGCTTGCGGGTGCGGGCCAGGGCGGGACCGTTCTGTGCCTCACGTTCACACCGGAAAAGACCATCGCCGCCCTGAAAGCCGCCGGAGCCGGGCGCATTTTAATCCCCAAGCCCTCGCCAGGCTTAACCATCACTATCCTCTGATTCTCCCTCTTCACAGCGAAGAGGGACGAAAGCGAAGCCGGGTACCCAGCGGCTGGGTGCAAAGGGAGATGCGGAGATGTCGAGGCGATACAATAGGCAAAATGAGCGCGCAGCGCAGTAGCCCCTGGCGCAGTCGAAACCCGCTGATCGCGTTTCGGCACGCTATCGAGGGCATCGGTCATACGTTTCGGACCCAGCGCAACATGCGCGTCCACCTGTTCACGGTCGTCGCCGTGCTACTGGCCGGGCTTTTGCTACGTCTGCCGCGCGTCGAGATGGCTGTGCTGGTTTTTTCCGCCGCCCTGGTCGTGATCGCGGAGATGATCAACACTGCGATTGAGGCCGTGGTCGATATGATCACCGATCACTATCATCCGGCGGCCAAGTACGCCAAAGATGTCGCGGCGGGAGCTGTCTTGATCTCGGCTGTCAATGCCGCTGTGGTCGGTGGAATCGTTTTTCTGTCTTATTTTCAATCCTATTTAGTAAAAGAGAGAATGAAAAGTCCGCCAACTGTTACTGTGATTGTCTCTGCGTTATTATTATTATTAGTAATTGTCTTATTAGGAAAAATATTAGGCCAAAAAGGCTCACTGATGAAAGGAGGCGCGATCTCCGGGCACTCGGCAGTGGCGTTTTTCCTGGCGATGACGATCTCCATTGGAGCGCGAAGCTGGATTGTGGCGCTGCTGGCGCTGGTGCTGGCGACGCTCGTTGCGCAGTCGCGGGTCGAGGGGAAGATCCATACGCTCCGTGAAGTCATCACCGGAGCCGTGATCGCGATGGCGCTCTCGGTGATCGTCTTCACGCTTCCGAAAGTGATTGCGGGGCTGCTGCCATGAGCACGATCTGGATCAGCCTGGCGATTGTCCTGGCGCTCTTGCTGCTCATGGGGGTTTTTGCGATGGCTGAGACCGCGCTGCTGGCGCTACGGTCGAGCCGCGTGGATCAGCTTGTCGAGGAGGGCCGCAGCGGGGCGGGCGCGGTCAAGCGCCTGGCCGAGAACCCGACCCGGTACCTTGCGGCATGCCAGGCCGCGACGACTCTGTTCGGCTTCGCCGCCGCCGCGACGGCTGCCACGCTCTTTGCGCTCCAGGCAAAAAAACTGGAGACAATCCAGCTCACCTGGGGGGTCGTGGCGGTGACGCTTCTGGTTGCGGGAGTGGCGATGGCGGTGGGCGGGCTGATTCCCAAGGCCGCCGCGCTTCGCTCGCCCGATGTCTGGGCGCTGCGCCTGGGCCGCCTGGTCGAGATCGCGGCGTTCTTCTTCGCGCCGTTCACCGCGCTGGCGCTGGCGCTGGCCCGGCTGGTGGTTCCCGGCGCGAAGCTCACCGCCCCGATGGTCACCCGCGAGGAGTTCGAGAAAATCGCCGAGACCTCGGGCAAGAGCGGCGAGATCGACGACGAAGAAGCAAAAATTATTACGAACGTCATCGATCTTTCGGAGACTCCGGTGCGCGCCGTGATGACTCCCCGAACCGACATGACCGCCGTGCCGGTCGATGCGCCGGTCTCGGAGTTTCTGGAGGCTATTATTCGTTCCGGGCATACTCGGATTCCCGTTTATGAAGGAACCATGGATACAATTTTAGGCATTCTAAACGCCAAAGACTTATTACCTTTGTTTTACGTAGAAAAAGAAAAAATAAATTTGAGAAATGTGCTTCGAGAGCCATATTTTGTGAATGAAACTCAAAAAGTCAGTGAAATTCTTCAGAAAATGCGTCGGGATCGGCAGCATCTGGCTATTGTTCAGGACGAGTTTGCGGGAACCGAGGGGTTGGTCACCCTGGAAGATTTATTAGAAGAGATCGTCGGGGATATCCATGATGAGTACGACCCGAGAAAGCGCGATGTCGTCGTTCTTTCTCCCCGAGAATCTTTGGTGGATGGCCGGATGAGTCTCGATGACATCAACGACCGGCTGGGGCTGAGCCTGGAGCACGAGGACTACGACACACTGGGCGGGCTGGTCTTCGGGCTTCTGGGCCACGAGCCGGTGCGCGGCGAGCGGGCAAAGCTCGGCGCGATGGAGTTCGTCGTGGAGGCCATCGAGGGGCGGCGCATCAAGACAGTCCGGGTCAAAAAAACGACCCCGGAAGGCTGAAGCCCTCCGGGGTCGGGAGTGGAGCGGGGGACTATCCGCCGCCACCCGCCGCGTCGAGCGCCTGATCCGCCGCGACGATCAGGTCTTTGGTCTGACCGACTGGCTTTGCGACCCGAGTGAGGTACTCGGCGTTGGTCAGCAGGTCGTCCGGAATCGATCCCAGCAGAATCCCGGTGGTGTCTGCCCGAATCCAGTCGGTGGAGAGCTTCTTGCCATTGCTGGTGAAGAACGTGATCCGGTAGATGTAGGCGTCGATTTCCTGATCGCAGTAGATCGTCGTCTTGACTCCTTCGGTCGCGTTGGTCTGGGAGATCGCTGCTGTGAGCTCTTTCTCTTCTCCGAGCTGCAGGAACCGGACCTGTGCCGAGGCACGAATCACGTTGTTGGCCTGCATGCCGCCGGTGTCGCCGACCAGCTCCAGCACCTTTCCGATCAGCGGCGGGTTGACATTGATCCCTTCGAGGCTGGACTTTGTGTAGACGGGCTTATCGGGCCAGACTTTTCCGTTTCTCAGGCCCCACTGCGACGAGTATTCAAAGTCTCTCGACGACTCGGCGGTGTCTCCACCGGCGTAGCTGAACCGGGCGACGGGCAGGCCGTCTTTCATGTCGAGGCGGGTGAAGGTCTTGCTGTCGGCGTAGTCCGGCTGGCCCTGGCCGCGTTTTTTGCGAACCGTCACGGTGACGTAGTTTGCGAACAGGCCGAACGATTCGGGCGAGTCGATGTTGATCGGGGCCAGAACATCGAATCTCTGGAAGAACGGGTCGTCCAGGTAGAACCGCATGACGCAGTTTTTGTTGTCTTTGGCCTGATCGTAGAACTGCGCGATGTTACCCGTGATCTGGACCGGCATCCGCACCGGGAGCGAGACTTTCAGGTTGATTCGCTCGGTGACGCGCTGGTTCAGATTATTAATCGTAAACTGTTTGACTTTGTACTGAGTATTGTCGTACTTATAGGCAAAGTTCGCGCCCCCAAAGATACCGCCGCTGGTTCCAGCCTTGGCTTTTTCTTTGTCCAGTCCCTCTAACTTGGACATATCCGGCGTTTTCAGGGCTTCGCGGCCTGCAATGGAGTCAGGTGGGGACTCTTTCTTGGCAACGCGCTCCATGAACATCGTGAAGAACGCATCGAGATACTTCTGAGCGACCGGGTCGCTTGTCGTGACGTTGCCTTCCATCCGCACAATGTTTTTCTCGCGCAGAAAATCGTAGTAGGCTTTGACTTCTTGCTTGCTCACCTGGCGGTCGTTCACCCCGACGCTGGCGCTGCCGCCATAGAAGAGGCCATCGTAGCTGGCTTTACCGTCGAAGCTGTGCATGCGGTCAGTGAACTCGGACTTGTAGGTGTCGCGGTTCTGGCGCAGGCGCGACCAGTCGCAGACAATCGTGGCGTCCACGGCGGGAAGCATCGCATCAAAAGCGAGGTTGAAGCTGACCGCGAGGTCCGCCGCGCCCTTGCCTTTTTTGAGGGTCTGCTCGAAGATCTGCGCTCCGTCGCCGGTGAGCCGTGCGGCGCAGGCCACCTGGCTTCCGGGGAAGAGCGGAGCCTTGCCCGTCGTAATGACCTTGCGGGTCAAATCTTCGCTGCCGAGCGTCGCCGATGTAATAAAGAAGCTGTCTTTCTCGGTCTCGGGCTTGACCAGGATCGGGCCTGCGAGAATCGCGTCTTTATTGAGCTTCTTGATCTCTTTGGTCAGCTCGTCCATCTGCTTGAGGTCCAGCCCGTAGGTCATGGAGAAGTTCATCACCGCTCCGACCTGCTCGGTGCCGGTGTCGTTGTTTCGCTTGCTCTTGTTGTAGCTCGCAAACAGAAACACCGGGGTGCCGTCGGGCTTTTTCACCAGCCGGGGCGTCAGCGGCAGAAACCGGTACGCGGGAATGGCCGCTGTGGACGTGATCGACTCCATGATCAGCACGACGGTGCCGTCGGCGAGCGAGATCGTCGGGGCCGGATTGGGACTTCGCAGGTCCACCTTGACGGTAGCCTGGGCCTGGGCAGCCTGTGGGGCGGCGACGCCCAGCGCGGTGAGTGCCGCGCCCCCGATCATTGCAGGCCGTAGCCCGCGTAGCAGTCTCATGGTTCTCTTCTCCTTGGTCTGAGCTTGGGTTGTTCTTCCGGTGGGGACGTGATGTCCAGCGCCACGGGCCAGGGTTTTCCCGCCCGCCACACTCCGGTCGTCTGCTTTCCGGTCTTGCTCACAGTCAGAATCCGGTAGCGATACGGCTTTTTAAGGTTCACAGCGGCATCGAACTTGAACGTCGCGACGCTCGCAAAAGCGTTCTCCGACCGAAATCGGATCGTGCGGCGCAGGATCGCGCCGGTGACGCTCGTCGCTTCGATCTCGGCGCTCTTGCTGTAGAGATCGGGCCGAAGCCCTTCGTCGAAGTCGAAACACAGTAGCTGAAGGAGCGCGTACTCCTTCGGCGCGGTCCCTCCCAGCTCGGTCCGTACCAGCCGGGTGGGAAACTTCGCCCCATCGATGGTCACCGATACCCCGTCGGCAGCTACCGTCTGGAGCGTCGGGTCGGGAAGCTGCGTGCTACCCTCGGGAGCCTTCGGGAACTGATCGTAGACCAGGGCCTTCAGCTCGCAGTTCAGGGCAACCGGGGCGGCTCCTGCCTTCAGTATTCCCCAGAGCGCCTCGCTTGAAACCTCATCGGGGCACAAAAGCACCGATTTTTCAAAAAAAGGTCCGCTCGTTTCGGACTTTCCGTCTTCGAGCAGCGCCCCGCCCGAGATCGCTTTTGCGCTTCCGCCTTCCAGCGGCGTGAACACAACCCCGGTGATGGCTTTCTGAATCGGCACGGGCAGGAGCTGGGCGCTCGGACTCTCGCGGCGCAACGCGGCCAGCGCGTCGGCGACTTTCGGCCCCTGCGCCTCCCAGCCGATCTTGAAGTCGAGGTAGCTGTGGTAGCGAATCTCGCCGCTCGCGTTCGTGGTCGCGTTGCCCGTGTAGCGCAGGATCATAAAGCTCGCCTCGGGTGCACCGTCGGAGGCCGTTTTTACGACTAACTTGCCCGGCGCGTAGTACCAGAGCGTCGGTTTTGCATGATCCCGGTAGATCGTGAGGCCGGAAAGCTGCCGTCCGGTTCCCAGCACCGGAGCCGCCTGTGCGCTCTGGGCAAGGGGAAGAGCCAGGGCGAGGAGCAGTCCCCCGAGTGCTGCACTCGTTCCTCGTTTCGCCTCGCCCCCGTTGATCCTCGTTCCTCGGACGGGGGAACCGCCCCCTTTCCCCCGCCGCGAGGCACGAGCGAAGAAGCGGGGGCGAAAGCTTCGGTCGCTGGCGACCGATGCGCTTCGGGGGACAGGTGCTCTCATCGGGCCTGGCCGACCTGCTCGGCTCCAACCGAGAGGGTGAGGCGGTTGCTGGTCATCATCGGGGTTTTCAAAACCCGCCCGGCCTTGGTGACTTTGAGCTGCCACCTCAGATACGGGTTGTCCGCGCCCAGATCGACGCCCTCTTGCCGTCCACGCGGGTAGACCAGGCCGACGGGCTTGCTCAGCTCCGCCGCAGTCAGCGTGACTTCTTTCGTCTCTTCTTTCGAGCCGAACGGCGTGAAGTATTTACTCATCACGACAACCGTGATCGATGTGACATCGGGCGGCAGGTCGCCGATTTTCTCCACCGCGACCGCCGCCGTGGGCGCACCCGCCGCCGCTGAGGTCGTGGCCTGGAGCGCTCGCTCCACCGAGCCTGCATCGGGGATCACGTCGAAGTCGATCCAGAGCTTCGAAGCACCCACCGTCAGCCAGGCGGGAACCTTGCTGCGGTCGATATTGATGCTGCCCTGCGGCGGAAGCTCGTTGTCGGGCAGGTTGAAGGTATAAACGGTCGGGACTCCTCCGGTGAACCGCAGCACATTGAGATACTTCAGCGTCACGGGGAACGGCGAGTCGTTTTTGAAGCCGTTCTGCGGATTCAAGTTCATGCGAAGCGAGGCCCGGTCCGGCAGGCGCAGCTCCATCGGGACGCCGACTTTGAGGGCCGGGTCCACGCTCGATGTGTAGCTCATCTCGCCCGAAAGCCCGACATTGCTCAGCAGCCGCGCTAAAAACAGCTCGACTTTGTCGGGGCTGGCGGCGAAGTTGACGCTCACGATGCCATCGCCGACGCCGACGACCTTGACCTTGTCGGGCGGCAGGAAGAGCTGCGCGGCGAGTGCGCCTTCGAGCGACGCCTGCGGGTTTCCAAAAAACGGCACCAGGCGCTTGAACGGGACGTTCTGAGTGGGGCAGAACTGACGTAGAAACGTCTCGGCGATCTGCAGGTCTGTCGCGCTGACCGACGTTCTGAGCACCGCCGTGATATTGACCTCGCCGCCGCTGCCGTAGAACATTTGAAGCGCAAACCCGGTGGCCGGGTCGAACTCCAGGACGTACCGCGCCGGAAGATAGTAAAACAGCCCCGAGGCTTTGTTCTTATCGCCGTAGAGCGCTGGAGTGATCGAGAGGGCACGTGGAACCTCGACCCACTGCGGGTTGGCCTCGATCCGGTCCGCAAACCCGATGACGTTCTCACTGGCCGGTCCCAGCCCCGCATCACTCGCGACCTCGGCGGAGGGTTTGGCAAAGATCGCTGGATCGATGAACTGAAGCTTGACAAACTGAATCTTCTCCGGGCGCAGAACTTCGGTCTTAGCGGGTGGTGGCTGAGCCACAAGGAGTGAGGTTTTATGGATGGAGAGCGCCGAGAGATTCGACTTCATCATCATCGGGCTGTCGCGACTGGCGACAGGCTTGCCGCCGCGCATGAGCTGCGACTGCAATAGAATGGACTTGTTGGGCCGAAGTACCTGTGGGTTGACCTGCGTCAGCGTGGACATCTTCAGGAACTTGATGGTGCTTGCGTTGAGGATCAGCGGGGCGTTCGGGTCGGCGGGCGGGCCAGGAAGCGTCGAGAGCGGCTCGGCGATCAGCGTTCCGGGCGACTTGAGCCATTTTTTGTTGCAGTCGAACATCTGGTTGGTCGCGATGATGTGTGGCTGGCTGCCCGCGCCCCAGACAAAGAGCCGCTTGCTCTCGAAAGTCCCCTCGGCGGCACCGGCACTCACCGGCAGGCTAACCGTCACGGTCGCTTCGGTCTCGCCCGGACTGAGGTTCACGACGCCCCGCTCGATCCCGGCCACGGCGCGCGTCCCGCCCGCGTCGGCCACCACGAGGTTCAGCTTGCGGACATTGGCGGGCATTCCGGTGTAGCTCAGCTCGACGACCAGCCCACCGGGGCGATCTTCGAGCACTTTTGCGGTGATCCGGCACGGCGAGCGCATCAGGGTCGGCGAGGCCACCCCGAGCAGACCGCCGATCCCGCCCGGCGTGACGAGTGCGCCGAGCGGCTGGCCCTGAAGCCCGGAGTAGTTCAGGCCGTTGAAGACCCCGCGCGGGCTGAGCTGCGCCTGTGCCGGAGCGATTAGGGCGACGATGCCCACAAGAGGTGCCAGTAATAAAGATTTTTGCATAGTTTCGTGATTCCTTGCTTGCGTTCTGAAAACACCGTACCCAGATTGAAGCAAACTCAAACCTCAGCGGGCCAGGGCGAGCTGCTCCGGGCCGACGGGGATCGTCAGGTAGTTGGACGTGAGCGGCAACGTCTGCTTCGTCGCGCCGCTGGCGTCGGTGACGATCAGAACGTAGCGGACCAGGGGATTCGCCGCGCCCATGTCCACGCCTTCTTGCCGTCCGCGCAGGTAGACGCCGCCCAGCGCTTTGCTGGTCTCGGTGGCTCGGAGCGTGATTTCTTTTGTCTGCTCGGTAGCACCGGCCCCGGTCGGGTGGAAGAACTTCGACGTAAGCACTGCCCGGACGCTGGAAACGTTCGCGGGCCAGGTGCCGATCTTCTCGATGCTGAACTCGCTCACCGACTGGCTCAGCGCCTGCGCCGTCGCATTGGCTTCGACACCCTGAAGGCCGTCAAGCGTCGCGACGATCTGATACTCCACCCAGAGCTTTGCGAGCTTTCCCGTCGTGAGCCACGTCGGAATCTGGCTTCGGTCGATGACGATCTCGCTTCTCGGCGCGACTTCGTTGTCGGGCAGGCCGAACGAGAAGATCCAGGGCTTCCCGGCGACGAAGTTCAGCACGTGGACATACTTGAGCGTCACGGGAAACGGGGTGGGGTTGCGCGAGAGTCCGTTGCTTTCCAGGCTCTGGACGCCAAACGAGTTGCGATCTGGCAGGCGAATGTCCACCGGCACCTGGATCTTCGTGCTCGGATCGGCGGCGCTGGCGTACTCCACCGCTCCGGCGACGCCTGCGCGGGTGAGCTGTGCCCAGAAAAGGTCTTTGGCCGCCGCCGTCGCCGCGATTCCGACGCGAACTGTCCCGTTTTCCGCGTAGCCCTGCACGAGAATCTTCTCCTGGCGCAGCCCGAGGTTCCCGGCGAGTGCGTCCTGAAGCTTGAAGGCGACGCTGGAAAATCGGTACGGCTCCAGCCGGGTAAACGGGAGCTTTGCGCTCAGGCAGGCCGCCTTGACAACCTCCTCGGTAATCTTGAGATCGTTGGGGTTGACGGCTGAGTTCAGGTCGAGTGTGATTCGCACGGGGTCGGCGGCGCTCGCTGCGTCGTAGTAGAACTTCAGCCCGAAGCCCGTATCCTGCTTGAAATCCAGCACATACCGACTGGGTAGGTAATAGTACACTCCCGACTTGCTATTGGCGTCGTGGAAGAGGTACGGTGCGATGCTGAGCGCCTGACTCCGGTCGCTGAGAGCGCGAAAGTTAACCTCGACGACACTCTCCAGCTCGAAGCGTGCGGTGCCCGGCCCCTTCGCCCCGAGGTCTTTCGCCTCGTCGGAAACTCCCTTCGAGGCATCCAGAGGCTTTATCTTCGCAAGGTCGTCCGACCACGTCAGGTACCATTTCAAGAAGGAAAATTGCTCTCCGAGAAGAAGGGCGTTGTCGTTTTGCCTCGCTGCCTCCGCCCAGCGCGCTTCGGCCCACTTCACAGCAAAACCCAGATCGGGGACTTCCCGTAGTTTCGCATTCATCTCTGTTTCGACAGCGGTGTTGAGATCGTCCTCAAAACTCTTTATGAGTTTCGGATCGGGGCCGAGAATGTCTGTCAGACGTTTACGACACGCATCGGCAAGTTCCGGTTTATACAGCCAGAAGGGAAAGCGCTGCTCATACTGAGCGATCAAACGCTGGAGTGTGGCTATCCGGGCGAAAGAACCTTGCCATCCCAGGGGCATGATTTGCGGGTCTATGTCCGCGATGCGCGGACCCCAGGCAGGGCCGCGAGCGGCGAGCGCACGTCGCGCCGACGCGAGCAGAGACGAGATCGTCTCCGACGCACCGCCAGGGCTTCGGGCGGTCAGGGAGCGCTGAATCGACGCGGGCAGGGGCAGGGTGCGCACTGGCTCGACAGTGCGCGAGAGCGGTGCGCCTCGCCCCGCCTGGAGAAACTCGATTCTTTTTTGTATCTGCTCTACCCGGCCCTGCCCGAGCTTTCCACTCTCGATGATCTGCGCGAGCTTGACGACGAGCGCGGCTTTCTTGGGGTCGATCTCGTCGGTGATGGCCGTCGGCGCTGGCAGCGTACCGAGCGCGGTGGCGAGGAGCGTCGGCGGTGTCTTGAGCCAGCTCTTGCTCAGCGTGAACGCCTGAAGCAGTCCCACGGTTTTCCCCGAGGCGCTGGTGGCATAGACCACAAGGCGCTCGCTCTGGTGTACTCCAACCGGGGCATCGGGCGCGAGCCGCAGAGTAATTCCTTCGAGCGTCGTCTCGGCGGTTCCGGTCAGCGTCGCACTTGCCGGGACAACCTGGGTGAGCCTCTGGTTGTTGCTTCCCAAAGCGACCACGGTGAGATTGCGCACGCTCGGGGGCAGGTTGGTGAGCCGAAGCTCCAGAGTGAGCTGTGTCCGGGTTTCCTCCACAACCTGGGCCGCCGCGCTTCCCCGCACGCGAGGCAGCGTGACTCCGCTCAGGCCGCTCGCCGTTAGCAGAGCCGAGTCTGGAAGAGCTGCCGGGCTGAGCGGACGGACCTGCCCGAAGGCCGGGCCAAGTAGCATCAGAGCGACAGAGAGCAAAAGCAGGCGCATGGGCTATTGTTCCCCAAAAGTGCGCTTTTTCAAACCCGCCTCGTGTCCTAAAAATACCGGCCTCCCAAAAGCAGCCCATCCGGGCTGGCGTAACCGAACGATGTTTGAGCCGCCCCAGCAATCGCGCCCCGGCGGCTGGGTGATTTTTAATGCTGGATGTCGAACCGTCCGAAAATCCGCCTCGGGGCGGATTGATGAAACGTTGGTTGTGCGGGTACCATCAGAGATACCGATGAGAACCTCCCCGCTCGCGCTCTCTCTGGCCGCAAGCCTCCCGCTCGCCGTGCTGGTGCTGGCAAACGCCGCTCCCCCGAAGAAAGCCGTCCGCCGTCCCGCTGCCCCGCCGCCCGCAAAGAATGCCGTCCCCGTGAACGGTGCGGCGTTCGACAAAGAGATTCGCCCGCTCTATCTCAAATATTGTGCCGGGTGCCACAGCGGAAAAGAGGCAGCCGGAGCCATCGACCTGGGATCGGACACCAATTTTGCCCAGGCGCTGAAAAGTCGCAAGACCTGGGACAAGGCCATTCTCAATCTCGATGCGGGCAACATGCCCCCGCCCAACATGCCGCAACCCGCGCTGGCCGAGCGCAAAAAAATGGTCGATGCCCTCCAGGGACTGCTCACTCAGGTGGACTGCCAGCTCAACGATCCAGGGCGCGTCACCATGCGAAGGCTCAACCGGGCCGAGTACAACAACACCGTCCGAGACTTACTGGGCGTCGATCTGCACCTGGCCGACGCGTTTCCGTCCGACGACGTGGGCTACGGGTTCGACAACATTGGCGATGTGCTCTCGCTCTCCCCGCTCTTGATGGAGAAATACCTCGCGGCAGCCGAGAAAGCCTCGAAAGCGGCAATTGTCGCAGCGGAGAACGGGGTCAAGTCGAGCAAGATCGCGGCGGCGGACTTCACCGGCGGCGGCAGCGCCCTCGACGGCGGCACGGCGCGGCTGATGGCGTCCGGGGGCGAGGCAACGTACGAGTACGACTTCCGCGAGCCGGGCGAGTACGTGATCGCGGTCGGCGCGTGGGCGCAGCAGGCCGGACCCGAGAGCGCAAAATTAGCGCTGCGTGTCGGGACTCCTGAGCAGGAGCTTTTCGAGGTCGAGGCGAAGTCAGGCGAGGTTCAGACGATCAAAAAACAGGTCACGATCCCCGAGCGCGGCAAGCGCAAGATCGGAATTGACTTCGCCAACGATTTCTACGATCCCAAGCGTAAAGCGGGAGATCAGGACCGAAACCTCGTGGTCGAGTGGGTGGAAGTTCGGCCCGTCAACGGCGCAGGCGGTCTCCCGGCGTCGCATGTGAAGTTAATTACGGCCCGCCCCGACGAAAACGCCGCTGCTGCCTGGGACGCCGCCTCGAAGAAAGTTTTAGCGCCGTTTTTGAAGCGAGCGTTCCGTCGGCCCACGACGCCCGAGGAGCTTGCTCGCTTCCAGAAGATCACCCGGATCGCGCTGAACACCGGCAAGACGTTCGAGCGGGGGATTCAGCTCGCGGTGCAGGCGGCGCTGGTCTCGCCGCACTTTCTCTACCGGGTCGAGACCGACCCGCAGCCTGACAACCCGAAGGCGCGGCGTGCCCTGAACGACTTCGAATTAGCAACGCGGCTGAGCTATTTTCTCTGGTCATCCCTGCCCGACGAGCGTCTTCTGGGCCTGGCGAGCGCGGGCAAGCTGAGAGACCCGGCGACCCTGGCCCTTGAAACCAAAAGAATGCTCAAAGACCCGAAGTCAAAAGCCCTCGCCGAGAACTTCGCCGGGCAGTGGCTCCAATTGCGAAAATTAGGTGTCGTCCAGCCTGACACGGCTCGTTTTCCAGGCTTTGATGAGTCTCTTCGGCAGGCGATGAAGGCCGAGACCGAGGGGTTTTTTAACTTTGTGGTTCAGCAAGACCGGCCCATCACCGAGTTTTTAGAGTCCGATTATAGTTTTTTGAACGAAAAACTGGCAAAACACTACGGAATTTCTGGCGTCATCGGCCCGGAGATCCGGAAAGTGGCGCTCGCCGACGGGCTTCATGGCGGGCTGCTCACTCAGGCAAGTATTTTAACGCTCACGTCCAATCCCGGTCGGACCAGCCCGGTCAAGCGGGGCAAGTGGGTGATGGAGAATCTTTTGGGAACCCCGCCGCCGCCGCCGCCGCCGAATGTTCCGGCGCTGGATAAACCCGCAAGCCAGGTGGACGAAGTCACTCTCACGGTCCGGCAGCGCCTGGAAGAGCACCGCAAGAACCCGGCGTGTGCGAGCTGTCATCGGCAGATGGACGACATCGGCTTTGCGCTGGAGCACTTCGACGGGATCGGGGCGTGGCGCGACAAGGACCGCGCCAACGCCATCGACGCGAAAGGTCAGCTCGCCGACGGCACGAAGTTCGACGGCGCTAAATCTCTCAAGGGGGTTTTGATGGGCCGCAAGACGCAGTTCACCAAGACCGTGGTCGAGAAACTCCTCACCTACAGCATCGGGCGGGGCATCGAGCCGACCGATCATTGCAACATCGACGCGATGGCGACCCAGGTTGCGCAGAGCGGCTACAAGTTCTCGGCGGTGGTGGGCGCGATCATTCAAAGCCCGCCCTTCAAAGAGCGGCGCGGCGACGACACGAAATGACGAAATGGTGAGTGCCAGGTCCCTGAAGGAACCTGCTGCACGAGGGCAAGCACCCTGAAGGGCGCTACCCATACACGTTGGGTTTGCAGGGGGCTTCAGCCTCCTTGGGTATGTGCAGCAGGCTGCTTTAGCTGCCTGGTCTTCCGAGAGGGTACAATCAAAACCATGAACAAACGCATCTCACGACGCTCGGCCCTGCGCGGCCTCGGGACTCTGATGGCGCTTCCGGCGCTGGACGCCATGGCACCGCTGGTCTCGCGGGCCGAGGGAGTACGCGGCGGCGCAAAGCCGATTCGCATGGCGTTTTTGTTCGTCCCCAACGGCATGAACATGGGGCTGTGGACGCCGTCGGGCGAGGGCGAGAGCTATGGGCTTTCCCCGATCATGGAGGCGCTCGGGCCGCACCGGAGCGAGTTCAACGTCCTCACCGGCCTCACCCAGGACGGCGCGTTCGCGCACGGCGACGGCGGCGGGGACCACGCGCGCTCGGCGGCTGCCTGGCTGACGGGCTGTCATCCGCTCAAGACGAGTGGTGCCAATATTCGCGCGGGCCTCTCGGTCGATCAGCTCGCGGCCAGCAAGATCGGCGACATCACCCGCTACCCGAGCCTGGAGCTGGGCGTCGAGCGGGGCGGGCTTGCGGGCGACTGCGACTCGGGCTACTCCTGCGCCTACTCGAATGCGATCTCCTGGCGCTCGCCGTCCACCCCGGTTGCGAAAGAAACCGACCCGCGATTGGTCTTCGAGCGATTGTTCGGGAGCGCCGACGAGTCCGAGAACACGGAGAGCCGCGAGCTTCGCGCCAAGTACAACAAGTCGATTCTTGACTTCGTGATGGAGGACGCCGCAAGCCTCAAGAAGAAATTAGGCACCCACGACCGGGCCAAGCTCGACGAGTATTTCTCGGGCGTCCGGGAGATCGAGCGGCGAATCGTCTGGAACGAAAAAGCCAACAAAGAAGGCGCTCAGGGGATTTTAAAACCCGGCATGAAGCTCTCCGCGCCCGCCGATCCGGGCGAGCACATCCGGCTGATGGGCGACATCATGGTGGTGGCGTTCCAGGCGGACATGACCCGAATCTGCACGATGATGTTCGCCAACGAAGGCTCGAATCGGGCCTATCGGCACATCGGGATCACCGACGGCCACCACGAGATCTCCCATCACGGGCGCGACGCGAAAAAACTGGATCAGCTCCAGCAGATCAACAGGTTCCACGTCCAGCAGCTCGCCTACATCGTCGATAGGATGAAGGGAATCAAGGAGCAGGACGGGACGCTTCTCGACAACACGATGCTGGTCTACGGCGGGGGAATCTCCGACCCGGATCGCCACAACCACGACGACCTGCCGATTCTGATCGCAGGCAAGGGCGGCGGCACGATGAAGACCGGGCGGCACATCAAGTACAAGAACGGCACCCCGATGACCAACCTCTTCCTCTCGATGCTGGACCGCGTGGGAGTTCCGGCAGAAACCATCGGCGACAGCACCGGCAAACTCAACACGCTGTTTTAGCCATCTCCCCGTGTGCCTCATGCCTCGGCTTACGCCCCTCTTCCCGTGACGCTCGCAAGCTCGCTGGAAGAGGGGAAAACAAAGATTCAAGGACTGAATGAAATGACAAAAGTAAAAATTCTAACTGCGTATCACAACAATGTTCACACTTCGATAGAAGTTTTGGAGATGATGATTGCTCAGTGGATTGAGTCCAAAACCATAGAGGTTATTAATATTTCACTTTCTGTTTATAAAAGTGAAGATGCTAATACGTGGCACTATGCATTAATTGTTTACAAAGAAATGTAGGAGTTTTATGGCAACTCAAGAATCCACTAAAAGAAGAAAGAGCTTTTCAGAGTTCGATTTGCTATCGGCACTGAAGCATGTTGGAATTCGTGAACCGTTGCTCTGGAATCTTTCTGTTGTTCCCAAAGAACCCAGTGAGTTCTTTCGTGAAAGATTGAATCGACTGGAAGCGTTTGATACGGCGCGTTCGGAAGGAGCTAAATTATTAATTGTTGATGCGTTTTTTGAAGAAGCGATGCAACCTTATAAAAATAAAATGCGAATTTTTAAAGAAGTTACGATTCATGGAGAGAGTAGTGGTGGATTAGTTGATTATGTAGTTACTCAGAGGGGTATGGTTCCTGATATTCCGTATCTATGTGTATCTGAGGCAAAGAAAGATGATTTTGATAAAGGAACAGCGCAATGTCTTGTTGAGATGAAGGCGATTGCTGGATTGAATATAAAAGATGGAAAAAATATTGATGTTTATGGTGTTGTAACGAATGGAAGACAGTGGCAATTTTATCGGCGTGATACGTCTGATGTTTTTTATGAAACAACCGACTTTTTTGCTTCTGATCCTCCTCGATTGCTCGGTATATTGGGTATCATCTTCGCTGCCTGCGCCGAAAATCTCGACAGATAACAGGCAGCTAAAGCAGCCTGCTGCGGGAAAACAAGCACCGTGAACGGCGCTACAAACCAGCTCTCGGTTTGAACGAAGCGTTTTGCAGGGGGCTTCAGCCTCCTTGGATTTGTACAGCAGGCTGCTTTAGCTGCCTGTTATTTCGGGGCGAATCGGTCCCGATACGCCGTGGCGCTGAGGCCGAAGTGGGTTCTGAAGCGGCGGGCGAATAAGTTCGGGTCGGTGATTCCCACTTGCTCCGAGATTTCCCGGACGGTAAGCGGCGTTCGCAGAAGCAGGCTCGCGGCCATTTCCAGCCGGGCGCGGGCGACGTAGGCGAGTGGGGCGAGGCCGGTGGCGGCTTTGAACAACCTTGCGAGGTAGCTTTTCTCTAAATTCGCGACATCGGCGAGGCGTGGGAGGCTCCACTCGCGGGTCGGGTCGGCCTCGATGCGGGCCAGGAGCGCCTGGATCGCCGGGTGCAGGGTTCGGGCCTCGACGGTCTCGGGGGCGGGGGCGACGGCGCGCGCAAGGCGCGCGAGAAGCTGCACCAGAAGCCCTAATTTTTCGATGCCGTCCAGCGGGTCGGGACTGTCTCCCAGCCCTTCAATGGTTTCCAGGCTCGCGCGGCAGGCCTGAAGCGTCGGCGGCTCCAGCCGAAAACTGAGAATCCCGCCCGACGCGAGCGGGCCTGCGACCAGAAGGTGATGCAACGTGGGTTCGTGGAGCAAGCCGGAAAGCTCGCGCCGGAGCAGCCCGACCCCGAAGCAGGCGTTGTAGACCACCAGATTCGTGCAGCCCTCGAACGTGTGCCATGCGCCGGGCCGCAGAAGAAAGCCGTCGCCCGGCAGGAGCGTCTGCGCCCCCTCCGCCGTGCGGTGTGTCCCGTCGCCGCTCAGGATCAGCACGGCCTCCACAAAGTCGTGGTCGTGGGGAGTCAGGTCGCCCATGACCCGATGAACACTCACCGTGATCGGCAGGTGCCGGGCCGAGAACAGCTTTCGGCCTCGATAGCGCGTCTTACTCGCCATAGAAAAGTGTACCGCAAGAAAGTCAATTTTGTGCTAACTCCACACGGAATTTTTCGATTACACTGCGGGCATGCAACCGACGCCTGAGCAGATTTCAAGCTACAAGCAGTGTGGCTTCGTCAAGATCGAGAGCGTGATCTCTCAAGAAGAAGCCCTCCGCTTCCGGGAATCTGCGCTACGCTACGCGAAAAACAACCCGCCGATCTCCAATAGCTCGATCTTCGACCAGTTTGTGAACGTCTGGACCCACGACGACGCGATGAAAGCTCTGACTCTCCACCCGAACGTCGCGCGGGTGGCGACGGCGCTGGCGGGCGAGGCGCTGCGCCTGTGGCACGACCAGATTCTGATAAAACAGCCACACGTGAGCCTGCCGACCGAGTATCACCAGGACCAACCCTACTGGCCCCACGCGACCGCGCCGCACCCGATCTCGTGCTGGCTGGCCCTCGGCGATGTCCCGGTGGAGCGGGGCTGCATGACGTTCCTGCCCGGCTCGCACCGACGCACCGACCTGCCCGCTCAGAGCCTCGCCGATGGCCGCTCTTTGTTTGCGATTGCCCCGGAATTGGAGTGGAGCGAGCGGATCACGCAGCCGCTTCGGGCAGGAGATTGCACGTTCCACCACGGGCGCTGCGCTCACATGGCAACCAGCAACTTCACCGACGAAACCCGCGTCGCGCATGTGGTGATCTTCATGCCGCGCACCGCAACGTTCGACGGCAAGCGGCACGTGGTCACCGACCCGCTGAGCCTGAATGTCGGCGACCCGCTTGCGGGCACTCTGTTCCCGGACGTATAGCACCCATCCCCCCGCCCCTTACCCTCGCGTATTCCCGACTTCGTCGGCGCGAGGGAAGGGGAGTTTGGGATACGATTTATCCCAGGACGACAAGCGTCCGGCTATGGGGCAACAAGTTGCCGTCTCGCTGCGCTCGAAATCTCGACCGAGGTACGAGGGAGACAGCCGAAGACCGGGTAAGCAAGTTTTAATAATCTGGGTTACAGTTTGAACCCACCCGGCCACTCGAACCCACCCGTCCCCTCGTTTCCCTCGTGTCCACCCTCCCTTCGCCGCGAAGGGAGGGCGAGGCGCAGTGAGGAACGAACGAAGCACTCGGGTGGGTTCGAAGCACTCGGGTGGGTTCGAAGCGCTCGGGCAGGTTCAAACTGTAACCCGACCAATTAGCTTCTGCTTACCCTCTGGGTGTGCCGGACCTTTATGGTCCTGGGCAAAAAATCTGATTTTCTTCAGGCTACAGGTCGTTATGGTGAAGCTGAGCCTCTGTATCTCTGGGCGATAAAGATTTTAGTTTCGGCGCTGGGCTGGGAACATCCGAATACGCAGACCAGTATTACAAATTACCTGGTGGCAAAACTGACTGCATTGGGGAAGATTCAAAACCCGCAGGAGGAAGGCTTGAAGTATTTGCAGGAACATCCGGATGAGGTTCAGGAACTTCTGAATGAGGTGTTTGTTTTATCCAATGAGACAGGGGAAGTTTCCAATGAGGGTGGGGGATCGTCCAGTGAGGTGAAGGAATGATCCAATGACCTGCTGGTTTTAGGAAATGACCTGTCGGAATGAAGGAATCACTACGAAAAATCGTCGAATGACAGGCAGGAAAGGTAAAATGACAGATGGCAACCAATCAACGACAGCGTATTTTGAATCAACTCGAAGCAGGGCGACTGTTTCTCGAAGGAATTCTTCGTAACCCGGACATAGCGGCCCGACTCACCGTGTTTGGCGTCGATAGCGCCGAGACGGACGAAGGAACCCGGCTTCTGGGATTGGCAAGCGATGCCGTGACGAGTCAGGATCGGCTCCTGGCCGAGCAAAAAGCGACCACGGTCGCGGTAGAGTCCGAACTCAAGACAGCCTACGCGCTCTACACACTTGCCTCTGAGGTCGCGCGAGCGGCCACGGGCAACGACAAGACGCAGCTTGCGCTGCTGGGAATCACCGGCAAGACGCCGCAGACCGTCGCGACCCTGTTGCCGCGTGGGAAAGCCTTGCTCGATGGCTTCAGCGCCCACCCGGAGCTTGCGGACTTGCTTGGGCGTCACGGACAGCACGCCCGCGCGCTCGCGGCTCTCAAGGCGGCGTTCGATGCCCTCGCCGATGCGGATGCGCGTCAGCAGAGCGCCAAAGGCGCGGCCCAGCGCGGCACGGCCCAGCAGACCGGGGCACTGAAAAACCTCGCGGCCTGGACCAGCAAGACCCGCCGCCTCGCCCGCGTCGCGTTCCGGGGCGATACCCAGCAGCTCGAAAAATTAGGTGTGGTGGCGCGGTGACCCATCCCCTGGCCCCTTACCCTCGCCTTTTTCCCGCTTCGCGGGGGCGAGGGAAGGGGAATATGCTCCCCCCTTCCTTGCTCCCGACGAAGTCGGATAAAGAGCAGGGAAGGGGGTTAGGGGGATGGGTGCAGCGCGACCACGTGGCTTAGAATCGGGGCACCGGTGGACTCATCGAACTCACACGCGGCCTGAACCCCGAGGCGGGCGAGGGCTTCCGCGCTGAGCTGGCGTTTTTCGGCGGCCCAGAGTGCGCCCATCGCAAAGTAGCTCCCGCTGCCGGTCGCGTAGAACCGGGTGAACTCCTGGATCGTGCGCAGGGCGCTGGCTCCATAGATGCCGTACGGGCTTGCAATTAAACAATCCAGCCGCGTGGACTCCACCGAGTCGTCTTCGTCTTCGTCGGCGTTGAGAAAGTAGTCGTCTTTCAAGGTTTTATGGAGCTTTGTCCAGAACCGGAACACAGCAAGCGGGCTATCGAACGTCGGTGGCTTCTTGAGGCTGGAAAAATAGTCCGCGAGCATCAGCTTTCCCGTGGTTGTGCCCGTAACTCCGACGAAATTTTCCCCGAGCGGCAGTATTTTATGATGGTTTACAACGTAGGCCGCGCTATCTTTGATGCCGCCCGTCGTCAGCGTGTCGGATGCGATTGCCACGAAGCCGCCGCGCTTGACCACTGTGATCGTGGACAAGGTTTAGCCCACCCTCACGAGCAGCCCGCGCCCCAGCCCACCTCGGACCATTTCGGCGGCGCGAAGAATCCCGTCCCGATTCAGAGCATCGCGGTGCGCGGCGTCTTCGAGCAGCGGCAAGTGCCGCGAAAGCGTCTCTGCGGACTGCGTATACCAGCCCGAAAAGCCCGGAACCTCGGCTCCGGTGAGAAACGCGATTCCTTCGGGGAACAGCGCCGCGAGTGCCGCGCGGGTCTGGCCCCAGCTTGCGCCCAGCCCGAGATCGCTCCCGGCGTCGTAGAGCTTCTCCAGGGCTTTTTGAGCGTCGCTCAGGTCCAGCTCGCTATCGAAAAGCGGCCCGAAGAGCGTTTTCTGGTAAGTTGCCTCGTCGAAAACAAACGCATGGTGGTTCATGGCGCACTCTCTTTCAGTTTTTCCAGGTGAAATCCCTCCAGCCAGGCGCTCCGGGTCGGCTCTTTCACCGATGGATCGAGCGCCACGACCTCGATTCGGAAGCGACTATTATAGAGAATCGCCTGGCCGCCGCCCATGCTGGTCTCGATAGCCGGGCAGCCGCGAAGGGTGTTTTTCGACCCGACAAACGCGGCTTTTTCACCGGGCTTCAACAACAAATCTTCCAGAATCAACATCCCAACCAGTGTTTTCTTTTTATTTTTAACGTGCCACGTCACCAGCCCCGCCCGCGCCCGAAACTCGACGGCGGTGAAGCTTGGCCCGACCTCGGGAAACGCCCGGCGCAGCGCCTCGGGCGCAAGGGGCACGCGGGCAGGCGGCAAGTCGGGCGCACGGCAGCCCGCAAGGAACAGAAAGAGAAAGCTGACAACAGCAAGGAAATAGCGCACAGCGACTCAGACTATCACACGGCACCCATCGCCTGGCATCAGTCCGGCATTGAAAATACCGGCCTATTAGAAGCGCCCCTCCGGGGCGGCACCCGAATTGAATTCGGTTTCGGGTCAGGCCGGAGGTCTGCTTTTATGAGGCCGGTATTTTCAATGCCGGACACGCCGTGGTATCCCATTGCCTGAAACCATGCTCCACGATAGGATGGAGACCGTGTCTTCTTCCTCCGATCCGGCGCAGCTTTTAGCCGACCTTCAGCATCGCGACCGCCAGATCGAGGCGATTCGGCGCACCAGCGACGCGCTTTTCTCTCACCCCAGTGTCGATTCGATGGTCGAGGCGACCCTGAAAATCGCTCTCGACGTGCTCCGCGCCGACGCCGGGACCGTTTTTCTCCATGAATCCTCGACCGACGCACTGGTCTTTCGGTACGTCATCGGCGGGGCTGCCGACAAGCTCATGGGCCAGGCGATCCCTCGCGCCCAGGGCGGAGTGGCCTGGACGGTGTTCGCGACCGGCCAGCCCGATCTTATCGCCGATGTCACCCAGCGCAACGACTTCAACCAGGAAGTGGACAAGAAAACGGGCTATCACACCCAGTCGATGATGACGGTCCCGGTGAAGCGAACCGGCGGCTCGCCCATCGGGGTGATGCAGGTGCTCAACGCCCGTGTCGATTTCGACCGCCAGGACCTCGAAGTTCTGGAAGTGCTCTGCGCCCAGGCCGCCACCGGGATCGAGCACGCGCGGCTGGTCGAGGCGCAGAAAGGCGCGGAGATCGGCAACCGGGTGGGGGAGATCGCCCACGACATCAAAAATATGATGACGCCCATCGAAACGGGCGTCATGACGCTGGAGCCGATGCTGACCGACTGCTTCCTGGCCCTTGGCGGGATGGTGGGGCGCGAGCCGAACGGACCTCAAATTCAGAGCGCGATGGGCGGGATCGACAACGCGTATGGCTGGCTTCTGAGCGATATCCTGACGTCCGCCCAGCGTGTCCGGCGACGCACGGAGTACATCGCGGGCATGGTGAAAGGCCAGCTTCCGCCGCCGCGCTTTGAAGAGGGCAACATCCACGACTGCATCAACGATGTCGTCAAAACTCTCAAAAGAACGGCCATCGAGAAGGGCCTGACGCTCGCCACCGCGCTCGATCCGGCGATGAAACCGCTGGCGTTCGACTACGACCGAATCTACGACGCGCTCTACAACCTGGTCAACAACGCGCTCCCCGAGACGCCGTCGGGGGGCAGCGTGACGGTGAAAACGACCGCGCAGGGCAACGACGGCTGGTTGACGATTGAGATCAGCGACACCGGGCGCGGGATTCCGCCGCACGTTCTGGAGAAACTCTTCACCCGCGACGCCGTCTCCACCAAAGTCGGTGGCACCGGGCTGGGCACGAGCGTCGCCGCACGGGTCGCCCATGAGCACGGCGGCGCGATCTCCGTTCGGAGCGAGGTCGGTAAGGGCACGACCTTCACCATTCGCTTCCCCGCCGAGCGCCCCCGATGAGGCTCGCTACCTCGTTTCTGCGCGGTGGCGTCCGTCGCCGCGACGTGCAGGCCGCCTGCAAGTCTCTTGCCGAGGGAGTGCTTGCCGTCCCGCCGCTCTGGGTCGCCGACGCCTCCGAGAACCTGGGCGAGAAACCCGTGACGCTCGCCGCCGGGATCGGGTGGCCGTGGGGGTTTGCGCCTGCCTCTGCGAAAGCCGTCGAAGCCGCCACCGCCGCCGCCGATGGAGCCGCCGAGCTGTGGCTCACCGTGAACCTCGGTGCGCTCGAAAGCGGCCTCGATGTTTTTGTGATCGACGACATTCAGTCGGTTCAGGACATGGCCGCCCCCGCCGGAGCCACGGTCCATGTCGCCATCCCCGACGGCCTCGCCCCACGCGACCGGGGCCGCCTGGTCCAGATGGCCGACGAGTGCGAAGTAGACGGCCTGATTCTCGGCTCCGACTTCACCGAGGAAGTTCTGGAATCCCTCAAAGAACTCACGAAGCTCCCGCTTACCAGGCTCGAATCAAGTAAATAATTACTGATATAAATTTGCGACATATACTCTAATCAAATCATTGACGAAAAATCTTCGAATTTCTCCCTGCTCTCTATTGCGTCCCACAGACTTCCCGTGTTATAGTCAATTATGCTGTCCGGCCACTCTTGGTCCGGCCACCTATCAGAAAGGACAGAATTCGATGCTGTTACCTCTCCTTTTAGTGATGCTGGGCTTACCAAAGCCAGTCGTCGCCACCCTCGCCGACCCGCTCGCCAGTGCTGCACCTCAGATGACAATCTCCGTTGAGGGAATTATCGGTCCCATTCCTGGGGGTGACGAAGTCAAGTACACCATCACCTACGAGGACAAAGACACCTTCGTCCCAACTATCGGGCCGCAGTATGAGTCTCCTGACCTGAGCTTAGAGATGAAAGAAGTAAGCATCCAAAGTTCCGGCCCCGGCTGGAATCTTTTACCTGCTTTCTCGTCGCCCACTCCCTTCAAGAGACAGTTTTTGGGGAATGCTGTTGCGCCATCTTCAAATGCTCCTGTTATAAACGGAAAGCACGTTGAGATTAAGTACGATAAATGGCAAATAAAAAATGGCTGGCCGAATGGTCATCCTCAACTGGATATTCCTGCCTACGCAACGCAATCGGTAAAAGTAACTGATCCACCAACTACCGGTACAGGTGGACAGGGCGGTCCTGGATAGCGGAGAGTATGAAATGACCTTCCTCAGATAAAGACCTGGGGAAGGTCTTGTTGTTTAATAAATCAGGGAGACTGAGATGAAAGCGTTTTTTGCAGTTGCTTCGGTTTTGAGTGTGTGTGCGTCGTCGGTTTATGCACAAAATCTGCCAGTGAGTTTATTGGACAAGAAAATTTCTATGGTCCAGTTTCATCCTTCTCTGTCCAGCGTTTTGTTTGAGCTGGCAGAGAAATCGGACGTAAATATAGTATCCGATAGTTATCTTACAGACACCGTAGCTGATGATCTGATTGCTAAAGATATAAAGGTAAAAATTATTATTGATAATATAAAACGAATATTTGGCCGAGAATCCGAACTTCAAAACGGAATCTTATTGTTTCGTGAAAAGAACTGGCAATTACGAAGTCCAACAGACCGAGCTATGGAAAAAGCACTCAAAGATAAAAAAGAAGGAGTGATTTTTGAAAAAACTGAAGAGAGTACAGACTCAGACAATACACCAAAATCTGTTCTAAACAAAAATCGCAAGATAACAGTTCTGGCAAAAAGAGTTCGTATTGAAGAACTTCTCAGCGTTATTTCAAGGCAGGTCGGGTGGAAAATAAAAGCGGATTCCAGTGTTGCAGGCCGAAGACTGACTGTTGTTCTTCGAGATGTTCCGGTCGAGCAAGCACTGATGGCGATTACAACGGTTATTGAGTCTGTCCAAACCGTTACGATTGGAAAATCAGAAAGCCAGTTAGCGGCTGAAAAATCTGTTTTTACGGATGATCCGGTTGAAGATGCAATAAAAGAATCGAGTGAAATTCTACCTTTGCTTTATGAGTGTATGGACGAAAAACAGCGAGCAAGTATGGAAAAAGGAGATCAAATTTATATGAAAATTTCTGATCTTCCCTCTGTATTAAAAAACAGATGTGAAAGATACATTGAGATGTCACTGAAAATGATGCTGAAGAGCAATGTGAAAATACCTTTTGATCGAAATAGATTTTCGGATGCTTCAGTGAATGTGTTGCCTTCTTCAAATCAAAGACGTGTTGGGGTTAGCATATTTGGTACCGATGGAAACTTACATACATTTTAGTTAGCAGCCCGAAACGTCCAGAGTTTGTGGCAGGTGAAGTTGAAGGTGGCTACGAGAATTAGCGAGACAAGCTTGCCGGGCCAGTGGGCGCTTTCCACCGGGACGCCCCAGCGTGGGGCGAGGGTCCGGGAGAGCAGCACCAGCCCCTGGTCGATTCCCATTCCGATAAGCTGGACCGTGAGAAAGCGGGCGGCCTGAGCGGGGGCTTTCTGCGTACGCGCTTCGGCGAACGTGAAGAATCGACTCCCAAAGAAATTCACTCCGATCCCGACGGCGTAAGCAAGTGGATTGACCAGCCGGGCCTCGAAATGTAGCCCGTGGGTGAGCAGGGCGAGCAGTCCCCACTCGCAGGCGGTAGAAAGTCCGCCCACGCCTGCAAAGCGTAGCAGTCGGGTAAATAAAGTCAGAGATTTCACGGTTTTTGAGCAACGGCAAGTAACGATAGACCATAGGGCAGGGGAGATTTCAGGAAAACCTGGCGCTCTATGGTTAGTAGCTGTAAGAGCATCGTATTGATTACTGGATTTACCGGGGCGACATCGCTCTGATCGACGTTTTTCTTTGGCAGGGTGCGACTGGCTAGCCGAGACGCGGCCAGAAGCGGGAAGAGTGTGGTATTCCAGTGCGTGAGAAATACTATATTCAGGCCCATTTCTTCTAACAGTGCTCTGAGCTTGTTTTTATCGTAGCGCCGGGCCGTCTCGACGACGACATCGTGGTGGCCGCGCAGATTATCGTAGGCGGGCAGGTTGAGAAGTAAAAACCCGCCGGGCTTCAGCACACGCACGGCCTCGGCGGCGGCTTTTTTATCGTCCACGGCGCGGTGGCACCAGACATCCAGGCTCAGAACGGCGTCGAACTGAGAATCGGGCAAGGGCAGGGCGTCCACGCTGCCCTGCACGACGTGCTTCAGGCCACGCTTGCGGCACGGGGCGAGGGCTTCTTCGCGCAGGTCCAGCGCCGTGACGATTTTTCCGGCTTGCTCCAGCCGCGCGGCCATTCCGCCCGTGCCGCACCCGGCGTCGAGAAGGGTTCGGGCGTCGGGCGCGTGACGCGCAAGAAGGGCCTCGATGTTGCCGTGGAGCGCCTGGTACCAGAAGTGCGAGTCCTCCACGGCGCGCATGGCCTCGTACTCACGGGTGTGCATACGAGTTCACCGCGTCGATCACATACTGGATCTCGTCGTCGGTCAGCTGGGGAAAGAGCGGTAGCGACAGAATTCGTCCGACCTCGCGCGCCGCCACGGGGCACGACTCGCCCTGCCCGAGAGCTTCAAACGCTTTCTGGCGGTGCTGCGCGACGGGATAGTGGATCGTTGTCCCGACGCCATATGCGGTGAGATGCTTTTGCAGGTCATCTCTAAAGTCCGAGCGAACGACATAGAGATGGTAGACATGCCCCGGCTCATCGGGGGGAACCGTGACGATCTTCGGATCGAGGTTCTGGGTATAAATTTGTGCGATTTCACGTCGGCGAGCGTTCATAGACTCCAAATAGGGCAGCTTGACTCGCAAAAAAGCCGCTTGAAACTCATCGAGACGCGAGTTCATGCCGTCTTTGCTGGCGTAGTAGCGCTCTTTTTCGCCGTAGGAGCGTAGCATCCGAACCCGCTCCAGAAGCTCTGGACTGTTCGACACCACGGCTCCGGCGTCGCCGAGTGCCCCGAGGTTCTTGGTCGGGTAGAAACTGAACGCCGCGAGCACTCCGAGCGTCCCGACGCGCTGGTTGTTGTAGCGGGTTCCGGTGGCCTGGGCGCAGTCCTCGATCACGGGTGGGCCGAGCGCGAGCAGCTCGTCCAGCTCTGCCGCGCGTCCGTAGAGATGCACCGGGATCACGGCTTTTGTTCTGGGCGTGAGCTTCTTTCGGACGTCGTCCGGGTCGATGCAGAGCGTCTCGGGGAGAACATCGACAAAGATCGGGGTCGCGCCCGCAAGTCGAATCGCCATGGGCGTCGCTGTGGCCGTCAGGGCCGGGCACAGAATCTCGTCGCCCGCCCCAACTCCGAGCGCCCGCAGCGCCAGAACCAGCGCATCGGTCCCACTCGCCACGCCGACTGCCCCCCGCCCCGTGCCCAGAAACTCCGCGAACTCGGTTTCAAAAGCCGCTACTTCGGGGCCGAGCAGGTACCAGCCCGAGCGTAGAACCCGGAGCGCGGCGTCGTCGAGTGCGGCCTGGTGCGCGGCATAGTGCCGGGTGAACTCGATGATCGGGACTTTCACAAGCTGCCCCCCGAAGCGCATCCGTCGCCAGCGACGAAAGCTTTCGCCCCCGTGCGGCACGGGGGAGGGGGGAAGTAGTGGGTGGCGTGGGCCTGGTAAAAATCGAGCATTCGGGAGAGGCCACGTTGAAGCGTCACTTCGGGACTCCAGCCCGTAATGTGGGTAAATTTTGAGAAGTCCGCGTAGTAGTCGCCGATGTCGATGCGTTTTTTCTCCTCGGGCCACGGGACATGCCTGACGGTCAGGCCCGGCGCAAGCGTCTGGAGCGTCTCGGCGATCTGTTGCAGTGTCACGACCTCGTGGCTTCCGAGGTTGAAGGCATGCCCGACACACGCGGGCGTCACGGCGGCGCGGAGCAGGGCATCGATCACGTCCTCGACCTCGTTGAGATCGCGCTTCTGGCTGCCGTCGCCGTAGAGGGAGATCGTCCCGCGCTCCAGCGCCTGCCGGACGAACCACGCGAGAAATCCCTGGCGGTTGTGGCTGAGAAGCATTCGAGGGCCGTAGGTGTTGGTCAGGCGCAGCGAGACCGCCCTTATGCCGTAGACATCGTGGTAAAGCAGGTGGAACATCTCTCCCGCGACGTTGCTCACCCCGTTGACGTCCACGGGGCGGAGCGGGTGTTTCTCGGTCACGGGCAGAAACTCGGGCCTTCCGTAGAGCTGGCGCGTGCTTGTGTAGACAATGGTGACATCCGGGTTGACCTCGCGGCAGACTTCCAGCAGGGCGAGCGGGGCGCGAGCATTGATGTCCAGGTCTTTGAGCGGCTCGCGCATGGAGTCGATGTGGCTGACCTGTCCCGCGAGATTGAAAATAATCTCTTGATCTGCGACAATTGGGCGCATGGAGAGAGCATCCCCGATGTCGGCGCGGGTAACTTGAATGCTTGGGGTAAGCCCGTCGAGGTTGAACGGGTTGCCGCCGTGCCCGTCGATCAGCGCATCGACCACGTGGACTTTCGCCCCGAGCGCAACCAGCCGCCGCGTCAGGTTCGAGCCGATGAAGCCCAGCCCCCCCGTGACGAGGCAGCGCTTGCCCGCATAGCTGTTAGAGTCTGGCATCTATCGGCGCAGGCCCAGCGCTCGTAGAACCCGGCCCCCGAACGGCGAGAGAACGAGCTGCCACCAGAGCACCAGAAGCTTCTGGAGCGACGCCCAGATGCGCGGGAGCCGGAAAAACTGAGACGAGCCTGAGACGCGCGGATAGTGCCCGACGCCCACCTCGGCGATGGGCGCTCCCGAGTGTTTCATCTGCCAGACCAGCTCGGGGCAGATCGCGCCGGAGTCGGAGGTCAGCGTCAGGCTGGAGAGTACGTCGCGGCGCATCAGCCGGAAGTCGCAGTCCGTGTCGCGGATCGGGAGCCGAAACAGCAGCCGGGCGGCGTGATGATAGAGCCTGCCGATAATTTTTCGTAGCGAGCTGTCGCTTCGACGCAGCTTGTAGCCGTTGACCAGCGCGTTCTCTCCGAGGGCGGGAATCAGAGAAAGAAGCTCGGTCGGGTCGTACTGGCCGTCGCCGTCGGTGTAGAAAACCAGGCTCTTGCGGGCTGCGTCGAAGCCCGAGCGAAGCGCCGCGCCGTAGCCCCGATTTTTGGGGTGCGTCACGACTCTCAGGAACGGATACACGCTCTGGCGCTGGGCCAGAACCTCGCCCGTCGCGTCCTCGCTGCCGTCGTTGACCACCACGATCTCGAAGTTGCTCGAAATGCGCTCCAGCAGCCGGGCCGAGTAGTCAATGAGCGCCCCGATGGTGTGGGCATCGTTGTAGGCGGGAAACACGACGCTCAAACCGGTCCCCTCGGGCAGGCGCGGCAGGTCATTTTGAGAAAGACGACTCTCGGCGGCGTCTTGCCAGGGCATGGCGCTCTGGACGTGCTGATTTTCAGAATAGGTAGTGTGAGGGTGGCTCAGGGCAACGGACACAGACAGCTCCTTGCGGTACCACGTATTTTACCGCAGATGCTTGGAGCTTTGGGAGCCACCCTGCCTTCAACGAACCCACCCTGGCCCTCCCCTGGCCGCCAAGGGAGGGTGGACTTGAGGGAAACGAGAGGCCGGGTGGGTTCTACCGAACGTTCACGGCTCCGATCTCGATGGATTCTTTCTGCTCGGTCAGCCTGAGAGTGAGGTAGGAGCGCTTCTCCGTGGGCCGCCCGAAGTTGGTGATGACCGTGGCCTGGACCGTGGTTCCGCCGAGGGCTTTCTGCGACTGTGAGCCGTAGAACTTCGCCCGAACCGTGTACTTGCCCGGCATGGCCTTTCGCACAAAATACTCCTCGGGGCCGTAGCCGCGCGTGCAGTCGTGCGAGAGGTGCCCGCCGATCACGGTTCGGTTGTGGCTGTAAAAACATTCTTCGTCGCTTGGCTCGATCACATGCAGGTCCATGTCGGTCAGGTCTGTGTCCCAGGCCATGACGATCCTCAGGTCGGCAGTCAGCGGCTTCACAAAGCGGGGATCGAGCGGGTTTTTGAGCTTCTGCGTGCCCACTTTCGAGAGAATTCCGTTGGCTTCTATCAGCGCAATGACTTCAATGCCGTCGAAGTCCGAATCCGCACGCTGCCAGCGCCCGCGCACCAGGGCATCGAGATGGCGGAGCGCACCCTCGTTGTCGCCGTGCGCTTCGAGGGCGAGGGCCAGGTCGCGCAGGCTCTGGGCTTCCTCGGGGCGTAGCTGGAGAACTCGCTCGAACAGCGCCACTGCCCGGCCCAGCTCGCCTATTTGAAGCAGCCTTCGGGCGAGAATCCGAAGCAGCGCCGGGTCGCCCGCCCCGATCTCGGCCAGCGAGAGCAACACCCGCCGGGCTTCTTGCTTGCGCCCCAGCTGAAGCAGCGCTTCGGCGCAGTCCACGTAGAATGCCGGGGTCGCGCCCCAGGTCTTGCGCTGGGCGAGATAGACCTCGTACGCTCGCTCCGGCCCGGCGGCTTGCATCGCTTTGACGTACGGAACATCCGGTGACCACGGTTTTATGGAAACGCTCGCCGCCGCATTCGGCTCGTCTTGTCCGCCAATGCTCTTGGCTTCTGCTCGAACCGCCAACTCCCTGGGCGCGTAGCTCAAATCAACGGGGTGGGGAGGGCTGGCGGCGCGTCGTGGCAGGCCACCGACGCGGCTTCGTACCTGGCCTCCGCCTGTGCTGGGGCCGTCGCCGTCTTTCTTCGCAGGCTTTGGCTTATACTGAAAGCCGGGCGGGTAGGTGAACTTCTTGTCCCACCAGGCCAGGGTCTCTTTCCACTGCGCTAAGACCTTCTGAAGCTGGGCGTCGTCTTTTTGCTTTTCTTGACGCGCCTGCTTTTTCTCGTGGGCGAGATAGGCGTCGTAGAGCGCGGGGCGGGTGCGTGCGGGCCGAACGTCGTGCTCGATGTGCTGCTCCAGGGTTTCTAAGACCAGCAAGCTCGTCCCCTCCGTCACGATCCCGAAGTCCTGCCCGAGCGTGACCAGCGCCTCGCGGTTGCCGTCCGGGTCGATAGAGAGCGTCTCGGCTTGCTGCGCCGCCCACCAGCGTGCGAGCTTGCCCCCGAAGCGCTCCGCTTTCGCCCCCGCCGGGCGGGGGTTGGGGGGATTTTGTGTGAGCGTCACTTCGTGGCGGACGGTAGGAGCCTGGCCCGTGTAGCCGTACTCCAGCGCGAGCGTCGCGGTCTCGCTCAGAAGCCTTCCGGAGATCAAGCTCCCCTCGCGGCGAAACGTGACGCCTTCTACCTGGCCCGAGAGCGTGGTGATCTTCTGAAGCCCGAAGACAGGCTGCCCGATCTCCCAGAGCGCCGCAGAAACGGGCGTCCGGGTCAGATCGACCAGCGCCCCGCCCGACAGCTCGGAAAGCTGGCGCAGTGCCGGGTAGCTGGAAGTAGCCCCGCTCGTCACGGCCCAGAGCGGTGTCCCCCGAAGCGCTCCGCTTTCGCCCCCGTGCGGCACGGGGGACGGGGGGCTGCCGAGTGTCGAGGTGCCGTCAGAAAAAAGTAAACAGTAACCGCTTTCAAGTACGGGAAGGTTTTGTAGCGCACTGAGATCGGTGCCGCCGTCCAGCGGGATGCTGTCCAGATACGCCAGAAGCGCCGTGCTGTCGCCGTTCTCGATCCGGAAATTTTTTGCAGGCTCCAGCGTGTCGCGCAAGATTCTAACAGTCACGCTGACGCCGTCGAGCCGGGCGAGTAGCAGGCGCAGAAGCTCTTTTTCTTGCTTCACGTTCGCGTCTTTGCGTGACAGGCTGGCGTCCCAGATTACCCCTAACCCCCCTGCCCCCAGTAATGGGGGAGATAATCGGGTTCCCCCGTTACCGGGGGGCAGGGGGTTGAGGCTGGAAACCGGGGCCACCTCGTGGCTCTCAACCAGAAAAAACGTCTCGGCGGCGTCGCGCGAGGCACGGGTGAAGCTCTCGGCGTAGACACACGGCTCGGTCGGGGCGGGCGCACGGATGACTAAATCGGCGTCGAGGCGCTGGCCGTCGAGCGTAGTTGTCGGGCCATCGAGAGCGGTGTCGCCGATCTTTGCCGTGCCCGCGCCCTCGACGCTAAGCCGCACCTCGTCCGGCGCGATTCCCCAGCGCAGGGGCAGGGTGACGGTTCGGCCTGCTCCGCGTGTCTGGCTCTCCAGGTCGAAGCGCACCCGAATCGTCCGCGTCCCTTTGGCCGGGATCGGGTAGACGCGTAGCCGAAAGACATTGCCCTCGGCTTTTTCGGCCAGCCCCGGATCGACACCCTTGCGAAGCTCGGTCTCGTAGATCACCCGCGCCCGCTCTTTTTCCACCGGGACGGCGTCCACCAGCTCGCCCGCCACATCGATGGCGTACCCGGAAAGCGTCGCGCCCTCGGGCAGGGGCAGGAGCAGCTCGCCCTCCAGTGCGCGTCCGTTCGGATTGGAGAACGTCAGGGTTTCGGTCGCGCTCGCCAGCGGCCCGACCACGCTGAGGGAAATCTCTGCCCGGCGCAGGGCCACGGGTTTCTCAGCCTTCTCCACCCGAATCTGGGGCGCTTGTTGAGCGAGAGCGGGGCAAATAAGACCCAGAGCGACGAAAGCAAGGCAGAGTGCGCGTTTCATTCTGCGTGCTTGGATACCGAAAGCACAAAAATGCTTCGGCCCGGCGTCCGTCCGGCATTGAAAATACCGGTCTCTTAGAAGCGCACCTCCGGGGCGGCCCGACCTTATAAATTTTCTGCGCGCCGTGCAAGTGTACTTGCTGCATATTCTTTAAGTTGCCGACTTGCTATGATATATTTCCACATTGAGTTTGATAACCAGGATAGGTTTGTGTTTCGTATTGGGTAATTTCGTGCTGTTTCCAGAGCCACAAAATAATGACATTGTTCAATATTAGCCAGCAATGCAATATGTTCTCGCTTGAGAAATACATTAAAAACAAAAATATCGGAGGTGAATTTCTTGCTTCTCTCTCGCCAATCATACATTTTTGCAATATGATTGCCATACTGAAACCCGTCATATGGATTGCCTCCAATAATAAATTGAGCTTGGTCATTTGGATTAACTGATTCACAAATTTCAACAACTTCGTCATAGGTAATAGTTTCTGGGTCAAATGTTTTTCCTGCAGCAGAAATCAATTCCCTGAGCATTCCTTCTGCTTGTCCTACGACTTGTTTTGTTCGTGGAAAAATTATTGAGTGAACAGGATCAGCACGGACAACGCTCGCAATCCCATTGATGGCTTTTGTGAAGTCCGTAATTAGCTCTTGCTTTTCCTGTGTCTTGTCCGTTTGTGCTGGAGGTAGACTGTATGAAAGTGTACGGAGAGAGCGCAAGTCAAAAGGTAATTGTTCAATTGATCCGTAGTGAGTGTTGATAATAAGTATAATTGCTTCGTTTCCTAAATGTGATAATGCGTAACCCAGTTCGATAAGTACATTTGGGTTTGGAGTTGGCCGAAATCTATAATTTGGATTTTCTAAGTTGTAAATGTCTAACTCGGCATCAGTATCTATAACTTCTTGTGATGGTCTGGTGTTAATTAATGATACATCTGCGATAAAGGCATCTGCATCTCGGATTTTAGATAGAATTGCTTCACTAATATTTGGTGCGCCAGAAAGCCCGAGCGTGTCGCGATCAACAACGGGTTCTACTGCAATGCCTCCTTCTGATTTGATTTTGCTACAAGCTTTCTCTATCGAATTAAGAATAAAATTTCGATTTGTTCCTGAATGAAGATCTGCTTGCCACGAATAAAATATCTTAAACATATTCTGAGGTTCTTACCCCTCTTCCAGCGAGGCACGAGCGACACGGGAAGAGGGACGAAAGCGAAGCGCTTCAAGGGAGGTGGGTGAACTACTCTTCTTCGGCGTAGATTCCTTGCTCTTTTGCCCGCCGTCGGTAGGCGATGAGGCTGCCGAGGGAGAGCAACGCTATGATCCGTCTACCATAACTCTACCACCTTCGCGAAATTGTACCAGAAGATCGAAATTCTCCAGAAGCGCTGTTCCGAGCAGAGGGCGTCGTCCTGCCGCGAGAACCCGAACCTGCGTTTTCGTACCGTCCCAAAGAATCGTGGCTTCGTGCATCGACATCTCCACCGTGCTACCGTCTGCAAGGTCCGCCGGGACTCGGCTCAGCAATGGTAGGCCCAGCGTCGCAACGGCGTCCAGTGGCAGGGTCAGTTGATCGGTAAAACCTGTATCGACAACGAACTCGATTGCGATACTTCGGTTCTCCGACAGGAAGAAAGTAATCGGGAGAAGGGCATGGAGTCCGATTACCTGGCCCGTCATCATGCGGCGTTTCGCTCCAGTGCGCCGCAGAACGAGACGGCGGACTTATAGCCGATGCGGAGGGCGTACAGAGCGGCTCCGGGGTGACGGGCTTGCAGGCGGCGTGACGATTCGATTCCCTGGGCGTCGATTTCATAGTCGCCGCTCTCCACCTCGACGACGATAAACTGGCCGATGTTCTCGGGCGTCTCAATTTCGGGCCGAAGGCGCTCATAAAGCTGGCGGGCTTTGTCGCCCAGCTCGCTGGTAGACGAAGATACGGACATCGCGATTCCTTTCGGTTACTCTTCGGTGTAGATTCCCTGTTCTCTGGCGCGTCGTCGGTAGGCGATGAGGCCGCCGAGAGAAAACAAGAGAGTCCCGAGCCAGACCATCCAGATCATGGGCTTGGTGCCGACCGAGACATAGACCGTGTCGGTGGGGTCGGGGGCGTTGAAGGTCTCAAAGCGCAGGATTTTGAACGCCGCAAGTTCTTCCAGTTGCTGAGCGGCGAAGTAGTCGGGCGACTGGGTGAGGACGGCGCGGAACTCGGGCGAGCCGGGCGCTCCGGCTTTCTTGGCTTCCTCGATGGCGGCGCGGGAGCCGATCTGGGCCTCGGCGATCTCGCGCTCCGACGGCGGCGGGACGAACCTCAGAATCACTTGCTTGCCCGCAGGTCCGGGAACCTTCGCGATCTCGGAGAACATCCCGGCGTGGCGCTTTTGCAGGATCGACGGCTTGACCATGGCTTCCTGGCCGTTGTACTTCACCGAGACCAGCGCCGAAACCCGCGTCTCCGGCAGGGAGTCGAAGGCTTTTTCGTCGTGGGCGCGCATCGTGGCCTCGGACTTTTCGTCCAGAGACTCGCCCAGAAGCGTGAACGTGTAGTCCCCGATGGTCTTTGGCTTGTTGTTCTCCAGCGAGAACTGATTGTTCGGGCTTGCGGCGCGCGGGTCGTCAAGCTGCTCGGTCAGCTCGCCAGCATGCGCGACATACAGATCGCCCCAGAAGCGTCGGTGGATCGCGGGTGGGTTGCCAAACAGCTCGTCTTTGTTGTTCCAGGGCGCAAAGTAAAACCGGGGCCGCGACTCCCAGGCTTTTCCGTCTTTTTCAACACGAATACGGATACGGTTGCCATCGCGGTCGAACGGCTCGGTCGTGTAGCCGAGGTACGTCAGCGTGTAGCCAAGGGCTTTGGCAGGCTGATTTATTTTTAGCTCGACGTTTTCTTTGTTCTGCGAGAACGCCACGAGGCACGCGACCCCGGCCAGGGTCATCCCAGCTCCCATGTGGGCCATAAATCCCCCGACTGTCTTACGCGGCTTATCGTGCTTGAGCCTCGGGAGAATCAAAAGCAGGTTCGAGAGCACGGCAAACATCGACGTTGCAAACAATAGCACCATGAATGGCTTGCGAACCCCGAGAAAAAAGCCTATCGCCGTCATTACCAGCGTGATTCCAATAGCGGCAATGTAACTCGGGAAGAGTTTCTTGCCTAATTTCTCGAACTCATTGCTCTTCCAGGCCATATACGGGGTGGATGCCATAAGAAGAGTGAACAAAATCGCCAGCGGATAGCCCATCTGGTCGTAAAAACTTGCCAGAAGCCCCGCGCCTTTCTTCGGATCGAAGCTCTCACCGGCCTTAATGTCAAAGAACGGCTTGAGCGCTCCCTGGAATGGCCCGAACTTGGTCAGAAGCGGGGCGCTCATTCCAATAAGTACCAATAAGCCGAGCAGTCCGAAAATTAGACTCGCTAAGAAATACCCGAACTCGCGTGACATCACTTTTTCGTAGCTCATGCCCGCCGGAATTTTCTTCCAGCGCCAGAGAAGCATCGCAATCGGCACAAAGGTCAGCACTAAAACCGCACCGAGCATGAGATTATAACCATCTTTGCCCAGCGAGCTAAAAGAATGCACCGAAAAATCAGCCAGAAGCCCGGTTCGGGTGAGAAAAGTCCCGTAGTTCATGGCTGCAAACGGCAGGAACGCCAGCAGGAAGTTCGCTTTGCGCATTCCGCCGTTTTTGAGCTGCACGGGAATCCCGTGCAGAAGCGCGACCAGAATCAGCCACGGCACCAGCGACGAGTTCTCGACCGGGTCCCAGGCCCAGAACCCACCCCAACCCAGGGTTTCATAAGCCCAGTAGCCGCCAAGAGATAACCCGAAGCCAAGTGTCGCGAACGAAAACAGGGTCCACGAGAACGCCGCTTTCGCCCAGCCGTCCCAGTCTTTCTTCAGTAATCCATAAATCCCGAAAATAGCGGGAAATACGGTAGATGACCAGCCCAAAAATAACATCGGCGGATGAATGACCATCCACTGGTTTTCTAAGAGCGGGTTCAAGCCTTTTCCATCCAGAGGAACGGGGCCGATGCCTAGCTTAAACGGGCACTTTAAGAGCAACAGGCTCAATAAATAAATCTGAACCAGACCGTACAGCGGCCAGGTGAATGGCGTGGTTTTTCCGCCTTTTTTTACCAGGACTGCCGCGAGCAGCGTGGACCAGAGCGCCCAGAGCAAAATGGAACCCTGTTGCCCCCCCCAGAAGGCAGCCACCAGGTACCACGCCGAGGCACGCCGGGACGAGTATTCCGCGACATACTCGAACTGGAATTGATGGGTCGCGATCAGGTTCATCAGGTAGAGCGCCGCGCCCACAATTCCCGCTGTCGAGAGATACGCGGCACGCTTTGCCCACACAAAAAGCCCTTCGCGGCCCGCGCGGGTCGAGAGTGGGAACAGAATATTCGCGGCGACGGTCATCACCATCGCAAAGATCAGCAACCCGTATCCAATAGGCATAATTTTCTCGCTTACTTGCTCGAATAGCTTTTTTCTTCGGCGTCTTTGCCCTGATACTTGCTTGGGCATTTGACTAAGAGCTTCTCGGCCTCGAATATCTTGTCTTTATACTCGCCGATGGCGGTGATCTGAATCGCCTGATCGAACGCATCGGGCTTGGTGTGCTTGAAGCGAACCGCAAGCTTCTCCCCGGTTTTCTCCTCGATCAGGGTGAATCGCATTGTGTTGCCTTCCTTGATCGCGCCACCCTGAGATTTGTCTAATTTTCCCATGACCTGAACCACACGGTTGGCTTTTTTTGCCTCGGCAAAGCTCAAGTAGGGAGTTAAATTGGCGACAAACGCTCTGGCTCCAAAGCCAAACGCGCCGAGAATCACCAGGAACGCAATGATAGGACCGGGTTTCATTTGTTTTTCTGCTCCAGGACGCGAACCCGGCGCTCCAGGGCGACGGTGAACGCAAAAATGCCCGCCCAGATCACCAGGGCGACGGCAAGAAGGGGCATCATCGGGTGCATTTTAAAGTTCCTCCTGCGCGAGACGCAGTTTTTCGAGCCGAATCGAGAGCGAGTTGAGCCAGAGCATGGTTCCCAATAGTGGGGGAAGCAGGCAGACATAGATTCCCAACCGATAGGCGCTGTCGAAGCTCGCCATCTTCGGGTGCAGGCTCTGGGGCATAGCTTTGGGAATGAAATAGCCCAGCATCGGGGTCATCATTACCGCAAAAAGCATGTAAACGGCGCTCACCGAGGCTCGCTTTTCCGGGTCGTCGATGCTGGCCCGAAGCACAAAGTAGGCGGCGTAGATCAGGAGCAATAAAAACACCGAGGTCTGGCGCGGGTCCCAGTTCCAGAACTCGCCCCACTGCACTTTCGCGAAAAACGAACCCGTGACGGTGGTGAGCAGGCAGAACAGCGCCGCGAGCGCCGCTGAACTTGACGACTTGCTGTCGGAGAGAATCGCCCGACCGCGCAGGTAGACGATTGCGTGCCAGCCGGAGATAAACGCGGCGATCACGGCGACGTAGGCGCAGGGCAGGTGCAGCGTCACCATCCGCGCCAGCTCCGGGTTCTGAAAGCCCTCGGCGGCGGGCAATTTCAAGAAGACGTACGCAAGCCCAGCGCTCATCCAGAGAAAGAGCACGAGCTTTCCCAGCAGGTTTTTAATCGTTCCAGACATAGTCGAACAACACCAGCGACGCCGCGACGGCTATCGCGCCGTAGCTCCCGAGAACCGTGATGTACCCCGACGCCGCGCTCCAGGCACTCACCGTAAAGCTTACCCCAAGTGCGGCCTTCGTGCCGCCGACGCCCATAAAAAGCGCCGGAACCAGCACCGGAAAGCTCAATGCCGCGAGCAGCGCCCCGCTCCGTCCGTTGCTCTGCGCCACCAGCGCACTCGTGGTCGTGAAGACCGCCGCCACCCCGATGCTTCCCAAACCCAGGACGCAGGCGAGCGCCCCGAAGTTCGTTTCTCCCGTATCCACCGACAGCGCTCCGAGCAGCAGCGGTGTCGCGAGCGCCGTCAGTGCGAGCAGAAGCGCCGCGTTGAACGCGAACTTCCCGGCCCAGACCGCCGTCGCGCGGGCATGCAGGCGGAGCGCGAGTGCGGTGCCGCGCTCGGCCTCCTGCACGAAGCCCCGCCCCAGGCCCGTCGCGGCGGTGAAGAGCAGCAAGATCCAGAGCAGCGCCGCCGCGCCGTCACTGTCCACGCGCCGCCCCTGGAACGCCAGCCCGATGAGCGTCAGCCCGCCGAGCAGGAACAATCCGACGCCGCTCAGAGCTACACGGGTCCGCCACTCCGTGCGAATCTCTTTCTCAAAGATCGCCCGCGCCTCACGCAGCCACATCGACTGCCCGATCTCCCAGCAGAGCCTCGCGGGCGTCGTTGGTCGCCAGCAGGATCAGTGCGCCCGCCTCTTTTCGCTCCCGAATCAGCGCCTCTAAAAGCCCGACCCCCTCGGCGTCCAGCGCGAGACCGGGTTCGTCGAGCAGGAGCAACGGCGCATCGAACAGTGTCGCCAGCGCGATTCGCAACCGCTGCTTCATCCCCGACGAGTAGACCCCGACCGGGTCGCCCTCGCGCCCGCCCAGCCCGACTCTCTCCAGCGCCCTCCCGAAGTCCCGCCCCGATTCTCCACGAACCTGCGCGAAGAACGCCAGGTTCTCACGCCCCGACAGCTCCGGGTAGAGCGCCAGATCCGGCGCGACATACCCGACATTTTTTCGGCGCTGCTCCGGCGAGCTGAAATCTCTGGCACTCAGCGCCAGCCCGATCTCTCCGCGCGTGGGCCGCAGCAGCCCCGCGACAATTTTCAAAAGCGTCGATTTCCCGGTGCCGTTCGGCCCGGTCACCGCGACGATCTCCCCGCCGCGTGCCGAGAGCGAGACGCCCGTCAGAACGCGCCGCGCCCCGAAGCGTTTCTCGATCCCGCTCAGCTCCAGCGCGACAGTCATACTCTCTATTTTAAACTGTACCGCAGGGGCCGGGCCAAAGGCAAGGAAACTTCGTACTTTTTTTCACAAATACCCCCGCCACCTCTGAACAGACAGCTAAAGCAGCCCGCTGCACAAGAACAAGTACCGGCTCGGGGGAATTTGTGTAGGGGGCTTCAGCCTCCTTCAACTCATGCAGCAGGTTCCTTCAGGGACCTGCTGAAGCTCCCGCAGCACTCTTGCATGCTGGGGGAGAGCCAGAGCGGGGTCCGCCAGCTCGGGGTGCCAGCGCTTTTCCCACTCGACCGAGACAAAGCCATCGTAGCCGTGGGATTTGAGCCGGGTGAGCATGGACTTTAGCGGGAGATCGCCCTCGCCGAGCAGGGTGTAGCCGCCATCTTTCAGACCGTCTTTGATGTGGACGTGGCTGAGATAGGGGCCGAGGGCGTCGAGGGTGTCTTCGGGCGACTCACCCTGGCGATACGGGTGATGCATATCCCAGAGCGCCCGCGCCGCCGGGTGATTCACTTCAGCAAGGAGCGCCCCGACGGCAGCACCCGTGGAGAAGTCATCGTGGGTTTCCAGGGCCAGCGCGACTCCTTCGGACCGGGCGAGATCGGCCATCTCGCGGAGCGTCTCCACCGCGTGGGAGAAGCTCTCGGGCTTGCCTCCAAAAATCCGGACGTACGGGCAGCCCAGTTCGCGGGCGAGGGCGCAGTGCGCCCGAACGTGCGCGAGGTTCTTCTGGCCGATCACGCCCGACGACCCGATGCAGCAAATGGAAATTCCGGCGTCGGCGAGGCGCTGCCGTGTCTCGGGGAGGTTTTCGGGCAAGAAGGGCGTCGCAAGAGTCAGGTCCAGAGTCTCCTGGTAGCCGCGAAGCTCGATGCCTTCGTAGCCGCTATCTTGCGCTTCCTGGAGCATCTCGGTCAGGTTCCAGTTCGGGCAGGAAAGCGTCGAGAACGCGAGCTTCATCCCCGGAAATCGACCTTGCGGCGGCCCAGCCTTGTGGACATCAGAAGCCCGACGGCGGCCAGGTTGGTGATGATCGCGCTTCCGCCGTAGCTGACAAAGGGCAGCGGAACCCCGACCGCAGGGAGCATCGCGAGGTTCATCGCCGTGTTCACAATGACATGGAAACCGATCAGACTCACCACGCCGCCCGCCAGCAGCTTCCCGAGAAAGTCTTCCGACTCCAGCACGATCAGCAGCGCCCGCAGGAGAATCACCCCGTACAGCAGTAGCAGCCCGACGCAGCCCACAAAACCTGTCTCCTCGGCGATCACGGTCCAGATCGAGTCGGTGTGGTTCTCCGGGACGAACTCCGAGTTGGTCTGAAGCCCGGCCCCCAGGCCCTGGCCGGTCACCTGGCCGCCACCGATGGCGATCTTGCCCTGCTTGACGTGATAGCCGATGCCACGGGCGTCCGCAGCCGGGTCGAAGAGCACCATAATTCGACTTCGATGGTACTTTTTGAGCAGAACTTCTTTGGTATCAAATCTCCAGGCCAGGCCGAAGATCAGTGCGCCAGTGAGCAACACCAGCCCGAGGTGCTGCCAGCGCGCACCCGCCAGAAACGTCATCCCCAGCCAGATCGCGCCGAGCACCAGCCCGGTCCCGAGGTCGGGTTGCTTGACGATCAGCGCCATCGGCAGGAGAACCAGCGCCAGGGACTTGAGAACGACCTTCGGGTCTCGAATAGCCTCGCCGACTCGGACCAGGTAGTTGCCCAGCGCTAAAATAGTGACGAACTTCGCGATCTCCGAGGGCTGGAGGTTGAAGCCATTGCCCAGCTTGATCCAGCGTGAGGCACCTTTGGCGGCAGCCTGGTCGCCCAGTTTCAGCACCAGGACGAGCAGGGCGATGGTGATCCAGTACAGAATCAGCGAGGTCCGCGAGAGATTGCGATAGTCCACGAACGTCAGCGCACCCATCACGCCCAGCCCCAGACCGAACGCGAGCGCCTGCTTGACGACGTTCTTGTGCTCCACCGGGTTGAGAAAGGTCGCGTAGTGAATCGCGCCGATCCCGATCCCGGCGACCAGCATCACGGTCAGTACCAGAATCCAGTCGATATCGCGGAGGCGTCTGAGATCGAAGCGCAGCATGGCAGGAGTTTTCTTTCGCGGTGGCGAACCGTTAGAGCTGTGAGTTTTCCTCTCTACTTGCTCGCCGCTCTGATTATACAGCCGCCTGCGCCCCCCGTAAAGAAGCCCGCGTCCGTGGTGCGCCAGACCCTGAAATCGGGGCTGCGGCTGATCGTCGCCGAGCGCCCTGATGCCAGCCTGTGCGCTCTGGATCTGCGCGTCCGGGTGGGCGTCGGCGATGAAACCGAAAAAAACAGCGGCATGGCGCACGCGGTCGAGCATCTTGTCTTCAAGGGGACGGCGGACCGCAGGCCGGGCGAGATAGATGCCACGGTCGAGGCGCTGGGCGGGGAACTATCGGCCCGAACCACCCGCGATGCGACCCAGTTCTCCGTGAGTCTGCCCGCTTCGGGCTGGCGCGAGGCGCTGGGCGAGCTGGCCGCGCTCTCGCTGAAAGCCGCGTTCCGTGCCGAGGACTGGAGCGCCGAGCGTCCTGTGATCGAGAGCGAGCGGGCCTACCTTCGCATCGACGCCACCCGCGCTGGCCTCTCGGCGCTGTCGGGGGCGCTCTGGGCCGAGGGCGAGCCGTACGGGTTTTCTCTGCTGGGTACTTCTGTCGGGCTGCGCGGCTACGGGGCCGACGACCTGCGTCTGTTCTGGAAAGAGCACTATGTTCCGTCGAAGATGACGCTCGTTGTCGCGGGGCCGGTCAAAGCCGAAGAGGTCGCCCGCGCCGTCGAGGAACTATTTGCTTCGGAGTTAGAGTCGCCCGCCGAGCGCCCGCTTCGCCGCGCCGTCCCGCGTGAGAAGCCGGGCCAGACCAGCGTGACGGGCGGGCTGAGCGACTCGTTGGCCGCGACGCTTCTTCTGGGCTGGCCGACGCCGCCCGCCGCCGACGCCCACGCGCAGGCGACGCTCTTGCTCCTCGCGGAGCTTCTTGCCCCGACTCCCGACGCGGGCAGGCTGGCCGGGCCGCTCGTGCTGGCGCGGGGCGTCGCCCGCTCCGCCATTGCCGAGGTCCAGGTCCAGCGCGCCGGAGGCGTCTTTCTTCTCTCCGCCACGACCACGAAGAAGCAAGCCCCCGCGCTGGAAGGCGAGCTTCGAAGCCAGCTTCAGCGCATCGCCGAGGACGGCTTCACCGAGCCGGAGATCCTATTTGCACGGGCGTCGGTGCGGGCGCGGATTCTCGCCGAAGAGAGCAACATCGAGAAGCTGGCCGCCCGCCTTGCGCTTTTCGATAGTTTAGATGCTCCCGAGGCCGCCGATGCGACGCTGCAAAAATTGGGGACGATCACGGCGACCGACCTGGTTCGGACGCTCCGGCTTTTTCTGAAAGCCGAAGCTCCGGCGAGCGTCCGCGTGGAGGGACAGCCATGAGCCGCCGCACCGGGGACGGTAGGGAGCGGTTCGAGCTGGGCGGGGGAGCGGAGCTTCTGGTGCTTCCCCAGAGCGATACGCCCGCCGCCGCGCTCGCCGCACTGGTGCGGCTCGGGCCAGACGACGAAGGGCGGGAGAGCGGGGCGGCCTCGCTGCTGGCCCGGCTGGTCGGCACCGAGGCCGAGGGGCGTGGCGGCTCGCAGATCCAGCGCGACGTGGACAGCTTCGGCGCTATCGGGTCGGAGTACGACGGACTGGGCCTGACACTCTGGGCTATCAGTGACCCGAACGCCCTGGAGAGCGCCGCGCGGACGCTTCTGGTCAACGTCCTGGCGCACCCGTCGGTCGCTCCCGATGCGTTCGCTACCGCCCGCGACGACCTGAACCGGCAGCGCCAGCGCCAGCGCGAGGATCTGCTTCAGCGCACGCTCGACGGGCTGCGGAGCCGGGTGCTGGGCCGCGAGGTTTCGCTTCTCGGGACGGAGCGCAGCCTCGGCCAGCTCACCCCCGCAAAGGTCGAGGCGTTCCATGGGCGCTTCTTCCGCCCGAGTCGCACGACGCTTCTTGCGCTGGGCCGGGTGAATCCGGAGTCGGTTCGCCAGCTCGCCCAGGCGCAGCTCGGCGCGGCGGGCTGGCTGGAGCTTCCGCCCGCGCCGCCCCTGCGTGCTTCCGCGCCACAGCCGCTGCCGTCCTTGCGCGACCTCGCTTTGCCGGTCCATGCTCCAGCCACGGCGGTTGCGCTCGGGTTTCTCTGGCCGGGCTTCGAGACGCCTGGAACCCGCGAGTCGTGGCCCGCGCTGCTGGTTCTCGATGCGCTTCTCGGCGGTGGGAAGGGTGCTCGCCTCTTCGCCCTGCGCGACCGGGAGAGCCTGGGCTACGATGTCCACACCGTGCTCGCGCCGGACCGCCTTGGCTCGCTCTGGGCGGCCTATCTGGTCGGCGACATCCCGCTGGAGCGCACGAAGGCCGGTCTGCGCCGCGCCCTCGAAGACGCCGCAAAGGGCAACTTCACCGGAGCCGAGCTATCCCGCGCCGTCGCGTACCTCAAAGGCCAGCGCCTGCGCGGTCAAATTCGGCTCCTGGAGCGAGTCCGAACCGTCGCGAGCGAGCTTTCGATGGGCCTGCCTCCGCAGACCGACCGCCTCCTCGACACCGTGAGCCTGGGTGAAGTCAACGCGCTGGCCCGCAGGTTGCTTGGCACCAACCCCGCCCTCGTCCACACAGGCAGCTAAAGCAGCGCCCCCGCCCCCGCAAGCGGGGATAGCAAGCGACTTTACGGGCGCTGCGCCCGTCGGCAACGCAGTTGCCGGGTCGTGCTCCACCGCTTGCGGTGGGGGTGGTTCTGGGTACCCGGCGTAGGGAGAGGCTGTATTAGCGATCTCTACTACGGGGGAGGGAAACCTTCCCGAAGTGCTGGTGTCTGCCACGAGCCTCGTTGGACGGTGCCTGGTGAGCGGGGCTGTCTGGTCAGGCAGGTACTCCGATGGATTCCACGCCGATACAAAATCGGCATGCGTATGGTTTGGTATGGCAGGGAAAGATGCTCCACCGCTTGCGGTGGGGAGTCTCACTGGGTGCTTCCTTCGGCTTGTGCAGCAGGTTCATTTATGGACCTGTTCCGCAATTAAAGCCTCTCCACAATCGCTTTTTCGATGGCTTTGGGGTCGGGCGTGCCGCTCCACTGCGCGAGGATCTGACCGTCTTTCACCAGCGCCACAAACGGAATTATTTTTACGCCCCAGGATTTCCAGGTCGCGCCGGTCGGGTCTAAAAGAATCGGGTAGGTGAACTTTGTCTTCGATTTTGTTAAAAACGGGCTGACTTTTTTGGTGCCGTCCTCGTCGATGGAGATTCCGAGAACTATCAGACCTTTGGATTGATACTTTTCGTGAATTTTCTGAATATCGGGCATTCCAGCCACGCAGGGTTTGCACCAGGTTGCCCAGAAGTCAATCAGAATTACTTTGCTTTTGAGTGATTCCAAGCTGATAGAATCTCCCGACGGGGTTTTTAAAGTGAAACTTGGCGCAGGTCGGGGAAGTACCGCTGGAATATAGATTTCCGGGTCTTTCAGAAATTTCTTGATCTCGCCACTGTTGCAGAAATAGTAGGTTTTTCCCTTGTAGGTGACGGCTCCAGCGGGCTTTTCTGCTTCCGAGTCGCCGCCTGTTGAGCAGATCAGGCAAATCGCTTTTGCCGGGAGCTTACCGGTGACTCGCTGCGGTTTTTCTTGTGCAAAAGCCGCGCCACAGAGTAGCAGCGCCATCAGTGTCAGTGTGTAAGCTGTCCCCGACACTCGGGGGACGAGGGTGAGTCGGTTTTTCATCTTAAAAGTTCCTTGCCAGCGCTATCCCGAAGCGCTTGTTGAACGCGGCGATCAGGCTCACGCTCTCGCCCTGCTTGCCGAACCACGAGAGCGTCGTGTGGGCGTGTCGCCCGTCGTACATCGGGAGCAACACCAGGTTTTCTTTCAGCCCGACGCTCGCTCCGAAGGGGAACAGAACCTCGCGCCCGAACTCCGAGTAGGCCAACCCGACGTACGGTGCGACTTTTCCGCTCTCGCCGCCAAGCTGTTTCTGCGCCGACACAAAGTAGCTCATGCCCGTCGGTGTCCCGATCCTATCGCTCGAAAACCCCGCGACGATCCCCGGCCTGCTCTCTGTTTCTGTTTGAACAAAATAATTGCCAATCGGGTTCAACTTTTGCCGAAGAGCACTCGCGTTGTACTCGAAACCAAGCTGAAGCCGTGGCGTGACCCGTCCGCTGAGGGTCGTGCGCCAGCGCGGGCGCTCCTGAACCGTGTCCGCGAACCGCTGTGAGAACTGAAACTTGCCTTGAACGCCGCTCGCACGGAGCGGGGAGCCTTCGCCCGGTCAGCCCGTTCATGGCGGCAGGGTCGAGCGTGGCCTGTCCTGACCCAGCGCAGGCGCGGCCAGCAGAACGAGCGCCAAAATTATTTGTTTTTTCATGAGAAGCTTTCTCCTGGTTTATCGTGCCTTCTCCGGCTCCGCCACCGCGCTCAGAAGCTTCAAGCTCGCCCCAGCGTCTCCTTTGCGGGCGGCTTTCCAGGTGGCTTCTATCTTGACGGACTTTCCGAGAAGCGGCTCCAGAAGGTTTACGTCGCCCGAGAGGGTAAAAATCTGCGGCCCCGGCTGGACATCGCTCAGAGTAAAAATATAACTTTCGCCCTCTTTGCTCAGCGCTCCGACAAGCGTCAGGCGGATATCGTCGCGCCTGGCTCCGTACCCGCCGCCCTCGATGGCTTTTGCCAGCGCCGCCGGGTCCACCCAGGCACCGGTTTTCAGTTTCAGTTCTATGTGCGCCGTTTTCTTCTCGACGATCAGCGTTGTTTTCTCGACACCTGACAGGCGTCGCAGCCCCTTATCGAGGCTGATCGCTCAGGTGGGGCAGGTCGCACCATTGACCCCGATCCAGACGTTTTTCACGTCAGCCCGCGCCGAGCTTGCCAGCAAGAGCAAGGCGCAAAAAATTAGAAATCTCAAAGCAGTGCCTCCAGGCCAAGGCGCACCTGCGCCCTGCCTTTTGTGGGATAGAGAACGCCGACGCGGGTCTGGGTCTGCCCCCGCGTGACGATGAGCGAGCCGTGAACTCCCCGAAGCGCCTTTTCCTGGTGCAGGCCCAGCGCGACGAGAACGCCGGTGTCTGCGGGAGTGCGGGCGCGCCGGGTCCAGTAGCCATAGGCTGCGTCCAGCTCGGTCCGGCCCGCTGTCTGAACCGCGCTCGCCCAGATCGTGTCGATGAGCCGCTCGTGGGCGAACGCATAGCCAAGCTGTCCGCCATCTCGCCCGATTCCCAAAAGAAGCGCGTCCATCTGCTTGAAGTCCGGCCCGAAGCGGGCATGAAGTCGGCTCTTGACGCTCAGAATCGGGCTTCCCGAGCTGACGGGAACCTCTACCCGAACATTACGCGTGGTGCTGAACGCATACTGAAGGCCCAGCCGGGTCTCGCCCCGCGCGAATCGAACCTCGGGATGAATCACCCCGAACGCGAACGTCTGGGGCGTCTCCCCCCAGAGCGGCTCATGGGCATGGGTAATTTTTAGACAAAAGAGCAGAAAAAGCATCGAAAAAACGCAGCGAAGCACTCGCATAATTTTTCTCCTGACAGAGTAGCGACGACGGAACGCGAAGTTGTTGTCAGAAGAAAGCAGGGGGAGCGCGGGCCGAAGCGAGCGAGCCGGGCGGCCCCCGATAGCGCGGCTGGTCTATCGGGACAGAGCAGAAAATTTTCTCGTCCAGCGCGGGCAGGGGCACCCGAAGGGCGAGCGTCGGCAGGCTTGCATCGAATCCGGGCGCGAGCGGAAGTTCTGCATCAGGAAGCGGCGGATGACCGGGGGTGAACCGAAGCTCGCAACACGAGCGGTTCGCAAGCTCAAACGTCCCCGATGCACTCTGTCGAACGGCGCAACACGACTTCGGGCTTTCTTTTACGGCGACCGGCTTCATCTCGACGCCTGTCATTCGGCAGATCAGGCGCACCTGCCCGAAGGACGGAACCGAGCCGACCACGAGAAAGAGTAAAAGCACTATCGCCAGAAATCGTCGCATCGTCGCTCTGGGATTGTATCGCTTTCTAGAGCAGGCTGAGGGAGTCAGAATTGCATACCTGCCGAGCTTGCCCATATTTTACCATCAGAGTCTTTGAAGTAGATATTGTAAATGGCCTCGTTACCTTTTCCCTTTTTATCTGGTTTGACAGAAATAATAAATTCTGATTTTTCTAAATTTTGTAAAATTATTGATGGTGGTCTAAATAACATAAATACTATAGTTTGGAGAGGGTGCATATGCATTAGTGCATATAAATTAGCTGCATCAGGGCCAGCATCAACTGTAGATACTGATCTGTTAGGAGATTTATCAACAAGAGGATCGACTATGGTTCTGAGTTTTTTAACCACGTCTGTGCAAAATGTGCTATAGTATTTCGCGTCTTTTCGTGTGCGTTTTATATGTTGTAAAGTCATTCTCATGACGGGTGGTGAGATCAATTTCTCAAATTCTTTTTGTGGGTTTTGGTAGTCCAGCACAGCGCTTCTAACGGGATGGGTGATGATATATTTATCATTTTCTTTAAATAATCTAAAGCCATATATTTTTTGTATTGCTTTTAAGATAGTAATAGGGCTTCCAAATTCGCCTCCGAAAAGACAAAGTGTTTTTCTGAAATACTGAGAATGAATATTGACATCTGCTGTATCTCCACCAAATATATTTTTCATGATTTTATTCAAATCTTTCAAATCAATACGATGTGAATAGATTGGTCTTTTAATGTTGAAATCCGGGTCTGTGGCATCTTTGATTTTAATGATTAATTTATTATTTTCGAGATAAACTTTATCTGAGACTGGTTCAAAATTATGACCAGGTCCGTTATTTAGAGGGAACCACTCACTAAGTTCTTCCCTTGTGTCCCAGGGTTTACCTCTGTATTTCCAGAAAGGGCCGACCAAGCTCCGAATTTCTTTTCCCCAGTTTACAGTAAAAGTATACTTAGATTTTGGGCTATAGTATGCCTTCATTGCAAAAAGGCAGTTTTTAATCTCGGCTGCTCCTAGAAAAAACTCAGAGCTAAAAAACATCTGTCGAGCGATTGTTTTTTGTTCTGGTGATAGCGTCGAGAAGAATATTTGTTTATTGATTTGGTCAGGATTTAATGAATTTAGTAAATTTATCATTGTGGATACAGGGCCTTCTTCGGCAATATAATCTGAAAAAGATTCCTTTAAAGAAATGTAAGATCGTATACTCTCCTCCAGTGTTACTTCTGGTAGATCATGGTTCAAGGTATAATTCTTAAACAGAGAAAATGTATTTTCCGATATCTGTTCAATGTCAAAACCAAATTTAACGGCGATGAAATCCAATTTCTGGCGGTTTGAAAATCCATTGAAAGAATCAAATTCATATTTACTGGTTTCTACAGATTCATATAATGGAATCCCTTCGCTAATAATACAAAAATTATTATTTTTCGAAATTATTTCAAGTTCTTTTTCAAAAAAGATGCTTTGATTCAAAGAAGCTGTTGATAAAAATAAGAATGATTGTAGCAGACTGCGACGAGAGAACATAATGCAAAAAAGCTTTCGTTAGTTTAGGGAGTGGCATAAATATTATATGCCACTCCCTGGATTTGTTTAAGGATTGTCGTTTAACTCGATTTTCCAAGTACCTGATCTGGCTACATAGTGTCCTGGAGCTACATTGTTTTCAGCAAATGTAACTGTCTTGGGTTCTTCTCCTATCTCACCATTTGCAAGATTTTTAGTTGCAGTGGCACCTCCCAGGGAAATCATATTCTTAGAGTTGCCAGGATTTGGCGCTTTTCCTCTGGCAACGATAATCAGGCTTACATTTATGTCCCTATTTGCGCCTGTATTATTTGTGACAACTGCGTTGCATACACCTTCGAGTATTTGATAGATGTCTGTTGACTTGCCTACATCAATTGTTGGATTGTTCTGTCCTGCCGGATTGTAGGGCAACGGAGCCATAATTCGAAAGCTGTGATAGTTGTTGTTCGTTGCAGCAAAGCTGAACTTTCCCAGGATCACTTTGGCATAGGGAACTTGTACACCGATTAGCCCCGTGCCATTTCCTGGCTCACCGTCGTCGCCGCCGTCCTGTGCAAAGCACTGAGGCGCAAACATGATTGACGTGGCAATTACTGCCACTGTTGCAAAAATCTTCATCTGGTCTCCGATTTGAAACGTATTTTCCGTCACCGTCACCGTCACCGTCACCGTCACCGTCATTGTAGTCTTATTTACTGGTGCTGTCAAGGCGGTTTTTAGACGCTACATACATGTCTGAAGAGAAATTTATTCTTAGAGCAGGCTGAGCGGGTCAATGTCCACGGTGATTCCAGATCGCTCGGTGCTGGTGAGCAGCGAAAACGCTTTTCGCAGGCTGGCGCGAAGCTCCTCGGCGCTCTGGGCTTTAAGGAGCAGGTGCCAGCGCCACTTGCCGCGCAATCTTCCCAGCGGACACTGCGCCGGGCCGAGCCTTCGGATGCCCTCGGACTCTTCGAGGAAGCTGGCGAGCCGGGATAGTTTTTGCTCGGGGAGGCGCGGGTCTTCGTCCTGGCAGATAACATTGGCAAGGCGCGAGAACGGGGGATAGCCCAGCTCCCGGCGGTACTCGATCTCTTTTTTGTAGAACGCCTCGTAGTCGTGGTGCGATGCGGCGGCTATCGACTCGTGCTCCGGGTTGAAGCTCTGGACGATCACCTCGCCTAATTTTCGTCCGCGCCCTGCCCGCCCCGAGACCTGGGTGAGCAATTGGAACGCTCGCTCGCTCGCCCGGAAGTCTGGCAGGTTCAGTGCCGTGTCCGCAGAGATTACCCCGACCAGCGTGACATTGGGGAAGTCCAGCCCCTTGGCGACCATCTGGGTTCCAATGAGAATGTCGGCCTCGCCGGTGCGAAACTGCCGTAGCATGGTGAGATGCGCGTTCTTCGCCTGGGTCGTGTCGCGGTCCATTCGGATCACTCGGGCGCTCGGGAAGGCTTTCTTTACTTCCTCCTCGATTTTTTCGGTGCCGACCCCGAACGGCTTCAGGCGACTGCCCCCGCAGCTCGGGCACTGTGCTGGCGCGGGCAGCTCGTAGCCGCAGTGATGGCAGACGCACAGGGCGGCGCGTTGGTGGAACGTCAGCGAGACATCGCACGACGGACAGCGGGTGGTGAAGCCGCAGTCTCGGCAAATAAGAAACATCGCAAAGCCGCGCCGGTTGAGAAAGAGAATCGTCTGCTCGCCCTTGCTCAGTCGGTCGCCGATGGCATCCGTCAGGCTGGGCGCGAACAATCGGGGGTCGCCTTTTTTGAAGCCCTCCCGCAGATCGATCACCTCCACGAGAGGCAGAGGCCGCGAGAGCGCCCGCTCTCTCAGGGGCAAGAAGCCGTACTCGCCGCTCTGGGCCTTGAAAAACGTCTCGACGGCGGGAGTCGCGCTGCCGAGCAAGACCAGCGCATCGGTCGCGCGGGCACGGGCGATGGCGACATCGCGAGCGTGGTAGCGCGGGGAGGGCTGGTCCTGCTTGTAGCTGCCCTCGTGCTCTTCATCCACGACGATCAGCCCGACTTCTGCGAGCGGCGCGAAGACCGCCGAGCGTGCGCCCACCACCACATCCGCCTCGCCCCGCCCGATTCGCTGCCATTCGTCGCGCCGCTCGCCCTGGGAAAGCCCCGAGTGGAGCACGGCGACTCGGTCCCCGATCCGGCTTCTAAAACTGTCCACGACCTGGGCCGTCAGCGCGATCTCGGGCACTAAAACCAGCGCGGTTCGCCCCCGGCGGCGGCACTCGGCGATGGCCCGCAGATAGACCTCGGTCTTCCCCGACCCCGTCACGCCGTAGAGCAGAGCGACGTGATGTTTTTTCGCGTCGAGCCGGATTTTGATCTCATCCAGAGCGACTTGCTGCTCGCCCATCAGCTCCGGCGCGACCACGGCAGTGAACTTGAGCGCGTAGGGTCGCCTTCGGAGCGCCAGAATCTCGGTCTCGACCAGCCCGTCGGCCTCCAGTTTCTTCAGCGCGGCGGGCGATGCCTCGGCTTCTTTGACAAGCTGCGCGACCGGGATCGGGCCGCCGCCCGCGAGTGCGAGCGCCCGCAAGAGCTTTGCCTGAGCGGGGGCTTTTGTCTCGCGCTTTTTTGCCTCGGCTTCGGCATCGTCCCAGACGATCAGGAGCTTTGCGGCGCGGACCAGCTTCGCCCCGATGCGCGGCGGCTCGATTGTGTAGGTCTCCTCCAGCATCCCGCGCAACTTCAAGAGCCTCAGCGGCGAGTCTAACTTCGCGCCGCCCAGCGCCTCCGAAAGCTCGCCCTTGGTCGCCGCGCCGCCCGGAAACCCGGCGAGCGTGGTTAAAAGCTGCCGGTGACTTGTCGTGGTTATTTCGGGAAGCTGTGTCTCCCAGCCCTCAATCAGCCGGGTTCTCTTGACCAGGTGCGCGGCCTGCATGTCGGGGATGACGCACTTGATGGCGGTGACTAAATCACAGAGATACTCGCGGGCCATCCACTGTGCGGTTTTGAGAACTGGCTCGGGAATCGCGGCGCCGTCGCCCATGACCTGCGCCTGAATCTCTTTGATCGCGCCCGGCTCCAGCCCGCCCGGCAGGGAAACGTCGAGCGCCACGACATAGCCCAGCGCCTCCTGTCGCCCGAATGGAACCACCACGCAGTCGCCCGGCCTCAGGCCCGCCAGCGCCTCGGGCACGGCGTAGGTCAGCGGCTGCTTGATTCCCGGAACCTCCACCTGCACGATCAGCGACGCATACACAAGCCCCATTGTATCCGTCCCGCGAATGACCGCCGACATAAACGTCGGTGTCCCGCCGACATGGACGTCGGTGGCTAAGGGCTTCGCCACAATGTCCTGCGGACGTAATCCCATTCGGGACGGATACAATGCGCTGTGACACGAGTGAAGGTTTGCGGGCTAACGAATCTGGGCGATGCGCTTTTTGCTGCCGAGGCCGGAGCCGATGCGCTCGGATTCATCGCGGTGCCGGGGACGCCACGCTATGTCTCGCCCGAGGCTTTTAGAGAAATTCGGGCGGGGTTGCCGCCGTATGCCGTGCTTGTGGTTGTCGCGAGGGCGGTGGAGGACGCCCGGCGGTACGACGCCGATATCGTTCAGTTCTACGAAGGCCCGGCTTCAACGAGTCGGCGCTGCGTCCGGGTGTTTCGGGTGAAAGATCGCTCGTCGCTCGATGAGCTAACGGGCTACGCCGAGCCGATTGTCGCGGTGCACCTCGACACGTTCCACGAGAAATCTCTGGGCGGGGTCGGGCAGAGCTTCGACTGGTCGCTGGCAGTGGAGGCGAAGAGTCAGACAAAACTTCCCCTCGTGCTGGCCGGAGGGCTGACACCCGAGAGTGTGGCGGATGCGGTGCGGCTCGTGCGGCCCTATGCGGTCGATGTCAGCTCGTGCGTGGAGCGGTCGCTCGGGCAGAAAGACCCGGAGAAAGTCCGTGCGTTTATTGCGGCGGTGGGCGGCGCATGAACGAATCGTCGCGAGAGAAGTTAGGCGCGGCGCGGCTGTCGGTGCTCTCCAACACGTTTCTGATCGTTCTGAAGCTGGCGGTTGGCTGGAAGATCGGGTCGGTGGCGGTGCTCTCGGAGGGCGCTCACTCGGCCTCGGACCTGGTTGCGGCCCTGATCGCCTACTTTGCGGTGAAAGCCTCGGCGCTCCCGCCCGACGAAGAGCATCCGTACGGGCACGGCAAGGTCGAGTCGCTCAGCGGGCTGATTGAGGCGCTGCTGATCTTCGGTGCGGCGATCTGGATCGTGATCGAGTCGGTGCAGGCTCTGTTCTCGGGGAGTCGCGCCCACACGGTCGGCTGGGGGATCGTGGTGATGGGAGTCAGCGCCGTGGTCAACGCCCTGATCTCGCGCCGTCTGCTCGCCGTCGCCCGAAAAACCGAGTCGCAGGCGCTGGAGGCCGACGCCCACCACCTCATGACCGATGTCTGGACCTCGCTCGGGGTTTTGATTGGGCTGATCCTGGTCCATTTCACCGGCGACTCGCGCTTCGACCCGCTGGTGGCGCTGCTGGTCTCGACCTTTATCTTCAAGGCCGCCTGGTCGATCAGCCGCGATGCGATTCAGTTCTTGCTGGACGGTCGCTTGCCGGAAGAGGAGATCGCAACCGTCCAGGAAATTCTTACCAAAGATGTGCGTGTCCTGGGCTGGCACAAGCTGCGCTCCCGGAAATCCGGCAGCGAGCGGCATATCGACCTGCATGTCCAGATGGACGACGACCTCTCGCTCAGGGCCGCCCACGCGCTCACCGAGGAGCTGGAAGATAAAATCCGTGCGGCCTTGCCGAATGTCGCGGTAATTATCCACCCCGAGCCATTCGAGGAAGAAAAGCGCCACCAGGAAGAAGTCCCGCACTGATTAGACGTTACCGGTTGCGATCAGTGGGCAGCTAAGGTAGCGTGCCACCGGGGTATCGATTGTAGTATCCACTCCGGATGGCAGATTGCGCTTCGTCAGCAAGCGATTCTAGCCAATCAACCACGGATCGAAAACTCTCTTTGATCCCGTCACCATATTCGTTGAAATACCAGACAGGTGAGTCGTCCTCTTCGATACACCGGATCATCATGAATTGTTCGCCAAGCCGACCGACGATTACCAGAGCATCAGGCGGCAAATCAGGTAAACCGCAATCAGGGAATTCGTTGCGATCCTCGCGACATTGGTCCGTCATCTTTAGAACATAAGGATACGTTGCGGCGTAGTGATCATGAGTAAGCAGGCGGCCAGAGTTGTGACCCATCAAGGTCAGGTATGTACGATACGTCGCCGGTAGCGTCAAGACGTATTTTGATTCGAGTGCAGCAATTTCCGCATCGGTGCAACCAACAAGGGAAGTACTTCGAGCGATGTTATCGCGGTCCAGGCGAACGAGTAAGTTGTCAAACGCAGGGTGTGTCATGATTCAATATGAGTCGGCGAACGCGAAGCCACGGCCTTGAGCGCCTTGTTAGCATTCATATGGCACGGTATTTCTCAAAAAATGCCACATCTACGTCATAAACTTGGCGCTTGGTAAGGCCAAGTTCAACTTTCTCAAACATTTTTACTAGCATTGTTCCGTCTACTAATTCAATTTTAGGGGCACCGTCTCTATTGGCTTCTTGTATTGCTGCATTGCTAAATGTTGACGTAGTAATAATTATTCCCTTTTCAGCGCGACCAATCATTGCATTTCGGAAATCGCCAACTTGTGCTCGCGAAACCGTATTTCCTTCTTTATAGCGCTTACATTGGAATATTACTTTAAAACTAACAAATGGATTAATTTCTAATGTGCCAAAGCCATCTATTCCGCCGTCTGCTGAACCGCCGGTAATCTCGACATTTTCAAAGCCAGATTCTCTAAGAAGCTCTCTGCATACTTTTTCAAAACCTTCAGAGTTTAAATCTCTGAGGATGTCTATTAGTTTTAGATTCTCATTTGAAACAGCTTCTTCTGGGGATACTTCGTCAACTATTGCCGAAATTTCACTTTCAACGTTCTCACTACTTTCCTTGGTTTTTCTATTTTCCTGGTGAACTGCGACCCATTTTAAAAAAATAGCATGCGCCTGATTTTCTGATATTTTTGCCTCACGTCCTTTTTCTGTTAACTTCCATGTCCCATGCTTTGAAGCATCAAGACAGCCTTCCCAAACAAGATACTGCCTAGCCCAAGCAACCTGATTGTAAAATTTACTACTGCCTGATTTTAATGTTTCATCTAGCACCGAATCTGGCAAATTAAGATTTTTTGCAATCCGATCTGAAACTTCACGCGGACGACCCGAATCTCCAAGATCCCTAAGCGCATCAAGCAAGGGGCCAAACCATTTAACAAATTCTGTTCTTGTTTTCTTTGCCATTGTAATTCTCTATTTATGAATGCTAACTAGTTTTTCTGCCGCAGCGGTGTTTGTTCCCTCGTGAGGAGTGTTATGCCGCAAAGGTCGCTCGGATCAGTCATTGTGAAATTTTTCATTTTTTGTCCGAATCGCCTTTCTCAACCATTGGAGAGAGTGGAGGCACTGAGTCCCGAAATTAGTGTAACACAAAAATGACGATTCCAAAATTTCTGGACGAGTGCCGGAATGTCGCTCGACTGCGGCACCTCGCCTACTTCACCGAACGTCTATTTCCCTGGCACCAGATGGCGATAATCCCTCTTTCGCTCGGTAGAAAGGGACGAAAGCGAGCGAGCGCTTCAAAGGAGATAGCTTCACACGGGTTTTTGGGCGACGATAGCGACCCACTCGGCCTCGGCGGTCGTGACAAGGTCCGTCAGGCCGCGCGTAAGCAACCCTTGCCGGACGTCTTCGGCGCGTCGGTCTATAATTCCCGAGACAATTAAATATCCGCCGGGTTTCACGGCATTTACCAATTCGTCGGCCATTCCTAAGATCACATCGGGGAGAATATTGGCGACTACTATTTCGAATAAACCCGTGGGTGGAACCTCGGAGACTTCCACGGAGATTTTTTGTGCTAAATTATTTAGTTCTGCATTCTCGATGGCAATTTTTACGGCAAGTGGGTCGTTGTCGGTAGAAATAACTTCTTTTGCCCCGAGCAAAATGGCTCCGATGGCTAAAATTCCGCTACCTGTGCCCACATCGGCTATGGAATCTCCCGGCTGAACCAGAGTTTCGAGGGCGCGCAGACACAATCGGGTGGTGGCATGAAGCCCGGTTCCGAACGCCATTCCTGGATCGATGAGAATTACCCGGTCGCCCTCGGACGCTTCGTACTCTTCCCAGCTCGGGCGAACCACGAAGTTCTGCCCGATTTTCTGTGGCTTGAAGTATTGTTTCCAGGAGTCGGCCCAGTCTTCTTCGGCCACAAATCGAATCGTTAGCTCCCGCTCGGCGGCCTCTCGGAGCGTCAGAAGCGTCTCTTCCAGGCGATCATCGACCGGAAGAAACCCGGAGACGTTTAATTCTGTTCCCATCCAGCCCTGACAGCCGCCTATTTCTGTGAGAAGCGCCCCAAAACGCTCCTGGTCATCGCCCGTTGCCTCAATTTCGATCTGTGCCCAGCGCATATTGTGGCTAATCTCCCGTCACGGCTTCTTTGAGGCGCTCCCAGACGCTTTTATGGCTTTCGATGGGCTTGCCGGGCTTCTCGCCGCGTGCTTCGGCAAACTGGCGGAGCAAGTTTTTTTGCTCTTCCGAGAGCTTTGTCGGGACTTCTAACTTCACCACGGCGATCAAATCTCCGCGCCGGGTCTCGCGGCGGTTGACATCGGGCATTCCGTGGCCGCGCAGCCGAATCCGGGCGTCGGGCTGGGTGCCTTCGGGGATTTTTACCGAGATCGTCTCGCCGGAGATCGTGACGAGCGGGATGTCGTCGCCCAGGGTTGCCTGGACCAGCGAGACGGGCAGCGCCGTGTATAAATCCAGGCCGTCGCGCTCGAAGCGGGCGTGGTCGCGCACCCGAAACACGATGTACAGATCGCCCGGAGAGCCGCCCGATGCGCCCGCCTCGCCCTCGCCGCGCAGGGGCATCTTGTCGCGATCATCGACACCCGCCGGGATCGGGACTTTTAGCTCGCGGGTCTTGCGCACTCGCCCGCGCCCGGCGCACGACTTGCACGGACTGGAAATGGTCTGGCCGCGCCCCTGGCACTTGGGGCAGGGAACCATGGTCTGCATGACCCCGAAGAACGAGTTGACGGTCTGCTTGATCTGCCCGGTTCCGCCGCACGCGGTGCAGGTCTCGGGCTTCGTGCCGGGTTCCGCGCCGCTGCCCGCGCAGCTCTCGCAGCTCTCGACACGCGGGATCGAGATGGTTCTCTCGCCGCCCGTGAACGATTCGTCGAGGGTGAGCTCCAGCTCGTACTGAAGATCGCTGCCGCGCCGGGGTCCGCCGCGCCGCCCGCCGCCCGCGCTCCCGCTGAAGCCGCCGCCGAAGGCCTGGTTGAACAGATCGAAGATATCCCCGAAGTCGCCCGCCCCCGCGCCGCCCGAACCCCCGCCCATCTGCGTGGCGTCGTGTCCGTAGCGGTCGTAGGCGGCGCGTTTCTGGTCGTCGGAGAGAATTTCGTAGGCTTCGGCGACCTCTTTGAACTTCTCCTCGGCGGTCGAGTCGCCGGGGTTGACATCCGGGTGGAACTTGCGGGCAAGCTGCCGGTAGGCTTTTTTCATCTCGTCGGAGGCCGCGCCGCGCTCGACCCCTAAGACTTCGTAGTAATCTCTCTTGGTGGACATAGGTTTTTCAAAAATTAAGCCGAAACGGTGATCGAGCGCTCCTGCCCGGTGGCTCTATCGCGGGCGCTGACCTCGACGATCCCATTGGCGTCGATCTGGAAGCGTACCTCGATCTTGGGGGTTCCTCGGGGCGCGGGCGGTATGTCCGTCAGCTTGAACTTGCCCAGGCTCTTGTTGCCCGAAGCCCGCTCGCGCTCGCCCTGAAGAACGTGAATCTCGACTGCGCTCTGGTCGTCCTGGCCGGTGGTGAAGACCTCGGACTTGCTGGTGGGAATGGTGGTATTTCGCGGGATCAGCGTCCGGAACGCCCCGGTGAAGGTTTCGAGGCCCAGGCTCAGCGCGGTGACATCGAGCAGAACCAAATCTCGCACCGTGCCCTCCAGGATTCCGGCCTGGATCGCGGCTCCCTGCGCCACGGCTTCGTCGGGATTGAGTCCCTGGTGCGGCTCTTTCCCCAGAAGCTCGCGGACGAGCTGCCGGACAGCAGGCATGCGAGTCGCGCCGCCGACGAGCAGCACCCGGTCGATCTGGCCTGGCGCAAGCTTCGCATCGGCGAGCGCCTGGATCGTCGGGTCGGTGAGTCGCTCGCGCAGGTCCTGGGTGATTTCTTCAAAATGGGCACGGGTGAGGGTTATGTCGAGATGCTGCGGGCCGTCGTCGGTCTGAGCGAGAAACGGGAGATTGATAGTCACGGCGGGCAGCAGGCTCAGCTCGATCTTGGCGCGCTCGGCGGCCTCGCGCAGGCGCTGGAGCGCGACCCGGTCGCTTTTCAGGTCCACTTCCGTCTGCTGGCAGAACGCGCCGATCAGCCAGGCAATGATTCGCTCGTCCCAGTCGTCGCCGCCTAAATGGGTGTCGCCCGAGGTAGACTTGACTTCAAAGACGCCGTCGCCTAATTCTAAAATACTCACATCGAAGGTTCCGCCGCCGAGGTCCCAGACCAGAACGGTGTGGACGTTTTCTTTGTCGGCTCCGTAGGCGAGCGCGGCTGCCGTCGGCTCGTTGATGATCCGGACGACCTCCAGCCCGGCGAGCTGTCCGGCGTCGCGGGTGGCCTGGCGCTGGGCGTCGTCGAAGTAGGCCGGGACCGTAATCACCGCGCGGGTGACGCTCTGCCCGAGGTAGGCTTCGGCGTCCAATTTTAGCTTTTCTAAGATCAGAGCGCTGATTTGAGTGGGGGAGTAGGAAGTTTCGTCGATGAGAACGGAGAAGTCTTTGTCGCCGATGTGCCGCTTGATCGAGAGAATCGTTCGTTCGGGGTTGGAGATCGCCTGGCGACGCGCGAGCGTGCCGACCAGTCGCTCGCCGGACCTGGTGAAGCCGACCACGGACGGGCAGAGACGCGCTCCGTCGCTGAGGGCGATGACGCTTGGCGCTCCGCCCTCCAGCACGGCGACGACCGAGTTGGTCGTCCCCAGATCGATTCCGACGATTCTGCCCAAGGCGCTCAGACCTCGGTTGCGTCCGCCTCGTCGTCGGCCATCAGGATCGGGTCTTCCTCTTCCTCGGTCTCTTCGTCGAGTAGCTCGGAGTCATCGGCATCGTCGTCGTCGCCGTCGATTTTCTCGTCGCCGGAGGTCGCTCCGAGCGCTTCTTTGGCGAGGCGCAAAAGCTCGGCGTCGTCGGGGAGAGCGAGCGGGTCGATGTCCACCTCGATCTCGCGGGCACCGACGACCGCCATCTGGTCGGAGAGGGCCTCGCGACCGGCGAGCGATTCTTCGTCGAAGCGGTACTGAATCTGGCCTTCGGAGATCTCCTCCAGCGCGACGGTCAGCATGTTGGTGGAGTCGGTGATGACTCGCTTTCGGCTGCCTTCTTTGAGCTGCTTGGCGCGCTTGGCGGCGAGAATGACCAGGGCGTACTTGCTTTCGACCTGCTTGTCGATCTTGTCGGCGGACGGATAAATGCTCATCGGGTTTTGTTATTCTTCCTCGGCGGGCGCGTGCAGCGCCGTCATGCCTTGCATCTCCAGGATCACCTTGACCCCGGCGATGTTCACGCCGCGATCTTCGGTGAGATGGCGGACGTAGTTCAGGGTCTGGATGTCGGCATCGGAGTAGAGCCTGCGGTTGGAGTCGGTGCGCACGGGCACCACCACTCCTTCCTGATCCAGAACGCGCAGCACCCAGCACGGGAGTCCGGCCAGGCGGGCGGCGACACTGATAACGTAGACGGGTTCGCTCTCGGGATGCGGCATTCCGACCTCGGCGCGGTGCGGCAAGTTCCACGCAACATTTATTATAACGCCACTGAAGCAAAATCGCAAACCCCCACAGAAAACCGACGAAAAACTCGGAAGATGGGCAAGCACCCATCCCCCCGTCCCCCGTCGCTGCCGCAGGGAAAGGGGGTGCTCAACCCGTAACCAATCTATCTTCTGGTTCGTTTATTTCACATCGGAGGAAAGCTATGGGGATGTTCTTTGTGGTGTTTTGCTCTGCTGTGATCGTTACCGTTGTGCTCTTCTTTACATTGGTTTTGAAGTGGACACTCTGGATTTCGATAGTTGTGGGAATCATTCTGGGATTTATTCCGGGGATGATAATTTCTGGACTTCTGGTTGCCTTGTTTTTTCAACTAATTAAAAAAGACAGCCCTTCGGTAAATCTAATTGAAGATATTATTATTCCTACTATGATAACATCTGTGATAATTTGTATGCTTATACCAACGTTCCAGCAGGCGAAACGCAAATCGGAGCGCCAAAGCCAGCTAAATCGCTTGAAAGTAAGGCAAACTCCCTCTTCCCTCGCCCCGACGAAGTCGGAAAAGGGCGAGGGTAAGGGGGTGGGGGGGATGGGTGCTACCGCAATAAGCCGTACTCGATAGAATCGACGACGGCTTGCCAGCTTGCTTCGATGGAGTTGGTGCTGACACCGACCGTGGACCAGGTGCGCCCGTGGTGGTCCGTAGACTCGACGATGGTCCGTACTTTCGCCGCCGTGCCCTCGCCGGTCGTGACGACGCGCACTTTGTAGTCGGTCAGCTCGATGTCTTTGAGCTGCGGATAGCTCGGCTCCAGGGCTTTTCGCAGCGCCAGGTCCAGCGCGTTCACCGGGCCGTCGCCCTCGGCAACCGCGTTGATCTCCTCGCCGTTGATCCGAATTTTCAGCGTCGCTTCCGTGATCGGGATTTCGTCGCCCGCCCGCTTGCCGACGAACACCCGGTAAGTGACCAGCTCGAAGAACGTCTTGTAGGTCCCTGTGGCTTTTTTGAGCAGAAGCTCGAAGCTGCCCTCGGCGGCCTCGAACGCGTAGCCGATTTTCTCCAGGCTCGTCACGGTGTTCAAAAGCTCTTTGGCGACGGGAGATTTCTTGTCGATCTCGTAGCCCATTTCGGCGGCTTTCTGCGAGATCGACGCGCTGCCCGACTGCTCGGAGATAAGAATCCGGCGCTTGTTGCCCACATCCGACGGCTCGATATGGTCGTAGGCGCGCGGCCACTTGGAGATGGCGTCGGCGTGTAGCCCGGCTTTGTGGGTGAACGCGTTGCGCCCGACGAACGCCGCTTTCGGGCTGGGCGTGAAGTTTGCGACCTCATCGACGAAGTGAGACAGCTCGGTCAGCTCCGAGAGCGTGCTGGTCGGAAGGCAAGAAAGCCCCATTTTCAGCTTCAGGTTCGCCGCGATGGGTACTAAATTGGCGTTGCCGGTGCGCTCGCCGTAGCCGTTGATCGTCCCCTGCACCTGGGTCGCGCCCGCCCGCACCGCCGCCAGCGCATTTGCGGTCCCGCAGTCGCCGTCGTTGTGGGGATGCATCGCGATTCGGGTTGTGGGGAACTTGAGAACCAGCGCCGCAATCGCCTCGGAGACCTCGTGGGGGAGCGCTCCGCCGTTCGTGTCGCAGGGGCAGAGCCAGTCCGCCCCGCCCCGAACCGCTGCCGCAAGGCACTTCAGGGCGTACTCTTGCTCGTCCTTGAAGCCATCGAAGAAGTGCTCGGCGTCGAAGATCACTTCTTTGTTGTGTTTCTTCAAAAACGCCACCGATTCTTCGATCATCTTGAGGTTCTCGTCCAGCGGGACTTGCAGGGTCTCCGTGACGTGCCGGGCGTGGGTCTTCCCGACAATCGTCACGACGGGCGTGCTGGCTTCGAGCAGGAACCTTAAAAGCTGCGACTCTTCGGCGGTCTCGCCCGCTTTTCGGGTCATTCCGAACGCCGCGAGCTTCGCGCGTTTCAGCGGCTCCTGGGCGAGCCGGGCGAAAAGCTCAGTGTCTTTCGGGACTGCGCCGGGCCAGCCGCCCTCGATATAGTCCATCCCGAACTCGTCGAGCCTGCGGGCGATCCGCAGCTTGTCTTCCACGGAGAAGCTGACGCCCTCCATCTGCGAGCCGTCGCGCAGGGTCGTGTCGTACAGAAAAACGTTCATGATTACCCCTAACCCCAAATAATGGGGAAGAAACCGTGTGGTCTGGAGGACGAGAAAACAAAAAAGCGCCCCCTCGCAGGGAGGGACGCCTATCCAGACCGAGTTTTGCCCGCGACGATGCGCCAGGCTCAGGCGTCCCTATGCGAAGGAGCGCCGGGTAATCTGCTCCAGACCGCCAGCTTTACCAAACGGATTCATCAGGCCCTCACTGTATCACAGACTCAGCGGCCCATGGGGGTGAGGCTGGCGGTGGGGGCAATGGTTTCGTCGCCCTCGGTGCCGTCGCCGAAGATGCGCCGGGCGTTGCCGCCCAGGATTCTCGCACGGTCGTCGGGGTGGATGTCCAGCTCATCGACGAGGGCTAAGATCGCCATCGGGTCGGTGCCCGGTGCGCCCGAGCCGAAGAGTAGTTTTCTCACGCCGCCAATGGTTTTAATGGCAAACGGAATTTTTTCGGGCGAGAGCGAGCCGGAGATGTCCAGAAATAAATTGACGGGCTTGGCCGCAAGCTCGATGGCGACCTGCCACTCCTCGCCGCCCATGCCGCTGGTGATCACCTTGACGCCCTGGAGATGGGCCGCGATGGAGACGGCTTCAGCCATGGCGTGGGCGCTGGGGGTCTCGATCAGAAGCGGCTTGCCGTAGCGCCGAAACAGGGTGAACAGCTCCTGCCAGTCGGTGTAGTTGACGACAGTCCCGCTCATCGGGTCGGGGTAGACGGCCATCCCGACGAATGCATCGGTGTAGAGATAGCGCCGAAGCTGCGTGGATGCCTCTTCCAGCTGGGCGACGTGGCAGACGAGCCAGCTCTTGAGGTCGCAATCCGTGCCGTCGTGCTGCCCGACTGCCTGGGCAAGAGAGTCGTTGCCCGCGACCGGGTCGTAGCGCCGGGCCAGAGCCGAGGCGAGAAATGCCTGAGTGATTCCGCGCGTCTTCAGGGCCGGGGCGACGACTTTTACATCGTTCCAGGTCGGAGCGGACGGAGTCGGCCCCCAGCCGCAGTGAATATCGATGATGCTCACAAGGCACCTCCACTCGCCAGCAAGCGCCGGGCGTTCTGGCTCAAAATCTGCGCCTGAGTTGCACTGTCCAGCCCCGAGGCTCGCACAACTGCGAGCGCCGCGCTGAGTGCGTTGCGGGAGACGGCTCCGGAGCCGAACACCAGCCGCTCCGCCCCCAGAAGCTCGACGACCTGGGCAAGCTGCCCGATTCCACTCAGTCCGTCGGTTGCCAGGTGCACCTTCGGGTCGCTCGATGCCACCGCCAGCGCCTCGGAGAGCGTCGGGTCATCGACTCCGATCAGGACCACCGGCCCGGCATACCCCGATTTTTCCAGAGCATCGTGGAGCGCCGAGGCATCGCCCGGACGCGTCGTCTCGAACATTAGCGGAGCCGCGACGCCCTCACCGGCGACTCGCTTGAGAAGCTGAGTCAGCGGTAGCCAGCCTACCGGCCAGCCCTGGGTCGCAGGGAAGAGCGCCAGCATCCGCGCTCCCTGATGGCTCGTGTCCGGGCGCGCGACACGCGGGTCGAGGATCGCGCCGGGCAGGAGCATTCCGCCCGATTCCTGGCAGAGCTTGGCCGTCTCGCGATTGCCCGCCGAGGCCGAGTGGTATATCCCGCGCGTCGAGAACGCGATGGCACCGGCGACCCCGTTTCGGGTCAGTGTCGCCCGCAGTCGATCCGTGCCGGGCGCTGCGCCCGCCGGAGGGATCGGCCCGAAGAGGGCGAAGACATCGAGGATCGGTTCAGCCATGGGCAAGCTCCTTCGCTTTTCCAAACCGGCGGGCCAGCCGCTCTTTTCCCAGCACGGCGATAGTCTCAAACAGGCTCGGCCCGATCTCGCGGCCCGTGAGCGCGACCCGGATCGGGTGGGTGACCTCGCCTTTGTCGCGGTCGTGCGCCGCGCCGACGGTCCGGCACGTGCTCTCAATTACTTCGGGCGTCCAGGTTTCGAGAGTTTCCAATGCCTCGGCAATCGCTGCGAGATACGCCCCGGCTCCCGGAACTTTCAGGTATTTCTGGACGCTTTTCTCGACATACTCGGGAGAATCTAACAATAGATAGTCCACCGTTGCCGGAGCCTCGCTGAGTTTTTTGATTTTTTCCTGCTCCAGCGGTAGCAGTGCCTGGACCAGCATTCGGTCCGAGAGATCCGCCCCGGCTTTCTCTAAAAACGGCCAGGTAGCTTTGGTGTAGGCGTCGGGAGTCAGCGCCCGGAGATACTTGCCGTTCATCCAGGCGAGCTTTTCGGCGTCAAAAATTCCGCCCGAGCGCCCGACTCCGTCCAGCGAGAACGCCTGAGTCAGCTCTTCGAGTGGCATAATCTCGCGGTCGTCGCCCGGCGACCAGCCGATCAGCGCCAGGTAGTTCACCAGCGCCTCGGGCAGAAACCCTTCGTCGTCGAGAAAGCCCGGCGACTCGTTACCTGTCAGTAGGCCGTCTTTGCCCATCTCGGGTGCCCCCAAAATCGGGAGTGCGCCGTGGCGCTTGGAGAGCTTCTTGCCGTCCGGCCCCATCACGTTCGGGACATGCGCAAACTGCGGCGGCTCCCAGCCCAGCGCTTGAAACAAACACCAGTGCTTCGGAAAGCTCGATAGCCATTCGTCGCCGCGTAGCACATGGGTGATCTCCATATCATGGTCATCGACCATCGCCGCGAGGTGATACGGCGGAAATCCGTCGGCCTTGAGAATAATAAAGTCGTCTTGCGTGGTTGCATCCCATTTTTGCTCGCCATGGAGAACGTCTCTTGTAACAATGCTTCCCTCGGTGGGCATTTTCAAACGAACGACATGCGCTTCGCCCGAGTTCACCCGCTTTCTGGCGTCTTCGAGCGAATATTCGCGGTAATGACGATTATAAAGAAACGGACGTTTCAGAGCATCCGAGATTTTTCGCTGCTGATCCAGCTCTTCCCGAGTTTCAAACGCAAAATAGGCTTTCCCGGACTCCAATAATCCTTCAACGACCTCCGAATACCGGGTAAGTCTCTGGGATTGGAAATACGGCCCGAATTTTCCGCCGTCCTCGGGGAGTAAATTCGGATCACACGCGCCGTACTTCTCGCTCAGCAGTGCGACAGATTTCTGGTCCGGGCCTTCGTCGTAGTCCAGCCCGAGGGCTTTCATGCTGCGCAGAAGATGCTCCAGCGAGCCGGGCACGAGCCGCACCTGATCGGTGTCCTCGATTCGCAGCAGAAACTGCCCGCCGTGCTTTCGGGCCAGGAGCCACGAGAACAGGGCGGTTCGGAACACCCCGGCATGGGCAAAGCCCGTCGGGGACGGGGCAAAACGGGTTCTAACGGTGGACTTCGTCGCTTCCGACATGGGCACTATCTTACCATGAAAGACTCTGCCTTAATCACCGAAGTTCCTTGATTTGCTGGAAGAAGTCTGTCATTCGCTGCTCAGTTTGATCGGGGTGCGACAGAAAGACATAGTGCGAGGCTCCTGCCAGCTCGCAGACCTGCGCTGTCGAAAGCGCCCTGCGAAATCGTTTGCGCTGATCGGACTCATAATCGCTCTGGACGTTTTGAAATCGCCTTATCTGATCGCGAAGGCGTCCCTGATTGATTCCGATGTGTTTGATCCATGGAAAATCCTGATCGATGCCGCGCCGTGTTGCATAAATATTCAATACAGGAGACTTAATTTGTGAAAAATCAGGATGATATTCCGCCTGCACAACCTTTTGGGTGATTGCATTGGGCGTACGTTCTTTGATTTGTTGACCGGAGCTATTAAATAGCTGAGTCGCGACAATTTCTGAATCAGGCCAGAGAACGCCGCGCGTCCGAAGGAGATATTTCTGATAGTCCTGAGCAGAAGCTCTCTCTTTTTTACTGGCTCCCGGCGCTACGGGAGGCAAGGCGTCCATCAAAAGCATCTTCAGCAGTCTTTGATTCAGGCCTGTTCGGTCGTACGCCGCTTCCAGATAGGAGATTGCGATTGTTCGCTCGGGGTAGCGCGTGGCAAAACGCGTGAGTTCGCCCCCTGCAATAGAATGACCTACCAGAATCGCCCTCTCTATCTGGAGAGCATCCAGATTTTGAGCGATATCGTCGGTGAGAGTGGCTGTATCGTATCCGTTTGTCGGCTGACTCGACGCTCCGAAGCCGCGTCGCGTGAACGCAAGGACACGAAAGCGATTCACAAAGCGAGGAGCGAACGAATCGAAGATGTGTGCCGTGTTGCCAAGGCCCGCCAGAAAGACCAGCGGAGTGCCCTTGCCGCCGTACTCGATGTAGTGAAAGCGGTTCTCGCCCTGTTGAATTACGTTGTCGTTGGTTTGTTTCATGCTTCTCTCCAACGTGCACCGCGCCTGGTGTGTGACCGGAGCTACCTGAGAGTGCGTCGTAGCCAGGCCGCACTGCTTACCGGATCGAGCTGGCTTTCCCAGCGGAGCGGCTTCTCGGCAGCGAGCCAGCGGGCGGTCTCGATTCCGCCGAGGCCGCGCCAGCTCGGGGCGAACGCACGCTCGATGTAAGATTTATCACTGCCCTCGAAGCCCATCGACTCGCACGCGGCAGGAGTGGGCGCAAGCGCGGCGGCCAGAAGCGTCCACAGCCCCGCCTCGCCGATCCCGGCCAGCGCCCGCCCGCCCGAAGCTTTTAGAATTTCTTCGACGCGCTCGCCGAGCGGAGCCTGGTTGTACGTCGAGAAAAAGTTCTCCCAGAGCGCCGCACGATGGGAGAGAATCGGGGGCAGAGCCAGCGTCTCGACGACAAGCCCCTGCGCGGCGAGCGCCGCCGCCCAGCCCACTGCCCGCTCGTCGCGCTCGGTGCAGACCAGCAGGACTTCCCCCGGCCCCGAATCACCCAGCCGCTGGGTACCCGGGGGACCAGACGAGGAAATTTGTTTTTGTCTCCCCATTATTGGGGCCGGGGGAACCGCGAGGGCGGTGGCGAGGCCGTCGCGCAGGAGGGCGCGGGCACGGGGGCCGCCGCGCCTGCGAAGCGCCCCCGCTCGGGCCTCGGCGTCGGCCCTCAGCGACGCTTGAAGCTGCTCGCCGGTCTTTCCTGCCGGGCGCTTGATCCGAAGCTGCTCGGGCCGCAGTGCAATCGGCACTTCCAGCTGGCCCGGTTCGCCGCGCAGGTGCTTTTTGAAGAACGCAGACACCGCCTCGCGGCTCTCGACGTTGAAGTTATGCTGATAATGGAACTGCTCAACGGAGAAGCTCGGCGCGGCTCCAAAAAGTCCGTAGACGCTCTGGATCGCCGGGGCATCTCGCTGCGGGACGGTTTTGGTCCAGTCGCCGGTGCAGCAAACCAGAAGCTGGGGTTTCGGGGCGAAGGTGGCGGCCAGCTCGACATTGTCCGTGCCGACACGCAGGCCGGGGCCGTTCTCGCACGTGCAGCCGCCCTGCATCGACGCCGAGACCATGTTGACGGGTGCGCTCGCTGTGATTCTCTCGTCGATGGCGGCCAGAAGAAAGGTCTGTGTCCCGCCGCCGCTCGCGCCTGTCGCCCCGAGACGCTTCTTATCGACAAACGGCAGCGAGCACAGATAGTCCACGGCCCGAAGGGAATTAAACGTCTGAAGTCCCAGCTCCGTGGTGCCCCAGAGATAGCTTTCCAGGTTGTTCCCGAAGGTCTGGTGCGCGACTTGATCGGTGTCGTTGTAGCCCAGCATGTCGTAGGCAAAAACCACGAATCCCTGCCGGGCGAGATTCGCCGCCAGTCCCACTAAATCGGCGCGGCCCGGCGCGGGGTTCTTGTCGCTCGGGCTGGCTTTGGGGACATCCGGCTCGCGCGTGACGTGCCCGTCGGCCCAGTGTCCGTGCGAATTTGCAATGCCCGGAAACTTGCCCGGTTTGTCGGGGCGATAGAGCGTCCCGCAAAGAAAAAGGCCGGGCATCGTCTCCAGCGCGAGGTTGGTGACCACAAGTCCGTCGCCGGTGAAACTCTCTTGAGCGGCAACGCGGGGAGCCGGGCGCTTTGTGCGAAGCGGCCAGAGTCCGCAGGACACCAGCACCTGCCGACGAAGCGCTTCGGCACGTTTCTCCCAGGCCGTGCGGCTCTTCGGCGGCACAAACAGATGCAGCGTATTCAAATCCCGTGCAGGCATGGGAGATTATACCGGAAAAGAATTTTAAGACGCTTTTACCATCGAATGAATTCGTGGCTATGACTACGAATTCAACCTGCACCTCGCAAGCTCGGTTTGTCGAATTCCGGAAATTTAAAAATTCTTTGATTCGACAAGGTTGGCTTGCCAACCGCAGGTCGAATTCGTAGTTGTAGCCGGGAATTCATTCCACGGGACATCGCGAAAAACTTGCAAACTCGGGTGATTCCGGGCGTCTATACTCACGAAGACAACGTCATGGTGGCTGAGATACTCCGACCGATCCGTGTGACCGACCACGAGCGCGCCCTGCTGACCCGAGCGGGACACGGGGATCGCGACGCGCTGTCGGCGCTTCTGGTGCCGCATCAGGCACTGCTCTTTCGGGTGTGTGTCAGCCAGCTTCTCGGGCGCTCTGAGGCGGAAGATGCGGTCCAGGAGACGTTTGTGAAGGCCATTGGGGCACTTACCTCGGGGCAGTTTGCGGGGCGCTCGTCGGTGAAGACCTATCTGATCCGAATCGCGGTGAATGTCTGCCAGGACGTCCAGAAAAGTCGGCGTGCGAGCGTTTCGCTTGCGGATGTGACCCTGCTCACGGCGGGCGCGGACAACAAAGCGGTCGAGAACGCGATGGTTCGGGACGCACTGGCCTCGCTTCCGCCCCGGCAGCGGACGGTGTTTCTGCTTCGCGATGTCGAGCAGTGGACAAGAGTTGAAGTGGCGCAGTCCCTCGGCGTGACGGCCAGGCGCGTGGACTACGAGCTATCTCTGGCGCACAGGGCGCTGGAGGCATGGAGAGAAAAATGGACAACGAGCGAGTAAAAACCTGGTTTGAGAACCTGGAGCAGCCCGAGGAGGGCGTGCTTTTCGAGCGTGCTCTGAACAAAACCGAGCGTCTGTCGAGCAAAAGTCGTGGCATGCAGCCGATTCCGATAGCCCTTTGCGCTCTTTCGCTCGGCCTTCTTGCCTTTGCAGGCAGTCATCTTCGCAATTCTGGCGGTCATCCTGCTCTCCCTCCCGGTGATCCTGGTCTCGCAGGCAGTCATCTTGCTCTCGTGCCTCGTCATCTTGCTCAAAACCAACCTCCCCCGGCGTCACCGCCGACCACCACCCAGCCGCTGGGTACCCGGGCCTTTTCCTCGCAACCACCCAGCCGCTGGGTACCCGGCGAAGGGGTATCTACGAAGCGCCGGGCTGTTATCGACCTGAGGCCGTACATTTTCCCTCTTCGCCCCGAGGAACGAGGGAGACAGCCGGAGAGGGACGAAAGCGAGGAACGAGCGCTTCAAGGGAGAGGTCCAAATCTGGGACAGCATCAGGACGACCTTGCGTTTATCAACGCCCGGCCCGAGGAGGCTTTGAGTGCGCCCACGCCGGACATTCCCAGGGAAAAAGAGAGCGAGTTTATTGTCGTGCCGGTGCCGCAGGTGGCATCGAGCGGAAATGCGGGCGTCGCGCTGAACGCCTATGAGTCCGAGCGCCAGATTGTGGACATGCGGCTCCAGAAACGGGTCGCGCTGGGCGAGAAGGGGATCTCGTTTGCCGATCTCTGCGCCAAGCTTACTCAAGAAACGGGCGTCACGTTCACGGCAGGGCGCTCGGTGGCCGACGACAAAATCACGGTTTTCTGCGGCGCACGAACCCTTCGCGATCTCATGCGCCAGGTCAATCGCATCTTTGGCTATGTCTGGGAGCGCAACGGCACCGACCCGGACTTTCGGTATCGCCTGGTTCAGCCCATCAGCGGCCAGGTCGCCGAAGAAGAGAAGCGCAACAAAGAAAAAGTCTCCAGTATGGTTCAGTTTCTTTCACTTTCCAGGCTGGATGACGGAAATAAAGAGGCTGTCTTACGGGGTGAATTTAATGTAGTCCTGGCTGATGCCCAGGATATGTCTGGTACGGAGAAATTATCGCGTGATTTATCTGTTTCTTTTTTATTGGATGACTCAAAGCCTGGAGTTGTATTAGATAAAAATTATTTAAAGACTATGGGGTTAAAAGCGTTTGAAGTTGTGGCAACGGATTTCTCCTGGTCTGCGATATCTGCATTTAGCGATTACTCTAATTTTCCCGACCCGGAGAATGCTAAAAACAACGAGGCGCTGAAAGAGATTGCTTTCTTTCCCCAAAAAGTAAGTATCTCGCCCGAGCCGACGCTCAAAGACGAAAAACTCTGCACTACAGGAGACGTTCTCGAAGCGATTCACAAAGCCACGAAGCAAGACGTGATGGGAGACTACTTCACCCGGTTTATGCCCCAGAGCGACGTGACTCTCAAAGAAAAAACGTTGTTTGACGCTCTAAATACACTCGGAGATCGAACGAAGCTGCGCTGGGACTGGGAAAAAGCGAAAACCGAGGGCGAAAGCGACTGGCTTCAGTTCAGAACGTCGGGGTACTATCTGGCGCGGGAGCGGGAAGTTCCGAGTCGCTTGCTGGAGCGCTGGCAAGAGTCTTCCCGAAGGCAGATGGGCAAGCTCTCGGCGCTGGATCTGGGCGAGATCGCGCGTCTCTCCGACGCCCAGCTCGACTCGCAGAGCATGGCGACGGGCGCGGTGAAGCAGTACGGCCTGACCGAGTGGCCGCTCGTGCAAAACGCAACCCTGCGTCCGCACTGGCACGCGTTCGGGGTGCTCTCGCGCGGGCGGCAGACCGATGCGCTCTCGGAGCGCGGCCTATTGTTCCGCCAGCTCCCACTCGATCCGCAGCAGGAGCTTGCCAGCCTCATCGCCACCGCTGGACGGGGTGCCAACCCCGGTGCGACCTTGAGCTTCGATGACTTTCCATCGGCCCTGCTCCAGGTGCGCTACCCCGCTCCGCCCGGCGAGCCGATCTTTCGCTACCGCCGCGTGGGCCAGCCCGGCACGTTCTGGCGCTGGGAGATCGGCCAGGCCGGGTCAAGCGTCACAAAAGAAGAGTAGCGCCTCTTTCCCCATTATTGGGGGCAGGGGGAAACCCCCACGCGGCTTGCAAATGGGCGAGGCTCTCGCGGGCGATGGCCATAGCCCCCTGCGAATAATCGAAAACCTCGACGCTCACCCAGCCGTCGAAGCCGCTCTCTCGGGCGGCGCTGGCAATTTGGTGAAAATCCGTCTCGCCTGCGCCCGGCCCGCGCCGATTCGCATCGTTTGCATGCAAATGCGCCGCCCGGTGCCCGTATTTTCGGGTAAGCTGCGCCGGGCCGTCGGGTTCGGAGCACATACTCTTCACGTCCAGCATCATTTGGACGTTTGGATGGGCAATTTCATCCACAAGTCGTGCGATCTCGGCCTGAGTCAGCAAAAAATCGCACTCCGGCGCGGGCAACGCCTCGGGGCACAGCGTCACGTTCGCACTTTTCAGTGCTTCGGTGAGACTTCCCAGCGTCTCGATGGTCCGTTTACACGCGCCGTCGAAGTCGTTGTTCTCCAGAGTTCGTGCTTTTGGCGAGCCAAGAACCATTGTTGGGGCACCGATCTCCCCGGCAAACTCGATCAGCGCCTGTAAATAGTCTCGGGTCTTGTTTCTAAGCGCAAAATCCGTTGTATGAAGGTGCAGTCCGGGCGGCGAAACAAGAAGCCAGTGCAGTCCACAAATCTCCAGCCCATTATCAGACGCAATCCGACCGATTTCCACGCGCTGAGCTTGAGAAACCGTCCGAATATCTTTCGAAAACGTAAATGGAGCCAGCTCTATTCCGTCATAACCAACCGATTTTACAAATTCGCAAATTTCTGCAAAGCTCCACGGATTTTCAGAATCCAGCGGCGCAAATGTCTCGTTACAAATTGCAAATTTCTGAGCCAATCAATCTTCCTTTGGCGGAAGTGATGGCGTGATTTCTTGAATAAGCCGAAGTTGATTCTGAAGCTCGTTGAGTTTGTTATTTACTTCGATGACAAGCCTGGTTTTGGCTTCAGCCGCGTCGATTTTCAAGCTCGAAGTAACCTCGGCAACTTGCGTGCGAAGCTCCTGGTTGGTCTCCGACTTAATTCGTTCGACCCGCTCCCGAGATAGCTCGTCGATGCGTGTGATTTTAGAGTCTGTTGTATTTCGATTTTCTTCCAGTGCGGTAATTCTATTTTCGATACGAAGCAGTTTCTCTCGGAAATCCCGAATATCGTTTCTTAGTCCTGTGACATCGTCGTCGAGATTCTTCACCTGGGACTTAATGGTATAGTAAAGCTCAAGAGCTTCGCTCAGTTTATTACCTGCGCCAGAAAAATCAGGCATTTAAGCAACTTCCTTTAACTCAGACATATCTATTTTAATTTCATCGATGTTTTTTTGAATATTTGAAATCTGAGAATGTAACTCCCATCCTTTCTGGATTAGGAAGTCTATTTTGTTTTCTTCCGAAGTAGGTTTCATGAAACTCTGAATCACAGCCGCAATATCTTCAATATCTTCAGATTTTGATAAACATTTTACATTAATATCATTTTTCTCTAAAGGGGAACTAAATTTTTCTTCCATATACTGAGACAGAATTGCTACAGGTATTATTTCATTCACTGATCTTACATACTGATAAAGAAGAAATCCTGTATTTATAGAAAATCCACTTTCTTTATGAGCTTCAGATATTTTCTTTGATTTATTGAGTGGTAGCATGGGCATCATACGGTCTAAAATTATAAAATTATAATCTGATTTGATATTAAAAGCGTTTTTGAATGCAATGCCAGTTTCTACGGTATCAATTTTTGATCCATTTGGTAGTACGCGTAAGAGATAATCGACAAGATATTTCATTGGCGCGTCATCTGCATAAAGAATTTTTACAGGTTGAGGTGAATCTTTTTCCATAAATCTTTCTCCTTAAATTGTATTAATTGAGTGAAGTGTATCAGACAAAATGTCTCGTTGCAGGTCGTACGTTTCTGGGTCATGGCTGGAAAAGGGAGTAGAGAATCCCCAGGATGCGTTCGATAGATTCGATGTAGTAAACGGGTTTATCGACAAATACCGTTTTGTGGTCCAGGCGAAGAAACTTCCAAATATCTCCGGTGGTCACTGCGCCATACACTGAGCGGAGTGGTTCGCCCTCGCGCTCGTTGAAAAGCTGAGCGGCAACCATCTCAGCGATGCACTGACCCATTCCGCTACGAAGGTTTTCGTTTTTTGCTTCAACGACAGCAAGCACCGGGGCTTGAAGCAGCCATTGTTCGGGAGATAGTGAAAGAATAAAGTCGCAAAAACCAGACAGTCCACGCTCCGGGTCTACATTAAACTCCACTCCCGAAAAAACACCGATTCGCTCGGGGATCTGACGGCGTAGTTCCATCAGAATAGGGCTGATTAACAGTTCTGATCTCACTTTTTCCGTCTGAACCGCGAGTGCAAGAGGTGCGTCTTCGGTCAAGACCGTTTGAAGCCACGAGCTCGGGGTCAGCGACGGAACCGTGGCAAATAAATCCTGGGACTCGTCGATGTTCAGCTCGAAGCGGTGGGTTACTTCTGTCAGTGTAAACTCGCTGTAGGCCATGGGTTCAGTGTATCGCTTATCGCCCGGAGATGTCGTAGCGAGACCAGCCGATCCAGCCGCCTTCGTCCTGGCTGGTGATGGTTTTTTCGGGCGTTTTTATTTTTACGGGGAAGCATATCTGGGTAAAAGATATCTCTCTCAGGCCAAAGACGCTCAGTGAGGCTCCGGTTACTTCAAACATCGAGCGTTTGTCAGACTCAGTGTCATGAGAAGAATACATGAACGCGCCATATATCTCGGTCCGACCATTGTTTTTTGTCGAAAAACGGATTCCCTTGCCCTCACACTTGACGCCCAGCGCCCAGAGCTTCCCCCCGTTGTTTTTGACAAGGCCGTCGTCGCTGGCTCCCTCGGGGTTGAGCTGGCGCGCCCAGAGGCTCTGGCCGGGTGTCTTCAGGTTCACCTGGGCGGGGCAGTTGGTCATAAAGATCGGCCCGGCTCCCTCGCCGATCACGCTCACGCCGCAGCTCTCGACCACCAGTGCCCTTTTTTTCGAGCGATTGGTGAGCGTGGGAGGCGGGCCGCCGAAGCTGTCTATGTTCATAAACTGGACGACGGGCGCACTGGTGTCATCGACCACGAAGCCGCCGCCCTCGATGCCAAGGATCCGGCCCCAGCCCAGGCCCATCACGCGCCGGACGCTGCCATGGACCCGCACGGTGCCGCGCAAGACGTGCCAGTTCGGTTCCGGTCCGCCGCAGCCGCGCAGATAGACCGTGGTCGCGCCACGCCGCGCGGCTTCGTCGATGGCTCTCTGAAACGCCGGGGTATCGTCGTCGTTGTCGTTGGCCCGCGCTCCGAAGTCGTCGATACAGACCCACTTCCTCGGGTTCGTCTCCCAGGGAACCACCGGCTCCGGGCGAATGGGCAAGAGCGTACTCTCGCCTCCTCCCAGCGTCTTGCGAGCGGGCACGAGCTGCTCGGGCTGCGGGGCGCGGTTCATGGTTACGTCGCGGGCATACAGAACCCCTTGATTGGAGATAGGAGGGCTTTTGACATCGTGGCCGCTGAACGTCGCGCCGACGAGCGCCACGACGCCGCTCCAGTGGCCCCAGTCGTTGGGCCTCTCGATACTTATGGGCTGCGGCGTATTTTCAACAGTCAAATCTTCGATAGCGACCGCGTTTGCCGAGACGACAACCCCATTTTTCCGGCAGTTCTTGATTTTGATTCGCGAGAGCGTCTCTCCCCATATCCATTGTGAGAGAATTCCGGTCTCAAAGCCTGTTATGTCAACATCTTGAATTAAATTCGGGCCGCTCTGATCTAAAAATCCTGCGTTGACCCCGATTTTGCCGTTGCCAATAACTTTAACATTCTTTAAAATCCCCGAGTTAGTTGCATACCAGCGAACGCCATCGGTATTCGGGTTATTTCCTGCGTCTATCGTCAAATTGTAGACGTTGCGCATGAACCAGTCTGCGCTGGTCGGGCCTTTTTCGCTCGGGTGGGTGCGCAGGACCGCCGTGACATCTTTTGCGCCGTCGTCCAGCTTCAGAATAACCTGGTCGCGGCTCTGTCCGTAGAGCCATGGCCCGAGGGCATTTTTTATGACCAGAGATTTTGTGAGCCGATACGTCCCCTTTGGCAGAAACAAAACGCGCGTCTTGCCCTGAGTCCCGCACGACGCATCGAGCGCTTTCTGGAGAGCGTCCGTGTCGTCGGCCCGCCCATCGCCCTTTGCACCGAACTCTTTGCGGACATCGATCACGGACGGGTCGGGGGGGAAGTAGAGCGCCTGGGGCGGGGTGAACATACGAGCAGTGTACCTAAAAAAAGCCCGCCTGAACCCACCCGGCCACTCGAACCCACCCGGCCACTCGTAAACCTCGTGTCCACCCTCCCTTTGCGGCAAAGGGAGGGCAAGGGTGGGTTCAGCGCTTGCGTCGGCGGAGCATCGGCACGAGGCCGAGTGCGCCGAGTCCGAGAAGCGCGAGGGTTCCCGGCTCCGGCACGGCGGTGAACCCGAAGAGCACCACGTCGTTGCCTGCCCCGAGGAAGTTCGTCGTATTCGAGTCGCCGGTGTAGCTGATGGTTCCCATGTAGCTGCCGCCACCGAAGCTCGCGAAGACGTTGCCGCCCTGCACGAGTCCGGAGAACGTCCCGGTGACGGCGTCTGCCGCGTCGTTGTTGACGAGGTAGAAGAAGTCGCTCGTGGCGGGCGCGTAGCCCAGGCTCAACAGGAGATTTGCATTGCCCAGATCGACGGCTCCGTTCACGGCAAGCTGATCGTAGCCCGTGCCTGCCGTGGTTCCGTTGAGTTCGGTCTCCAGGTTGGAGCCTGCGCTGAACGTCGCGCTTCCGTTGACGGTGAGAATTCCAGGGCTGTTGCCCGGCGCGACGATCCCTCCCGTCGCGACGGTAAGGTTCCCGCCGATGCTCCCGGAGCCTCCCAGAATCGCCCCGGCGTTCACCGTGGTCGCTGTCAGCGCGTTCCCTGCCGTGTTATTGGCGAGCGTCGTTCCGGCGTTGAGGACGGTCGGGCCGGTGTAGGTGTTGTTGCCCGTGAGGTTCAGTGTCCCGACGCCGTTCTTGACGATCCCGCCGGTTCCGTTCTGGATCACGCCGCCGATGGTCGTCGTCCCGGCGCTCATGATGTTGAGCGTCTGCGCGACCGCCGCGCCCTGGAGGTCAAACGCGCCGTTGAGCGTCAGGTCGTTGGTTCCAGCGACTCCGAAGTAGCCGCCCGTGCTGGAGAGGTTGATCTGGTTCGCCAGCGTTCTGGCTCCGCCCTCGGCTCGCAGGTTGGCTCCGAAGCCCGTGGTGAAGCTCACTGCGCCGGTTCCGAACGCCGCGTTGCTTCCTGCGCCCAGCCAGGCGGTTGTCACGGTGTCCACCATCGTGCCGCCGGAGTAGGTGTTGTTGCCCGAGAGCACGTTGTTGCCACCGAAGATCAGCAGCCCGCCCGCGCCGCTGATGGTTCCTGAGTACGTGTTGGTGCCTGCCGCTGCGCCGCTGGTGCCGCTCAGCCGCAGCCCGATACCCGTTCCGGTGAACCCGCCCGAGGTGCTACTGGCGCTCGTGTTGTTGATCGCGATGTTGCTGGAGATCGCGTTGATCCCCGAACCCAGCGTCAGCGTGTGCGCCGTCGCGGGAGTGCTGCCCGCCTGAACCGTGATGTCGCGGCTGAAGCTATTCACCGCCGCCCCGAGAGTGAGTGTGGACGGGACCGTGCCGGTCGTGTTGCCGAGCAGGATCGGCGTCGTTCCCGTTCCGAGCGCCCCGGTGGAGTTGACCGTCAGGCCGCCGCCGAGCACTCGCACGTCGCCGGTGAAGCTCGGGCTGTTTCCGGCAAGAATCTGTGTGTTGGTGTTCTGCTTGATCAGCGCACCCGATCCGACAAACCCGCCGCCGTAGGCCAGGATCGGGCTGGTCGTCGAGTCGATGGTCAGGCTTCCCGTGCCCAGGTTCGTGTCGCCCCAGCCGACCAGCCCGCCGAGGGTCGTGTTGTTGTTGTTGAGATCAAGCGTCGCGCCGGTGTTGATGAACGGGGTGCTTGCGATGGGGAGAATCCCGACTCCGCCCAATTTCAGGGTTCCGGCAGAGATTCCGATAAGCCCGGTAGTTGAAGTCACCGGGTTGTTGAGCGTGAGCGTCCCGCCGCCCAGCTTGTTGAGGCCGCCCGTCGTTCCGATGATCGGCACCGAGACCGTAAGATCGCTGCCCGACGCCACGGAGAAGCGCGCGGTGACGCCCGCTGCGTAGTTCAGGGTTCCGTTGGTGATTCCGGTGTTGGCTCCGCCCGTGGTGAGAATATTGCCAGCCGCGAGGGTCATCGTCCCGCCGCCGAGGTCCACGCCGCCGCCCGCCTGGATTCGTAGCGCGTTCGCCGCGCTCGCTCCGGCGAACGTCGCCGCGCCCGTCACATCGAACGTGTTGGCCGCCGCGCCCGCGCCGAGTGCGCCGACGCCCGCCGTGTACGCGGAGAACGGCACGACGCTGAACTGGTTCGAGTTCGGCGCGGCGTTCACAATCGTCTGAGTCGTCAGAAAATCGGTGGCGTCGGCTGCCGTGGCGCTGGTGGCACCGACCATCGAGGGAATCAGGCCGCCTGTCTGGGTCGGGTTGGTGGGGAGCACCAGAACGCCCCGGTCGCCCGCCGCCGCCCCGAGGTTCGTCGCGCGGACGAAGAGTGTCCCGACGTTCGGCGCGGGTTGCACCGAGTACGCCGCCGTAGAAGTGAGCGTCGTCGCCCCGGCCCCGGCGGGCGAGTCGATAGTAAGCCTGCCGCCGTACTGGTTGTTGGCGTTGTTGATCGAGAGAGCGCCGATCTGCTCGTTGATCGGGGTTCCGACGTTTCCGATCAGAGTCAGCCCGCCGCCGATCAGCGAGAGCGTCGCGTTCGGAAGCCGGTTCGAGTTGGCGCTGACGCTGTTGTCTAAGATGATCTCGCCGCCGCCGATGGCGAAGACCGACGCCGACTGGTTGATGCTGCCGTTGGCTCCCGAAAGAATCAAGCGGCCCGCTGTCTGCGCACCCGACGGCGCACTTGCCCGGACGAGCGGGGTGGACTCACCGAGCTGGAACGACTGGTTGAACGTGTTGGCGTTCGTCAGGATCAGATCGCCGAGGCCCACTTTGAAGAGCGTCTGGGTCGCCGATGGCTGCTGCTGGTTCGTCAAGTTGCCATCGAGCGTCAGGTTGCTGCCGTTGGTGAAGATCGTCGAGGTCGCCGTCTGGAGAAAGTCGCGGCTGGTGGAGAAACTGGTGAGCGGCTGGAAGGTCATTCCGGCCAGAACCACGCTGCTGGACGCCGCCCCGAGGTTGCTGTCGTTGCGAACCGCGAGAATTCCCGCGTTGCCCGCTGTGTTCCCTGTGTAGGTGTTGACTCCCGCGAGCGTCAGAATTCCTGCGCCCGCTTTGAAGAGCTGGCCCGTTCCGCTGATGGCATTTGTCAGGGACAGGTTGCTGCCGGTCAGCCCCACGTTGATAATTCCGCCGGAGGCACCGACCGTGATCGGGCGATTCACGGTGAGGCTTCCCGCCGCCGTGGACGCGAACAAGTTGCTGGGCAGGTAGCTCAGGCCGGTCGAGAGTCCAGAGTTGAACGTCAGTCCTTCACCTGCCGCCCCGAGGTTGCTGTCGGTGCTGAACTGGACCGGGCCGCCGTTGAGCCAGAGTCCGCCGGTGAACGTGCTGTTGCCGTTCAAGATCGCGGTTCCGAACTGCGACTTCACCAGCCCGGCGCTTCCCGAGATCGGGGCATTGATCATCAGGTTGGTGACGGTCTGAAGGTAGCCCGTGTTCGCCCCGAAGTCGAGGCCGCCCAGGTTGATCAGGTTCGGGTGGGTGACGGTCGTGATGGTGAGGCTGTTTCCGCCCGTGCCGTTCAGGATCGTTCCACTGCCGACAGTGAGCGTCCCGGTGCCGCCCACCGAGACTCCGATGGGTACGACGGTCGAGCCGACGATGTTGGTGTCGAGAACCAGCGCGTTCACCGTCGTCGGCTTGTTGATCTTTGCGGCGCTGAACGCATTCGGTGTGGCCGAGGTGCTCTGGAGCCGCATGTTGGCCGTCGGCGCGGTGGTTCCCGTCGTGTAGAGGTTCGTCGCGTACTCGGTTCCTGCCAGCGGCGCGATTCGAAGCGTCCCGGCGTCCCAGCGTGCCAGGCCGAGGTTCGCCGCCTGCGAGGTCACGAAGTTCCCGTTGAGCGTCGTTCCTGCGGTGCTAAGTGTTCCCGAGATTCCCGCAAACAGAACCTGGGAGTTCACGACCGCGTAGGGAAGAATATCCCGGTTCGTGGTTCCCGCGCCGCCGCCGCCGCCGAGTGCGCCGCCCGGATTTGCGGTGAACGAGATAATTCCTTCGCCGTTCCCCGTGCCGCTTCCCAGAGCCGTGCCGGTGAGAGAGAGCGTTCCCTTGTTGTCCGGGCCACGATTCAGGCTCGCAAACGTCAGCGAGGCCGTCCCGACGGTCGAGCTTCCGGCCAGCGCCTGGATCGAGCCGGTGCCGTTGACGGTCAGGACTCCGAGAGTCTCGGCGACGCTCGTGGTCGGGTTCCCGAACAGGTTGAAGTTCCCCCGGTTGAGCGTCAGGCTCGGCGCGGTCGTCGTGTTGAGTCGGGTGGCTGCCCCGAAGACGTTGTTCAGTGTCATCGAGCTGTTGCCCGTGATCGTGATGGCCGTCGTTCCCGCAAGGTTCCCCGTGCTGACGTTCGCCGTTCCGATCAGGAGGGTCGAGACCGTGTTGCCGACGGCGGCGATGTTCAGCGGGCCGCTGAAGGTATTGTTGCCGGTGAAGCCGAAGTTGACGGTTCCGTTGGTCGGAACCACATTGATTCCACCGACCCCGGAGATGTTCCCGGCGAATATCCCCACGATGCTCCCGCTCGGCGCAGTCGCCGGTGCGACTCCCGTCAGGTTCAGGGCCGAGTTCAGCACGACGGCATTATTGACCTGAAGCGTCCCCGTGGCACCCGTCGGCGATACGCCCGACGAGATCGCGGTCGGGTCGAACTGGAGCGAGCCGCCGTTGATCGTGAGAGTTCCGGTTCCCAGCGCGTTGACCGGAGTTGCGGCGACGGCGGTGGTCGGGTTGAACGCGCCCGTGGTTCCGAGGACGTTCCCGAGCATCAAGTTGCCCGCCGTTAGATCGACGCCGCCGGTGAACGTGCTGGCCGAGCCGCCGAGCCGGGTGACGCTTCCGGTGAAGAACGGGCGGGTTCCTGTCTGGTTGATCTGAAGACCGCTGGCCGCGCCCGTCTGGACGATGCTCGTGTCGAGGTACGTGTCGCCGATGCCCGTTCCGCGAATCCGAAGCGTGGTTCCGCCCGCGCCGCCCGCAAGGACGATGCCTCCTGTGCCCGCAACCGCATGCCGGATGCTGACGCGGCCCGTTCCCATCTGCCAGACCGACGGTAGCGTCGCCAGCGAATCCGTGTTGAAGACCACTGCGTCCGTCGCGAGGGTGTTGGTCAGCGTAATTCCGCCCTGGGAGTTCGAGTTCGCCGTAAAAACAAGGCTATTGACATTGAAGTTGCCGCTGGCGTTGGTCGTCGTGTAGCCAGTAACCGTCTGGAGCGGCGAGCTTCCGAAGCCTAAAATCTGGTCGATGCTGCTGGGCGGCGGCCCGGCAGGAATCCAGTTATTGGCGTTCGCCCACTGCGTCCCGGCGGAAATAAAGTTATTCCACTGAAAGTTCGGGGTGGGAGCCTGCGCCTGCGCCGCGCCCAGAGGAACCAATACAATCGCCGCGATTCCCAGTGCCTGAAGTGCCCTCGTTGCCCGCTGCGCCGCTGCCTCGCGTCGCTCAGATACTTTGCTTCTACCCATGCTTTTCAGCCTTCCTAACGTCTGCGTCCCAGAAATAATTGCTGCTCGGCCCTGAGGATCAGCGCCAATTCTCCCGACTATACCAGGGAGTTGTACCGGCTGGCAAGGATGCCAGGAAAATAGGGGCGGTACACTGGCGTCTGTGGATCAACTCTCCGCCGAGCTTTCTCGGCTCTTCGGGCATTCCGACTTCCGCGAGGGCCAGCGCGAGATCGTGGAGTCGGCGGTGGCCGGGCGCGACACGCTGGCGATCTTGCCGACGGGCGGCGGAAAGTCGCTTTGCTACCAGCTTCCGGCGATGCTGCTTCCCGGCGCGACGCTGATTCTCTCGCCCCTGATCGCGCTGATGAAAGATCAGACCGAGAATCTCTCGCCCGAGGTCGCCGAGCGGACCACGCTGATCAACTCGTCGCTGGAGCCGTCGGAGGTGGGACGGCGGCTCGCACGGGTGCGCGACGGCCAGCTAAAATTAATCTATGCCGCCCCGGAGAGATTGCGGCAGCCGCCGTTTCTTCATGCGCTGCGCCGGGCCGGGCTTTCTCTGATTGTTATTGATGAAGCCCACTGCATCTCGCAGTGGGGCCACGACTTTCGGCCCGACTACCGCGCGGTCGGACAGGCGGTGCAGGCGCTGAATCCGCGCTCCGTGCTGGCCGTCACGGCGACGGCGACGAGCGAGGTCCAGGTCGATATCGAGAGTCAGCTTGGGCGCAAGCTCCACCGGCTCACCCGCCCGACCTGGCGCAAGAACCTGTACTTAGAGTGCCGCAAAGTAAAAGGCGAGGACGACAAGCTCTGGGCTACCCTGGAGTTGTGCCAGAAGTTTCCGGGTGCGGGATTGGTTTATTGCCAGAGCCGCGAAAAATGCGAGCAGATCGCCCGGATGCTCAAGCGCCAGGGAGTCGCGGCGGATTTCTACCACGCCGGGCTGCCGCCTGCCGAGCGTGCGGCGGCCCAGGACCGGTTCATGGCGGGCGAGATCCGGGTGATGACCGCCACGGTCGCGTTCGGAATGGGCGTCGATAAGTCCGATATTCGTTTTTTATTGCACTATCATCCGAGCCGAACGCTCGAAAACTACTACCAGGAAGCGGGCCGGGCCGGGCGCGACGGCGCTCCCAGCACGTGCGTTTTGTTGCATGCATCGTCGGATGCCGCAGGAGCGACTCGGCGGCTCAACGAAGACACGCTGACGTTCGACCGGTTGCGCTCGGTGTACAACTCCGTGAAGTCCGCGCTGGGCCGTCGGCGCATCGGGGGCGTTGCGTTCGAGACCCTCGCAGCGGGCGTGGATGGCGACGACGGGCTGGTGCGCCAGGCATTGCCCGTGCTGGAGGAGCAGGGGCTGATTCTGCGGCACACGGACATCCCGCGCCGGATGACGCTCTACTCGGACTTTCTCGACGAAGCCACGGAAGCCGGGCCGTTCGACAGTCTCTCGGGCGAGTTCGACCCGGCGGGGCTTTCCGAGTCGGTCGGAATCCCACTGCCCGAGCTGGAGTCCAGCGTTCTTGCCGAGCAGGACGCCGGGCGGCTGACCTATCGCGCCGGGCAGCGCGACCTGCTACTGGAACTTCTCACGCCCCCGCCCGACTCCAAGGCCCGGCTGGAGCAGGTTCTGGCGCACCGGGCACGGGGGGCGTCGGAGCGGATGCAGGCCATGCGCGACTATGCCCGGCTGGATCAGTGCCGTCACAAGCAGATCGCTCGTTATTTTGGCGATAGCTGGCCCCACAAGGGCTGCGACGCCTGCGACGTGTGCAAGCCGATAGCTTCCCCCATCCCCAATAATGGGGAGCGAAGTAGGGCGAGGCGACCAGATAAGGCTAGATCAGAATCTGGCTCCCCATCACCGGGGCTGCGGGACGGCAACGAGGGGCTGGCGGGGCTTTCCATTGTTTCCGAGCTGGCGTCGAGCCGGTCCCCGTTCGCGCTCGGCAAGAGCGGGCTGGTGCGCACCCTGCGCGGGACGCCCGATGCGCCCGTCCGCGAGGGCCGCGTCGCAAGCTTCGGGGCGCTGGGAAGCCTCAAGAAAGCCGAGGTCGAGCGCCTGGTCGAGGCGCTGATCGAGCAGAGCTATCTCCGCCGCGACGACGAGGACGAATACCGAAGATTGTATTTAACGGAAAAGGGGACCGAGGCCATCGACGAGGGCGCGTGCGACATCACCTGGCGCACCTCGCCTGTGCCGCGTGCGCCCGGCTCAAAAATCGAGCTGGACCCCGATGCCGACCCGGACCTGCTCATGGCCCTCAAAGACTGGCGGCGTGTCCTGGCCTCGGAAAACGCCGTCCCACCCTACGTGATCTTCGCGGACAAAACGCTCATGGGGATCGCCGCTCGCAAGCCCGCCAACGAGTTCGATCTCCAGGAAGTGGCCGGAATCGGCCCCGCGAAAGCCGCCAAGTTCGGCGAGGCGGTTTTAGAGATCGTCAAGAAACATAACCTCTGAGGGCATTTCGCCGGAGCACACCCCGGTGCTTTGCTTGCAAGCTCGCGGGAAGAGGGTACAGAATTTACCCACAAGCGCCGCGTTTATAGCTTCTTCATCCTCTTCGGCGAGGAACGAGCAAAAACGAAGAGGGTCGGCGGTGACGCCGGGGAGATGCTCCGGAGATGCTTTCTCTGAGGGCCACAAAGAAACTGCTTGACAAATCCCGCCCACCCGTGTATTCTGGCGGCAAGTTCCCCAGAGCGGCTCGCGTGCGGGTACGCTCCTGAAATTAGGTGGTAGCTCCATGGCAAAGACTCAACGGTTTCGCAGCGCGGCAATGATGGCGCTGCCCGCAACCCTGACCGCACTCGCGGCAGTTGCGCTCTCGTCCCCGGTGCAGGCCAAGCCTCCCGTCGTCGTCGGCACGGCTGCCGACATGAAAGTTCTCAGCCCGCTCCAGAGTGAGATCGTCCCCGGTAAGTTCGAGATGCAGGTGGACTTCACCGGCAAGGGCGCAACCCCGATCTCCGTCGCCGAGATGTGGGTGGACGGCGAGCGCTGGGCACGGCAGGGCCTCGGCACCCCCAAGCTGCGCGGTCGGCTGAAGTTCGACGTGGACGGCACGACGCTCAAAGCGGGCATCCACACGATCATGATCCGCGTGATCGCCGAAGATGGCTCTACGTCGTCGGTGACCAGCCAGATCGTGATCGCAGGCGGAACACTCGCTCCGGCGATCCCCGAGCTGAAGAACGCCTCGGGCGGGCCGGAGATGACCTTCCGCAAGCCGGGCAACGGCAATCGGGTCTCGGGCGTGATCGAGATCGAGGTCGATGCCCCCACGCGTGGCGGCGTCCAGCCGTATGTGAGCTTCTATATCGACAAGCAGTGGAAGACCCTCAAGAACTTCCCGCCGTTCAACTACTCCTGGGACACGACCACAGTGCCCAACGGCTACCACACCATCGAGGCGCTGGGCTATTTAGAGTCGGCCAACGCCACCTCGACGCGCAAGATGCAGGTCTTCGTGGACAATCCCGGCGGCAACACGATCCGAATGACCGAGATCCCCGATCTCGCGACGCCCAAGGCAACCAGGCCCGTGACGCTTCCCGGCCCCGCCCAGACCGCGCTCGTTCCGTTCGGTGAGCTGAACGTCGCGTCGGTCGGTGCTAGCCGCCTCGCTGGCTCCGAGCGCCGCGCCGAGGGCATTCGCCCGGTCGCGCCCGGTGTCTCTGTAAAGTCCCGGCCCGCCGGACAGCTTGCCATGGAGCTTTTCCCGGCAAACGGCAATCTCAAAGGCTCCCGCGCCAGCGAGATCAAGACCCCGAGTGTCGCGAGTCGCCGCTCTGTCACCTCGCTTCCGCCGCTGGTCGCCATCGCCGGACCCAACAAGCCGGGGACGCTCGCGCCGGTCAAGCCTCTGCCGATGACGGGCCTTCCGAAGCTCGCCAGCGAGACCCTGCGCCTCCCGGACGCCGCCCGGACCTTCCAGGTGGCCTACGACGGTCGCATGATCGCCTTCGATGTCGCCCCGCGTGTCGAGCATGGCATGCCGCTCGCCCCGTTCCGCCAGATCTTCGAGCACACGGGCGGTCAGGTGATGTGGTCGCCGCAGACCAAGGTCGTGCGGGCCGTCAACGCGGAAAAAGAAGTGATTATCCGGGTCGGCCAGACCGGCGCGACAGTCAACGGAACCTCGATCACGATGGAGAAAGCCGCGTCTATCGAGCGTGGCCGGACCATCGTCCCGCTGAGCTTCGTCGGCCAGGCGCTCGACGTGGACGTGGAGTACGATCCGGCGACGGGCCGACTTCAAATCAAGAGCCGAAACTAACAACAAACCCTGTCCATGAGATGGGGGACAAGCGCAAACAAACGACCGGTCCGGGAGGAATACCAGGCCCGAGGGGTTTTTGTATTGCAGGCGGTTAAAAACAAGGTTGCGGAAGGCGACTAGCGCCACCATGTTCCT